>NZ_NKFL01000006.1:643904-1287809 GCF_002223055.1 Burkholderia sp. HI2500 | reverse complement strand
CCACGGGCCGGCCGGGCGCACGCGCGCGAGCCGCTTGCGTGTCGCGGGGACGAGATGGCCGAGCGTCGCGGCGGCGAGCAACAGCGCGGCGATCGTCCACGCGCCGACGGCGAATTCGTCGGTGTACGCCCAGTCGCTGAAACCGACGACGCGGTTCGGCCACAGTCGCGTGAGGGCGCCGAGCACGCCCCATGCGAGCGCGGCGGCGATGCCGGTCGGCCAGGTACGCGAGCGACGGGCTTCGGCGGCCAGCGTCGCTTCGCAGGCCGTGCAGGCGACACGTGCCGACGATGCGGTGGTACTGGCGCCGGAAGCGCCTGAAGCGGAGCGTGCGGGAGCAGCGTGTTCGATCGTCGACATCGCGTCACCCCAGCACGTTCGCATAGACCTGCTGCGCGAAGCGCTGCGGGTCGGTGCTCTTCTTCAGCACGCTGATGCGGCGGAAGTCGTCCGCGTAGAACGCGATTTCCTGCTGCAGGTCGACGTTGGTCGGGTGGTGATTGTAGGTGAGCGTCGCGTAGAGCTTGCGCAAGTCCTCGGGGTTGATCTTCGGCGAATACTTCGCGAACACCTTCGCGGCTTCGTTCGGGTTGTCGTGCGTGAATTCGGTGGCCTGCACGATCGAGCGCGCGAGCGCGGCGGCCGACGGACGGTCGTTGCGCACGAGGTCACCGCGCGCGCCGATCACGCAGCACACCTTGCGCGCGTATTCGCCGGACAGATTCGTCGCCAGCTCGGTGTATGCGCCGTTGCTGCGCTTCTCGAGCAGATAGAGATTCGGGTCGCCGTCGGCGATCGCGTGGATCTCGCCCTTGTCGACCGCCACGCCGAGCAGGTCGGCCGGATACTGCCGCCACGTGATGTCGCGTTCGGGATCGATCCCGTTCTTCGCGAGCAGGATCGAGAAGAAATGCTTGCCGGGCGCAGCCAGGTCGCTGACGCCGACCGTCTTGCCCTTCAGCGCCTGCAGCGTCGTCACGCCGGCCGCCTTCGCGCCGACGAGCCGCACGCAGCCGCCGTGCGAGCTGCCGATGATCTTCACGTCGAAACCGGCTTCGAGCGGCTTCAGCCAGCGGTGAATCATCCCGACCGCCGCATCGGCCTTGCCGGTCGCGATCGATTCGAGCAACTGATCGGTCGAGCCGCTGTAGTTGATCAGATCGACCTTCAGGCCGTTCTTCTCGAAGAAGCCGCGCTCCTGCGCGACGACGATCGGCGTCAGGCAGAACGCGTTCTGGTTCCACGCGAACGTGAGCTTCTTCAGCGGCGGCGCGGACCAGGCCTTGCGGCCCAGCGTGATCGCGGGCGCGGTGAGCGCGACGGCGCCGGCGGCGCGCAGCAGCTTGCGGCGCTTGTCGTCGTGCGCGTCGTCGGGCACGGGTGCGGGTGCGGTGGTTCGGGTCATGAGGGCTGGTCTCCGGTCGTGCGGAATGTTGCTCAGTCGAGCAGGTCGGGTTCTTCGGCGACGACGCGCGCGAACAGGCTGTCGAATGCATGCAGCGCACCCTCGGGGCCGCCGATCTGGCCGTGCGTGTGGCGCGCGGTCGCGCGATCGATCGGCTGCGGCGTGCCGGCCGCCTCGGCCAGCAACTGCGTGTGCGCGGCGTTGTCGAGCGCGATGTACCACCACGCAGCGGCCTCGACCGTCGGGCCGGCGCTCAGGATCCCGTGGTTCTTCAGGATCGCGCCCTTGTGCGTGGTGCCGTCCGGCTTCGCGAGCACGTCCGCGATCCGCGCGCCTTCGCTCGTGTCGACGACCATCCCCGTGAAGTCGTCGAACAGCGCGTGGTCTTCGTAGAACACGCAGGCATCCTGCGTGAGCGGATCGAGCAGGCGGCCGAGCGTCGACCACGCCTTGCCGTATGTCGAGTGCGTATGCGCGGCGGCGACGATGTGCGGATGCGCTTCGTGGATCGCCGCATGGATCGCGAACGCGGCCTTGTTCAGCGGCCGCGTGCCGATCGCGGTTTCGCCGCGTGCGTTGACGAGCAGCAGGTCGGACACCTTGATCTGCGAGAAATGCACGCCGAGCGGATTCACCCAGAAGTGGTCGGGCAGCTCGGGGTCGCGTGCGGTGATGTGGCCGGCGAGCCCCTGCGCGAAGCCGAAGCGGGCGAACAGGCGGAATGCGCCCGCGAGCCGTTCCTGGCGGTGACGGCGCTCGGCGGCGACGTCGATGCGCGGTGCCGGCGGATCGAACCAGAAATGCTGGCGCGGCGCTTCGGCGAGTTCGAGACCCGATGCGGTGCGGACGGGCGAGGCAAGGACGGCGGACATGATGGCGGATGGCTCCAATAGGCTTCGTTGGGCTCAGGCTGCGCGGCGTGCCGCGTCGCGGGCGGCGACGGCGCTGCGCACGCGCGGAATCAGTTCGCGGCCGTAGTCGATCGCGTCTTCCAGCGGATCGAAGCCGCGGATCAGGAACGTCGTGACGCCGAGGTCGTAGTAGTCGAGCAGGGCGTCGGCGACCTGTTCGGGCGTGCCGACGAGCGCCGTCGAATTCGAGCGTGCGCCGGTGAGCTTCGCGATCTCGGTCCACAGCCGCTTGTCGACGCGCGAGCCGCGTTCGGCCGCGGCGAGCAGGCGGCGCGCGCCTTCGCTCTGCTGCGGGCCGCCGGCGCCGAGGCCGGCCGCTTCGCGCAGCCGGCGCGTTTCGTCGAGGATGCGATGCGCGCGCGCCCATGCTTCGTCCTCGGTCGCGGCGAGGATCGGGCGGAACGACACGGAGAAGCGCACCTGGCGGCCGTGCTTCGCGGCTTCGGCGCGCACGCGTGTGGTCAGGTCGCGCACCTGGTCGAGCGATTCGCCCCACAGCGCGTAGACGTCCGCGTGCTTGCCGGCCACTTCGAGCGCCGCTTCCGATGCGCCGCCGAAATAGATCGGCACATGCGGCTGCTGGAACGGCTTCACTTCTGAAAAGCCCTGCTTGAATCGGTAGTGCGCACCGTCGTGATCGAACGGCTGCGCTTCGGTCCAGATTCGTCGGAGGATGCCGAGGTATTCGTCGGTGCGCGCATAGCGCGCGTCGTGATCGAGGAAATCGCCGTCGCGCTGTTGTTCGCTGTCCGAGCCGCCGGAAATGAAGTGCACGGCGAGCCGGCCGCGGCTGAACTGGTCGAGCGTCGCGATCTGCCGCGCGGCGAGCGTCGGCGCGGTGAAACCCGGGCGATGCGCGAGCATGAAGTGAATGCGCTCGGTCGCGGCCGCGGCGAACGCGATCGTCAGCGTCGCCGACGGGCCGGTCGAGTGGTGCGGCACGAGAATCCGGTCGAAGCCGGCCGTCTCGTGGGCGCGCGCAAAATCGCGCACGTAATCGGGATCGACGACGGGGCCGGACGGCGGATGGATTTCCGACTGCTTCTGGCTCTGGATCATGCCGATGAATTCGACGCTCATCTGGGTCTCCGGTGCAGGGACGTCCCGGCGCACGGCCGGGCAGGAATGGAGCGCAGGTTAACGCCGGGATCATGCGAAACGGAAATAATCAATCCCGAATTGAATATCAGATTTGCATGGTTTGGGCGGGGGCGCGCTGCGCATACGCTGTGGGCTCACGAAAGATCGGGCGCGCGGGCGCCAGCGCATCCGGCGCCGCGCGTTCCGGATCGCCGGCTTCATCAGAAACCGCGCCGCGTGGCGATCGATTGCCGCTATTGCCGCCGGTCCGTATTACTTTGCGTATTGCCCAGGGAATCCGTCTCGATGTCCGCCAGCCTTGCCGCTTCCTCGCCAGCGCCGCAGCCGCGTTCGCTGCGCCTGCTGTCCACCGACGATGCCGACGCCGACGCCGACGCCGACGGCGCCCGCGTCGCCGCGCTGCTCGACCGCCTCGCGCCGGAGCTGGCCGCCGACGCGGCCCGCAACGACGCTGACGGCCGCTTTCCGCACGAGAACTTCGCGCGGCTGCATCGCGCGGGGCTGATCGCGCAGGTCGTGCCGCGCGAGCATGGCGGCGCCGGTGCGACGCTCGCGCAGGCGAGCCGGATCGTGGCTGCCGTCGCGAGCGCCGACCCGGCGACCGCGCTGGTGCTGACGATGACCTACCTGCAGCATCGCGCGCTCGGCCGCGCCGACAACCGCTGGCCGGCGCAGGTCCGGCGGGCGGTATTCGACAGCGCGGTCACCGAAGGGGCATTGATCAACGCGCTGCGCGTCGAGCCCGCGCTCGGTTCGCCGTCGCGCGGCGGCCTGCCGGAAACCATTGCACGGCGCGACGGCGACGGCTGGCGATTGTCCGGCCACAAGCTGTACAGCACCGGGATTCCGGCGCTGCGCTGGCTGGCCGTGTGGGCGCGCACCGACGAGCCGGTGCCGCGGGTCGGCGTGTTTCTGGTGCCGCGTGACCGCGATGCGGACGGCGATCGCATCCGCGTGATCGAAAGCTGGAATCACCTCGGCCTGCGTGCGTCAGGCAGCCATGAGGTCGTGTTCGACGACGTGCGGCTGCCGGCCGATTACGCGGTCGACGTACGCGCACCGGACGCATGGGCCGTGTCGGCGGCGACCCATGCGGATGCCGATGCGCAGGCCGACCAGCAGGCGTGGATGGTCGCGTTGCTCGGCAGCCTGTACGACGCGGTGGCGCGTGCGTCGCGCGACTGGCTGGTCGGGTTCGCGACGACGCGTGCGCCGAGCGGGCTGGGCGCGCCGCTGGCGACGCTGCCGCGCGTGCAGGAAGCGGTCGGCGAAATCGAGGGCTGGCTGCATGCGAACCGTGTGCTGCTCGACGATCACATCGCGCGCACCGATGCGGGTACGGCACCGGCGGTCACGACGAGCGGCCTCGTCAAGCGAACCGTGACCGAGCACGCGATCCGCGTGGTCGAGCAGGCATTGAAGCTGTCGGGCAATCACGGGCTGAGCCGCGCCAATCCGCTCGAACGCCACTATCGCGACGTGCTGTGCAGCCGCGTGCATACGCCGCAGGACGATGCGATCGCAGTGGCAGCGGGGCGTGCGGCGCTCGAAGCGGCGAGCCGGAGTGAGACGAAGCGCGCAGCGAAGGGCGAAACGAAAGGCGAAACGGAGACGAGCGGGGCGTCGGTCAACGAGACCGAACGCGGCCGCAACGATGCGTGATGGGAGCCGGGCGGGCGCGGGCGCCAATCGGGCGGCGCGACGCCTTCGCCGCCCGATCCGGTCAGGCAGCCTTGCCGTGCGCCTGCTCCGGCAACGCGAACGCGGTGCGCGCATGCGCGGCAACGGCGGCGAGCGGCGCGTCGAAGCGGGCCGCATCGTGCCGGCGCAGCAGCCACAGATCGATCTGCGGCTTGAAATCGGCGAGCGGCACGATGTCGAGCGCATCGCGCAGCGGGCTGCCTTCGACGAGCGGCAGCGGCATCAGCCCGATGCCGAAGCCGTTCGCGACGCTCTGCAGCTGCAGGTCGCGGCCGTAGGTGTCGAGCGTGACCGGCATCGGCAGGCCCTGCGCGTCGAGCGCGCGCCGCAAGCCCGCACGAAAACCGCAGCCGTCCGGATTGAGCACCCAGCCGCGCGCGTGGCAATCGGCGAGCCGGTAGCTGCGGCGCGGCCAGTCGCCCTTGCGGCCGACCGCGACGAGCCGCGTGGCCAGCAGCCGTTCGCCTTCGACCTGCGCCGGCAGCACCATTTCGCGCGCGAGGAACACGAGCGCCGCATCGAGTTCACGCCGGGCGACGCGCTCGACGAGCATGCCGCCCCAGGCGGTCGTGACCTGCGTCGCGAGCGCGGGCCACTGCGCGGCGAGTTCGGCGATCAGCGCGGGCAGCATCAGCTCGCCGAGGCCCTGCGTGAGCCCGATCCGGAATTCGCCGGCAGGCGGCTGCTCGCCGGCCGTCAGCTCGCGCAGCGCATCGACTTCACGCAGGATCGCGCGACACTGCTCGAACACCCGTCGGCCGATGTCGGTCGGGCGCGGCGGCTTGGTGTTGCGATCGAGCAGGATCACGCCGAGCGCTTCCTCGAGATTCTGGACGCGCCGCGTGATCGCGGGCTGCGTCATCCCGAGCTCGGCCGCGGCCTGGCTCAGGGTCTGGCAGCGGACGACCGCTGCAAAAGCGTCGATATCGCTAATTTTCATGTTTGTTCTGCATGGTCTTTCGGGTGCATCATGACGATCCATCATATTCGGCATCATATTCGAGGAGTCAGCCGATGAGTACGCTTTCGTTGCATCAGACGCCGCTGCGGCCGTTCGTCGACGGTCTGGGCGCGTTGCTCGCGTCCGGCGCGAACGAGGCGCGCATCCTCGACGAAGGCGGCGCGCTGCTCGCCGCGCTCGTCGAACACGACGACTGGTTGCCCGACGCATTCGCGCAGCCCGACCCCGCGCGCTATCGGCAGTACCTGCTGTATCTCGACCCGGACGAGCGGTTCTCGGTCGTCAGCTTCGTGTGGGGGCCGGGCCAGACGACGCCGATTCACAACCACACGGTGTGGGGGCTGATCGGGATGCTGCGCGGCGGCGAGTTCTCGCAGCCGTACCGGTTCGACGCGGCGGGCCGGCCCGAGCCGGCGGGCGACGCCGTGCGGCTGCGGCCGGGCGAAATCGAGGCCGTGTCGCCGCGCATCGGCGACGTCCATCGCGTGACCAACGCGTTCGACGATCAGGTATCGATCAGCATCCATGTGTACGGCGCGAACATCGGCAAGGTCGAGCGCGCGGTGTTCCTCGACGACGGTACCGTGAAGCCTTTCGTGTCGGGTTATTCGAATGCCTGATGCCTGACGCAACGCCCGCACGCGCGGCCGGTTGCCGGCACGCGCCGGCAGGCCCGAGATTCATCCGTTCCGCTTTTTTCACCGACTTCAACGCATTCAATCAAGACAGAGACACCGTGACGCAATCCGCCGACTCCACCTCCCGCTTTCCCGTCGCGTCGTACCAGGACGTGCGCGCCCGCCTGCTGGCCCGCGACGAGATCGCGCTGATCGACGTACGCGAGGAAGATCCGTACGCGCAGGGCCACCCGCTGTGGGCGGCCAACTTTCCGCTGTCGAAACTCGAACTCGACGCGTGGACGCGGGTTCCGCGCCGCGATACGCCGATCGTCGTGTTCGGCGAAGCGGGCGGCGAGGATCTCGCGCCGCGCGCGGCCGCCAAGCTCGCGCAGCTCGGCTACACCGACGTGCGGCTGCTTGACGGCGGCCTCGCGGGCTGGCTCGCCGCGGGCGGCGAACTGTTCATCGACGTGAACGTGCCGAGCAAGTCGTTCGGCGAATGGGTCGAGGCCGAGCGGCATACGCCGTCGCTGTCCGCGCAGGAGGTGCAGGCGCTGATCGACGCGAAGGCCGATGTCGTGATCGTCGACGCGCGCCGTTTCGACGAATACCAGACGATGAACATCCCGACGTCGACGAGCGTGCCGGGCGCGGAGCTCGTGCTGCGCGTGCGCGCGCTCGCGCCGAACCCGGCGACGCAGGTGATCGTCAACTGCGCGGGCCGCACGCGCAGCATCATCGGCACGCAGTCGCTCGTCAACGCGGGGCTGCCGAATCCGGTCGCCGCGCTGCGCAACGGCACGATCGGCTGGACGCTCGCGGGCCAGACGCTCGAACGCGGCGCCGCGCGACGCTTTCCGGACGACATCGACGCGACGCAGCGTGCCGACGCACGCCGGGCGGCGCGCGCGGTGGCCGAACGCGCGGGCGTGCCGCGCATCGCGCTCGCGGATGTCGCCGCGCTCGACGCGCCGGGCCGCACGCTGTACCGCTTCGACGTACGCACGCCGGAGGAATATGAAGCCGGCCATCTGCCGGGCTTCCTCAGTACGCCGGGCGGCCAGCTCGTGCAGGAGACCGACCATCACGCGGCCGTGCGCGGCGCGCGGATCGTGCTCGCCGACGATGACGGCGTGCGCGCCGACATGACCGCGTCGTGGCTCGCGCAGATGGGCTGGGACGTGCGGGTGGTCGAACCGGAGGACGGCACGGCGAAGTTCGGCGAGCGCGGCCAGCCGCCGCGCGACGTGCCGGCGACGCCGAGCGTGGCGGAAGTGTCGCCCGCGACGCTCGCGGGCTGGCTGAAGGAGGCCGCGCCGGGCGAGCTGGCGATCGTCGACGTGACGGCCAGCGCGAACTACGTGAAGCGGCATATCCCGGGTGCGTGGTTCGCGGTGCGTGCGCAGTTGCGCGATGCGCTCGCGGCGATTCCGCCCGCGAAGCGCTATGTGTTCACGTGCGGGGCGAGCCTGCTGGCGCGGTTCGCGGCGGACGACGCCCGCGCGCTGCTGCCGGCTTCGGCCGACATCTCGGTGCTCGCCGGCGGCACGGCCGCATGGATCGACGCCGGGCTGCCGCTCGAAAGCGGGGAGACGCATCTGGCCTCACCGCGCGTCGACCGCTACCGGCGCCCGTACGAAGGCACCGACAACGCGGCGGCCGCGATGCAGGCGTATCTCGACTGGGAGTACGGACTGGTCGATCAGTTGAAGCGGGACGGCACGCATCACTTCAACGTGATCTGACCGATGCGGCGCGACCGGGCGCGGCGCGTCGTGCGTCATGCATCGCGCCCGGTCAGCGCGCAGGTCAGCGCTTGAACGTATCGACGGCCGTGCGGCCGACGGCCGGATCGTCGGTGAAGAAACCGTCGATGCCCGCGCGCAGGTACGCCTGGATCTCGCGCACCGAGCCGGCCGGGTTGCGCGTGGCCGGCGTGCCGCCATCCTTCAGCGACGCGGGCAGGAAGTTGTTCTCCGGGCGGAACGTGTACGGATGCACGACGAGGCCGGCCTCGTGCGCGTAGCGCACGTACGGCGTCGGCTGCTGCAGCGTGCCGTCCGCGGCGACCGCGATGATCGACGTCTTGTACGGGCCGACGCCGTTCGCATAGGTCGCGATCTCGCGCATGCCGTCGCGCGTCGACAGGTCGCCGTAGGTGCGCTTGTCGTTCGCCTTCACGAAGTCGTACGGGCGCTGGCCGGCTTCGTCCATCAGCTGCACGAGCTTCCAGTTCGGCTGGCTCGACTTGATCCGGTTGCGGATCGTCTTCAGGTTCGCGACCTCGAACGACTGGATGTAGACGGTCGCCGTGCGTGCCGTGTACGAATCCTTCAGCAGTGCATCGACGAGACGGTCCTCGAGCGGCAGGCCGATCGACTGGAAGTAGGTCGGATGCTTGGTTTCCGGATACAGGTGGATCGTGCGGCCGGTCTGCGCGGACATCTGCTTCGCGAGCGCGACGATCTCGTCAAAGGTCGGGATCTCGAACTGGTCGTTGTACGCGGTGTTCGCGGGGCGCACTTGCGGAATGCGCTCGCGGGCGCGCAGCGTCTTCAGCTCGGCGAGCGTGAAATCCTCGGTGAACCAGCCCGTCAGTTCCGCGCCGTCGATCGTCTTGGTCGCCTTGCGGCTCGCGAACTGCGGCAGCGTCGACACGTTCGTCGTGCCCGAGATCTCGTTCTCGTGTCGTGCGACGAGCACGCCGTCGCGGGTCGACACGAGGTCGGGCTCGATCACGTCCGCGCCGTCCTCGACCGCCTTGCGGTACGACGCGAGCGTGTGTTCGGGGCGCAGCGCGCTCGCGCCGCGATGGCCGACCACCTGGACCTTCGCGGAAATCGGCTGGGTGGGATCGGACGCGACGTCGTCGTCACCACCGCACGCGGCGAGCAGGAACGCGGCGGCACAGGCGAACGGGACGTAGCGCAGGGAGGTCGGGCGCTTGAAGAGCATGTCGATGAACCTTCGAAACGAGAGTCGGAAAGGGGCGATCGATCCGGCGGTGAGGCCGTCGCGGCGTGTCGCACGGAGTCGAATGGGACGCGATCGTCGCACCGAATAATTACATATGTATTACTTTCGCCTTTCCATTATCTATTTTTAGGGTGCGATACCCGCGGCAGGGCGGTTGACTGCGACCTAGCGTGACGCGCATTCCGGCCGTCTCGGGCAGGCTGCGCGCCGGATGCACTAAACTTGCGGGAATTTTGCATCGACGCGCCGGGGCCGACGCCCGCCTGGCGCGACGATGCGGCGACTCGCGGGCCGGCGCGGGCGCCCGGCGCCCGTGTGCGTCCGGGGCCCGCGCCGGCCGATTTTTCCCGACCCATGACGACTCGAACCGATTCCGCTTTCCTGCTCGGCGACCTGCTGAAGAACGTTTCCCGCTCCTTCTACCTGACGCTGCGCGTGCTGCCCGACGGCATGCGCGACCCGGTCGGCCTCGCGTACCTGCTTGCGCGCGCGGCCGACACGATTGCCGATACGGCGCTCGTCGCACCCGATCGCCGGGCCGCGTTGCTGACCGACCTGCGCGACGAGGTCGAGCGGCTCGGCGACGGCGTCGCGCTGTCGCGGGCGCTCGAGGACGTGACGCGGATGCAGACCGATTCGCACGAGCACGTGCTGCTCGGCTCGATCGAGCCGATGCTCGCGCTGCTGCGCACGCAGCCGGACGCCGACCGCGCCTCGATCCGCAAGGTCGTCGCGACGCTGACGGCGGGGATGGTATTCGACCTGCGCACGTTCCCCGACGAGCAGTCGGGGCGCGTCGTGTCGCTGCCGACGCGCGGCGAACTCGACCGCTACACGTATCTCGTGGCCGGCTGCGTGGGCGAGTTCTGGACCGACATGACGGGCATGCACACGCCGGCCGCGCGCCGCTGGAACCTGCCGGACATGTGCGAGAAGGGCATCCGTTTCGGCAAGGCGCTGCAGATGACCAACATCCTGCGCGACTGCGGGAAGGACCTGCGCATCGGCCGGTGTTACCTGCCCGACGACGTGCTGGGTGCGCACGGGCTCGGCGTTGCCGACCTGATGGCGCCCGACGCGTCGGCGCGCGCGCGCGGCGTGCTCGTCGACCTGCTGCGCGTGACGCTCGACCAGTATCGCGACGCGTGCCTGTATACGCTCGCGATCCCGCGCCGCTTCGTGCGGCTGCGGCTCGCGTGCCTGTGGCCGATCATGATCGGCCTCGAAACACTCGAGTTGCTGGCCGGCAACGATGCGTGGCTCGATCCGGCAAAGCCGGCCAAGGTGCCGAGAAAGCGCGTCTACCGGATCATGGCGTCGTCGCTCGCGCTGGTCGGCTCGAACGCCGCGATTCGCGCGCGCCTGACCGCGCTCGCCGATGCCGTGAGCGCGCATCTCGCGCAGCCGGCCACGCGCTGATTCGCAGTGAACGATGCCGGCGCGACAGGTGCCGGCATCGCCCCTCGGCCCGCGTTCGCCGGGCCATCACCGTCCGCCGCTTCACGCCTCGGCTAAAAACGTTTTCATTATTTCGTGTCGCGAAACGTGGGTGTCATGAACGTCAGCGATCCTTCGCGGCGGCGTGAATCGTGGTGTCAGCCACGGTCGCGCATTGGTAAGACGTATGTTGCCGAAGGCATCTGACGACATCCGACGGTCGTGTTGCACCCGTAAAAATGTAAAGCTAGGGTTTTCACCGGGAAATGCCGGAAAAGCCCGCCGCGTAAGCGTTTTCAGGTGTTATGTAACCGCTTGGTGAACCCCTGCGTTGCGTCGATCATACGATGACCGACTGCGCGTGTTGGGAAATAATCGGTAATCCGTCAGAATCCCGTCGGCATGTACTCGCACATGTGTCAGTCATAAAACCACACCAGAAAAGAAATCATTCTTTGAGGACGGAGAATCAATGAAAAAGCGCGTCGCTTTCGCCATGACGGCAGTCGGTCTCGCAGCCGCTACCGCCGCCCACGCCCAGAGCAGCGTGACCCTGTACGGTATCGTCGACAACGGTCTGGCTTGGCAGAACAACTCGTCGGCCGTCGGCGCGACCACGGGTGGTCACTCGAAGGTGCAAATGTCCACCGGCGTGTGGGCAGGCAGCCGCTTCGGCCTGAAGGGCAGCGAAGATCTCGGCGGCGGCACGAAGGCGATTTTCCAGTTGGAAGCCGGCGTCAACACGGCTAACGGCTCGTCGCAGTGGACCAACGGCATCTTCACGCGTCAGGCGTGGGTTGGCCTGACCAACAGCACGTACGGTACGCTGACGGCCGGCCGCCAGTACACCGCGTACTACACGCTGCTGTCGCCGTACAGCCCGACGACCTGGCTGACCGGCTACTACGGCGCGCACCCGGGCGATATCGACTCGCTGGATACGAGCTACCGTGCGAACAACTCGCTCGTCTACATGTCGCCGAAGTTCTACGGCTTCACGGTCGGCGGTTCGTACTCGTTCGGCGGCGTCGCAGGCGCGACGAACCGCGGCTCGACGTGGAGCGCGGCGATCCAGTACCTGAACGGCCCGGCAGGCATCGCGGTCGGCTACCAAAAGGTCAACAACGCGACGCTCGGCGGCGGCGTGTGGGGCGCGAACTCGACGGTCCAGAACGGCCTGACGGCAACGGGCGACGGCAACCAGCCGGCTGTCTCGTCGATCAACAACGGCTATGCCACGGCGCAATCGCAACAGCGTATCGCCGTGACGGCGGGCTACCAGTTCACGCCGGCATGGGACATTTCGGCATCGTACTCGAACGTCCAGTACACGCCGGGCACGGGTTCGGCGTTCCGCAACACCGCCATCTTCAACACGGCTGGCGCCGTGCTGCACTGGAAGGCAGCCGCTCAGTGGGACTTCGCAGCGGGCTACTCGTACACGGCGGCAACGCAGTCGAACGGCATCACCAGCTCGGCCAAGTACCACCAGGTCACGCTGTCGCAGTACTACAGCCTGTCGAAGCGCACGGGCCTGTACGCAGTTGAGGCTTACCAGCACGCCAGCGGCAACACGCTCGGCAAGAGCGGCATCATCGCTGCAACGACGTCCATCGGCGACGGCGTGGGCGCAGGTTCGAAGCAGAACCAGATCGGCCTCGGCGTCGGCCTGATCCACCGCTTCTAAATGCCGCGCGGCGCGTGAGCGCCGCTTACGGTATGCGGTTGAAGAACCGGCCTTCGGGCCGGTTTTTTGTTTGCGGTACGTATTAAGTGTATTCCGGTGCCGTCGCCGGCCGGCATCGACGGGATGAGGACGGCGACGAAAGCCGCGCCAGACAAGCGCACCGCTCATGCGGTGCCCGGCGTGCACACGGCGGCGTCCTGCCCGTGCCAATGTCGTCCATCCGATCACTCCGCCGCGTCATCCGTCCAGCTTCCCGCCAGCGCCTGAAACAGCGCCGCCGTATCGGCGAGCCGGTCGGCCTGCGCGCGGGTACGGTCGAGCGCCGTCTGCAGCGCCTGCCGCTGCGCGTCGAGCAGGTCGAACGTGCTGATCCCGCCCGCCGCGTAACGGTCGCCGGCAATCCGGTTGCTGGCCGCCGCTTCCTGCGCGGCGATGTCTCTCGCCTGCAATGTCACCGCGTCGTGCTCGACCGCGCGCATTGCGTCGGCCACCTGCTGCAGCGCCTCGAGCACGGTTTCCCGATAACTTGCGAAGGCCGCTTCATACGCCGCTTCGGCCGCACGTTTCTTCGCGCGCAGTTCACCGCCATGAAAGAGCGGTTGCGTCAGCCCGAGGCCGACATTCCACACGTTGAGCCCGCTCAAGAGATCCGCGATGCGCGTGCGCTCCGAGCCGATTCCCGCCGAAATCGACAAGCGCGGATACAGGTTCGCGGTGGCCACGCCGACGTTCGCGCTCGCCTGGTGCAGCATGGCTTCGGCCGCGCGGATGTCGGGGCGTTCGCGCGCGAGCGTCGATGGCAGCGCGATGGGCAGCGTGCGCGGCAGCGCGAGCGCATCGAGGGAGAGGTCGGGCAACACGGCATCAGACGGCGGCACGCCGAGCAGGATCGCGAGCCGGTGGCCGGCCTGCGCGAGGCGGGCCTCGAGCGCTGGCAGCGACGCCCGCGTCTGCGCGAGCAGTGCGCGTTGCGCATGCACGTCGGCCTGCGAAACGCCGCCCGCCGCGAAACGCATTTCGACGATGCGCAACTGCCGCGCCTGCGCATCGATCAGTTGCCGCGTGAGCGCGACCTGTTGCGCGAGCGACGCGCGCAGGATCGTGGTCGCGACGATATTTCCCGCGAGCGTCAGGCGCGCCGCGTCGAGCGTGTACGACTGGTAGTCGACCTGTGCGCGCAACGCTTCGAGCGCGCGCCGGTTGCCGCCGAACACGTCGAGTACATACGACACGCTCACCGACGCGTCATACAGCGTGAACGGCCCCGGGCTGGGCACGTTGGCGGGCAGGCCGAACGCGGTTGTATTGACCTGCTCGCGCGTGGCCGACAGGCTCGCATCGACTTTCGGCAACATCGTCGCGCCGGCTTCGGCCGCATGGTTCTGCCGCGCTTCGTCGAGTCGTGCGCGGGCCTCGGCAAGCGTCGGGCTATTGTGCCACGCGGTATCGACGAGCCGGTTCAGCGGTTCGGAGCCGAACTGCGTCCACCAGTGCCGCGGCGTATGCGCGGCCGATGCGAACATCTGCGCGTCGCCAGTCGGGCCGGCGGTGGCGACCGTCGTCGCGGGCGGCTCGCCGCGCGTGTAGTGTTGCGTGGCCGGCGCATCCGGCGCGTGGAAATCCGGCCCGACCGCGCATCCCGCGACGAGCAGCGCGGCAGCCAGCGCACAGCCGCGAGCAGCAGGGTCGACGTGGAAGGAGCGACGCGAAGCCGGTTTCATCGTGCGGCGCCTAGTCGAGCGTACGTCGGTAGAAGCGCAGCGCGACGCCCATCACGACGACGGTGAACAGCGCGACCGGCCACACCGACGGCCACAGGTCGCTCCAGCCGTTGCCTTTCAGCAGGATGCCGCGCACGAGGCGGTTGAAGTAGGTGAGCGGCAGCAGGTTGCCGATGAACTGCGCCCACTTCGGCATCCCGGCGAACGGGAACATGAAGCCCGACAGCAGGATGTTCGGCAGGAAGTAGAACACCGCGAGCTGCATCGCCTGCAACTGGTTCTGCGCGAGCGACGACAGCGTGATGCCGACCGTCAGGTTCGCCGCGATGAACAGCAGCGCGGACAGGTAGATCGCGAACACGCCGCCGACGAACGGCACGTCGAACACGAAGCGCGCTGCGGCGACGATGATCGACACCTGGATCAGCCCGATCAGCACGTACGGGATGATCTTGCCCGTCATCACCTCGAGCGGCCGCACGGGCGTCGCGAGCAGGTTCTCCATCGTGCCGCGCTCGCGTTCGCGCGTGATCGCGAGGCCCGTCATCATTACCATCGTCATCGTCAGGATCACGCCCATCAGCCCCGGCACGACGTTGTACTGCGTGATGCCCTCGGGGTTGTACAGCCGGTGCAGCACGACGTCGAACGCGGCCGGGCGGCCGTTCAGGTGTGCGAGCGGGCCCGTCAGGTCCTTGTCGGCGACGGGCTGCACGAGGCCCGGCAGCGCGCCGATCGCCGACGCGGTCGCGACGGGATCGGTCGCGTCCGCCTCGACGAGCAGCGACGGACGCTCGCCGCGCAGCAGCCGCCGCGAGAAATCGGCCGGCACGCTCAGCACGAACTGCACGTCGCCGCGGGCGAGCGCATGCCGGCCGGCCGCCTCGTCGGGCAGCGTCTCGACGATGTCGAAGTACGCAGAATTGCGCATCGCGGCGATGAAGCTGCGCGCGAACGGGCTCGCATCCGCGACGATCACCGCGGTGGGCAGGTGCTTCGGATCGGTGTTGATCGCGAAGCCGAACAGCGTGAGCTGGATGATCGGCACGCCGACGATCATCGCGAACGTCACGCGGTCGCGCCGCAGCTGCAGGAATTCCTTCAGCACGATGCTCCACCAGCGGGCGACCGAAAACGCGTCGCGCAGGCGCGCCCACGCGTTCATGACGACGCTCCGCCGGGCGGCCCGGATGCGCGGCCCATCATGTAGATGAAGACGTCCTCGAGCGCGGTGTCGATCGGTGCGACCTGCAGCGCGGCAGACCCGTCGGCTTGCGCCGCGACCTGCGCGAGCGTCGCGTCGAGCCGCGCCTGATCGCGGCCGCTCACGTGCAGCGCCGAGCCGAACACGACCGTCTGGTCGACGCCCGGCATCGTGCGCAGCCGCGCGGACAGTTCGCTCAGATGCGCACCGGTGATCGCGCGGGTCACGAGCCCCTGCGACGCGACGATCTCCGCCGACGTCCCCTGCGCGAGCAGCTCGCCGTATGCGATGTACGCCAGCTTGTGGCAGCGCTCGGCCTCGTCCATGTAGTGCGTGCTGACGAGCACCGAGATCCCTTGCGCGGCCAGCCGGTGCAGTTCTTCCCAGAAGTCGCGGCGTGCGGCCGGATCGACGCCGGCCGTCGGTTCATCGAGCAGCAATAGCGCCGGCTCGTGCAGCATGCAGGCGGCCAGCGCGAGGCGCTGCTTCCAGCCGCCCGACAGCGCGCCCGTGAGCTGGTCCGCGCGGCTCGCGAGGCCGAGCCCGTCGAGGGCGCGCGCGACGGCCGCCTTGCGGTCGGGCATCCCGTACACGCGCGCGACGAAGTCGAGGTTCTCGCGAATCGACAGGTCCTCCCAGTACGAGAAGCGCTGCGTCATGTAGCCGACGCGCCGCTTGATCTGCGCGCTGTCGCGCACGATGTCGTAGCCGAGGCAGGTGCCGCTGCCCGAGTCGGGCGTGAGCAGCCCGCACATCATCCGGATCGACGTGGTCTTGCCGCTGCCGTTCGGCCCGAGAAAGCCGAAGATCTCGCCGCGCGCGACGCGCAGCGACACGTCCTTCACGACGTGCTTGTCGCCGAAATGCTTGTTCAGGCGATCGACGTCGATCGCGTACGGTGCGGGCGGCGCGCTCATGGCACCCTCACGGCGACGGGCTGGCCCGGATGGAGCTTCGGCGCGTCGCCGACGGCCGGGCGCGCCTCGATCATGAACACGAGCTTGGTCCGGCTTTCGTTGCTGTAGATCACGGGCGGCGTGTATTCGGCCTCGTTCGACACGTAGGTGATGCGTGCGGGCACGTCCGCCGCACAGCCGTCGCAGTGAATCGCGACCGTGCGCCCCGGCGCGAGCGAGGCGATCGCGGCCTCCGGCACGAAGAAGCGCACCTTCAGGTTTTGCGGCGGCAGCATCTGCACGACCGGATTGCCGGCCTGCACCCATTCGCCGACGCGGTACAGCGTGTCGTACACGCGTCCGGCGGCGGGCGCGGCGACGCGCTTCTGGTCGAGCTTCCATTGCGCCTCGGCGACCGCCGCCTGCGCGGCGTCGACCTGCGCGGCCTGCGCGGCGACCTGCTGCGCGCGGCCCGGCAGGCGCGCGACGTCGACCTGTTTCCGCAGTTCGCGCATTTGCGCGGCGGTCGTTTGCGCGGACGTGCGCGAATCGTCGAGCTGCTGTTTCGACAGGCCGCCGGCGGCGTACTGGCTTTCGTCGCGCGCGAGTTGCGCGGCGGCCCGCGCGGCCTGCGCGGTGGACTGCGCGAGCTGCGCCTGCGTGACCGCGATTTCCGGCGGGCGCTTGCCCGTCTGCAGGTCGGCGAGCTGCGCGCGGGCGGCCGCGAGCTGGTGCTGCGCCTGCAGCAGCGCGGCCGTTTCGCTGACGGCTTCGAGCGAGAAGGCCGGCGTGCCGGCGGCGAGGGTCTGGCCGCGCGCGACCGACAACTGCGTCAGCGTGCCCGATTGCGACGACGACAGGTACACGAATTCGCCTTCGACGTAGCCCTGGTAGGTCGTGCCGTTGTTCTCCCGGCGTTCGCAACCGGCGAGCAGCGCGACGGCGGCGACGGCGGCGGCCAGCGCGAGCGACCGCGCGCGGGGCGCGTTCATGACGGCCTCCGCGGCGAGGGCGAGCGGGCCCGTGCGCGCGGCGCGGCGGCCGGCGGCTGCATGCCCGACCCGAGCAGCGCGCGGACGTGCCGGTGCAGCACGTCGCGGTCGATCGGCGGCAGGCCGCCGCGCGCGCTTTGCCACAGCTTTGCGGTCGCGAGCGGCAGCATCACCAGTGCGATGATCGAATGGAACAGGAACGCCGGTTCGAGCGCCGGGTTCAGCGTGCCGGCCTGCTGCGCGCCGTGGATGCGTTCGGCGAAGCGCCCGACATGTTCGAGCGGAATGCGCCGGACCATCCGTTCGCGCAGTAGCCCGCCCTCATGGACGATCTCGCGCAGCCAGATCGACGGCAGCCATGGCATGCGGTGCGTGACGTCGAAGAAGCGGTCGACGAGTTCGGCGACGAGCGCGAACGGATCGTTTTCGATCTGCGGCTCGGTCGGTCGCCACACGAACGCGATGACCTGCGCGAGCCGTTCCTCGACGATCGCGTCGAGCAACTGCTCGCGATTCGTGAAGTAGTAGTGAACCATCGCCGACGTGACGCCGGCGGCGGCGGCGATCTGCGCGACGGTCGTCGCGGCGATCCCGCGTTCGGCGAACAGCTGCATCGCGACGTCGAGCATGTGGTCGCGCAGGTCGAAATCGTCGACCGACGGGCGGCGCCCGCGCGGCCTGGCGACGGTGGATTTCGCGTTCATGAAATCGACGCTAATTGATGAGTTAGTTAATTTCAAGGAAGGGTTTCCGCCCGAGATGATCGCGATCAGGCGAGCGTCGAAGGGGGACGCGGGCGAGCGAGGAGGCGACGTGACGCGGCGCGGTACGGCAAGCCGGTGGCGGAGTGTAGGGAGCAGCTAATGGAGAAACGGGAGGCGTGGCGGCCCCACGGTATGGAAAACCGGTCGCGAAGCGGGGCGCGCGCCTGGACGATCGCACGCCCCCGGTGAGCGGTTACTGATCGATCGGCGACGTCAGCGGCACGTGTTCGCCGGTCAACCCGAATACGACGAGCTGAGCGGGCTCGGTCGCGCTCGCGTTGCGCGACACCGGGTGGCGCGAGCCGGGCGCCTCGTACCAGCCTTCGCCGGCGCGGTAGCGGTGCAGCGGGCCGCCGTTCACCTGCGACAGCACTTCGCCTTTCGACACGACCGCGAACACCGAGCCGAGGTGCCGATGGGCTTCGGACGCCTGGCCGGGCGCGTAGTCGACGGTCGCGACGACCGCGAGCTTGCCGGGCGCTTCGGGCACGGCCTGCTGCAGGATCGTGTGCACGTTGTCGCCGGTGTCGTGCGCCCGGGCAGCGGCCGGCAGCAGCGCGACGCCGGCCGCGAGCGAGGCGCACAGGGCGGCGCGACGGAGCGTGGCATCCCTCATCGTCGTCTCCTTACTCGGGCATCTTGCGGAACGCGATCGCGAAGCGGTTCCACGAGTTGATCGTCGCGATCAGCATCGACAGGTCGAACAGCTCCTCGTCGGTGAAGTGCGGCTTCACGGCTTCCCAGACGGCGTCGGGCACGTGGTTGCTGGCGACCAGCGTCAGCGCCTCGGTCCATTCCAGCGCCGCGCGTTCGCGCTCGGTGAAGAACGGCGTCTCGCGCCACGTGACGACGGTGGCCAGGCGGCGGTCGGTTTCGCCGCCGTTGCGCGCGTCGGTCGTGTGCATGTCGACGCAGAACGCGCAGCCGTTGATCTGCGAGGCACGCAGGCGGACGAGTTCGGCGAGCGGCTTTTCGATCGAGCTCTTCGCGAGGAATTCCTCGGCGTTGCGCATCACCTTGATCGCATTCGGGCTGGCGGCGTAGAAGTTCAGGCGCGGTTGCATGGCAGGTCCTTTTCGGTGGGAGCGCACGGTGGCGCGACAGGACCTACTTTAGGACGTATGCTGGCCTGCTTGAATGGCCAATTTCCGGTAAATTCAGGTAACCAGTGCCGAGCCGCCAATGGCGTCCGAACCCAGCAGGCCGGCCAGCGTCGCGAGCGCCGTGTCGATGCGCGGCGTGTCGATCCCGCCATAGCCGAACAGCAGCCCCGCGCGGACCGGCACGCCGACGTGGAACGCCGAGATGCCGTACAGGCCGATGTCCTGCGCGCGGGCCGCGCGGACCAGCGCCGCTTCGTCGAGCCCCGGCTTCAGGTAGGCCGCCAGGTGGATGCCGGCGGTCGGCACGATCGCGTCGAACCACGGCGCGAGTTCGCCGCGCAGATGCGCGATCAGCATCTTGCGGCGCGCGTCGTAGTGCTTCTGCACGCGCTTCAGGTGCCGCGCGAAATCGCCTTCGAGCATGAAGCGCGCGAGCGCCGCCTGCGTCAGCGTGCAGGTGTGCCAGTCGACGATCTGCTTCGCCTTGGTCAGCGCGCCGCGCAGCGCACGCGGCGGAATCGCGTAGCCGATCCGCAGCTCCGGAAAGATCGTCTTCGAAAACGTGCCGACATACGCGACGAGGCCCGTGCGGTCGAGGCTCTTCAGCGATTCCACCGGCCGGCCCTCGAAGCGGAACTCGCCGTCGTAGTCGTCCTCGATGATCACCGCGCGGCGGCGCTGCGCCCACTCGAGCAGCGCGACGCGCCGGTCCAGCGTCATCGGCATCCCGAGCGGGAACTGATGCGACGGCGTCACGTAGACGAGGCGCGCGTCGTCGGGCAGCCGTTCCGTCACCAGCCCCTGCGCGTCGACCGGCACGCCGATCACCGTCGCGCCGAGCGACGCGAACGCGGCGCGGGCGGGCGGATAGCCGGGATCCTCGACCGCCACCACATCGCCCGGCCGCACGACGACGCGGGCGATCAGGTCGAGCGCCTGTTGCGCGCCTTGCGTGACGAGCACGTCGTCCCAGCCGCACGCGACCGCGCGGCTGAACGCGACGTAGCGCGCGATCGCGCCGCGCAACTGCGGATCGCCGGCCGGGTCGTGGTACCCGGCGGAGCCGCGCATCTGCTGGCGCAGCGCGTGATGCAGGCAGCGCCGCCACGCGTCGAACGGGAACAGCGCCTTGTCGGTCACGCCGCCGCGGAAGTCGAAGCCCGGTGTGTCCTGCGGCGTGGGCATCGCGAGCGCGTCGGGCAGGTCGTCCCACAGCGCACGCGCGTCGACCGCGTCGATGCGCGGCGTGTATTCGACGAGGGAGGGTGCCGACATGGCCGCGGCGTGCGGCACGCGCGCGAGGCCGTCGGCGACGAACGTGCCGTCACCCGCGCGCGTATTCAGGTAGCCCTCGGCGACGAGACGCTCGAACGCGTCGAGCGTCGTCTTGCGCGATACGCCGAGCTGTTTCGCGAGGTCGCGCGTCGACGGCAGCCGCGCGCCGCCGGCGAGCCGCCCGTCGACGATCGCGGTGCGCAGTTGCCGGAAGATCTGCCCCGTCAGGTCGTGACGGCCTTCGATGCGGATCGCGATGTCCATCGCAGTGGTTACCTCGATTTCTGGAATTTTGTGCCGATCAGCATACCGGAGGCGACGAAAGAATGGGCGGTTCTGCGCGGCGTGACGGCTTCGCGGGTTTCGCTCGATGCTCGAACCGGCCGCACGGTGCAAGGCATCCCGGCAGGGCGACGCGGGCGGCCGACGAACCCGTGCATCGTGCAACGCTGGCCCGGCGGCATTCGTCAGGGGGCGGGCATCGTCAGACGACGCAGCCCGGTCGCGCGATTGGACCTCGGCCCGCCGCTGCCTTACGATCCACGACAGATCCACGACAACCCCACACCGGAGCGTGCCCATGCTGTCCGAAGACGAACTTGCGCTGCTCGACGCGATCCGCGCCACCGGCAGCCTGTCGCGCGCGGCCGCGCGGCTCGGCAAGGCGCCGTCGACGGTGTCGCACGCGGCGCGCCAGCTCGAAACGCGCTTCGACGCGCTGCTGTTCGACCGCCGCGGCTACCGGCTGCAGCTCACGCCGGCCGGCCAGTTGCTGACCGACGAAGCGGCGCGGCTGGCGCTGGACGTCGCGCGGCTGACGCAGCGCGTGCGGCAGGTCGCGAGCGGCTGGGAAGACCGGCTGTGGATCGTCAGCGACGAAGTGCTGGAGTTCGACACGCTGCTGCCGGTCGTCCGCGCGTTCGATGCGCTCGACTCGGGCGTGTCGCTGCGTTTCACGCACGAAGTGCTCGGCGGGACGTGGGAAGCGCTGCGCGACGGGCGCGCGGACCTGGTGATCGGCGCGACCAACGAGCCGCCGGCGATTCCCGGTTTCAAGTGGTTCGAGCTGGGCGCGATGGAGTGGGTGTTCGCGGTATCGCCGCGCCATCCGCTGGCCACCGTGAGCGGCGCGCTGACGCGGGACGCGATCGGCGCGCACCGGGCCGTCGTCGTCGCCGATTCGTCGCGGCGCGCGGCCGGCCGCGCGTATGGCCTGCTCGGCGGGCAGGCCGTGCTGGCGGTGCCGTCGATGCGCGCGAAGATCCTCGCGCAGCGCGACGGGCTCGGCGTCGGCTGGGTGCCGCGCCGGCGCGTGGCGTCGCTGCTCGCGCGCGGCGAACTCGTGGAAAAACAGACGGCCGATCCGCGCGAACCGAACCTGCTGTATGTCGCATGGCACGGCGACCGGGACGGCCGCGCGCTGCAATGGTGGCTCGAGCAATTGCGCGAACCGCGGCTCGCGCAGCGCCTGCTCGACGGCATCGACGTGGCCGGCTGACGCGGCGCGGAACAGCACGGCACGGAACAGAGCGTTCGTATCCCATCCGCCCAAACATGTTCGATATTTTCGAACATGTTCGTCACGCCCGTCGTACGGCATGACCGGGCGCGGCGCGCATCCTGTGTTCACGGTCAACTCACCGGTTCACAGGAGAACATCATGCAACGCTTCGAAGGAAAGACGGTCCTCGTCACGGGTGGCAACAGCGGTATCGGCCTGGCAGCCGCCAAGGCATTCGCGGCAGAAGGCGCGCGCGTCATCATCACCGGGCGCGATGCGCAGACGCTCGAGGCCGCGCGGCAAACGCTCGGTGAAGGCGCGCTCGCGATCCGCAACGAGGCCGGCAGCGTCGCGTCGGCCCGCGCGCTGGCCGATGCGATCGCGTCGGCGGGGGCGCGGCTCGACGCCGTGTTCATCAACGCGGGCGTCGCGAAGCTCGCGCCGTTCGCCGACAGCGACGAGGCCATGTGGGATCTCGTGTTCAACACCAACGTGAAGGGCGCGTATTTCCAGATCCAGTCGCTGGTGCCGCTGCTGAACCGCGGCGCGTCGATCGTGATCAACGGCTCGATCAACGCGCACATCGGGATGCCCGGCTCGTCGGTGTATGCGGCGAGCAAGGCGGCCGTCAATTCGTTCGCGAAGACGCTGTCGGCGGAGTTGCTGCCGCACGGCGTGCGCGTGAACGTCGTGAGCCCCGGGCCCGTGCAGACGCCGCTCTACGGCAAGCTCGGATTTGACGCGGCCACGCTCGACGAAACGGCAGAGAAGATCAAGGGCCTCGTC
Organism: Burkholderia sp. HI2500; assembly: GCF_002223055.1. Lineage (NCBI taxonomy): Bacteria > Pseudomonadati > Pseudomonadota > Betaproteobacteria > Burkholderiales > Burkholderiaceae > Burkholderia > Burkholderia sp. HI2500. The sequence goes on along the minus strand of NZ_NKFL01000006.1, from coordinate 1,264,768 downwards.
CCGGTCGGCCGGTTCGGCACGCCGGACGAGATCGCGTCGACGGTGCTGCACCTCAGCGCGCCGGAATCCGCGTTCATCGTCGGCGCCGAGATCATCGCGTCGGGCGGGATGGGCTTGCTCTGATCGGTGGGGCTCAGGCGGGGGCTGCAACCGGCCGGCGTGATGCCGGGCGGACAGCCCCCGTCACATGCAGGACCGATGGCCGCCCGCCCATCGCATCTATCGCGCCGCACAGGCGTTGTGGCTGTCACCACCAGCTTCGAGCTGCGTCACCGTGAGCCCGGAGAACGTCGCGCGGCCGTGTTCGGCAAATACGGCGACGCGGTCCGCATCGAGCGGCGGGAAGATCAGGTCGGTGAGCGCGACACGGCCGCCGTTCGCGAACACTTCCACCGAACCGTGATCGACGACGATCTCGAGCCGCAACTGCCCGTGCTCGAGCGGCAGGTCCACGATGTGCTCTTTGCTGAACGTGTCGGCGAAATTGGTTTCGCCGGACTGCGAGCGGTCGAGCGTCAGCGTGCGCTTTGCCGTGTCGTACACGATCCGGGTGCCGACCGAGCCATCCGCCGAGCGCCGGACGATCAGGCCGGCACGCGCCGCGTGCTGCGGCGCGAGCGTGACCGTGATGCGCTGGATGACGCCGCGCGTCGCGGCCGACAGCGCACGTGTCGTGGAATCGACCGCGAGATCGCCTTCATGCACGGCGGGCCTGCCGTCCGCCCAGGCGTCGAATGCGGCGGCCGGCGCGACCACGAGCGTCGGTTCGCCGTCGATCGTTTTCAGCGACAGTTCGCGCGGCAGGGTCGTCGCGCCGCGCCACGGCGCGGTCGGCGCTTTCGCCGCGTAATCCCAGTTGCTCATCCACGCGATCGCGACCGGCCGTGAGCCGGGCGCGCCCGAGAAGGTGCCGGCTGCGTAGAAGTCCGCGCCATGGTCGACCCAGCGGAATTGCGCGGGATCGGAGCCGGCGGGCGCAATGCGGTCCGGTGTAAACGTGCGGCCGTCGAAGTCGCCGACGAAGTACATCGCGCCGGAGCCGCCGGCGATCGACCACGGATTGACGTTGACGATCATGACCCACCGGATGCGGGCGGGGTCGCCATCGAGCGGCAGCGGCACGAGGTCGGGCATTTCCCACAGCGCGCCGTCGTGCGGCACGCCCGGCCGCGTGAAGTCGCTCAGGAAATTCCAGTGGATCAGATCGTCCGAGCGATAGAGCTTCACGACGTGCGCATCGGCGACGACCGTCGTCATCAGCCAGTAGCCGCCCGGCGCATACCACGACACTTTCGGATCGCGAAATTGCTTCGATTCCGGATCGAGCGTCAGCACCGGATTGCGTGCGTACGGCTGCCAGGTCGCGCCTTGATCGAGGCTGTACGCCAGCGACTGCGCCTGGACGCCCGGCGCGTGACCGGAGCCTGCCTTGTACACGCTCGTATAAAGCGCGACGAGCGGCGTGTGGCCCGGCTTGCCGAGGCCGGACGTGTTGAGCGTGTCGGCGACGATCGAGCCGGAGAAGATTTCCTCCGTCGCGTTCGCGCGCATCGCGACCGGCTGCTCGCGCCAGTGGACGAGGTCGGTGCTCGTCGCGTGGCCCCACGACATGTTGCCCCAGTCGCGGCCGAGCGGATTGTATTGATAGAACAGGTGATAGCGGCCGTTGTCGTAGACGAGCCCGTTCGGGTCGTTCATCCAGTTGCGCTGCGGCGTGTAGTGGAGCGCGGGCCGCCATTGCGGCGTGTCATGTTCGGCCGGTGCGTGGCAAGGCGCGGCAGCGACCTGGGCGCAGGCCACGCAGGCGAGCAGCAACCGGGCGACCCGGACGGAAAAGCGGAAAGACGTCGATATCATGCGGGGTCCCGTGCTCCGCCGTGCAAAGCGGGAAAGGAGGGCACAACCGCTTTCAACGGCGGTGTGCGCGATGGATGGAAGAAAAAAGAGGAGGCGCACACGCGACACGCGCGATACGCGCCTCCTTAACCCCGTGCCTCTACCAGCGTGCGTTATTGTTGGTTATCCTGATTGCCCTGGCTGTTGCTGCCACCGGTCGCGGGCAGGTTCGCGGGAATGTCGCCGTAGCCGCCGAGCCCGCCGCGTCCATAGGCGCGATCGACCGCCGTCGACGTGCCGTTGATGTTGACCTTCACTGTCGGCGCGAGCGTGCCGCCGCGGCGTGGGCCGATCGCATCGATGAACGACTCGACGAGCCCGCCCGGCATCACGTAGTGCGAATACGACTGGAATTCACGCGGATTCTGGTTCGGATCCTGCGAATACGGCGCGCCGGCCGGCGCGGAGAAGTCCGTCGGGTTGCCGAGCACGAGGCCGCTGCCGCCGTTCAGCGGCAGGAAGTCGCTGCGGATGCCGTTGCCGACGAAGCCGTACACGCCGTCCGGCCCGTCGACGCCGGCCGCCATCGTCGTGCGGTGGCTGATCGTGAACAGGTAGTACTTGCCGTCCTTCAGGTAGATCTGCGGGCGCTCGGTCTGGTCGTCGACGCAGTTCGCCGACAGGATCGGCGGCAGGAACTTCCACTCGGTCAATTGCGGGTTCGTCGCGATCGCCAGGCCGACATTGGCCTTTTGATACACTGCGCCCGAATTCATCACCGCGTTGAGATCTTCCTTGTACGGATCGTTCGGCGCGTAGCCGAGATCCGCGTTGGTGCAGGTGCGTGCGCCGCGCGGGCCGCCCGTGTTGCCCTCGAAGACCATGTAGGTCTTGCCCGGGTGCGCGGGATCGGTGAACACGAACGGGTCACGGAACGAGAAGTAGGTGTTCTGCTGGCCGGACTGGTAGTAGTTGCCGTCCGGTTGCAGCAGCGCCTTGTGATCGTCGAAGCCGGAGAACCAGACGTGCGTGGCGTCGGCGTGGATGTGGCCGTCGGCGCGCGTGATGATCGCCTGCGGCGGCGTGATGTCGGCGCCGCCGGGCGCCGAGCGGTTGAACGACGTCGCGGTGTAGTAGAGGCTGACGTTGTCGCCGTGCGTGAGCCGGGCGGATCCCGACCATTCGGCGTTGTTGGTCATCGGCGCGGTGCCGAACACCTTGGCGCTTGCGCCGTCGGGGAACAGGTGGCCGCCCCAGGTCCAGCCGCCGTTCGCGGGGCGCTGCGACGCGGGGATGCCCGCGCGACGGTAGAAGAAGCCGATGCGCGCATGGACGTGACGGTCGTCGAACGTGTAGCCCGCATGCGGATCGGCGGTGAGCGAGAAGATCACCTCCCAGCCCTTGTAGCTGAGCTGGTTCGCGCGCAGGTCGGCCAGCGGCCATGTGTCCCACACCCATACGTTCGAGTTGATCAGCGGGAAATCCTGCGGGATGTCCGGCATCGTCAGCGCTTGCGGCAGCGAGTTCTTGTCGGCACCGGCGGTATGCGACTGCGCGACGATCTGGCGGATGTCCGCTCGCGTCCAGCGCATCGTGAAGTTGCCCTCGGGATCGTAGGCCTGCTGCGTATGGGGCGTGGGCAGGGGCGCGCCCGTGCCGCTGGACTGCGCATGCGCGACGGACGCGAAGGCGGCGAGTGCGCCGCCAGCGAGCAGCAAACGTTTGGTCGCGATCGGGCGGAAAAGGGGAAAGTATGTCATCTCGTCGTTGTTTCCTGGCTAGGTGAAAGTGAACGGCTGAGTGGGCATCGATGTCCAAACCGGTTTGGATACTATTTCAAACCGGTTTGGAACGCAAAAGATATTTATTTGACGGTAATCGTTACCAATTGGAAATAATTACCCGGTCGGCGCGTCCCGCACGTCGGGCGGCCGGGCGGATCGGCGAATGCGAGGAACGACGGTGAAGGTGAATCTGAAGGCGCTCTCGGACGCGCTCGGGCTGTCGCGGACGACGGTCAGCCGCGCGCTGAACGGTTACGACGACGTCAGCGAGGCGACGCGCGAGCGCGTGGCGCGGGCCGCGCGGGAAATGGGCTATGTGGCGGATCCGACCGCGCGCCGGCTCGCGACCGGGCGGGCGGACGTGATCGGGATCGTCTATCCGTTCGGCGCGGGCGATCTCGGCGATCCGCGTTTCGGCGAGGTTGTCGCGGGCATCACCGAGCGGCTCGCGGAACGCAATCTCGATTTCATCATCGCGTCGGCGCGACCGAACGCGGAACTGGACACCTATCGGCGCATCGTCGACGGCAAGCTCGTCGACGGGCTGATCGTCGCGCGCACACGGGTCGACGATCCGCGCATCGCGTACCTGCAGGCGAGCGCGTTTCCGTACGTGGCCTACGGCCGGACGCAGGTGGCCGAGCCGTATGCGTGGTTCGATTTCGACAACGAGGGCGGCGCGCGGGACGCGGTGCGTCGACTGACGGCGTTCGGGCACCGGCGCATTGCGATGATCAGCGCGCCGCTGGCGCTGAATTTCGCCGCGCAGCGCCGTGCAGGCTATCTGTCGGCCCTGCGCGAAGCCGGTGTCGAGCCGGATCCGGCGCTGATGGTCGAGTGTCCATTTACGCACGACGGCGGGTGGCAGGCGGCGCGGGCGCTGCTCGCGCGCACCGAGCGGCCGACGGCGCTGCTGGTCGACAACAATATCGCGGGCGGCGGCGCGTTTCGGGCGCTCGTGGACAGCGGGCTGCGCCTGGGCGAGGACATGTCGCTGATCGTCTACGACGGCGTGCCGCCGAACCTCGCGCATCCGTATCGCGTGACGGCGGTCGTGCAGCCGACCGGCCACGCGTCGGGGCGCGCACTGGCGGAACTGATGCTGCGGCTGCTGGGCGACGGGGTTCGCGAGCAGCGGCTCGAAGCACCGGCGATCGAGGCGGGTGACACGGACGGTCCATTGCGCGGCTAGCCGCGGCGGCGCGGGTGAGGGGCGCGAGCGACGGCAGGTGCCGGCGGATCGCGCGCCGCCGAAAAGGCCATGACGAAGGCAGGGGTTACTAGACGACCGGTCTAATCCAGGGCTATCATCCGTTCCCATGAATGCGACGACGTCCGCGGCGCAGGCAACGAAGACGCGAAAATGCCATTTGAATGCCATTTCGCGCTGCGATGCTGGTGGTGCAGCAAGACGCCGTCGTTTCATTTCGAATTGTTCTAGACGACTGGTCTAATAGGCGCAAGCCGCATTCGGATACACGGGTCGCACGTTGACGCGTCACAGCTGACTAACCCACAGGCGTGCCGCGCCCACCGGCCGGATTTGCCGGCCGAGCGGCCCCGTTCCCGTCATCCATTTTTCGAAGGAGTGTCCGATCATGAAGATTCTGGTTGTCCTGACCTCGCACGACACGCTCGGCGACACCGGCAAGAAGACCGGCTTCTGGCTCGAGGAACTGGCCGCGCCGTACTACACGTTCAAGGACGCGGGCGTCGAGCTGACGCTCGCGTCGCCGAAGGGCGGCCAGCCGCCGCTCGACCCGAAGAGCAATGACCCGACGGCCCAGACCGACGCGACGCGCCGCTTCGACGCCGATGCGGAGGCCAAGGCCGAACTGGCTTCGACGCGCAAGCTGGCCGACGTGTCCGTGGACGACTACGACGCCGTGTTCTACCCGGGCGGCCATGGCCCGCTGTGGGATCTCGCCGAGGATCTGCATTCGATCGGCCTGATCGAGCGCGCGCTGGCGGCCGGCAAGCCGGTCGCGGCGGTGTGCCACGCGCCGGGCGTGCTGCGTCACGTGAAGAATCCGCAGACCGGCGAATCGGTCGTGCGCGGCAAGCGTGTGACGGGCTTCACCAACAGCGAGGAAGCGGCTGTCGAACTGACGGAAGTCGTGCCGTTCCTCGTCGAGGACATGCTGAAGACCAACGGCGCGGAGTTCGAGCGCAGCGCCGACTGGGCGCCGCATGTCGTCACCGACGGGCTGCTGATCACGGGGCAGAACCCCGCGTCGTCGGAGCCTGCCGCCGAGGCGCTGCTCGCGCAGCTCGGCCGCCGTTGAGCCCAGGGCGCCGGCCGGGCCGGCGCCATCCCCGTATCCGTCGCCGGGCGCAGGCCGGCCCGTCGACGGCCTGAATCGATCCGTCGTGCAGGTTGCACGACGCGTTTCCCGTCGTTTTGCAGAACCAAGCAAAGGAGCCGTGGATGTCTGCCCTGTTCGAACCGTTCAAACTCAAGGATGTCACGCTGCGCAACCGCATCGCGGTGCCGCCGATGTGCCAGTACGTCGCCGAGGACGGCGTCGTCAACGACTGGCATCACGTGCATCTGGCCGGCATCGCGCGTGGCGGTGCGGGCCTCGTGATCGCCGAGGCGACGGCGGTGTCGCCGGAAGGGCGCATCACGCCGGGCTGCGCGGGGCTGTGGAACGATGCGCAGGCCGAAGCGTTCGCGCCGTCGGTCGCGGCGATCAAGGCGGCCGGCGCGGTGCCCGGCATCCAGATCGCGCACGCGGGCCGCAAGGCGAGCGCGAACCGTCCGTGGGAAGGCGACGACCATATCGCCGACGGCGATCCGCGCGGCTGGCAAACCATCGCGCCGTCGGCCGTGCCGTTCGGCGCGCACCTGCCGAAGACGCCGCGCGCGATGACGCGCGACGACATCGCACGCGTGCAGGCCGACTTCGTTGCGGCGGCGAAGCGCGCGCGCGACCTGGGCTTCGAATGGCTCGAACTGCACTTCGCGCACGGCTATCTCGGCCAGAGCTTCTTCTCGGTGCATGCGAACCAGCGCGACGACGAATACGGCGGCTCGGCCGAGAACCGCGGCCGCTTCCTCGTCGAGACGCTGGCGGCCGTGCGCAAGGTGTGGCCGGAGCATCTGCCGTTGACCGCGCGCTTCGGCGTGATCGAGTACGACGGCCGCGACGAGGAGACGCTCGCCGAGTCGATCGCGCTCACGCAGCGGCTGAAGCGGGAAGGGCTCGACATGCTGAGCGTGTCGATCGGTTTCTCGACGCCCGACGCGCAGATCCCGTGGGGCCCGGCGTTCCTCGCGCCGATCGCCGAACGCGTGCGCCGCGAGGCCGGGCTGCCGGTGTCGTCCGCGTGGGGGATCGACACGCCGCAACTCGCGAACCGCGTGGTGGCTGAGGAGCAGCTCGATCTCGTGATGGTCGGCCGCGCGCATCTGGCCGACCCGCACTGGCCGTACTACGCGGCCAAGCAACTCGGCGTCGAGCGTCCGTCGTGGACGCTGCCCGCACCGTACGCGCACTGGCTCGAGCGTTACCGGAGCGCCGACAAGGTGGCCTGAGCGGGCGGGGCACCGGGGCGGCGCGCGCATCCCATGCGCCGCCGATCCGGCGCCGATGGATAGAATGGCGGTTCGCGCAGGCCGGTTGCCTGCGCGAACCGCCATTTTTTTCATTTCGACAGAGGTGCCATGGGCGCACATGTCCCGTCGTCTCCCGAGCCCGCCGCACGGCCGCGCACGCAGCAGGTTTCCCGCGCCGTGCTGGTTGCGGCGCTGCTGGTGATCGCGCTGTGGGTGATCCGCGATTTCATTCCCGCCATCGCGTGGGCCTGCGTGATCGCCATCGCGATGTGGCCGATGCTGAAGCGCTTCGAATCGCACCGGCTGTTCCGCAACCGCCCGACACTCATCGCGCTCGTCATCACGGCGGCGATCTCGTTGCTGGTCGTGCTGCCGGTGGCCGTCGCGGCGACCCAGGCGATCGGCCAGGTGCATGACCTGCGCGAGTGGCTGCGCACGATCCAGGACAACGGCATCCCTGTGCCGGACGTGGTCGCCCGGGTGCCTTACGGCGCGGCGCAGATCACCGAATGGTGGCAGGCCAACCTCGCCCATCCGCTGCATGCGGCCACCGCGATGCACAGCGTCAACAGCGAGAAATTCCTCGCGTTCGGCCGGCAGTTCGGCACCAAGCTCGCGCACGCGCTGCTCGAATTCGGCTTCATGCTCGTCACGCTGTTCGTGATCCTGCGCGCCGGCCACAAGCTGTCGGGGGCGCTGCTGCAGGGCGCACGGCGCGCGTTCGGGCGCAGCGGCGCGGAGCTGATCGAGCGGATGGTCGCGGCCGTGTTCGGCACGGTGACGGGGCTCGTCGTCGTCGGGCTCGGCGAGGGCGCGCTGCTCGGTATCGCGTATGCGCTGGCCGGCGTCCCGCATGCGGCGCTGCTCGGCCTCGTCACGGCCATTGCCGCGATGCTGCCGTTCTGCGCGCCCGTCGTGTTCTGCGGCGCCGCGCTCTGGCTGTTCGTGCAGGGCGCGACCATGTGGGCCATCGTCGTGGCCGTGCTCGGGTTCGTCGTCGTGTTCGTCGCCGAGCACTTCGTGCGGCCGGTGCTGATCGGCAGTTCCGCGCGGCTGCCGTTCCTGCTCGTGCTGTTCGGCATCCTCGGCGGCGCCGAGACGTTCGGCCTGATCGGGCTGTTCGTCGGCCCCGCGCTGATGACGGTGCTGACGATGCTGTGGGCCGAGTGGATTGCATGACGCTGCGCGCCGGGGCGGCGGCATGAAGCGGCGGTACCGATGCGTGTTCACGCGCGCATCGGCCGCCACGACGGGCGCCGATCAGGCGGGTGCTGGAGCATGCAATGCAAGGATTCGGATAAAGATCTCTACATTTCTTTTCGATCCGGACCCAAAGGTCGAGTAGCATGGCGCTTTCGATCACGCCGGCATGGCGCAGCAGATTTCACCAAGCATGCGATTGATTTCGATGTCCCGTCCCGCAGCGACGCTGTCGCTGGCCGCCAGCTGCCTGATGTTGCACGGTTGCGCGTGGTTCGACGCGTGGCTGCCATTCTCGTATTCGCGCACGCCGCTCGCGAGGGCCGCGTCGCGGCACGGCGCGACGCGCGCCGATGTCGTCCGGGCCGCCGGCAATCCGCGCAGTGTCTGGATGGTCCGCAGCGGCAACGGTGTCTGCTACAACTACTTCATCGAGCACGGCAACGATCACCGCGAGTATTTCGTCGTGTTCGACCGGGCCGGCGTCGTCACGCAATACGGCTTCGATTCCTGCATGAACGCCGACCGCAAGGGCACGCTCCAGCCGGGCAAGGCCGCGTCGCGCTAGCGCGGCGGCGGCCGTGCCCGCCTGCCGTCAGGCGATCGTGTCGACCACGCCGCCGTCCACCCGCAACGCGGCGCCCGTCGTTGCCGACGCGAGCGGCGAGCACACGTAGACGACCAGATTCGCGACTTCCTCCGGCGTCGCCGGCCGCTGGATGATCGAGCTCGAGCGGTGGTTGCGCACGAAATCCACGGCCACGTCCTCGACACTGCGGCCGGTTTCGTCGGCCGTTTCCTTCAGCAGCGCCCGCACGCCGTCCGACATCGTCGGCCCCGGCAGCACCGAGTTGACCGTCACGTTCGTGCCGGCCGCGAGCTTCGCGAGGCCGCGGGCGATCGACAGCTGCGCGGTTTTCGTGAAACCGTAGTGAATCATGTCGACCGGGATGTTCAGGCCGGATTCCGACGAAATGAACACGATGCGCCCGGCATTGCGTTCGATCATCCCCTTCAGGTAATGCCGCGCGAGGCGCACGCCGGACATCACGTTCATCTGGAAGTAATGTTCCCATTCGGCGTCGTCGATGTCGAAGAACGCCTTCAGGCCGTAGATGCCCGCATTGTTGACGAGGATGTCGGCCGCGCTCGTGTGCTGCGTGACGCGCGCAACGCCGGCGGCATCGGACAGGTCGGCCGCGACGCCGTCGAAGTCTGCATCGGGGAGGGCGGCGCGCAGGTGTTTGAGCGCGGACTGCACCGATGCATCACTGCGGCCATTGACGACGACGCGCGCGCCGGCGCGTGCGAGCCCTTCGGCGATCGCGAGCCCGATGCCGGCGGTGGAGGCGGTGACGACCGCGGTCTTGCCTTTCAGATCGATATGCATGTGCGTGACGGGAGAGGAATGAACGGAATCGCTGCGAGTGCCGCGGCGGACGGAATTCAAAGCTTAGGCGAAACGGCGCGATCCGGTATTGAAGCTGCAATCCGCCGATCCGGTTGCGCGGCGCCGCACAGTCTTGTACGGTGAGCGTTCGCCATCCGAACCGGGAGCCCGCCGCGTGAGCCGTACCGCCAACCGATCCGTCGTCCCGTCGCCGTTCTGGCGTGACGCCGCGCTGCCGTTCATCGAGGCGCGCACCGTCGACGACGGCCGCGCGATCTGTTACGCGAAGCACACGCACGACACGTTTTCGGTGGGCGCGATCGTCGGCGGCACGAGCACGTACGTGAACGGCCCGACGAACGCGCACGTCGGGCGCGGCGTGCTCGTGATCATCGATCCGGAACAGGTGCATGCGTGCAATCCGTACGGCCCCGACGCATGGGCGTACCGGATGGTCTATGTCGACGTGCCGTGGCTCGCGCGGCTTCAGCATTCACTGGGCCGCGATCCGAACAGCGATTTTCACGGCTTTTCGCAGAAGTTGACGGAGCGGCACGACCTGTTCGCGCAATTTGGCGGCTTCTACCGCACGCTCGTCGCACCCGGCGTCGATCCGCTCGGCAAGGAGAGCGCGGCGGTCGAGTTCTTCACGGCGCTGCACGGCGCGCTCGATCGCGACCTGCCCGGCCCGCGCGCCGGGGACGACAACGCCCGGCTCGCGCGCGCGGCCGACTACATCGCCGCGCATTGCCGCGAGGGCGTCACGCTCGATGCGATCTGCGCGGCGGCCGATCTGTCGCCGTCATACCTGATCCGCGCGTTCAACGCCCGCTACGGGATGACGCCGCATGCGTTCCTGATCGATCGCCGCGTGCAGTACGGCCGCACGGAGCTGCGCCGCGGCCGGCCGATCGCCGACGTCGCGCTGGACGCGGGCTTCGCCGACCAGGCGCATTTCCAGCGCGCGTTCCGGCGGATCGCGGCGGCGACGCCTGGTCAGTACCGCAGCGCGACGAGCTGAACGGCAAGCGCTACACGTCGAGCAGGAAGAGTGCGCTGCCCGCGAGCAGCAGCGCCATCAGCCGGTTGAACACGCGCATGTGCCGCGTGTTCGCGAGCCGGTGCCGCAGCGACGCGCCCGCATACGACCAGCACGCGATCGACGCGAAACAGATCACCAGATACAGCGCGGCGAACTGCCAGACCTGCGTGCGGTCGCCATCGGCCGCATAAGCGCCCATCGCGGCCACGCACGCGAGCCACGCCTTCGGATTCAGCCATTGCATCGCCGCACCGGCCGCCGCCGACGGGCCGGCCACGTCCGGGTCGGCCGACAGCCGGCCGTCGTCGAGCGCGAGCCGCAGCGCCATATACAGCAGGAACGCGATCCCCGACCATTGCGTGACAGTGGTCAGCACCGGCCAGCGCGCGAGCGCCGCGTGCAGCCCGAGGCCGATCAGCAGGAACAGCGCGACGAAGCCGAGCGTCGCGCCGGCCGCATAGCGCAGGCTCGCGCCGAGGCCGTGGCGGGCGCCGGCACTGAGCGCGACGATGTTGACGGGGCCGGGGGTGATCGACGAGGCGAGCGCGAACGCGGCCATCGAAACCAGCATGCTCATTGGGTGTCTCCATGCGAAAGGTCGAAAGTCGCATCGAGACTACGGGCGCCGCGCGGGCCCGTATTGAAGAAAACTGCCCTCGTCGGGCGGCCGCGCGGCCGCCGTCAGTGCAGCGCGCTCGGCGCGTGCGCCGGCCGGGTCTCGTGCCGGTCGGCCGGGGGCAGCGGGCCCCCGGCGCAGGGTTTCGTCGAGACCGAGAAGCCGAACGTATTGATGCCGCCCGAGCACGCGACGAATACGCTGCCGCCGTGCATCTCGGCGACGGCCTTGACGATCGACAGCCCGAGCCCGTGGTTCTCCTTGCTGTTCGCGCGGGCTTCCTCGAGCCGGTAGAAGCGCTCGAACACGTGCGAACGCCGCGCCGGGTCGATCGGCTCGCCGGGGTTCGCGACGGACATTTCGACGAGCGTGTCGCGACGCACGATCGTCACGCTGACAGTCGCGCCGGGCGCCGAATGCTGGATCGCGTTGATCAGCAGGTTCGTCATCGCACGGCGGAACAGCGACGGATCGACGGCTGCGCGCGCATCGCCGTGCAGCTCGGCGCGCAACTGCGCTTCGTCGAGCGGGATTTCGAGGAAGTCGAGCATGCGCCGCACTTCGTCGGCGAGCGACACGTCCTTCAGGTCGGTCGCGCGTTCGCCGCGGTCGCTGCGCGACAGGAACAGCATGTCGTTGATGATCACGCGCAGCCGCTCGAATTCCTCGAGGTTCGACTGCAGCGTCCGCTCCATCCGCTCGACCGTGCGGTCGCGGCTGGTCAGCGCGACCTGGGTCTGGCCGATCAGGATGCTGACCGGCGTGCGCAGCTCGTGCGCGACGTCCGCGTTGAACGCCTCGAGCCGCGCGTAGGTTTGCTGGATGCGGTCGAGCGCTCCGTTGAATGACGTGGCGAGGTCGCGCAGCTCGGGCGGCAGCGCGTCGGTCTGCAGCCGCTGGCGGCGATTCGCGAGGCTGATCGCCGAGGCGTCCTGCGACAGCCGGTCGAGCGGCGCGAGCCCGAAGCGGGCCACCGCGCGGCTCAGCAGCAGCGTGATGATCGTGGCGATCGTGATCAGCCCGGCGAGCGTCCAGCCGAAGCGGCGCAGCATCCGCTGCGTGCGCTCGCACGAGCTGGCGACGGTCAGCTTCAGCACCGGCCGCTCGCCGTTGCCGGCCACCATGACGGTCTTCGTCATCACGTCGTAGGTGCTGTGGTTCAACGCATAACGCTGGAACGCGCCGAACGGTGCGCCGACGGGCACGCCGTCGACGGGCGTGCCGAAGCGGAAATCCGGATTCGGGCTGTCGACCTGGTAGTGCGTCGAGCCGTCGGGCGGTTCGAGGTCGGCGAGCTTTTCCTGCATGAGACGCCCGCGCATGGCCGTGGTCGCATGCGACACGATCATCTCGGCGACCTTGGTGCGCGTATCGAGCGTCGCGCGCAGCTCGGCGAACAGCTGGCGCTCCATCATCACGAACAGCCCGCAGCCCACCAGCGTGAACACGAGCAGCGACACGATGCCGAACATCGCCGACAGCCGCAGGACGATCGAGCGTTTCATGCCGGCCTCTCGGTGTCGCCGTCCTCGCGCGCCTCGAGCACGTAGCCCATGCCGCGGATCGTGTGCAGCAGCTTGTCCGTGAACGGGCCGTCGAGTTTCGCGCGCAGGCGCTTGATCGCCGTTTCGACGACGTTCGCGTTGCTGTCGAAGTTCACGTCCCACACGAGTTCGGCGATGGTCGTCTTCGACAGCACCTCGCCGCTGCGCCGCGCGAGCACGCCGAGCAGCTGGAATTCCTGCGCGGTCAGGTCAAGGCGCGTGCCGTCGCGCGTGGCACGGCGGCCGATCAGGTCGACGCGCAGGTCGCCGATCGAGATCAGCGTCGATTCCTGCACGCGGGCGCGGCGCGTCAGCGCGCGCAGCCGCTCGATCAGCTCGAGGAACGAAAACGGCTTGGTCAGGTAGTCGTCGGCGCCGCCGCGCAAGCCCCGCACGCGGTCGTCGACGCGGTCGCGCGCGGTCAGCATGATGACGGGCGTCTGCTTCTGCGCGCGCAGTGCACGCAGCACGCCGAAGCCGTCCAGCTTCGGCAGCATCACGTCGAGCACGACCACGTCGTAGTCGAATTCGACGGCTTTCCACGCGCCGTCCTCGCCGTCGAGCGCGGTGTCGACGACCCAGCCTTCCTCGGTCAGGCCGCTCTTCAGGTATTCAACGACTTTCGGTTCGTCTTCGACGATCAGGACTTTCATGTTCGAATCCGTTGTCCGGGTAATCCGGTTAAGGGCTGGGGCGCGCCGCGGCCGGGGCTGGCACCGGCGCTGCCGTGGCGACCTCGGCCGGCGCGGGGTCGCCCGCGGCTTGGCCATCCCAGCCGCCGCCCAGCGCCTTCGCGAGAAACACGACGAGCGCCGCGCGCTGGCCCTGGATCTGCACGGCCTGCCGCTCGCTCGTCAGCAATTGCTGCTGGGCCGTCAGCACGTCGATGAACGGCGTCAGGCCGCCCGCGTAGCGATCCTGCGCGAGCGACACGAGCTTGCGCGCGTCGTCGACGGCCGCGGCGGCCTGCTGCGCGGCGTCGGCGAGCACCGACAGTCCCGTGACCGCATTCTGCACCTCCTGGAACGCGGTGAGTACGGTCTGCCGGTAGCTGGCCTGCGCGGCGACATAGCCGGCCTGCGCGAAATCGACGCCGGCCTTCAGCTTGCCGCCTTCGAACAGCGGCTGGCTGAGCGACCCGCCGACCGACCACAGCAACGCCGGCACGGTGAACAGGCCGGCGAAGCGCGTCGCGTCCCAGCCGATATCGGGCGACAGCGTGATGCGCGGGAAATACGCGGCGCGCGCGACGCCGATCTGCGCATTCGCGGCGGCCATCGCGCGCTCGGCCGACGCGACGTCGGGGCGCCGCTGCAGCACGTCGCTCGGCAGGCCGGTCGGCAGCGCCGGCGCGTTGATCGGCACGACGCGCGGCGCGATCGAGAAGGCGGGGGCCGGCGTGCCGACCAGCGTCGCGATCGCGGTCTCGACCTGCACGCGCTGCTGGAGCAGCAACTGCGCCTGCGTGCGCGTTGCGTCGAGCTGCGCGCGCTGCTGCAGCAGGTCGAGGCCCGACACCGCACCGAGGTCGTGGCGCGCGCTCACGTAGTCGAGCGCCTTCTGCTGGAGGTCGATCGAGCGCTTGACGACGTCGATCTCGGTGTCGAATTCGCGCAGCGCGAAATAGCTCGACGCGAGATTGGCGGTCAACACCAGGCGCGCGTTCGCGAAATCGTCGCCGGCCTGCTCGGTGGTCGCCTGCGCCGATTCGACGCTGCGCCGCACGCGGCCGAACAGGTCGAGTTCGTAGCTGACGGCCGCGCCGACCTGGATCTCGTTCTGCACGGTCGACATGCTTTTCGTCGCGTAGTTGGTCTGCGGCCGGTCGGCGGAGATCTTGAAGCGCTGGCCGCTCGCGTTCAGGCCGACGGCCGGATACTGCGCCGACGCGACCGACGCGAGGGTCGCCTTCGCTTGGTCGTAGCGCGCGGCGACGGCTTTCAGGTTCTGGTTGTTGCGCAGCGCGTCGGCTTCCAGCGCATCGAGCTGCGGATCGCCGAACGCGGTCCACCATGCCGGGTCGAGCGGCGCGCGGGCCGGCGCGGCCGGATGCCAGTACGCATCCGCCGGGTCGAGCCGCCACGCGGCCGGCGTGTCGACAGCGGGCCGCCTGTAATCGGGGCCGACCGTGCAGCCGGCGAGCGCGGCGGCGAGCGCAACCGACGTGATGGAGACGGCGGCAGGCCGCCGGCGGACGCGCAGCGCGATCACGACTTCGCCTCCGCGGCGCCGGAGGCCGGCTTCGCGGCCGGCGCCGTGACGATCACCGGGTCGCCGTTCGCGAGCGCGTCGCTCGGGTTCGTGACGAGGCGGTCGTTCGGCGTGAGCAGGCCGTCGACTTCGAGCGTTTGCCCGATCGTGCGCACGACCGTCACCTGCTTCAGGCGCACCCGGCCGTTCGCGTCGACGGTGGCGACCGTCGGGCCCTCGGCGCGGAACAGCAATGTATTGGCCGGCACCTGCAGGCGGCCGACCGGCGTCATCGGCAGCGTCGCCTGCACGTACGCGCCGGGCAGCAGCTTGCCGTCCGGGTTCGGCAGCGTGATCTCGATCTGCAGCGAGCGCGTCGCGACGTCGATCGCCTCGGACGTGCGCGTGACCGTCCCGTCGAAGGTCCGGCCCGGCAGCTCGGCCTGCGCGACGCTCACGTGCTGGCCGACCTTCACCTGCTGCGCGTACGCCTGCGGCACCTGCACGTAGAGGCGCAGCCGGTCGGCCTGCACGACCGTGAACAGCGAGCGGCCCGCGTTGCCGGAGCTGACGAGATCGCCCACGTCGACGTTGCGCTGCGTGACGATCCCGTCGATCGGCGCGGCGATCCGCTGGAAGCCTTTCAGCTCGGTGAGGCGGCGCATGTTGGCATCGGCCGCCGCGAGGTTCGCGGTGCCCTGGTTGAACGCGCCTTGCCGGTCGTCGAGTTCCTGCTGCGAGACGGCATCGCGCTGGCGCAACTGCTGCGCGCGGTCGAACGACGTCTTCGCGAGCGCGAGCGCGGCTTGCGCCTGCTGGCGCTGCGCGGTGGCCTGCGCGAGTTCCTGGTTCAGCTCGGGCGTGTCGAGTTCGGCGAGCGTCTGGCCCTGCTTCACGTGCGCGCCGATGTCGGCCTGCCAGCGCAGCACGTAGCCGCTCGCGCGGGCGTAGATCGGCGCCTCGACGAAACCGCGCAGCGTGCCGGGCAGCGTCAGCTTGCCGCCGGTGGCCGCATCGACCGGATGCGCGACGGTCACGTACTGGCGCGTGTTCTGCTCGGCGACCGCGTCGAGCCGGTTGTGGTTCAGCACGTTGACGACGACCGTGCGCGCCGCGCCGGCGGCCAGCAGCACGCCGATCACGATCAGGACGATTTTCCCGCGTCGCGACACCGACGACCGTGTCGGCAGGTGCATGCCGTGTTCGTCCACCTGGATGCCGACCGCGCTGTGATGTTTCTCTTCCATGAATTCAACCAAATCAACCGGGTAGTGGGACGAAAGTCAGTGGCCGGCCTGGCGCGCACGCCGGCGGGCCAGCCGCGCATGCACGCCGCCGAACACCAGCGGCACGAACAGCAGGGTCGACACGGTCGCGAACAACAGCCCGCCGATCACCGCGCGGCCGAGCGGCGCATTCTGCTCGGCGCCTTCGCCGAGGCCGAGCGCCATCGGCACCATCCCGATGATCATCGCGAGCGCCGTCATCAGCACCGGCCGGATCCGTGTCGCGCCGGCTTCCAGCGCGGCCGTGAGCGGCGGCGCGCCGTCGGCGAGGCGCTGGCGCGCGAACGACACGACCAGGATGCTGTTCGCGGTCGCGACGCCCACCGTCATGATCGCGCCCGTCAGCGCGGGCACGCTCAGGTGGGTGCCGGTGATGAACAGCATCCAGACGATGCCGGCGAGCGCGGCCGGCATCGCGCTGATGATGATCAGCGGGTCGAGCCACGACTGGAAATTGACGACGATCAGCAGGTAGACCAGCACGATCGCCATCGCGACGCCCGCGCCGAGGCCGATATACGACGTGCGCATCGTCTCGATCTGGCCGCGCATCGTCAGCTCGGTGCCGCGCGGCAGCGTCGCGCGCGCACCGGACACGATGCGGTCGATCTCGCCGGCCACCGCGCCGAGGTCGCGGCCTTCGACGCTCACGTACACGTCGATCGCCGGGCGGATGTTGTAGTGCGTGATCACGGCCGGGTTCGCGGTGCTGCGCACCTGCACGAGGTTGCCGAGCAGTTGCAGCGGCATGCCCGTGCGGCCGCTCGCCGAGATCGGCGTGCCGAGCAGGTCGTCGACCGACGAAATGTTGTATTGCGGGGTCTGGATCTGCAGCGGGTACTGGACC
This sequence comes from Burkholderia sp. HI2500, assembly GCF_002223055.1. Lineage (NCBI taxonomy): Bacteria > Pseudomonadati > Pseudomonadota > Betaproteobacteria > Burkholderiales > Burkholderiaceae > Burkholderia > Burkholderia sp. HI2500. The sequence continues at coordinate 1,247,474 of NZ_NKFL01000006.1, read as the reverse complement.
CCGGTGCGCGGGTTGATCCAGAACGACGGCGTGGTCTGAGAACTGCCGGACAGCGAGATCAGCATGTTCTGCGCGACGTTCTGCGCGGAGAGATTGAGCTGCTGCATGCGCGTACGGTCCATGTCGGCCAGCAGGGTCGGTTCGTCGTTACGTTGCAGCACGTGCACGTCGACGGCGCCGGGGATTTGCCTGATCTTTTTCATCAGGCTGCTCGCGATAGTCATGTTACTCGCGAGATCGTTGCCGAGCACCTGCAGGTCGATCGCGGCCGGTTGGCCGAAGTTGAGGATCTGCGTGATGATGTCCGACGGCTGGAAGAAGAACTCGACGCCCGGGAAGCGCTCGGGCAGCACTTGGCGCAGCGTCTGCACGTAGTGCTGGGTCGCGCGGTGGCCGGGCTTCAGCGCGATCAGCAGCTCGCCGTCGAGCGTGCCGATCGTGCCCGCGTTGCTGTACGACAGGTTGATGCCGCTCACCGGCAGGCCGAGGTTGTCGACGATCGCGCCGAGTTCGTCAGGCGGCACGGTTTGGCGGATCACGCGCTCGACCTGGTCGGCGAGGCGCGCGGTTTCCTCGATCCGGTAGCCGGTCGGCGCGCGCATGTGCAGCCGGATGTTGCCGGAATCCGCATTCGGGAAGAAGTCGCGGCCGAGCACGAACACGAGGCCCGTCGACAGCACGCAGAAGCCGAGGAAGCACATCGCGTAGAAGCGGCGGCGCACCAGCAGGATGCTGAGCAGCACGATGTACCACGCGCGCAGCCGCTCGAACGCCGCGTTGAACGCATGATGGATGCGCGCGAAGCGCGACGTCGCATGGCCGGCGCCGGTGCCCGCCTGCTGCGGGCGGAACAGCAGCATCGCGAGCGTCGGCACCAGCGTGCGCGACAGCACGTACGACGCGAGCATCGCGAACACGACCGCTTCCGCGAGCGGCACGAACAGGAAGCGCGCGACGCCCGTCAGGAAGAACATCGGCACGAACACGATACAGATGCACAGCGTCGACACGAACGCGGGCACCGCGATCTCGCCGGCGCCTTCGAGGATCGCGTCGTGCAGGTTCGTGCCGAGATGCAGGTGCCGCTCGATGTTTTCGATGGTGACGGTCGCATCGTCGACCAGGATCCCGACCGCGAGCGCGAGCCCGCCGAGCGTCATGATGTTGATGGTCTCGCCGAGCGCGGACAGCGCGATCAGCGACGTGAAGATCGACAGCGGAATCGAGATCGCGATGATCAGCGTGCTGCGCCAGTTGCCCAGGAACAGCAGGATCATCATCGCGGTCAGCACGGCGGCGATCAGCGCCTCGTGGATCACGCCCTGGACGGCCGCGTTGACGAACACCGACTGGTCGAACAGCGGCGTGATCGTGAGCCCTTCGGGCAGCGTCGGGATCACCTTCGGCAGCAGCGCCTTCAGGTCCGACACGACCTTGAGCGTCGACGCATCGCCGCTTTTCAGGATCGAGATGAGCACGCCGCGCTGGCCGTTCTGGCGCACGACGTTGGTCTGCGGCGCGAAGCCGTCGCGCACCGACGCCACCTCGCGCAGGTAGGTCGTCGCGCCGTTGATGGTCTGGACCGGCAGGCTGCTGATGTCGGCGACGGTGTCGGCCGAGGCGTTCGTGTCGATCCGGTATTCGGTCTGGCCCATCTTCGCGGTGCCGGTCGGCAGCACGAGGTTCTGCGCGTTGACCGCGTTGACGATGTCGGCGGGCGTGAGCCCCTTCGCCTGCAGCGCCTGCGGATCGAGGTCGATCGCGACCACGCGCGTGCGGCCGCCGTACGGGAACGGGATCTGCACGCCCGGCACCGTGATCAGCTGCGGGCGCAGGAAGTTGAGCGCGATGTCGGCGAGCGACTGTTCGCTGAGCGTCTTGCTCGACAGCCCGAGCTGGATCACCGGGATGCTCGACGCCGAATAGGTGATCACGAGCGGCGGCGTCGCGCCTTGCGGCATCTGCCGCACGATCGCCTGCGCGGACGAGACCGTCTGCGCGATCGCCGTCTGCACGTTCGCGCCCGGCTGCAGGAATACCTTCACGACCGCGATGCCGGGCAACGACGTCGATTCGACGTGCTGGATGTTGTTGACGGTCGTCGTCAGGATCCGCTCATGCACGGACGTGATGCGGTTCGTCATCTCGGTCGCGGAGAAGCCGCTGTAATTCCAGATGACGCTGATCACGGGAATGTTGATCGCGGGCAGCACGTCGACCGGCGTGCGCATCAGCGCAAGCGGGGTGGCCAGCACGATCATGATGGCCATCACGATGAACGTGTAGGGGCGCTTGAGCGCGAGATTGACGATCCACATGGAGGCAGCGGGACGGGCGGTGATCAGGCGTGGGTAAAGGGCACCCGAATGATAGGCGTCGGCGTGGAACGGGTTACTGTCGCGAAACTGGCGGAATTGTCAGGTCGGGGCGGGGCGGCCGATTGCCGATTCAGCAGAGGAAACGCCGCGCGGCGCGACGGCCGGAAAACGGTCGCGATACCGGATGGGCGCGCTGCTTCGATGGCGATTCCGTTCATCGGCCCGCGCTCAGATCTGCTCCATCCCGACGCGCGCGAGCGCCCCGAGATCGACGACGTCGATCTGGTTGTACGCGAGCCGCAGCGCACCAAGCTTCTCGAGCTGCTGCAGCGCCTGGTTGATGCGCTGTCGCGATACGCCGACGAGCATCCCCAGTTCCTCCTGCGAGATCGACAGCGACGGGCCCGTGTCCGGGTACAGGTCTGGGTTGAAGAGTTGGGCGAGCGCCTGCGCGACGCGCGCATCGACGTCGAGCAGCCGGCTGTTCTGGATCGACGCGATGAATTCGCCCATCCGGTTGTTCAACTGGTGGATCACGAAACGCGTGAACGGCAGGCTCGTGTCGAGCAACGCGTGGAACGTGTCGACCGGCACGAACAGCACGGTCGAGCGCTGGATCGCGACGACCTCGTACTTGCGCAGCTCGCGCTTGATCACGCTGCCTTCGCCGAACCAGCCGCCCGACGGCACGCCGGAGAACGTGCAGCCGCGCCCGGACGCATTGAAGATCGCGAGCTTCAGCAGCCCGCGGTGCACGCCGATCCAGTATTCGGATGGCGCGAGCCGATGGGCGATCACAGCGCCTGCCTCGCACTGCTCGACGCGCGACTGCGCGAGCACGAGCGCCTGGTGCTCGGGCGCGAGCGTGCGGAACCACGCGCACTGGCCGAACAGCGTGGCCAGCGCTGGCAGCGGGCCCGGTTCGGAAAGGGTGTCGGCCGGGGCGGCGGGCGCGTCGGGCGAGGCAACGAGAGGGTCGTGCATGGGTGCGGGTTTGCGAGGATAGGGATAACGCGCAGCGCGTGAAAGGCACTCTGTCGTTTCGATGACAGACCGCTCACAATAGTGCCCGTTAGGCTGTCGGCAATTGAACCACATCAAAACGATCCGGGGTGGATGCGCCCCGGTCGACAGGACACGGGAGACAGGATCATGACGCAGATGTTCGAGGCCGGGCTCGGCCGCCGCGACGCGAATTACGTGCCGCTCACCCCGATCGACTTCCTGGTCAGGACGGCCGAAGTCTACGGCGAGCGCCTCGCGATCGTGCACGGCGACGTGCGCCGCACGTGGGGCGAGACCTACACGCGCGCGAAGCAACTGGCGAGCGCGCTCGCGCGGCTCGGCGTCGAGCGCGGCGACACGGTCGCGGCGATGCTGCCGAACATTCCGGCGATGGTCGAGGCGCACTTCGGCGTGCCGATGGCCGGCGCGGTGCTGAACACGATCAACACGCGGCTCGACGTGTCGTCGGTGCTGTTCATGCTGCGTCATGGCGAGGCGAAGGTGCTGATCGTCGACACCGAATACGCGGAGTTCGCGCATCGCGCGGCGCTCGAGGTGCCGGGCCTGAAGATCGTCAGCGTGGCCGATGCGATGGCGGCCGATCCCGCGCGCTTCGCGGGCGCGACCGACTACGAGGCGCTCGTCGCGAGCGGCGACGCCGACTACGCGTGGACGCCGCCCGCCGACGAATGGGAGGCGATCGCGCTGAACTACACGTCCGGCACGACCGGCGACCCGAAGGGCGTCGTCTACCACCATCGCGGCGCGTATCTCGCGGCCGTCAGCAACCTCCTCGAATGGGACATGCCGAAGCACGCCGTCTACCTGTGGACGCTGCCGATGTTCCACTGCAACGGCTGGTGCTTCCCGTGGGCCGTCGCGGCGCGCGCGGGCGTGAACGTCTGCCTGCGCAAGTTCGATGCGAAGACGGTGTTCGACCTGATCCGCCGCGAACGCATCACGCACTATTGCGGCGCGCCGATCGTGCAGAGCGCGATCGCGAACGCACCGGCCGAATTCCGTGAAGGCATCGACCACACGGTGCACGCGATGGTCGCGGGCGCGGCGCCCGCGCCGGCCGTGATCGCGAAGATGAAGGAGATCGGCTTCGACCTGCTGCACGTGTACGGACTGACCGAGGTCTACGGCCCGGCGACCGTCTGCGCGAAGCAGTCGCACTGGGAGGCACTGAGCGACGACGAGCGCGCGCGGCTCAACGCGCGCCAGGGCGTGCGCTATCACCTGGAGGCGGGCGCGACGGTGCTCGATCCCGACACGATGGCGCCGGTGCCGGCCGACGGCGAGACGCTCGGCGAGATCATGTTCCGCGGCAACATCTGCATGAAGGGCTACCTGAAGAACCCGAAGGCGACCGACGACGCGTTCCACGGCGGCTGGTTCCATACCGGCGATCTCGCGGTGCTGATGCCGGACGGCTATATCCGGATCAAGGATCGCAAGAAGGACATCATCATCTCGGGCGGCGAGAACATCTCGAGCATCGAGGTCGAGGATGCGCTGTACCGGCATCCCGCGGTGGCGGTCGCGGCCGTCGTCGCGATGCCCGACCCGAAGTGGGGCGAGGTGCCGTGCGCGTTCGTCGAGCTGCGCGAAGGCGCGAGCGTGACCGAGGCGGAGATCGTCGCGCATTGCAAGGCGCTGCTCGCGGGCTTCAAGGTGCCGAAGGCCGTGCGGTTCGGCGAACTGCCGAAGACGTCGACCGGCAAGATCCAGAAGTTCCAGCTGCGCAATGCGGTGGGGTCGGACAAGGCGATCGATCTGGCGGGCGACGACAAGAAGTAGGCGATGGGCCGGCCGTCGCTGGCCAGCCGTTCTCCGTCACGCCTTCCGTTCGAGCCGGAACACGCTGACCGCGTCCGACAGATGCGCGGCCTGGTCGCGCAGCGCGACGGCCGCGCGTTCGGCATCCGAGATCAGCATCGCGTTCTGCTGCGTCGCGTCGCCGATCTGCGTGACGGCCAGGTTCACCTGCTCGATACCGGTCGACTGTTCGCGCGACGCGGCGCTGATCTCGCCGATCAGCGCGCGGACCTGGTCGACGCGCGCGACGATGTCGCGCATCGTGCCGCGTGCGGCCTCCGCGATCCGGTAGCCCTGTTCGACGGTCGTCGACGATTCGGCGCTCAGCGCGTCGATCTCCTTGACCGCGGCCGCGCTGCGCTGCGCGAGCGCGCGCACCTCGGCCGCGACCACCGCGAAGCCCTTGCCGTGTTCGCCGGCGCGCGCGGCCTCGACGGCCGCGTTCAGCGCCAGGATGTTGGTCTGGAACGCGATGCCTTCGATCGCGCCGGTGATCTCGGCGATCCGGCGCGTCGCGCGGCCGATGTCGTCCATCGTCGCGACCACGCGCTGCACCGCGGCGTCGCCGTTCGTCGCGGCGGCCGACGCGTCCGCGACCAGCGCATTGGCTTGCGCCGCGTGCTCGGCACTCTGCTGCACGGCGGCGGTGATCTGTTCCATGCTGGCGGCCGTCTGTTCGACGCTGCTCGCCTGCGTCGCGATCCGCGCGGCGATGTCGCTGCTGCCGGCGGCAATGTCGACCGTGCCGCGCGCGATGTCCGCGGAGCTGTTGCGCACCTGCGCGACGATCCGCGCGAGGCCGTCGCCGATCCCGTCGACCGCCTGCACGAGCCGGCCGATCTCGTCGTCGCCGGCCTGGCCGCGGGTGGCCGCGCCATCGCGGATGCGCACGCTGAGATCGCCCGCCGCATAGCGTTCGGACGCCCGTGCCGCCGCATCGAGCGGCCGGCTCACGACGCGGCGCACCACGATGACGAACAGCGTCGCGAACGCCGCGACGAGCACCGCGCCGATCATCAGGAAGCGGTTGCGGGTGGCGCGCATGGTGGCGAGCAGTTCGTCGTCGAGCGCGATGCCGCCGACGAGCCACTGCCACTGCGGAATCGTCGTGAACGACACGAATTTCGCGGTCGGGCCGCCGTCGTGCGCGGCCGGGTCGGTCGACGTGTACGCGAGCCGCCCCTGGCCGGTTGCGAGCATCTGCGCGTACGGCGCGCGCGTGTCGTCGGCCCGCTGGCCGTCGGCATCCGGATGCACGACGAAGGTGCCGCGCGACGGGCCCTGCGACGCATCGAGCACGAAGTAGTAGCCGTTGTCGCCGATCTTCAGCGAGCGGATGCCGTCCTCGACGAGCTTGAGCTCGGCGCCGATGTCGAGGCCGACGAACAGCGCGCCGATCACGCGGCCGGTCGCATCGGTCACCGGCTTGTACTGCGTGATGTACGGCCGGCCGAACAGCTTCGCGAGGCCCGTGTAGCTGCGTCCGGCGACGAGCGGTGCGTACGCGGGGCCGGCACGGTCGAGTTTCGTCCCGACGGCACGCGCGCCGTCCTGCTTCTTCAGCGACGTCGTGATGCGCACGAAATCGTCGCCGTCGCGCGCGAAGATCGTCGCGATCGCGCCGCTTTTCTTCAGGAACTGGTCGGGAATCGAATAGTCGAGGTCGAGCGGCTGGCCGCCCGCGAGCAGGGTCGGCGCGGCAACGCCGCCGATGTCGACGGTGCGCGCCGGGTCGAGCGAGAAATCGGGCGGCAGGAAGCTCGCGAACAGCGACATCGAGCGGTTGGCTTCGGCCGACAGCGCCTTGTCGAACAGGTCGACCATCGCGCGGATCGACTGTTCCTTGTCGACGATCCGCATGTGGGCTTCTTCAGCCAGCTGCTGGCCGGCGAAATGAGCGAGCGTCCACGCGAACACGGTAAACAGCACGGCGACGAGTGCGCACGCCAGCGCCGCGAGACGCGCGCCGACGCTCACCCGGCCCAATTGAGTCAATCTCATGGAACATCCTGAGTGGGGAGGGAGAGGAGGCGGAACGCACGCGTCACCGCTAGTCGACCGGTTAATACGGCAACTTCGGCGAAATCTTTAGCGGCGCGTGGTCGATGGCGGCGCCGGCCGGCGCTGACGTTGCGCGGATGGGCGAAGAGAAGCGGGTGTCAGTGCGTCACGAGCCACGCGATCGCGAGATACCGCGCGACTTTCGCGACGGTCACGATCGCGAGGAACGACGGCAGGGGCTCGCGCAGCACGCCGGCGATCATCGTCAGCGGATCGCCGATCACGGGCGCCCAGCTCAGCAGCAGCGACCAGCGGCCGTAGCGCGCATACCAGCGCTCGGCGCGTGCAAGTGCGGCGGGCTTGACGGGAAACCACCGGCGTTCGCGGAAGTGCTCGATGCCGCGCCCGAGCGCCCAGTTGATCACAGAGCCGGCGACGTTGCCGATGCTCGCGACGAGCACCAGCGCCCACACGGGTTCGCGCCCGGCGAGCAGCAGGCCGGCGAGCACGGCTTCGGACTGGAGCGGAAACAGGGTCGCGGCGACCATCGACACGGCGAACAGGCCGCCGTAAGTGAGCAATTCGGACATCGCGCGATTGTACCGGGCACGCACCGGCCAATCCGGGGCACCGGGTCACACGGTCATGCGGCGTCGGCCGTGCCGAACAGCAGGTGCGAGATCAGCGACTTGTCGACGGGTTCGTCGTTGAGCGTGCTGGCCAGCAGTTCGCCCGCCAGCTGCTGCGGCGAAAACACCATGTCGGGCTTCAGCAGGCGCAGCCGTTCGAGGTTGCGCTGCTGGTTCACGAGCGCGACCGTGCGCACCGACGATGCGATCTCGCGGATCGCGAGGATGATGAACGCGTTCTCGGCATCGTCGGAGCGCAGCGCGAGCACCGCACGCGCGGTCGCCGCGCCGGCGCGTTCCAGCACCGCGTGGTCGGTCGCATCGCCGACGATCAGGTCGGTCGCGACCGGATAGTTGTGCTCGACGCCGGCCGGCACGACGACGGTCACCGCGTAGCCGCGCTTGCGCAGCCCGTCGTGCACGGCATGCGCGACGGGTGTCGCGCCGACGATCAGGTAATGATGCTTGCGGATCACGTTCGAAATGCCTCCCTTGACGATCCGTTTCAGATTGCCGCCGATCACGGGCCCGACGACCGCGCTGATCGACGTCGCGAACACCGTGATGCCGAGCACGATCACCGACGCGGTGAACAGGCGGGCGGTCGGCGCGTGCGGGACGATGTCGCCGTAGCCCACCGTCGACATCGACACGATCGAGAAATAGACGGCCGTGGCGAGATCGTGGACGGGCGGCGTGAATTCGTCGCCGAGATACAGCACGCCGAAGGTCGCGTAGATCAGCAGCGACACGATGCTCAGCAACGCGAACAGGCTGCTCGCGGCGACGCTCGCGCGGTCGAAGTGCCGCCAGTAGTACAGCAGCGCGACGGCCAGCACGGCCGTGTAGACGAACACCGCGTGGCTTCGATAGCCGCCGAGCACGCTGATCGCGGCGGCCGCGACCAGCAGCAGGATCGACAGCACCCACGCGACGCGGGCGCGCAGCACGATGCCGATGGCCATCGTCGCGAGGCCGGCCGCGACGACCACTTGCGGCAACACGACGAGCCCGGCGTTGTCGACGAGGTTCAGCGCATCGGCGAGCCACGCGTGATGCACGCCGAGCCGGGCATGCTCGACGACGGGGCGCAGCACCATGAGCGCGTCGAGCGCGAGGAGGAGAGCGAGATACCAGTGCAGGCCGATCGGCGCGAACAGGCGCCGCAGGCGGGAAGTGAGAAGCTTCATCCAGTCGCCCGGCTGGCCGGGCATGTCCAACGAAACAGCCGCTACCCTAAAGCATTCGGCGCTCGGCTGCTTTTTCGAGGGGCGTTGCGGCGGCCGCGATGAAGCCGGCCGCCCGGCCGCGTTCAGTTCCAGCCGACCATGATCGCGCCCATGCCGACGAGCAGGCCACCCGTCACGCGGTTCATCGCGCGCATCCGCGCGGGCCGCTGCAGCGCGCGGCTCAGCCGGTGCGAGAACAGCGCCATCGACGCGACGCCGCCCGCGAACAGCACCGCGAACGTCGCCGCGAGCAGCAGGTACTGCTGGTTCAGGCTCCAGTCGGCGTTGGGGCTGATGAACTGCGGGAAGAATGACGGGAAGAACAGCAGCGTCTTCGGATTGAGGCCCGAGGTTGCCACGCCGCGCCAGAACAGCGCGCGGTGCGAGTCGGTGTCCGGCGTGGCCGGTCCGGCCGGGCCGGCCGAGGCGGCGGGTGCGCCGGCCGGCGTGCGGCTGAGCCATTGCTTGCAGCCGAGCCAGACGAGGTAGGCCGCGCCGGCCCAGCGCAGCACGGTCAGCGCGCGCTCGTCGAGATGCACGAGCGAATTCAGGCACAGCGCGGTCAGCGCGAGTTGCAGCAGCACGGCGAGCGTGCCGCCCCAGACGCACGGCAGCGCGCGGCGCCAGCCGGCGCGTAGCGCCTGGTTCATGGTGAGGAGGTTGACGGGGCCGGGGGCGTAGACGAGAACGGCGGAAGCCGCGAGAAACGACAGGTAAAGCCTGAACGACATGACGGGTAGGGCAGGAACAGGATCACGGGCGCCGAGGCCGCGCGGCCGGATAGGCGCGCGGACGGCGGGGAATCGCATGCCTGCCGGCCGGCACCGCAACTCGTGATTGCGGCTGTGCGTCCCGGTGCGAAGGGGTTGTCGCGGGGAACGTGCCGGACAGCAGGCATGGGTAAAAATATATCAAGGGGCCGGATTAAAAGGCTTCCGCTTTTCCACACAAACCGACACAAATCCGGAATGTCGTTCAGATAGAATCCCAGTTTTCAGTAGAAGATTCTTTTTGCCATGGCCACACGTGAACGCTCGCCGAAAACGCTCGACAGCCAGGACCGCAAGATCCTCGGTGCACTGCAGAAAAATGCGCGTCTGTCGAACGCCGAACTGGCCGAACAGATCGGCATGTCGACCACCGCGTGCTGGAACCGCACGCGGCAGCTCGAGGTGGACGGCTACATCGACGGTTACGTCGCGCTCGTCAATCAGCGCAAGCTGGGCTATGCGGACATCGTGATCCTCGAAGTCACGCTCGATCGCCACGAGGACGACGCGCTCGCGCGCTTCGGCGAGGAACTCGCCGCGCTGCCCGAGGTGCTCGAGGCGTATCTCGTGTCGGGCGAGTACGACTACTGGATCAAGGTCGCGGTGGATGGCACGGCCGGTTACGAGCGGTTCCTGCGCGAAAAGCTGTACAAGATTTCGAGCATCCGTCACAGCCGCTCGATGTTCGCGCTGCGCTGCATGAAGGACGTGCCGTCGATTCAGGTGTGATGGGGGCGGGGAGGCGTGTGCGGCCGTCGTTGAAACGACGGCGCATGAGGCTGCGCGTTTGCGCGGAGCAAGCCGGCAATCGGGAGAGGGGGCAGGCGTGAGGCGGGGTTCGGCGCCCGGGCCTGCAACGCGGATGAATCTTCCGCTCGCGATGATCCGGCGGACTCACGCGCCGGCGAGATAGCAGCTGCCTGCCCGGGCAACCGGCAGACAAAACCGCGCCGAGGTTGATCGCGGCGCCGGCGTCGGCTTTAAAGCAACTTCAAGGCGACTTCAACGCGCGCCTGAAACACGGCGCGCATCCAACGGGATCACCCGGCCTGTTTCTGACGACTTGCCTTGCAATCCGTTGCCCGACGCGGCGGCCTCATGGCGCGCGTCCGGGCAAGCGGATCAGGCAGGGTATCGTCGGGCCAACCGGCTGGCGGCCGGCCATTCCGCGCTCAGCGCGGCAGGCGTGCGTGTGCTTCAGCGATGACTTCGCAGTTCTCGAGGTGGAGTGCCCAAGCTTCTGCAATCAGCTCGCCCATACGTGCGAGCCAGCCAGCGGATTCGGTGGAACGGTCGGAGGTGTTAGACGTTTGCATGACGAAGCCCCATATAGGTGGCGAGTTAGGGATAACCCTAATCATAGCGAAACACCTCCGCTTTGTGAAATGCGATTTCGTTATATGAGAATTCCTGGCAGTTTATGTTGCCGCGATGCAACATGAATGGCGGTCGCACACGGCTTCATAGCGATGTCATTTAGTACGGCCATCCCGCCCCGGAAAGGCCTGGCGCGCAGGCGTGGCGAGGCTGCGCCTCGCGGCGCGGTCTGGCGGAGGGAAGAAGAGAAAAAAGGGGACGGCTATCCGCCGATCCACCCGAACCGCCACGACAGCCGTCGCGTCGCGGCGAGCAGCGCCTGCGCGAGCTCGCTGTCGGGCCCGCGCGGGAAGCCGCGCGACGAGCCGATGATCGCGATCACGAGCCGGATGCTGCCGGTGTGATCGAACACGGGCGCGGCGACCGTCCCGATGCCCGGCACCGGCGCGTCGAATGCGAAATCGAGTTCGTCCGCGCGGATCGTCGCGAGCCGCGCGCGGAAGGCCGCGTCGACCGGCGCGGCGGCGCGGCCCGCGAGGCGCACGGGCTCGTTGGCGAGCAGGTCGGCCAGCACGTCGTCGGACATGCCGGCCGCGAAGATCCGTCCGATCGCCGTATTGACGAGCGACATCACCGTGCCGACCTGCAGGCTCACGTGCTGCGGTCGTGCCGACTCTTCGAGGCGGATCACGGTCGGGCCGAGCGGCCCCAGCGTCGCGGCTGCCACGCTCATGTCGGTCGCGCCGGCCAGCGCGACGATCTCGGCTTCCGCGTCGCGCGTCGGCGACACGCGCTGCATCGCGATCAGGCCGAGCGCCTGCCCGAGCGGGCCGCCGCCGAAGCAGCCGGCGTCGTCGCGGCTCAGCAGGCCGATCTTCTGCAGGCTGACGAGATGCGGAAAGGCCTTCGCGGCCGGCATGCCGGCGGCTGCCGCGAGATCGCGCAACGGCAGCGCGCGGCCCGCCGACACCAGCGCGAGCAGCAGCTCGCCGGTGCTGTCGAGCGCATTGATCCCGCGCTGCGCCTTCGCATCGTCGGCCAGTGCAGGCGGCACACGCGGGGCGGTCGGCGCCGAGGTGGAAGCCGGCGGAGGCGCATCGTGCGCCGCGCCGAGCGATGCGGTTGCCTGAAGAGCCGCGTCGCGTAACGCCGCCGCGATCGGGCCGTCCCAGTCGACGTCGATCGAGCCCGTCGAACCGATCACCGTCAACGCGAGTTGCAGCGTGCCTTGCGCGTCGAACACCGGCACGCACATCGCGCTGACGCCGGGGCTCGGCAGGTCGACGCCGCGCTCGATACCGCGTGCGCGGATCGCGTCGAGTTCCGCCTGCGGCACGCCGGCGTCCGGCGCGGGCTGCTCGGCGCCCGCGAGGGTGGCGCCCGCGCCGGCCTGGCTGGCCGCCATCGCATCGAGTTGGGCGGGGTCGCCGAACGCGCGGAACACGCGGCCGGTGGCCGTCGTGTCGAGCGACATCACCGAGCCGACGTGCAGGTTCACGTGCAGCGGATAGCCGCCGTGCTCGATTCGCACGATCGTCGGCCCGAGCACGCCCGGCACCGACAGCGCAACGCTCAGGCCAACCGCTTCCGCGAGCCGCGCCGCGTGCGGCAGCGCCGCGCGATAGGCCGGCTGGCGCTCGATCGACATCAGCCCGAGCCGCAGCGACAACGGGCCCGGCTCGTAGTTACCGGTGATCGCATCGCGCTTCACGAGTGCGAGCCGCGTCAGGCTGACGAGATAGGTGTGCGCCTGCGCGGTCGACAGGTCGGCCGCCGCGGCCAGCTCGGACAGGCCGAGCGGCTTGCGCCGGCGCGCGAGCGCGTCGAGCAGCCGGCCGCCGACCTCGACACTCTGGATCCCGCGCTGCGCCTTGGGCGGCGCGTCGTCTGCGCTGACTTCGTGGTTCTGCACGCGATGATTCTTCCGTTGACGAAACCCCGCATGGTATCCGACGCCATTTATCGCGCCAGCCCGCAGGTTTACCAGCATTAGACAATAGCAAGTGACTTTGTCATTGACAAATAATCGGCGCAGGAAGATGATCCGCTCACTCCCCTCAACACATGGCTCGCAGCCACGGAACGCAACATGGCCAAAGCATTCGCCTCCCAAGCCGATCTGGAAGAGAAGAAAGTCACCTGGACGAAGCTGTCCGAGAACGCGTACGCGTACACCGCCGAAGGCGACCCGAACTCGGGCGTGATCATCGGCGACGACAGCGTGCTGATCGTCGACACGACCGCGACGCCCGCGATGGCGCAGGACCTGATCGCGAAGATCCGCAGCGTGACCGACAAGCCGATCAAGCACGTGGTGCTGTCGCATTACCACGCGGTGCGCGTGCTCGGCGCGTCCGCGTATTTCGACGAAGGCGCGCAGCACGTGATCGCGAGCCGCGGCACGTACGAGATGATCGTCGAGCGCGGCGAGGCCGACATGAAGTCGGAGATCGAGCGTTTCCCGCGCCTGTTCGCGGGTGTCGAGACGGTGCCCGGCCTGACCTGGCCGACGCTCGTGTTCGAGCGCGAGATCACGCTGTTCCTCGGCAAGCTCGAAGTGAAGATCATGCACGTCGGCTCGGGCCACACGAAGGGCGACACGATCGTCTGGATTCCGTCGCAGAAAGTGCTGTTCTCGGGCGACCTCGTCGAATACGACGCCGCGTGCTACTGCGGCGACGCGCAGCTCGAACAATGGCCGGCCACGCTCGAGGCGCTGCGCGCGCTCGGCGCCGAGAAGCTCGTGCCGGGCCGCGGCCCCGCGCTGCTGAACCCGGCCGACGTGAACAAGGGCCTCGACTACACGAAGGATTTCGTCACGACGCTGCTCGCACAGGGCCGCAAGGCCGTCGAGCAGAAGCTCGACCTGAAGGCGTCGATGGCGCTCACGCGCGAAGCGATGGATCCGAAGTTCGGCCACGTGTTCATCTACGAGCACTGTCTGCCGTTCGACGTGTCGCGTGCGTTCGACGAAGCGAGCGGCATCACGCATCCGCGCATCTGGACCGCGCAGCGCGACAAGGAAATGTGGGCCGCGCTGCAGGACTGAGCGGCTTGCACAGGCGGGGTGTCCGGCAGGGCGCTCCGCCTTTTTTCTGACGCGGCGACGGGCCACGGCTTCCTGCCGGCTTTCCGTCCGCCGTATCCGATCTCACAAGAAAGCAGGGCGCACGTACGCCCTGGGAGACGGCTTGCGCGCTCGAATCGCGCAGCCTGTTTGGAGAGAGACATGCCCCAATCGCTTCCCGCCGAAGCGACGCTCGCGCACGCGAGCGCTTCGGTTTCCGCTTCCGCCGCCACGGACGACGCGCTGCTGTTCCGCAAGATCGCCTGGCGGATCGTGCCGTTCCTGTTCCTCTGCTACGTCATCTCGTTCCTCGACCGGATCAACATCGGCTTCGCGCAGTTGCAGATGAAGCACGATCTCGGCTTCAGCGACGCGATGTACGGCCTCGGCGCCGCGGTGTTCTACGTCGGCTACGTGTTCTGCGAAGTGCCGAGCAACCTGCTGCTCGCGCGTTTCGGCGCACGCCGCACCTTCACGCGGATCATGCTGCTGTGGGGCATCGCGTCGACCGGGATGATGTTCGTGTCGCAACCGTCGCATTTCTACGTGCTGCGCTTCCTGCTCGGCGTGTTCGAAGCGGGCTTCTTTCCCGGCATCGTGCTGTACCTGACCTACTGGTTCCCCGCGAACCGGCGGGCGGCCGCGATCTCGGTGTTCTTCGCGGGCGTCGCGGTGGCCGGCGTGCTCGGCGGCCTGATGTCGGGCTGGATCATGCGCGACATGAGCGGCGTGCTCGGGCTGCACGGCTGGCAGTGGATGTTCGCGATCGAAGGCGCGCCGGCGATCCTGCTCGCGTTCGCCGCGTTCACGTTGCTGGTCGACCGCCCGCAGGACGCCACGTGGCTCACGTCCGATGAAAAGGCGCGGGTCGCCGCGCTGTGCGCCGACGGCCGCGGCCACGGCCACGCGCACGACGGGCGCAGCCTCGTGGCCGCGCTTGCGAACCCGCGCGTGTACCTGTTCGCGTTCATCTATTTCTCGCTGACCTGCGCGTCGCTGACGCTCAACTTCTGGATGCCGCTGATGATCCGCGACTTCGGCGTGACCGACGTCGTGGCCGTGAGCCTGTACACGGTGGTGCCGAACGCGGTCGGTGCGGTGGGGCTGATCCTGATCGCGCGTCGTTCGGACCGCACCGGCGAGCGGCGCAAGCACTTCGCGTGCTGCACGATCGGCGGCGGGCTCGCGCTCGCGGCGCTGACGCTGCACCTGCACAGCTTCGCGGCGATGCTCGCGTGCCTGTCGGTCGCGGCGACGCTGATCTTCGCCGCATTGCCGATCTTCTGGGCGGTGCCGACCCGCTACCTGTCGGGCAACGCCGCCGCGGCCGGAATCGCGCTGATCAGCAGCATCGGGATCACGAGCGGGATCGTCAGCCCGTGGGTGATCGGGATGATCCGCACGCGCACCGGCAGCATGGATCTCGCCGTGTATCTGCTGGCCGCGCTGCTGGTGGCGAGCGGCGTCGCGCTGATGCTCGGCGTGAAAGGCGAAGCCGCGCCGCGCGACTGAGCGAGCCACGGCCGGTCGCCGCTCGCGGGCGGCGGCGACTGGCACGACGTGTGAGTCCCGTACCCGAACCCAGCGAGGAGACGATCGATGTCAGCCCCTCTTCAAGCGGACGCCGCGCGTGCCGTCGCGTCCGGTATCGCTTCAACGGACGACGACGCGCTGTACCGCCGCATCGGTGCGCGAATCGTGCCGTTCCTGTTCATCTGCTACATCGTTTCGATCCTCGATCGCAGCAACATCGGCTTCGCGCAGTTGCAGATGCGGCAGGATCTCGGCCTGACCGATGCGATGTACAGCCTCGGCGCGGTGCTGTTCTTCGTCGGCTACGTGCTGTTCGAGGTGCCGAGCAACGCGCTGCTGCGCCGCTTCGGCGCGCGCCGCACGTTTGCGCGGATCATGTTCCTGTGGGGTGCGGTGTCGGTCGCGATGATCACCGTCGACAGCGCGAAGCACTTTTACGTGCTGCGTTTCCTGCTCGGGCTGTTCGAGGCCGGGTTCTTTCCGGGCGTGGTGTTCTACCTGACGTACTGGTATCCGGCACGCCGGCGCGCGTCGGTGCTGTCGATCTTCTACGCGGGCGTCGCGGTGGCGGGGATGGTCGGCGGGCTGCTGTCGGGCTGGCTGATGCGCGGGATGTCGGGCGTGCTCGGGCTGCACGGCTGGCAGTGGATGTTCGCGATCGAAGGCGCTCCCGCGATCCTGCTCGGCGTGATGGCCTGGTTTTGGCTGTGCGATCGTCCCGAGCAGGCGAGCTGGCTGTCCGACGCCGACCGCCAGCGGCTCGCGGCCGACCTCGCCGCCGACCGCGCCGGTGCCGGGACGCCGGCGCCGCATTCGCTGCGGCAGGTGCTGGCCGAACCGCGCACGTACCTGTTCGCATTCATCTATTTCTCGCTGACCACCGCGCTCCTGATGCTGCTGTTCTGGATGCCGCTGATGATCCGCGAATTCGGCATTCACGACGTCGTGCAGATCAGCCTGTTGTCGGTGGTGCCGAATGCGATCGGCGCGGCCGGCCTGATCGCGATCGCGCGGCGCTCCGATCGCAAGCGCGAACGGCGCTGGCACTTCGCGGCATGTGCGCTCGGCGGCGCGGTGGCGCTCGCGCTGTTGACGCTGCACCTGTCGAGCATCGTCGCGATGATGGCGCTGCTGTCGGTCGCGGCGATGCTGATCTTCGCCGCGCATCCGGTGTTCTGGGCCGTGCCGTCCGCGTATTTCTCCGGCGCGGGCGCGGCCGGCGGGATCGCGCTGATCAGCAGCATCGGCGTGTCGAGCGGCATGATCACGCCGTGGCTCGTCGGGCTGATCCGCACGAGAACCGGCAGCATGGACCCGGCGATGCTGATGATCGCGGCGCTGCTGGCCGCGTGCGCGGTCGCGATGCTGCTGGGCGTGCGGGCAGTGCCGCGTGCGGAATCGGCGTGACGCGGGCGGTGGCGGTGCGGGTCAGTGGAAGGTCATAAACAGCCCGGGCAGGACGATCAGGCCGTGCAGCGCCAGCGCCCAGTAGATCGTGCCGCCGCGCGCCTGCTGGTCGATCGACAGGCACGCGATTGCCGCCATGACCCCGATGACCGACAGGCCTGCCGCCCAGAAGAACGCGGTGATGAGCACGCGAAGGCCCATGTACGGATCGTCCATCGAACTGGCGAACCCGTAGCCGAACAGCAGCGCCAGCAGCTCGATGAGCGCGACGACGAGAAGAACTGACGCGATGCGCGCGGTTCGTTTGGCATTGTCCATGGCGAGTCGGGGTGTGTAGGAGCAGGGGCGCCAGCCTACACGATCCGTCCCGAATATGTCGAGCAACGGGGGCGGCGGGACGCCACGCAGATCGGGAAACAATCCGGTGCGCGTTCCCGCGGACGAACTCATCAATCTGCAGATGCCCGGAAACGTGCCGCCGAACTTCGGATGATGACGGGCAATTCGCCACGTATCACCGTGTTCCGCAGCACCTCCCGGGCTTCGAAACGGCTATTGCTTTCGACCTGCGAGCGTCGCGTGCTCAGCCCGCCGTCGAATAGCGCGGCGCGGGCGTGTCGGCCGACAGGTGGGGCGCCATCGTGCGGCGCGCGGCCTCGTACGCGGCCCATTCGTCACCCGCGTGCAGCGACGGGATCGTCACGAGTTCGCCACGATCGAAGCCGACCAGCGCCGCGTCGACCATGTCGGTCGCCGACATCACGATTTCCTTCGGCAGGTGCTCGAGCGGCAGGCCGCCCGTTTGCCAGAAATCGGTGGCGGTCGCGCCGGGCAGCACGGCCTGCACCTGCACGCCCTTGTCGGCGAGTTCGTGATGCAGCGACTGGCTGAACGCGAGCACGAACGCCTTGCTGCCGCCGTACACGCCGTTCAGCGTTTCCGGCGAGATCGCGACGATCGACGAAATGTTGATCACCGCGCCGTTGCCGCGGGCGACGAAGCCTGGCACCGCCGCATACGTGAGGCGCGTGAGCGCGGTCACGTTGAGGTCGATCATCCGCGTCATCGCATCGACGTCGCTGTCGAGCAGCGGCGTGTGCGTGCCGATGCCCGCGTTGTTCACGAGCAGCGTGATGCTCGCATCCTGCTTCAGCTTCGCCTCGACGGCGGCGAGTGCCGTGCGGTCGTTGAGGTCGGCGTCGATGATCTCGACGCTGCGCTGCGTGTCGTTCGTGATGCGGTCGGCGAGGGCGGCCAGGCGGTCGCGGTTGCGTGCGACCAGGATCAGGTCGTAGCCGCGGCGCGCGAGGCGGTCCGCGTAGACGGCGCCGATGCCCGACGAGGCGCCGGTAATGAGGGCGGTACCGCGATGTGCTTGCGTCATGATGTGCTCCGTTTCGAGGGAAATGGCCGGATGGCGTGAAGCCATTCTGGTCCCGAATCGGTGCGACACAAATGACGTAGATG
Source organism: Burkholderia sp. HI2500 (assembly GCF_002223055.1). Lineage (NCBI taxonomy): Bacteria > Pseudomonadati > Pseudomonadota > Betaproteobacteria > Burkholderiales > Burkholderiaceae > Burkholderia > Burkholderia sp. HI2500. The sequence goes on along the minus strand of NZ_NKFL01000006.1, from coordinate 1,228,910 downwards.
GGTATGATTCCGGACATCGGGTCGACCCATTCGCCCGGGACGGGAGATTCCACATGCACCGCATCGGCTTTCTGATCAGCGACGGCTTCCAGATCATGGCGCTCGCCGCGCAATCGGTGTTCGAGTACGCGAACATGGGCATGAGCGAGCCGTTCTACGGGATGGCCAACTATTCGGTCGACGGCGGCGACGTGCGCTCGTCGCTCGGGCTGCCGGTCGCCACGCACGCGCTGCGCGGGCGGATCGCCGTCGATACGTGGATCGTCGCGGGCGTCAACGATCCGCTCGCTTCGCCGGCGCCGGCCGGCGTCGTCACGTTCCTGCGCCGCACCAGCGCACGCGCGCGGCGGATCGCCGGCATCTGCACGGGCGCGTTCGTGCTGGCCGAAGCCGGGTTGCTGGCACAGCGCCGCGCGACGACGCACTGGGCGTTCGGCCGCGACATGCAGCGGTGCTATCCGGAGATCCGCGTCGAGGACGACCGGATCTACATCGTCGACGGCCCGATCTGGACGTCGGCCGGGATGACGGCCGGCCTCGACCTCGCACTCGCGATGGTGGAAAAGGATCTCGGCGCCGATGCCGCCCGGTCGGTCGCGCACAAGCTCGTGATGCACCAGCGGCGCGCCGGCGGCCAGTCGCAGCATTCCGAAATGCTGGAGCTCGCGCCGAAATCCGACCGGATCCAGAACGCGCTGAACTACGCGCGGCAGAATCTCGGCCGCGCGCTGACCGTCGAGGATCTCGCCGAAGCCGTCCACCTGAGCCCGCGCCAGTTCAGCCGCGTGTTCATGCTCGAAACGGGGCAGTCGCCGGCGAAGGCGATCGAGCGGCTGCGGCTGGAGGGGGCGCGACTGATGATCGAGCAGAGCCGCCACTCGCTCGACGTGATCGCGAAGGAAAACGGCTTTCGCGACCGCCGCCACATGCGCGAGGCGTTCGTGCGCGGGTTCGGCGTTCCGCCGCAGGCGATGCGGCGCGACGCGCGTGCGGAGGAGCGGGAAGCGGGCTGATGCCCGCGGGCGCGAGACGCCAGCGAAGGTCGGAAAAATCGCGCAGAATCTCCGGCACGTTTCGCGAGGAGACACCATGCACGCCGAGCCGTTCGACATTGCGATACCCGATCACGCGCTGGATGACCTGCGTCGGCGCCTGCGCGCCCACCGCCCGCCGTTGCTCACGCCCGCCGAGCCGTGGCAGCAGGGTGTGGACGGCGCGTGGCTGGGCGAACTGACCGACTACTGGGCCGAGCGCTTCGACTGGCGCGCGGTGGAACGTGCGCTGAACCGGTTGCCGCAGTTCGTCGCGGACGCAGGCGGGCAGCGCGTGCACTTCATCCATCGGCGTGGGGCGGGACCGAAACCTTATCCGCTCGTCATCACGCACGGCTGGCCGGGCTCCGTGTTCGAATTCGCCGCGCTGATCGAGCGCCTGTGCGACCCGGCGGCATTCGGCGGCGATCCTGACGACGCGTTCGATGTCGTCGTCCCGTCGCTGCCCGGCTTCCTGTTCTCGCCCGCGCCAACGGCACCCGGCATGTCGGCACTGCAGGTCGCCGACTGCTGGGCGGCGTTGATGTCCGGCCTCGGCTATCGACGCTTCGGCGCACAAGGCGGCGATCTCGGCGCAGGCGTGTCGATCGCGCTCGGCGCGCGGCATGCCGACCGGGTGGACGGCATCCATCTGAACTACCTGCCCGGCAGCTACGAACCTCCGGCCGACGCGGCCGTGCCGCTGACCGACGACGAACGGGCCTTCGTGACGCAGCGCGGCGAGTGGGCCGCGCTGGAAGGCGGCTACGCGCATGTGCACATGACGAAGCCGCAGACGCTGGCCGTCGCGCTCAACGATTCGCCGGCCGGACTGGCCGCCTGGATCGCCGAGAAATTCCGCGCGTGGAGCGATTGCGACGGCGACGTCGCACGGCGGTTTTCGCACGATGCGCTGCTGACCGGCATCTCGCTCTACTGGTTCACCGGCTGCATCGGCTCATCCATGCAGATGTATTGGGAAAACCGGCTGCAGCCCATGCGTTTCGCGGCCGGGCAACGCGTGACGGTGCCCGTCGCGTTCGCGCGCTTTCCGAAGGAAATCAGCCGTCCGCCGCGCAGCTGGCTGGAACGCGTGTTCGACGTCGTGCAATGGACCGACATGCCGAGCGGCGGCCATTTCGCGGCGATGGAAGAGCCGGATCGGCTGGCCGACGATATTCGGACGTTTTTCCGGCGCTTTCGGTGACGATCGGGTCGGCCGGCGCAGCGCACCGGCGGCCATCCGGTCGACAGGGAGTGCGGGCGGATCGCGACGCGACGGCGGCGCCTGCGTTAGCGCCTGCCTTAGCGCGTGACGAACGGCGCGGCGTCGTCCGGCGCCGTACGCGCATGCTTGCGCTGGCGCAGCAGCGCGACGCGGCAGTTCTCGCGCGCGGTCTCGCGGCCGTCGTCGTCGAGCAGCACGAGATCGCCGCGCATCACGTTGAGCGTGATTACGTCCTCACCCGGCGCGCCGAGCGTTTCCGGCGTATGCACCGAGCCGGCCGGCTCGAGCACCGTCGAGCCGGCGTGCGCCACCCAGTCGTATTCGCGGTAGCGCCACGCCCCCTGCAACGTATGGACGAACACCTCGCCTTCATGACGGTGGCGCGGCAGCGTGCCGCCGGCCGGCATCTTCAGCAGCGCGGTGAGTGTGTCCTCGGCCGCATTGATGTGCAGGTACTTGATCGCCAGCCCCGGCAGGTCGGCGCTCATCGGCAGCCACGGCAGCGCGTCGCCGGGCAGGCACGAGATCGGCGGCAGGTCGGTGGAGAGCGGGACGGACGGCTGCGTCATGGCGGGCGGTGGAGCGGAAATGGGGAGCCCGCATTATCGCAGAGCACGGCTTGTGCAGCCGAGCGGGACGTATAGCGTTGGCTTTCGAGCACATGCGACGAGGCGATCCTTACAGCTTGAAATATACAGCCAAACTGTACAGTTTGACTGTATATCTGTTATCTTGAATTTATGAACACGCCATTGCCTCCTTCCGAAGCGCTCCCACTGGCCGGTCTCGCCGGCGAACTTCGCATCTCCGTCGGCAAGCTGATGCGGCGGATGCGGGAGCAGGTCCACCCGAACGACCTCACGTCATCGCAGAAATCGGTGCTGTTGCGGCTCGACCGCGACGGCCCCGCGACCGTGTCGGCGCTCGCGCGCGCCGAAAGCGTGCGGCCGCAGTCGATGCGCGTGACGGTCGCGACGCTCGAGACGCTCGGCGCCGTCAGCGGCGAGCCCGATCCCACCGACGGCCGGCAGACGCTGATCGCGCTCACGCCCGGTTTCCGCAAGGCGCTGCAGGCCAACCGCGCGGCCAAGGACGACTGGCTGTTCCGCGCGCTGCATGCGCAACTGTCGGAGGCCGAGCAGGCCGAGCTCGCGTCGGCCGTGAAACTGCTGCAGCGGCTCGCCGAATTCCAGGAACCGGCGCGTCCGTAAACCGCCTCGCCCCGTTTGCCGCAAGGAAAGCCCGAACATGAACCTCCCGCATCTCGTGTCGTATTTCTTCGGCGGCGCGTTTCTCGCGAACGTCGTGCCGCATCTCGTCAGCGGGTTGCGCGGCGAGCCGTTCCAGACGCCGTTCGCGAATCCGCCCGGGCGCGGGTTGTCGTCGTCCACCGTGAATGTCTTGTGGGGTGTCGCGAACCTCGTGATTGCCTACGTGCTGGTGTGCCGGGTCGGCGACTTCGATCTCCGCATCACGGCAGACGCGGCGGCGTTCGGCCTCGGCGTCCTCGCGCTCGGCCTGTTCCTCGCGCGGCGCTTCGGTGAGCTGCACGGCGGCAACGAGCCCGACCGGGAGCGGCCATGAGCGTGCCGGCGGCGGGCGTCTTCCGCTCGCTTCGCAGCTTCAACTATCGCGTGTGGGCGATCGGCTCGCTGGTGTCGAACATCGGCACGTGGATCCAGCGCACCGCGCAGGACTGGCTCGTCCTCACGCAGCTCACGCATCACGACGCGTCGGCCGTCGGCATCGTGATGTCGCTGCAGTTCGGCCCGCAGCTTCTGCTGCTGCCGTGGACGGGCTACGCGGCCGACCGTTTCGACCAGCGCAAGCTGCTGATGGCGACCCAGGCGCTGATGGGCGGGCTCGCGCTCTTGCTGGGGCTGCTGACGGTGACCGGCGTCGCGCAGCTGTGGCACGTGTATCTGTTCGCGTTCCTGTTCGGCTGTGCGTCGGCATTCGATGCGCCGGTGCGGCAGACGTTCGTTGCCGAGCTGGTCGCCGATCGGGAACTGGCGAACGCCGTCGCGCTCAACTCGACGTCGTTCAACGCGGCGCGGATGATCGGGCCGGCGGCGGCCGGCTTCATCATCGCGTCGGTCGGCACCGGCTGGGCGTTCCTGCTCAACGGGCTCAGCTTCGTCGCGGTGCTGGCGTCGCTGTCGATGCTGCGTGCCGACGAGTTGCGCGCGCATGCGCGAGCCGACCGCACGCGCGGGAGCCTGCTCGACGGGTTCCGCTACGTGTGGCAGCGCCCGGACCTGAAGGCGATCCTCGTGATGCTGTTCCTGATCGGCACGTTCGGGCTCAATTTCCAGCTGTTCATCTCGACGATGGCGGCCAGCGTGTTTCACGTCGACGCGCGCGGCTTCGGCGTGCTGTCGTCGATGATGGCCGTCGGCACGATCACCGGTGCGCTGCTCGCGGCGCGCCGCGACCGGCCGCGTTTCCGGCATCTGTGGATCGGCGCGGCGCTGTTCGGGCTCGGCTGCACGCTGGCGGCGCTGGCGCCGGGTTACTGGCTGTTCGGCGCCGCGCTCGTGCTGACCGGGATCGCCGCGATCACCTTCATGAACTCGACCAACAGCCTCGTGCAGCTATCGACCGAGCCGGCGATGCGCGGGCGTGTGATGGCGCTGCGTCTCGCGGTGGCGCTCGGCGGCACGCCGATCGGCGCGCCGGTGGCCGGTTGGGTCGCGAATCATCTCGGCCCGCGCTGGGCGCTCGGTGTCGGCGCGATGTCCGGTTTTGCCGCGGCGCTCGTCGCGACGCATTTCATGAAGCGGATGCGTGCGCAGGCGGGCACGGGCGACGGCGCTTGACCGGCAGTGAAACCGACGTAGGCTGCCCAACCGTTCAGCCGTTCAGCCGTTCAGCCGTTCAGCCGTTCAGCCACTCAGCCATTCAGCCATTCAGCCACGACGGCCGTTAAGCGACCGGCCGCGCCGCAGCATGCGCGGCTTCCAGGCACGACTGAAACAGCAACGCAGCCCGCGACGGCCGCGGCGAGCGCCGTAGCAGGCTCACGAACCGGCACAGGTAATTGAACCGGTGCGGCGCGATCGGCTGCATCAGCCCCTTGTTTTCGAAGCTTTCCGCGTAATGGTCGGGCAGGAAGCCGAGATAGCGGCCGGACAGGATCAGCGTCGCGATCGACTCCTGGTCCGACGCGGTCGCGCTGCGCGTGAGCTTCGCGCGATGGCTCAGCTCCATGTTCGGCGAATGGAAGCCGAGGCCCGCGAACGCATGGTTGCGGATCGTCGTCCACGTGAGCTTGCCGTGCGGCGCATCGTAGAGCGGATGCTGCCGGCCGCAATAGAGCAGCATCCGTTCGTCGAACAGCTCCGAATACACGAGGCTGCCCGAGTTGCGGTGTGCGGGAATGATCCCGACCTGATAGCTGCCGTCGATGATCCCGCGCTCGACCTCGTTGATCGACGCGACATGCAGGTTCAGTGCGACGTCGGGCGCTTCGTCGGCGAACTGGCGGATCGCGTCGCCGAGCCGTGCGTTCGCGTTGGTGGCCGTCTTGTCGAATACCGCGATGTGCAGTTCGCCGCCCATCCGGTCGTGAATGCCGTCGATCCTGCTGCGAAATGCTTCCATCGACGCGAGCAGCCGCAACGTCTCCTCGTACACCGTCTGGCCCTCGGGCGTCAGCGTGAAGCCCGCGCGGCCGCGCCGGCACAGCACGAGGCCGAGGCGCGTTTCCAGATCCTTCACGTGCCGGCTGATGGTCGAGATGCCGATATTCAGTTCCAGTTCGGCCGCGGCCATCCCGCCGCACTGCACGACGCCCTTGAAGACCCGCAGCAGGCGGAGATCCATGTCGCTGAGCTGCCCGAGCAGCGCGCGACTCTTCGGTTGCTTTGCTTGCATAGATGCGCAAGTGAACATTGATATTGCGATATTCAAAAGACTAATTGGCCTCCCGACAATGCGCAATATCAACATAAGGAGGAGGGGCGCCCCGCGCCGACCGATATGACCGACATCACCACCGCCCAGCACGACGAAACCAACCTCCGCACCGACGCCGCGTGGCTCGACGCGCACTGGATGCCGTTCACTGCCAACCGCCAGTTCAAGGCCGATCCGCGCATGATCGTGTCGGGCAAGGGCGCGTATTACACGGACGCCGAAGGCCGCAAGATCTTCGACGGCCTGTCGGGGCTCTGGTGCACGGGCCTGGGTCACGGCCGCACGGAAATCGTCGAGGCCGTGAGCCGCCAGGTCGCGCAGCTCGACTACGCGCCGGCATTCCAGTTCGGCCATCCGAAATCGTTCGAGTTGGCGAACAAGATCAAGGACCTGACGCCGGCCGGCCTCGACTACGTGTTCTTCACGGGTTCGGGCTCGGAAGCGGCCGATACCTCGCTGAAGCTGGCCCGCGCTTACTGGCGCGCGAAGGGCAAGGGCACGAAGACGCGCCTGATCGGCCGCGAGAAGGGCTATCACGGCGTGAACTTCGGCGGCATCTCGGTCGGCGGGATCGGGCCGAACCGCAAGCTGTTCGGCCAGGGCCTCGACGCCGACTTCCTGCCGCACACGCAACTCGCCGAGAACAAGTTCTCGCGCGGGATGCCCGAGCACGGTGCCGAGCTGGCCGACCGCCTGCTCGAGCTGATCGCGCTGCACGATGCATCGAACATCGCGGCCGTGATCGTCGAGCCGTTCTCCGGTTCGGCGGGCGTGGTCGTGCCGCCGAAGGGCTATCTGAAGCGCCTGCGCGACATCTGTACCGCGCACGACATCCTGCTGATTTTCGACGAAGTCATCACGGGCTTCGGCCGGGCCGGCGCGATGACGGGCGCCGATGCGTTCGGCGTGGTGCCGGACATCATGAACTTCGCGAAGCAGGTCACGAACGGCGTGCAGCCGCTCGGCGGCGTGATCGCGACGAAGGAAATCTACGACACGTTCATGGCCGCGGGCGGCCCCGAGTACATGCTCGAGTTCCCGCACGGCTACACGTATTCGGCGCACCCGGTCGCATGCGCGGCCGGCGTCGCGGCGCTCGACCTGCTGGTGAAGGAAGACGCGGTGGCCCGCGTGCGCGATCTCGCGCCGCATTTCGAAGCGGCGGTGCATGGGCTGAAGGGCCAGCGCCACATCACCGACATCCGCAACTACGGGCTGGCAGCCGGCCTGACGATCGCGGCGCTGCCCGGCGAGCCGGCACGGCGCCCGTACGAGATCGCGATGCGCTGCTGGGCGAAGGGCTTCTACGTGCGCTACGGCGGCGACACGATCCAGCTGGCGCCCCCGTTCATCTCCGAGAAGCGCGAGATCGACAACCTGGTCAACGCGCTGTCCGATGCACTGAACGAAGTGGACTGAGCCGCGGCTTGCCCTGAGCGATAACCGAATTCACGAAAGAGCCTCAACGATGAAACACGACAGCAACGTAACCTCCACCGTCGGCCACCTGATCGACGGCAAGCGCGTCGACGGCGGCAGCCGCGTCCAGCCGGTGTTCGACCCGGCCACCGGCGAATCGCACAAGAGCGTCGCGCTCGCCGACAAGCTGACCGTCGAAGCCGCGATCGCATCCGCGCAGGCCGCATTCCCGGCCTGGCGCAATACGCCGCCGCTGAAGCGCGCCCGCGTGATGAGCCGCTTCAAGACGCTGCTCGAGGAGCACGCCGACGAGCTGTGCGCGCTGATCACCGCCGAGCACGGCAAGGTGCTCGCCGATGCGATGGGTGAGCTGCAGCGCGGGATCGAGAACGTCGAATACGCGACCTACGTGCCCGAACTGCTGAAGGGCGAGCACAGCAAGAACGTCGGCCCCGCGATCGATTCGTGGAGCGAGTTCCAGGCGCTCGGCGTCGCGGCCGGCATCACGCCGTTCAACTTCCCGGTGATGGTGCCGTTGTGGATGTGGCCGATGGCCGTCGCGTGCGGCAACACGTTCGTGCTGAAGCCGTCGGAGCGTACGCCGTCGTCGACGTTGCGCATGGCCGAGCTGGCGCTCGAGGCCGGCCTGCCGCCGGGCGTGCTGAACGTCGTGAACGGCGACAAGGAAGCGGTCGACACGCTGCTGACCGACCCGCGCGTGAAGGCGGTGAGCTTCGTCGGCTCGACGCCGATCGCCGAGTACATCTATTCGACCGGCTGCGCGCACGGCAAGCGCGTGCAGGCGCTCGGCGGCGCGAAGAACTTCGCGGTCGTGATGCCGGACGCCGACATCGGCAACGCGGTGAACGCGCTGATGGGTGCCGCGTACGGTTCGTGCGGCGAGCGCTGCATGGCGATCCCGCTGGTCGTCGCGATCGGCGACGAGACGGGCGACCAGGTCGTCGCGGGCCTGAAAGCCGAGATCGAGAAGATGAAGGTCGGCCCGGGCAACGGCGCGGGCGTCGACATGGGTCCGCTCGTCACGCAGCAGCATTTCGAGAAGGTGACGGGTTTCGTCGACGCCGGTGTGGCAGCGGGCGCGACGCTCGTCGTCGACGGCCGCAACGTGAAGGTCGACGGCCACGACGGCGGTTACTACCTCGGCCCGTGCCTGTTCGACAACGTGAAGCCCGGCATGCCGATCTACCAGCACGAGATCTTCGGGCCCGTGCTCGGCGTGATCCGCCTGAAGTCGCTCGACGAGGCGATGGCGCTGATCGACGCGCACGAGTACGGCAACGGCACGTGCCTGTTCACGCGCGACGGTGAGGCCGCGCGCTACTTCGGTGACAACATCCAGATCGGCATGGTCGGCATCAACGTGCCGCTGCCGGTGCCGGTCGCGTACCACTCGTTCGGCGGCTGGAAGCGTTCGCTGTTCGGCGATTTGCACGCGTACGGCCCGGACGCCGTGCGCTTCTACACGAAGCGCAAGACGATCACGCAGCGCTGGCCGTCGGCCGGCGTGCGCGAAGGCACCGTGTTCAGCTTCCCGTCGAACCGCTGACGCGCCACCCGGCTGCATGCGTCGCCCGTCCGCCTGCCTGACGGCGGGCAACGCAACGCAATGCGGCCGGCGTGACCGCGACAAGGCCCGCCCGGATCGACGATCCGCGCGGGTTTTTTTACGTCCGCGCGGCGCGCGCGGAAGGGGGCGGAAGGACGGTTATGGCGCCACCACGTGCCACATGTTCTTGAAGTTGTCGCCGTTGCGGTCGCCCTGTTTCATGTCCTTCGAGAAGAAGTACAGCGGCTTGCCCTTGTACGCCCATTGCGGGCTGCCGTCATCGCGCTTGATGATCGTGTAGGGGCCGACCGGGACATCGGTCGCGCTGGCCTTGTAGGGCGGCCAGAAGGATTCGCATTGGCCGGTGCAGGCGCTGGTGCCGGCGTTGGGCTTGTCCTGGTCGAATGCGTAGACGGTCATCCCGTTTGCGGCGACGAGCGCGCCGTTTTCGACTTTCGTGATCGAGCCTTGGGCCGACGCCGAAGCGGATGCAATGGCGAGCAGGGCGGAACTGACGAGCAGCGCGGCTTTCATGAGGGCCTCCTGTAATCCGGTGGGCGGCCGCGATAGCGCACGGGCGAGCGTGCGCCGGGATCGCGATGAATGGTGCCGGAACGCGGTGCCGTTACCGCCGGTGCGAGCGACGCAGGGTCGAGTGGCGATGAACGGGGCGCTCCATTCACGATAGGCGGTTTTTGGCGGGGCTGCGAGAACATCGGGGGCGTATCGGCCGCGCGTGGGCGTGACACAACGGCCGTCATGCTCCGGCGCCGGGATTTGACATCCGTCCCCTTAGGCGCGACGGGCGCATGCCGATACGTCAGCGCCGCGCGCGATTGGTCAACGCGACGCCCACGATCACGAGCGCACCGCCGGCCAGCATCGACGGCGACAACGGCTCGCCGAGCAACGCGACCGACAGCAGCACGCCGAACACGGGGACCAGGTTGGTGAACACGGCCGCGCGGGCCGGCCCGAGTTCGCGGATGCCCTGCGAATACCAGACGAACGCGACCACCGTGCCGATCGCGCCGAGGTAGAGCATCGACGCGACGGCCTGCCACGTCAGCGGCGTGCCGCTGCCGGCGGGCGCGCTGAACAGATGCGCGCCGATCAGCAGTGCGAGGCCCCACAGCGCCGCATACGTCGTGGCCGCGAGCGGCGACAGCCCGTCGAGCGCGCGTCGGCCGATCACCGTATAGGCGGCCCAGCTCAGCACCGCGCACAGCATGAAGCGTTCGCCCGAGCCGAACGTGTTGCCGAGATCGGTCAGCACCCGCAGCAAGTCGCCGCGGCTGATCACGACCAGCGCGCCGGACAGCGCGACGGCGATGCCAGCCCAGCGCGACAGCGACAGGCGCTCCCCGCGCACGACGATCGACAGCAGCACGGCGGTGGCCACCGGGTTCAGCGCGACGAACAGCGCGGTGCGGCCCGCCGGCATCCGCGCCAGCGCCGCGAAAAAGCACACGTTGTACAGGAAGATGCCGGTCGCGCCGAGCCCGAAGGTCGTCACGACCTGGCGGCCGCTCAGCTTCGGGAGCCCGCCTTCGATCTTCCACGTCAGCACGACCAGCAGCAGCGCGGCGATCGCGAAGCGGCCGGTGGCCGCGGCGGTCGCGGACATCGTCGCGGCCAGGATCCGACCTGCGATGAACGTGCCGCCCCAGAACAGCGCGACGAGCGTGAGCTTCACGTAGATGGCCGCGTGCGGCCGGGTGGCGACGAGGGCGGCGGGTGGGGCGGGCGCGTTCATGTGAAGGGTTTCTCGGTGGGTGCCTGCGGCCACGCGTGAGCGACCGCGCGCGGCCGACGATGCGGGATCGCGCGATGGCCGGCTGGCAGCCTGGATTCAGGGGGAAGGAGGGCGGCGCTGCGTCGTCAGCGAAACCCGGGCGCCGACGCGAGCGTGCTCAGCACGACCGGCATCGCGAGCGCCGCGGCGACCGTCTGGAACGCGGTGATGCCGGCCATCAGCGGCGCATCGCCGCCGAGCTGGCGCGCCATGATGTAGGACGCCGACGACGTCGGCAGTGCCTGGAACAGCAGCGCGACGGTCAGCGCCGCATCGCCGAGCCCGAGCAGGCGGCCGGCGGCGAGCGTGATGAGCGGCATCGCCATGAACTTGAACGCCGACGCGACGCACACCGGCTGCAGCCACGCCCGCGCCGCATCGAATCTCAGTGCCGCGCCCACGCACAGCAGGCCAAGCGGCATCGACGCGACGCCGAGCGCGCGCACGGCCGGCGCGACGGCCGCCGGGAACGAGACGCCGCCGGCCTGCATCGCGATCCCGAGCGCGCACGCGACGACCAGCGGATTCGACAGGATCTGGCGCACGAGTGCCGCCGCGCCGAGCCGCGTGTCGCCGTAGCGTGCGAACACCAGCACGCACATCAGGTTGACGGTCGGGACGATCGCCGCGACGCATACGGCCGCGAGCGCGATGCCTTTTGCGCCGAACAGGCCGGCGGCGAGCGCGGTGCCGACATAGTTGTTGAAGCGCACGGCGCCCTGGAATACCGACGTGAAGCCGGCGCCGTCGACCCGCACGAACCGGCGGACCAGCAGGAGAAGCGCCGCGGTGAGTGCGGTCGAACCGACCAGCGCGGCCGCGAGCGGTAAAACGGGCAGTGATTGCAGCCGTGCGTTCGCGAGGCCGTCCGCGAACAGCGCGGGCAGCAGCACGTAGTAGCACAGCCGCTCGGCCTGCGGCCAGAACGCGTCGCCGAGGAAGCCGGTGCGCCGCAGGCCGTGGCCGAACGCGACCAGCAGCGCAACCGGTGCCAGCGCGAGCAGGATCGGGCCGATCATCGACACGCCTTCACGCGAGCCGTGCAGGCGGTGCGGGCCGCCGCGAGTGGCTGGCACGCAAAACGGCGGAACGAGGCGGGAATCCATCCGGCGGGCAACATGGCGACACGCAATCGAAAGAGTGACGATGCCGCCAAGTTAACACGTGCAAGCAACAGGAATAATGGTGAATTATCGGGTGTTCAATGAGAAATTCTCATCGATGACGCAGTGACTTCGGCGGCCAGCGCACGTGCGAAACGCTCGGCCGGACGCGACTGGTGTTCGAGCAGGACGACCGCGCGCCCCATTTGCGGCTGGCCGAACGGCAAGCGCGTGACGGGCGGCAGCCGCGCGAGCGTCGAATCGGGGAGCGCGACGATCGCCGCGCCGAGCCCTCTCGCGACCATGCGCGCGATCGTTTCCGCGCTGTCCAGCACCATCTCCTCGCGCACGCGCACGCCGATGCGGCGCAGCTCGGCGGCGATCATGCGGCCGGCCCATGCCTGCGCATCGAAGCGGATGAACGGCAGTGAATCGAGCAGCGTGACCGCATCGCGTTCCGCCTGGTCGGGCGGCGCGAGCAGCCAGAAGCGATCCTCGTACAGCGTGGTCCACGTCAGTTCCGCCGGATGCGGGCGCACGGGGCGCGTCGTGATCGCCGCATCGAGTTCGCCGGCCGCGACGCGGTTCGCGAGTTCGGCCGACATCCCGGCCGACACGTGCACGCGCAGCCGTGGGTGCGCCGCGCGCAGCGCGAGCAGCGCGTCGGGCAGCGGGCCGGACAGCGCGGTCTGGATCGCGCCGATCCGCAGGCGGCCGACCAGCTTCTTCTCGTCGCTGAGCGCATCGGGAATCCGGTCGACCAGCGCGAGCACCTGCTCGGCCTGCGCCAGCAGGATGTTGCCGGCCTCGGTGAGCACCGGCTGCCGGCGCGAGCGATCGAACAACTGCACGTTGTATTCGCTTTCGAGCGTCTTGATCTGCAGGCTCACCGCCGATTGCGTGAGGCCGATGGCTTCGCCGGCGCGCGCGAATGTGCGGTGTCGGGCGATGGCGACCAGCGTTCTGAATGCGCGTAATGACATGGGCGGGCGGAGGTGGGCAGAAGCAGCCGTGTGCGAAGCGGATCCCGGCTGGCGCGATTTGCAGCGCGTTGCGGGAAACCGTTCACAGGGCCGCCGCCAGGGTTCGCGACATCATGCCCGCGCGTCCCGAATCGGGCAACCGGCGTGCATGGCGTGCGCTGCGAGTCGTCGATGAGTCGCGAGCGTTCGGGGATTCCCTGGAATGACGGTTTGATTTCTGGAATGCTTTAGCCGGACAAGCGAGTGGTGCCGTACCGGCGTGTCGAGCGATGCTGCACGCCGGCGCAATGTGTCGTCCGCGGCGCCTTACACCCACAGCCGATACATCCAGAACGATTCGTCCTCGATGAAACGTTGCGTGAATTCGCTCGGCGAGAACCCCGTGATGCGCTTGACCTCGCGGCTCAGGTGCGCCTGGTCGGCGAACCCTTCGTCGAGCGCCAGCGTGGCCCAATTGAACGCGGCGCCGGCTTCGTACCGGTCGCGCGCCGCGAAGAACGCGCTTTCAGTTTTGACGAGCGTTTGCCATTCGCGCAGCGATCGGCCGCTGTAGGTCTTGATCCGCCGCTCGACCTGCCGCGGGCTATGGGTATCCCGCCATTCGCGCGCCTGCAGTGCGAGGCGCTCGACCCAACTGCGTCCCGCATTGCGTAGCGACGACAGCGGCGTCGCGGGCCGTAACGCCTGCCAGCGCGGTGCAAGATGACGTTCGATCGCCGCCAGCGCATCGGCATCGCGGTCCGCGCCGGCCAGCGCGTCGAGCAGCGGATGCCAGTCGTGGCCGAGGCACGCATGGGCGTCGAGCACGCGATCGTGGATGTCCGCCAGCGCGACGCCGAACAGCGCCCGTGCCGCATCGGCGGTGAAGCAGAGCATGCCGATCCGTCCGCCCGTCGGCGCCCAGGCCACGGTAGGGGCCGAATGGCTGCCCGACAGCGTCACGGCGGCACCGAAGGGGCGCCACCGGGGCCCGTCGGCCGTGTGTTCGACGAAGCCCACGTCGAGATCCCGATACCACGACACGCACACGAGCGGCGTGGCCGGAAAATGCGAGAGCCGCTGCGCGTCGCTCAATGCGATCCCGCGCGTATCGTGCAACACGATCGCGACCACCGCGCCCTGCAGGGCAGCCGGCGCAGGGTACAGCCGTCCATGCGGCGCCCGCCCGTCGCCCGGCGCGCGAGGGGCGCGTGCCAGCGGATCGGGGCACGACAGCGGGATCGATGACGGGTCGGAGAACATGACGCTGGAGTATAGGGAGCGGCCCGACGCGTGTCGATGTCGTTTGCGTTCAAGACCGCCGCCATGCCGGTGCGGACAATCCGGCCCATGAACACACGATCCACATCCTCATGTCCATTCCATACGGGCGCTGCTGCGGCGCCCGTGCTTCACCCGCCCGGCGTATGGCCGCCGGGGCCGCGTGCCGGCCTGACGGGTTGGGGGCTGCTGCGCGCGATGTCGCGCGACCTGCTCGGCACGCTGGCCGGCTGGCAGCGCGCATACGGTGACGTCGTGCACGTGCGCGTGTGGCCCGAGCATGCGGTGGTCGTGACCGATCCCGCGCTCGTGCGCGAACTGCTGGTCACGCATCACGATGCGCTCGGGCGCTGGGAGCGGGCCGTCCGCGTGTTTGCGGAGGTCCACGGCCATAGCGTGCTGATCGCCGAAGGCGACGCGTGGCGCGACAAGCGGCAGGCGTTGCAGCCGAATTTCATGCCGAAGGCGGTGCAGACGTTCGTGCCGTCGATCGCGGCGACGGCCGGACATGCGCTTGCGCAGTGGCCCGCGCGCGATCCGGACTGGCCGATCGAAAGCGCGCTGACGTCGCTGGCGATGGACGTGATCATGCGCACGATGTTCTCCGACGCGATCGGCGACGACGCACGTGCGGCCGAGGAAGCCGTGCGAGCGGTGAGCGCGGCGGCCAACGCCGATTTCTACTGGCCCGCGAGCACGCCGGACTGGGTACCGTGGAAGCGCGGCAAGGCCCGGGCGATGGCCGTGCTGAACGGGCTGATCGACCGGCAACTGCATGCGCGTCTCGACCTGCCGGCGCGAGCGTGGCCCGACGATCTGCTGTCGCGCTTGCTGCGGCTGCATCGGGACGACGCGCGGCGCTGGCCGCTGCAGGCCGTGCACGACGAATGCATGACCGCGTTCCTCGCCGGCCACGAAACGACGGCCGGGGCACTGACCTGGTGGGCGTGGTGCATGGCGACGAATCCGGCGGCGCAGGCCGCCGCGCGCGATGAAGTGTCACGCGTGCTGGGCGGTTGCGCACCGTCCGCCGAGACGCGAGCGTCGTTACGCTACCTGACGCACACGCTCGAGGAAACGCTGCGCCTGTATCCGTCCGCGCCGATCCTGATCAGCCGCCGCGCGTCGCGACCGATCGTGCTGGGGCCGTGGCAGTTTCCCGCGCGGACGCTGTTCATGCTGCCGCTGCAGCTCATGCAGCGCGATGCGAGAGGGTTCGACGCGCCCGACGTGTTTCGCCCCGAGCGTTTTGCCGACGACGCGCCGGCTGCGCCGCGCGGAAGCTACATGCCGTTCGGCACAGGCCCGCGCGTGTGTCTCGGGCAGCATCTGGCAATGACGGAAATGACGGTCGTCGCGGCGATGATCCTGCAGCGCTACGCATTGTCGGCGCCGCCCGGCATGAAGCCGCCGCGGCCGGTGCTGAACGTGACGCTGCGGCCGGACCGGCCGCTGCATCTCGCGATCGCGCCGGCGGCGGATGGGTGTTCCGCGTGATGCGCACGGCGCGGCCGGGCGAGCGGGCCGCTGAGTCGACGACAGATATCGAACGCGACGGCAGGCTCGGCCGATTCGCGTGTCGCGAACGCTTGCTGTTCGCGACACGCAACGAAATCGAATCGTCGGAACGTAAACGCGTGCCGGCCGCTGCGTTCGGCGCCACTGGCGCGGCATCGCGCAGCACCTATGCTTGAAGGGCCCAGGCCGGGCGCAGCCCAAGGAGGATGGTCATGCGCATGCTTCTCAACATACGAATCCCTCACGAGCCGTTCAACACGCTGGTGCGCGACGGCAGCGTCGGCGACGTGATCGGGCGAATACTCGAAGCGGTCAAGCCGGAGGCCGTGTATTTCACGGAGCAGAACGGCGGGCGCGGGGCGGTCGTGATCGTCGACCTGAATGATCCATCGCAGATCCCGGCGCTCGCGGAGCCTTGGTTCCTGATGCTGAACGCGGACTGCGAGTTCCGCGTGGTGATGTTGCCGGACGATCTCAAGAACGCCGGGCTCGCACAGATCGGCGCGAAGTGGAAGTCGACATAGACATAGCGGACATCAGCGCATGACGATGCCCCTGCTCGAGACCCGTGCAGGCGGCTTGGCGCGCCGTCGTTCGCGTGCCGGCTATCGCGCCGGTTGCGACGGTTCGGCGTTCGCTGTTTGCCTGTCTTTCGGCCGTAATAGCAACAGCAGGCCGCTCAGTGCCGCGGCCGCGACGAACACGAAAAAGAATTGTTCGTTCCATTGGCGCAGGCTGTCGGACGCCACGCCGCCGTGACTCCCGGCCGAGGCGCCGGCTTCCAGCAGGAACGTGAAGACGGCCGGCACCGGCGCGGAGCCCAGGTAGGCGAGGAACGCGAACTGCAGCCGGCCGCGGGTCAGGATCGACCAGACGTTCTTGCCCATCAGGCAAGCGACCAGCACCGCCGGCGGGATGAGCACGATCGATACGGCACTGATCGCGCACAGCAGCAGCCAGCCAAGTCCGATGATCGGAATGAGCGACATGAATCGGGGCTCCTGTTGTCGGGCAATCCTGTTGTCGACGGTGCATCCGCATCGGCGTTACCGGAGGACCCCGGCATGCGGCGCTTCACGGAGTGTGCCCGATTCCACGCCGGTTGCCATCCGCCGGCACCGATGCAGTCATCCGGCCGCGTCTTCCCCCAGCGCCTGGATGAAGCGCGAAAACAGCTCGGGCTGCGACGAAATCCCGAGCTTCGCGTACAAATGCCGCCGGTGCACCTTCACCGTTTCGGGGGATATCGCCAGCCGCTCGGCAATCGCCTTCGACGAATTGCCGCGCAGCACCATTCGCGCGATCGACATCTCTCGATCGGTCAGCACGCCCGCGCCGAAGCGGGCAAGCGCCTGCTCGACCCGCGCGCCGAGATCGGCATCGGGCGTCGCGCGCGCCGCGTCGCCCACCAGCCGCCAGTGCTGCCGGATCGCCGCGAGCACCCACGGCATCGCGGCCGTCAGCTTGCCGAGCGGCTCGACGTCGAACCGCGTGCCCGCACCGAGCGACAGCGAGAGCAGCGTGTCGGCGTTCGGCCGCACGAGGATCTGGATCTCGTCGTCGCCGACCGCGTCGCGGAAGTAGCTCAGGAAATATTCGCTCTGCCGGAACAGGTCGGGCGCGACTTCCTCGAGCCGGTAGCAGCCGTCGGCTAGCCCGTCGTGCGCGGCCTGCAGGAACGGGTCGAGCAGATACACGCCGTTCAGGTAGAGCGGCACGGGCGATGCGGCGTCGGTGCCGCCCGTGTCGTATTCGTCGAGCACGAGCGGCACGCCGTCGCGGCCGATCGCGGTCGCGAGCGCGTTGTCGAACGGCACCATTTCATTGAGCAGCAGCACCAGGAACCGCCAGAAGCGCGGCTGGCCGAGATGATCGATTGCGCGGCCGAGCGCCTGGTGCATCGCGATTTCGGAAAAGAGACGATCCATACCACCACCGGAAGGGCGTAACACGAAGGGGGAATAGCGGTCCTGAAATTGGCTTCCTAGACTGCCACGCAATCAATCGGGCCCGAGTATGGGCGTTCAAAAAAAAGTGGCAAAGGATTGGCCCAAGCACAGGAGAACGAAATGGCGATGATGTCGGAATCGACGGGCACGCTGCAAGCGGCGCCTGCAACGGAAGACGCGCCGCGCGCGCTGTCGCAGACGCTCAGCGTGCGCGATGCGGTGATGATCACCGTATCGGGCGTGACGCCCGCGAGCTCGATCTTCGTGATCGCGCCGTTCGCGATCCAGCAGGCCGGCAGCGGCGCCGTGCTGTCGTTCCTGCTCGGCGGCGTGCTCGCGCTGGCGTTCGCGCTCTGCTACGCGGAGCTGAGTGCCGCGCACCGCAGCGCGGGCGGCGAGTACGTGATGGCCAAGCGCGTGTTCGGCACGCTGCCCGGCTACCTGACCTTCATCACGGTGCTGTCCGTCAGCGTGTTCATCCCCGCCGTGCTCGCGAGCGGCGCCGCGCCCTATCTGAACAACGCGCTCGGCACGCATTTCAGCAACCAGTCGGTCGCGCTGACTATCGTGCTGCTCAGCTATCTGCTCGGCATGCTGAACATCAAGACGAACGCGTGGATCACGGGCGCGTTTCTCGTCGTCGAGATCGGCGTGCTGATGCTGATCGCGGGCCTCGGCTTCGGTTCGCCGCATCGCGGCGCCGACGCGCTGATCGCGCCGGTCGTCGCGAGCGGCAACGCGCTCGTGCCGGCGACGCTGGCCGCGATCGTCCCGGCGATCGGCACGGCGATCTTCTGCTACAACGGCTTCGGCTCGGCCGCCTATCTCGCGGAAGACCTGCGCGGCGGCAACCGCAATGTCGCGAAGGCGGTGATCTACTCGCTGCTCGTGATCCTCGTCGTCGAACTGATTCCGCTCACCGCGATCGTGCTCGGCGCGCCGTCGCTGACCGAGCTGACGAAGAGCGCCGACCCGATCGGCTATGTCGTGCGCTCGCTGAGCAACCCGGCCGTGTCGCGCGTGGTCAGCGGCGGGATCTTCCTGTCGGTGTTCAACGCGATCATCGCGATCGTGATCACGATGGGCCGGCTGCTGTACAGCAGCGGCCGGCATGCGCTCTGGTCACGCACCTGCAACCGCGCCTTCTCGACGATCCATCCGCGCTTCGAATCGCCTTGGCTCGCCACCATCGCGCTCGCGGTGCCGTCGGCGGGGCTCGTG
The DNA here is from genome assembly GCF_002223055.1 of Burkholderia sp. HI2500. Taxonomy (NCBI): domain Bacteria; kingdom Pseudomonadati; phylum Pseudomonadota; class Betaproteobacteria; order Burkholderiales; family Burkholderiaceae; genus Burkholderia; species Burkholderia sp. HI2500. The sequence goes on along the minus strand of NZ_NKFL01000006.1, from coordinate 1,209,918 downwards.
TTCGTGTCGAGCCTCGACGAGCTGACCGCGTTCACGGTCGACCTGCTGCTGCTGATCTATCTGGTCGTCGGGCTGGCCGCGCTCGCGAGCCGCTTCGTGCGCCGTGACGTCGAACATCATTACCGGATGCCGTTGTGGCCCGTGACGCCGCTCGTCGCGGTAATCGGCGCGGCCTATACGCTCTACACGACGCTGGCGACTGCCACGAAGCCGACCGACCTGATCATCATCGCGGGGCTGCTGGTCGCGGCACTCGTGATGTATGCGGTCTGGGCGCGCCACAGCGAGGCTTTCCGCACGCTCTGAACGCGGGATCGACAGCTTGCCGTACCGAATCATCGAAACACCGAACCATTGAAAGACGGGAGGAATTGCATCATGCGCACGAGGGATCTCGGCATCCGCATCGGACTCGGCACGCCGGGCCGCTTCAACGCGATCACGGACGTTCCGGGCGTGCGGGTCGGACATTGCACGCTGAACGTCGAGAACGGCGACGCGTCGATCTGCACCGGCGTCACCGTCATCGAGCCGCGCGCGGGCGCCGCGCACGATTCGCCGTGCTTCGCGGGCGTGCACGTGCTGAACGGCAACGGCGACGCGACGGGGCTCGAATGGATCCGCGAGGCCGGCCTGCTGACCACGCCGATCGCCTATACGAACACGCACAGCGTCGGCGCGGTGCGCGATGCGCTCGTCGCGAACGAGCGCGAAGCGGCGGCCGGCCGCGTGTACTGGTGCATGCCGGTCGTGATGGAAACCTACGACGGGCTGCTGAACGATATCTGGGGCCAGCACGTGAGCGCCGCGCATGTGCAGCGCGCGCTGGCCGCCGCGCAGTCGGGGCCGGTTGCCGAAGGCGGCGTGGGCGGCGGCACGGGGATGATCTGCCACGAGTTCAAGGGCGGCATCGGCACCGCGTCGCGCGTGCTCGCGGCCGAGGCGGGCGGCTGGACCGTCGGCGCGCTCGTGCAGGCGAACTACGGCGTGCGCGAGATGCTGCGCGTGGCCGGCTACCCGGTCGGCGAAGTGCTGCGGCACGTGCCGTCGCCGTTCCGCGCGCCGGACGCGCAGGGCGAGGCCGGGATGGGCTCGATCGTCGTGACGATCGCGACCGACGCGCCGTTGCTCCCGCACCAGTGCACGCGTCTCGCCCAGCGCGCGAGCGTCGGGCTGGCGCGCGTCGGCGGCGGTACGGAGGATTCGAGCGGCGACATCTTCCTGGCGTTCGCCACGGGCAACGACGGTCTGCCGGCGGCGAACTACGGCAGCAAGGGCGCGCCGACCACGGGCGTGAAGATGGTCAACAACGACCATATTTCCGCGCTGTTCGTGGCGGCGGCGGAAGCGGTGGAGGAAGCGATCGTGAATGCGCTCGTCGCGGGCGGCGACGTCGAGTCGCGCGGGGCGCGGGTCGAAGGGCTGGGGCAGGCGCGCTTGCTGGATGCGTTGCGCGAGGTGGGCTGGCGGCCGGGGCGCGGCGCCTGAAACGGCATGCGCCGCTTCAATCGAAGCGGCGCGCAGGGGAGCGGCGATGCGGCGAGCGGCCGGGCCGCCGCTCGCCCATGGATGCAACGCGGGCGGTGCGGGCCTGGCCGTGACGACGCGGCGTCATGCTCAGCTGCCGAAGTAGATGTTGCAGAAGCTGACGGGGCCGACACACGCGTTCGGGTCTTCCTGCTTCGATTGCGAACGATCGACGCGGCCGGCGGCCTTCACGGCTTCGGCGCGGTTCGCCTGTTGCGGTGCGGCGTCTGCCGGTGCCGGCTGTGCGTGAGCAACAGCAGCGGTGAGCGACAGGGCAACGAGGGCGAGGTGCAGCGGCTTCATTTTGGTTTCTCCTGGGTGGGTGCCAGTCTCGCTGGCAGTGAGGAAACTATAGGCTCGCACTGCTTAAAGATTAATCACCGCGGCTGTAGAGCTTATTTCCATCCGGAACAAGGATCCCGTTGCGCGCGCACCGATCGTCAATGGCGGTGCCGGTTGAATGGCGCATCCTTGTCCAGCAGCGCGCTGCGCATGAAGTGCAGGCAGCCGACGATGCGCTGCATCCGGTGCCGCTCGTTGGGCACCGCATACCACGCCTGCAGCGTGTGCTGCGCCGCGCGGATCGCCAGGTTCACCGATTTCAGCGTGCGCGCGTGGTGGCCGGGCGTCGGGTCGTCGAAGAAGCGCGGCAACTCGTGCAGCACCGCGTCGATCGAGCCGGTCCAGCGCAGCGTTTGCGGTGGTTTCGATGCGCAGAACGCGTTCAGTTCGTCGCGCAGGTCGATCACCGCGTGGCCGACCTCGAGCGTCGACAGCATCCAGCGCAGCGCATCGCGATGCTGCCGCGTGCGCCGCACGAGCAGCGTGCGCAGTTGCGCCATCAGGTCGTGCGTGCTTGACTGGAAGCGCTGCGCGAGGCGCTCCGTCGGCCCTTCGCACGCCAGCGTGACCTGGCGGCGCAGGTCGTGCGCGATGCGACCCGTGAGCCACGGCATGTGGGTAGGAAAGACGACCGCGAACACGAGCGAGCACGCGAGCATCGCGACGACGATCGCCAGCCCGTTGTTGATCAGCACCTCGGGTGTATAGGCGATCACGTTGTCGGGCCCCGCGAGCAGGCAGAAGAACACCGCGAAGCCGATCCCGTAGCCGGACAAGCCCGGCCGCATCGCGAGAAACGCGCCGAGGCCGAGCACCGGCGCGAGCGCGGCGCACAGCAGCGGGAACCCGTCGATGTTCGGATACACGTAGCACAGGAACACATAGCCGACCGCAGTCGCGAACGCCGCGCCGACGCTCATCTGCGCGACGAACTTCGGCGCGCGCGGCGACGTCGAGCTGAGCGCGCACGCGATCGCGGTGGCGATCACGGCGAGCGGGCCGCTCGGCCATTCGGACGCGAGCCAGAACGCGCTCATCGCGCCGACGGCGACGATCGTGCGCAGGAACGCGAACCCGACGAAGAACGAATTGGTCTTCACCGCGTAGTGCGTGACCGAGCGCTCGAACGCGTGATCGTCCTGGTCGAGCGATGCATAGGTGTCGGCGTAGCCGAGATATTCGCCGATGAAGCGGTACAGCAGCTCGATCGCGGTATCGAAGTCGAGCAGGCCGCCGGCAGCGTGCTCCTCGATGGTTCGCCGCGATGCACGCGCGGCTTTCGGCAACGCGCTGTGGAAGCGGCGCAGTTCGAGCAGTGCGCCGGTGGCCGGCGCGATGCCGCGCTGCCGCTCGTCGCGCAGTGCGGCGAAGCGCTGCGCGAGCGCATCGACGTGCGGCGCCAGCGCATCGAGCACCGCGTCGGAGCCATTGGCGCGCAATCGCTTGATGAGCTGGTGCAGCGCATGCAGCCGCGTGCACGCATTCATGAACTCGCTGTTCAGCCGCGCGAGGCGGCGGCTGCGCGCGCGAATGTGCGGATCCTCGAACGATGCGAACGCGCGGTTGGCCTCGAAGCCGACGATGTCGTCGACGAAATCGGCGAAGCGCCGCTCGAAATCGCCGCGCGCGACGTCGCCGGCGAGCGCGCCGGCCGTGAATGCCGCGAACGTCGCGTGGCGGGTGCCCAGCGAACGCATCAATGCCTTCGCGGAGCTGAGCGGCAGGATCAGCGCGCTGACCGCACCCGAGCACGCGATGCCGAGCGCGACCTCCGCGGCGCGGGTGAGCGCGGACTGGAACAGCGTCTGCGGGGTCATCACGGACGGCAGGCCGATCAGCGCGGCCGTATAGCCGGCGAGCACGAAGCCGTACCAGCGAAAGTGGCGGTTGCGCACCGCGAGCGCGATGCAGGTGCCGATCCACAGCGTGATGCCGGCCATGTACAGCTCGGGCTGCTGCGCGAACAGCCCGCCGAGCGCGAGTGCGGCGACGAGGCCGGCCGCCGTGCCGAGCACGCGGTAGAAGCTCTTCGCGAACACCATCCCCGACAACGGCTGCATCAGCACGAACACGGTCGTCATCGCCGTGCGCGGCTGCGACATCTCCAGGCGCATCGCGATGCCCATCGCGAGGAGCGCCGCGAACACGGTTTTCGCGAGGTGCAGCCAGATCAGCCCGTCGCTTGCGGCCCAGTCGCGTGCCGCGTCGCCGAGTGGATCGAGCCAGGTCCTCCATCGTGCCGGTTCGATGGAATGACGCTCGATCACAGGTTGTGGCTTCATGAAAAGAGGGGGCCGGTACGGGGCCTGGCGAGGTGCCTGGCACGTCCGAACGGGTCCGTTCGACTGTTGAGGCGCCGATTGTAGGAGTGCGGCGCCCGCGCATTAACGCAGCTGCGGGGAAACGATAGTTGCAGCCGGAGTAACAATCTGTCGCATCCCGTGGAGGAAAATAGCGGCTCCGCTACAGGTTGCTCACAGGAATGGATACCCTACAAAACATGCGGGTGTTTTCGCGCGTCGTCGAGACGGGCAGTTTCACCGCCGCCGCGCAATCGCTGAATTCGACGACGGGCGCGATGTCGCGCGCGGTGTCGGAGCTCGAGGCGCGCCTGCGCACCCGTCTGATGAATCGTTCGACGCGCCGTCTCGCGCTCACGTCGGCCGGCGAAAGCTATCTGCGGCGCTGCCGCCAGATCCTCGCCGACGTCGACCGCGCGGAAGAAGAGGCCAGCTGCGCGCACGAACGGCCGGCCGGCGTGCTGCGCATGCACAGCTTCGCGAGCGTCGGCCATCACTATGTATTGCCTGCGCTGACGCGCTATCACGCGCAGTTCCCGGACGTGTCGATCGAACTGTCGCTGTCGCAGCGCATGCCCGACCTGTTCGACGGCACGAGCGACATGGCCGTCGTGACCGCGTCGTCGCTGCCCGATTCGGAACTCGTGTCGCACCTGCTCGGTTCGACCTTCAGCATCCTGTGCGCGTCGCCCGACTATGTGAAACGCCACGGCGCACCGGTGCGTCCGCAGGATCTCGCTGCGCACGCATGCCTGACGTTATGCACGCCGGCGTTCCCGACGCACGAATGGGTGCTCGAAGGGCCGGAAGGTGTCGAGCAGATCCACGTCGCGGGGCCGGTGCAGACCAATACGGCCGAATCGCTCGCCCTTGCGATCCGCGACGGCATCGGGATCGGCATGCTGCCGCTGTACTCGGCGATCGACGCGTTGCGCGACGGCACGCTCGTCCGCGTGCTGCCCGCGCATATCCTGCAGAAGATGAACGTGTATGCGCTGTATCCGTCGCGCCGCTTCGTCGATGCGAAGGTGCGGACCTGGGTCGAGATGCTGCGGGCCCAGGTGCCGGGGATGATCGCGCGCGACGTCGAGATGCTGAACGCGATCGATCGCGAACCGCAGGCCGCCTGAGCGGCGGGCGCGCACCGGCGCATTGCCACGCTGCCGGCGTCTTCTCTTCAAGCCAATCAAGCGAACGCAACCGCGCCGCGCCTGCATGACATCGTTCACGCGGGCGCGGCGCTTCGTCATGCCGTTACAGCGCGGGCTTGGCCGCCGCGCCCGATTCCGTCGTCGGTGCGCTGGCGTGGCCGTAGGCGGCCTGCGCTGCCTTCTGTTCCGCGAGACGCTTTTCGTGAAGTCGTTCCTGCGCCGCCATGATGTCGTCCGGATAGTTGTTGACTTCGCCGCGCGCCGGGTTGTAGCCGACCGACTCGAGATCGATCAGCTCCTGCAGCACTTGCGCGCGCGTGACGGGCGACTGGGCCGACTGGGCGAAAGACAGGGCCGGTGCAGCGAGCAGGACGGCAGCGGCGGCGGTAACGACGAGCGATTTCACGAGGTTCTCCTGGGGACGGGGTGGGCGGCCGGTTCGACGCGCGATGCGTGACCGCGACCTTTGCAGGCAGTCTACGCAGCGCCCGCGCGCGCAAAAACCCCGATTCCAGGCAGGCTGCTTTCCAGATGACACAACATTGATGGAGGCCGCCCGCGGCCGGCGAACCCACGTGCGAACGCAGGTTCGTGGCCGGCGGGCGACGACGCATCGTGCCGGTCAGAAGCGCGTGCGCATGCCGATCGTGCCGACGATCTGGTTCGCCGTGCTCGATGCGCCGCCCGAGCCGTTGATGAACGCCTGGTAGCCGCGGCCTGCTGCGTGCTGGTACATCGCTTCCGCGTAGACGTCCGTGCGGCGCGACAGCTTGTAGACGGCCTGCAGGTCGACCTGGTGCCACTTCGGATCGGTGCCATGTTTGCTGTCGGGGTTCGACACGCTGGCGTCCGTGTACACGTAGGCCGCGCCGAGGCTGACGGCCGGCGTCACCGCATAGCGCACGTTCACGTCGTAGTTGTTGAACGCGACCTGGCCGGTCGAGCCGAACGAACCCGTGTTGTCGTACTGCGAACGCGTATAGACGAAGCCGACGGTGGCCGGGCCGAACCCGTAGCTGATGCCGCCGCCGTACGAACGCATGCGGTCCGAGCCGATCGACCAGCCGCCCTGGTTCAGGCTCTTTGCTTCGGCCGCATCGGTCGCGCCGGGGCTCGCGCTCGTCGAGCCCTTCGTGCCGTTCATCTGCAGGTACGCGCCGGCCAGTTTCAGCGGGCCGTTCGTGTAGCTCGCCGCGACGCTGTACGCGCGGTTCGCGCCGAAGTTGGTCGCGTTCGAGAACGCGACCATCGCGCCGACCTTGAGGCCCGCATAGGTCTCGCTCGTGTACTTGACCGCGTTGTTGATGCGCAGCGAGTGGTTCAGGTTGTCGTTGTCGAACGGATGCGCGAAGCTCGCGTCGCCGAGGTCGCCGGCCGTGGCCGACAGCGGCGCGACGAAGTCGACCATCGTGTCGTACTGGCGGCCGAGCGTCAGCGTGCCAAAGCCGTTCTGGCTCAGGCCGACGTACGCGTGGCGGCCGAACAGCTTGCCGTCCTGCCCGAGCCCGCCGTTGTTCACGTTGAAGCCGTTCTCGAGCACGAACAGCGCCTTCAGGCCGCCGCCGAGATCCTCGGTGCCGCGAAACCCGACGCGGCTGCCGTTGACGGTGCCGCTGTTCAGGCGCCACAGCGACGCGCCGTTCGCGTTGTTGGTGTAGACGATGCCGGCATCGATCAGGCCGTACAGCGTGACCGAACTCTGTGCGTGAGCGAGCGGGGCGAACAGGGCGGCGGTGCATGCGCCGGCGATGAGGGTTTTTTTCAAGTCAGGGCTCCTGCGTGTGGGACTGGGAACGAAAGTTCGGCGCAAGTGTAGGGGCGCATCGCGCGCGCAAGGCCGCCGGGGCGGCGAGCGGACCTTTCCGGATCCCGCAAGAGTCCTTCACAAAACTGACACGATGTGCCGCGCGCGCGTGGCGCCGGCGGTTATTGCGTGGTCGTGTGCGGCTGGCATCCGTTCATCGAGGCGTGCCTGTCGCGTCGTTGCAACATGCGCGGCGTGCGGTACGGCGGTTGATCGGCGCGTCCGGCGAATCTCGTCGTGCTTGATGCGGACAGCGACGACGAAGCGGTGCGGCGACAGGCCAAGGCCACGCTGTCGATCCGCCAGGGAAAGCGATCTGCGGCGCGAACCTGAGCGCGTCATATATCCGGATTGAGGTGAACGGCGGGCGACTTGGGCCCGTCAGATGCCATGTATGCGCAAAATGCATCAGTCGATTCTAAAAATACGTTTGTCTCATGATGGGGCGCCGGCCTACGATGCGGTCCTGACGGCGGCGTGCATGTTGCGCGCCGTCTTTTCGATTCCATTCGCCGACACCATGCGCCCCGATCTCCCGTCCGCCCCCGCATCCTCCTCGCCGGCCGCCAGCCCGTTCGCGCGCGTGGCCGTCGTCACGATCCTGACCGGCATCGGCGCGGGCCTCGGCGGCATGCTGCTCGCGCTGCTGCTGCATGCGATCCAGCACGTCGCGTACGGCTACAGCGTCGCGCACGTGATCGGCACCGAGAGCTTCCTCATCGGCGTGACCGGCGCCGATCCGCTGCGCCGCCTCGCGGTGCTGGTCGTCTGCGGGATCGTTGCCGGCGGCGGCTGGTGGGCGTTGTACCGGTATGGCCGGCCGCTCGTCAGCATTCGCCGCGCGGTGCGTGCAGCCGATCCGCGGATGCCGGTCGTCAGCACGACGGTTCACGCGCTGCTGCAGATCGTCACCGTCGCGCTCGGCTCGCCGCTCGGCCGCGAAGTCGCGCCGCGCGAGATCGGTTCGCTGCTTGCCGGGCGGCTTGCGCATGCGGCGGGGCTCACGCCCGACGACTGCCGGCTGATGGTCGCGTGCGGTGCCGGTGCGGGGCTCGCTGCCGTCTATAACGTGCCGCTCGGCGGCGCGATCTTCGTGCTCGAAGTGCTGCTCGGCACGTTCGAACTGCGTGCGCTGGTCGTGGCGGTCGCGACGTCGGCGATCGCCGCGGCCGTTGCGTGGATCGGCCTCGGCAACGAACACCAGTACACGGTGCCGCCGTTCGTGCTGAGCACGCCGCTGGTGGCGTGGTCGATCGTCTGCGGTCCGCTGTTCGGCTTCGCCGCGTACGGCTTCGTGCGGCTCACCACACGTGCCCGGGCGAACGCGCCGAAAGACGGGCGGTTGCCGGTGCTCGCACTGATCAACTTCGCGGTGATCGGCGTGCTCGCGATGGGGGTTCCGCCCTTGCTCGGCAACGGCAAGGGCCCGGCGTCGCTGGGCTTCGACGGCACGTTGACCATCGGTTTCGCCGCGGCGCTGCTCGTGCTGAAGGTGCTGATCGAGGCCGGCAGCCTGCGGGCGGGTGCGGAAGGCGGCCTGCTGACGCCGGGCCTTGCGAACGGCGCGCTGCTCGGCGTCGTGCTCGGCGGGCTGTGGAGCCTCGTGTGGCCGGGCGCGTCGATCGGCGGATGCGCACTGATCGGCGCGACCGCGTTCCTCGCCGCGTCGATGCAGATGCCGATCACGGCGGTCGTACTGCTGCTCGAATTCACGCGCGCGGATCACGACAGCCTCGTGCCGATGCTGCTTGCCGTGGCCGGCTCGCTCGTTGCGTACCGGTTCATGCAGCTGCTGGCGGAGCGGCGCGAATACGCGGTCGCGACGGTGCGTGCGCGCGCGCATCGGTGACGGCGCGTTAGCGCGGCGAACTCGTTCGAATCCTTCGCATGCGGCGCCTGGGGCGCCGCATGCTGTTTCTTGCTCCCTCGTTTCCCGGTTGCATCGCTGCGCTTACCAATCCAACTTACGGTCTCGATGCAGATGGTATTGACGTTCCTCTTCCTTTAAAAGCGAGGAATTCCCACAACTGGCGATGCACGTCCGCATCGGAGAATGTTCAGCGCAGCGTTGATATCACGATCATGCTCGACACCACAGTCACTGCAGGCCCACTCTCTTATTCGCAGTCCCGCGATACCTTTCGGCCGCGTCGTGCTGTCTTTCGATCCGCACGCCGAACAGGACTGGGTAGAACCGCTTTCGTCGACTTCCTCGAACGTGGCCCCGTGCGCGATCGCTTTGTAGCGGAGCTTGTTTCGGAAGGACGACCAGGATGCGTCGTAGACGCTCTTCGCCATCCTGGTTCTGGCGAGTTTGGCGGCCGACACGTTGCCAACCGCGATGTAATCGAAACGCCGCACCAGATCGAGCGCGAGCTTATGCTGGAAATCGGCACGGGCATTCGCCACCTTGGCGTGCAGCTTCGCGATATGCCGCTTGTGCTTTCGTGCCCGTTGCGCTTTCGCCAGCTTTTCCGCCGCTCGTCGACCGAACCGGTCGTTAGGCAGTTTCTCGCCGGTCGAAAGTGTGGCGAAGTCTTTCAGGCCGAGATCGATGCCGACGCCGGAACGGACCGGGCGGGCCTGCACATCGGGCATCTCGATCACGATGTTCAGAAACCAGTTGCCGCGTGCATCCTGCGCAAAGTTGGTCCCGTCCTTGATCTTGCCTTCGGGAAGCGGTCGGCTGTTGAACACGCGAAAGGTGTTGCCGGCGAAACGGAACGCGTCACCCTCACGCTTCAGGTCACGGCCCTTCAGCGGCACCCAGCCCAGCGATTTCCTGCCGCGATAGCGCAGGTAGGGCCGACGGTGTTGGCTGCGCGACTTCGCGTATTGCTCGCAGGTTGCGTTGACGGTGCCCGAGTGGATGCCGAGTTCCTTGCTGGCACCGGTCGTCAACACGTTCAGGTCGAAACCCGTCGGCCACTTCTTGCGCCACTTGAGCGCGTGCTTTTGCGTGTCGTTGCAGAAGTTCCAGACGTAGTTCACCGCACGGCTCTGCTTGTTAAGCAGGCCATTGAGCGACTTCACCCGGTAGCGATAGACAACAATCATGCTGATCACTCTAGCGTTCGAGTGCTTTCTGTCAACGGTGCATTATTTCCTGATCGTAACCGGTGAGTTTTTCTTGGGTGATTGAAGTCGCGTACAACGAACGAGTGTGCGAGTCTGGACTCAATTGCGTGACAGCATGGCATCCCGCTCGTGCCCGTGCCGCAACGCGAGGCTGGCGAACGCCGCGATGACGAGCGCGGCCGCCAGCAGCGTCAACCCGTTCTTCGCATTGCCGGTGGCCTGTTCGATCGCACCGACGACGGTCGGTCCGACGAAGCCGCCGAGCAACCCGCACGTATTCACCAGTCCGAGTCCGCCGGCCAGAGCGTTACCGGCGAGCCGCGACGCGGGAAACGTGAAGACGATCGACTGAACGACGAAGAACATGAATGCGGCCACGCACACGCACAGGAGCCCCGCGGCAGGCGACGCATGCGCGGCGCCGGCCATCCCGGCCGCCATCACGACCAGCCCCGCACACAGCATCCGGCGCGAATGCCGCGACTCGCGCGCAAAGCGCGGCAGCGTGGCGGCGCCGCAGGCGGCGGCGAGCCAGGGCAGCGCGGTCAACAACCCGACCGCGAACGGCGAGAAGCGTCCCGATGCGCCGATGATGCCCGGCAGGAAGAAAATCACCGTGTAGATGGTCAACTGGTGGCAGAAGTACACGAAGATCGCGAGCCAGATCTGCGGATCGCGCAGCGCGGTGCCGAATGCATGGCCGCCGTGCGCGCCGGCGCCCGCATCCTGCTCGGCGGCCAGCGTGCGTTCGAGCGCGCGCCCGGTTTCCGGGGAGAGCCACGGCGCGGTGCTCGGACGATCCGGCAGCCGTGTCCACACGACGAATGCGAGCAGGATCGCCGGAATGCCTTCGACGACGAACAGCCATTGCCAGCCGTGGAAGCCGAGCGTGCCGTCGAGCTCGATGAGCGCGCCGGCCAGCGGCCCGCCGACGATGTTTGCGATGCACACGCCCAGCAGGAAATAGCCGGTTGCGCGCGCACGCTCCTCGCGGCCGAACCAGTACGTCAGGTACAGCATCACGCCGGGAAACAGGCCGGCTTCGGCGGCCCCGAGCAGCAGGCGCATCACGTAGAACGACGTCTCGCCGCTGACGAACGCCATCGCGACCGATAGTGCGCCCCACGTAATCATGATCCGCGTGATCCAGAAGCGCGCGCCGACGCGATGCATGATCAGGTTGCTCGGAATTTCGAAGAGCGCATAGGTCAGGAAGAACAGCCCCGCGCCGAGTCCGTACGCGGCCGATGAAATGCCGAGATCGACCCCCATCGAATGTTTGGCGAACGCGATGTTGGTGCGGTCGAGGAAGCTGATCACATACGCGGCGATCAGCAGCGGCAGGAGTTTGCGGAACAGCAGCCGGTTCAGCGACGCGCTCGCGTCGCCGGCGGCGGAAGACAGGGCCTGGGCGTGATGAGTGGACATGCGGACGACTCCGGTAAGGGCGAACCGGCGCGCACGGCAAGCACGGTGCGCCGCGTTCGACAGATGCCGCTGCGATGCATGCAGCGGATGGGCAGACGACGGAGCCGCGCCGGCAGCGCTCGAACGGAGCGGGGCGATGATGGGCGTCCTGGCGCCGGCCGGCTCGGGCCGGCGCCTTGTCACTGCGCTTGTGGATTCTGGTGTTGGGGCGTTACCCGGCGATCAGAAATTCACCGCGTCGCCGCCCTTGAGTGCGAGCATCGCGCGCGCCTCGGCCGGTGTCGCGATCTCGAGCGACAGGCCCTCGAGCACCTGTCGCATTTTCAGGACCTGCGCGGCGCTCGATTCCGCGAGCTTGCCCGGCGCGATCCACAGCGAATCCTCGAGCCCGACACGCACGTTCGCGCCTTGGGCCGCCCCGATCGTCGCCAGCGGAATCTGGTTGCGGCCGGCGCCGAGGATCGACCACACGTAATCGCTGCCGAACAGGCGGTCGGCCGTGCGGCGCATGTGCATCAGGTCTTCCGGGTGTGCGCCGATCCCGCCGAGCAGGCCGAACACGCTTTGCACGAAGAACGGCGGCTTCGCGAGCCCGCGGTCGACAAAATGCGCAAGGTTGTACAGGTGCGAGATGTCGTAGCATTCGAATTCGAAGCGCGTGCCGTTCGCCCCGCAGCGCGTGAGGATCGTTTCGATATCGGCGAACGTGTTCTTGAACACGAGGTCGCGGCTCTTCTCGAGATGTTCGCGTTCCCACGGATGCTTCAGCTCGCGAAAGCGCTCGAGCATCGGGTACAGCCCGAAGTTCATCGAGCCCATGTTCAGCGATGCGACTTCGGGCTGGAAATGCAGGGCGGGCTGGAGGCGTTCGTCGACCGTCATGTGCGGGCTGCCGCCCGACGTGAGGTTGATCACCGCGTCGGTTTGCGCCTTGATGCGCGGCAGGAATTCGGCGAACACGGCCGGATCCTGGGTCGGCTTGCCGTCGGACGGATTGCGTGCGTGGAGATGCAGGATCGCTGCGCCGGCCTCGGCGGCTGCGACGGCGGCGGTTTCGATCTCGTGCGGCGTGACGGGCAGGTACGGCGACATCGACGGCGTATGGATCGCGCCGGTCGGCGCACAGGTGATGATGACTTTGCGAGCGTTGGCCATGGATGGATTCCTTTCGGTGAACGATGCAGGGTGCGTCAGAGCACTTCGACGTTGCCGCAGACGGAGATCGCTTGGCCCGTGATCCCGTGCCCGCCCGGCGAGCACAGGAACAGTGCGGTTGCGGCGATCTCGGCCGGATCGGTCATGCGCCGCAGCGAGATCTTCTCGAGATAGCGCGTCTCCATTTCGTCGTAACCGATGCCGAGCTGCTGCGCCCGTGCCTGGATCACGCGGCGCATCCGCGGGCCGCGCACGATGCCGGGTTGAATGGCGTTCACGCGAATGCCGAGCGGGCCGAGTTCGATCGCGAGGCTCTTCACGAGGCCGACCACGGCCCATTTGGTTGCCGCATACGGCGTGCGGAACGCGTAACCGAGCCGGCCTGCGACCGACGACAGCGCGATGATCGCGCCGCCGTGCTTCGCGTCGCGCAGCAGCGGCACCGCGTGGCGCGCGAACTGGAATTGCGCGGTCAGGTTGATCGCGACGGTTTGTTCCCACTGCACCGGGTCGATCTCGTCGATGCCGCCGGTCGGACCGGCGATGCCGGCATTGTTGACGAGCACGTCGAGGCCGCCGAGCGTGGCCGATACGTTGGCGAACACGCGTTCGACGGCAGCCGGATCGGAGACGTCGGCCAGCGTCGCGCTGATCGCGCCGGCTCCGGCGCGCGGCGGCCGGTCGGCGAGCGCTGCAATCGCGGCTTGCGACGCGTCGCATACATGCACGTGCGCGCCGCATTCGGCGAACGCGTCCGCGATTTCAAGACCGATGCCCGATGCGCCGCCCGTCACGAGGACGCGCAGGCCGTCATAGGGTTTCAGCAGGTCGGAAGCTGTCATGCCGGGTTGTCTCCATCGTTGATGTAGTCGGATCGCGGACGCTCGCGACCGGGCGCCCTCGGCAGGCGGCCGCTACGGCTTCGCGTTCACGGTCCGCGGGGTCCGTTCCGCCCGCAGCGTCTCGGCGAGATCGTGTGCCGCGCCGCCGATGTCGAGCGCGATGCCGGCGCGCACGCCTGCGCCGTCGCGCCGTTCGAGCGCATCGACGATGGCGCGGTGCGCATCCATCGAGCGCCGCATGTGCGGGATGTCGAGCGCGACCATGTTGAGGAAGGGGCCGACGCGCATCCACAGGTTCTCGACGATCGCGAGCGTGCTTTCGCTTGCGCCGTGCGCGTAGATCGCGCTGTGGAACGCGAAATTGCTTTGCAGGTAAGCGCGCGAGCGGCCTGCCTCGGCGTGAGCCTGCATCGTCTCGCAGGTCTTGCGGACGGCCGCGATCTGCGCGTCGGTCATCCGGGCGCATGCGCGTTCGGCGATGCAGCCTTCGAGCGCGATTCGCACGTCGCGCAGTTCGTCGAGCATGTCGAGCGTCATCGGCGGCACGACGAGTGCGCGGTTCGGGCCGTCGACCAGTGCGCGTTCGGCGCGCAGCCGCGTGAGCGCCGCACGCACGGGCATCGTCGACGAACCGACCGCTTCCGCGACGCTGCGCAGGCTCAGCGCCTGGCCGGGCGCGAAACGGCCGCTCATCAGCGCTTCGCGCAGTTGCTGGTAGACCTTGTCGGCCATCGTTTCCTGTTCGATGGCTTTGAGGGCGGGCGGGACGATACGAGGCGCCAAGGCGGGTTCTCCTGGGTTTGATCTGCGATCTGTGATCACACTTGCGATGTGCGAATTGTGGTCGCCGGAGCGTGTGGAGTCAAGGCGAACGGGATCGGGGAAAACGAGGGGGCGAAGCAGAAGAAGGATCGGCGTCCGGCAAGTCGGCATCCTTACAAAAAACTTTCCAATCGCGCATCATGACTCCCTGATTCGATGGATTCGAAGGTATTCGTAGCACAGAGCCGTCGCGAGTCTTCGATGCGCTTCCTCGAGTCGAATTCATTACTACAACAAGGAGCCAAAGTGAAACGACCATCATTTGCCGTTGCGTGGGCGGCATCCCAGCGAATCTACGACCCGGCAAATTCCGGGGAGCGCGTCGCGAAAGTGATCGGCGGATACGTTGCGAAGAACGTCAACAATCCGAACCCGGCAGAGCAATGGAGCAATACTTGCGCGGTGAGGATGAGTTATATCCTGGGTGAAGCAGGTATGGTGATACCGCGAATCCCGGAACAAACGGTATCGGGTGGAGACAATCGGCAATACTTTTTTCGTGTCAGGGACTTGATTCGTTTTCTCGAGCAACGATGGGGGAAGGCTGACGGCGTCAAATACCCGCCGTCGAACGGAGGGCCACTTGCGGGTCGGCGGGGTGTCATCCTGTTCGAGGTGTCGGGGTGGCGCGATGCACAGGGCCACGCCACGTTGTTCAACGGGCGAACGTGTTACGACCATTGTTACTTCAACGAACCCGGCGCGCGGTATCGTACCGATCGCGCAAATTTTTGGAGCCTGTCATGAGGGGAGTCCGGATCGCTGCCGCGTTGGCGTGCATCGCGTTTCAACCGGCGATGGTCGTGGCGAAAGACGCCGCACAAACGTCGCCTGAGGCCGGCTCACGAACTTACCTCTGGAACTTCAAGGACATGGTGCTCGCGGAGTGCCTGGCTACCGCATACAAGCAGGCGCCCGGCGCGAGCAAGGACATCGGCAGCAGCACCAGCGCGTTGCGCGACTGGACCTACTACGACATGGAGCGTGCGCCGGACGTCATTCATGCGCTGGTCGCGAAGTATCTGGCCCGCGACTATCGGAATCCGGTCGTCGAATCGGAAGTCGGGGACGTGAAGTTCGACTTCCTGAAATGCATCGATCTGTATCACGGCAAGGAACTGGACGCCGCAGCGAAGCAGCTCGTATTGCGCCCGAACGGTACCTACCGGGCCGAGCATTCGCCGAAGCCGCAGTAGCGATCGAACGCCGGTGCGCCATGCAACGGCGCGCCGTATGCCGTTTCGCCGACGCTATTCAAGCGTCCGGATCGAATTGCTGATCCCGCGCGCGCAGTCGATCACCGCCGGCGCAAGCTTGCGGCGCGCGTCGTCGAACGTCCAGCGGCTCGTCGGTGCGACCACGTGCACGGCCGCGACCGGCTGCCCCTGACTGCCGAGCACGGGTGCGGCAATCGACATATCCCCGATGAACAGTTCTTCCTGGTTGGCCGCGTAGCCTTCGCGCCGCGCGCAATCGAGCAACGCGACGAGATCGTCGAGCGCCGTGACCGTGCGCGGCGTATGCGGCGTGCGCGCCATGCCGTCCAGCCTCACACGCGCTTCTTCCGGCGGCAACGCGCTCAGGAACGCGCGGCCACTGCCGGTGCAGTACATCGGGATACGGCTGCCGATCGGCATGTGGATCGGCACGAACTTGGTCGATACGAAACGCGCGACGTACACCATTTCATCGTCGTCCGGCTCGGTGAGGTTGGTCGTTTCGCCGGTCAGGTTCGTGAGCTCGGACAGGAACGGATTCGCGACGTCGATCAACGTATCGGCCGCGAGATAGTTGAAGCCGATCCGCATCACGTGCGGCGTGAGCTGGTAGCGCCGCGTAACCGGATGCTTGCGGATGTAACCGAGCTTCTCGAGCGTATAGACCATCCGCTGCGCCGAGCTTTTCGTCATGCCGGCCGCGTCGGCCACTTCCGCCAGCGTCATCGTGCGCCGCTTCGCGCTGAACGCGCGCAACACGTTCAGCCCTTTCTCCAGCGACTGGTTGAACAGCAGGTCGTTTGACTGATCGGGCGACGTTTCCATGAGCAAGGGGCCGAATCGATTCGATATCGCATCATATCGTATCGCATATCGATACACAAAAATCTTTTTACGATATTTTTGATTCGTTTTAAGATCGGGTCATCGTCGCAGTGTCGATCCGCGACCGGCCGGCGCACCGAAGTATTCGAGAAGGAGACATCATGGTTTCGTTCATCAAGCGGTTCGGCGCACTGGCCGCCGGTTTCGCCACCTGCATCGCTTTCTCCACGGCATCGGCCGGCGCCGTCGCGGCCGAGCCCACGCTGAAGGTCGGCGCGACGGCCACCGGCGTGCCGTTCACGTTTCTCGACGTCAAGAGCAATTCGATCCAGGGGATGATGGTCGATGCGATCACCGCGGCCGGGAAGTCGGCCGGGTTTCGCGTCGACGTGCAGCAGACCGTGTTCTCGGCGCTGATTCCGTCGCTCACCACGCAGAAGATCGACATCATCTCGGCCGCGATGCTGAAAACGCCGGCGCGCCAGCAGGTCGTCGACTTCTCCGACACGGTCTATACATTCGGCGAAGGCCTGGTCGTGAAGGCGGACGACCCGGGCCGCTATACGTCGATGGACGACTTCAAGGGGCAGGTGGTCGGCGCGCAGGTCGGCACGGCGTTCGTCGACGCACTCAACAAGAAGGGCATCTTCAAGGAAGTCCGCACCTACGATTCGATCGCCGACATCATGCGCGACGTCGCGCTCGGCCGCATCAAGGCCGGCTTCGCCGACCAGCCGATCGTCGCGTATCAGATCGAACACGGCGTCAACCGCCAGGTCCGGCTCGTGCCCGAATACCAGAGCGTCGTGAAGGGGCAGGTCTGCTTCATCGTGCGCAAGGGCGACACGGCGACGCTCGAGCAACTCAACGGCGCGATCCGGAAAATGAAGGGCGACGGCACGCTGCAGCAGATCCTGCAGAAGTGGCACATGAGCTGAGCGCGCGCCCGGGATTCCCGAGCGGTATCGCCCGCGCATCGCGGGCACCCACTGCGACGTGCCGCCGGGCCGTCGCATAGGAGACCTCATGTTTTTTCAGAACGCGATCGATTTCCTGCCGATCCTGCTGAAGGGGGCGGTGGTCACGATCGAGATCACGGCATGCGCGTTCGTGCTCAGCTCGGTGCTCGGGCTGATCCTCGCGTTGCTGAAGGTGTCGCCCAACCGTGCCGTGTCGACGGTCGGGAGCACGGTCGTCAACGTGATTCGCGGCCTGCCGATCATCGTGCAGCTGTTCTACATGTACTTCGTGTTGCCCGATCTCGGCATCCAGCTGTCGGCATTCCAGGCCGGGGTGCTCGGTCTCGGCATCGCGTATTCGGCCTACCAGGCGGAAAACTTCCGCGCGGGCATCGAGGCGATCGACCGTGGCCAGATCGAAGCCGCGCACGCGATCGGCATGCGCGGGCCGATGATCATGCGGCGCGTGGTGCTGCCGCAGGCGTTCCGCATCGCGCTGCCGCCTTACGGCAACACGCTGGTGATGCTGCTGAAGGATTCATCGGTCGCGTCGACGATCACGGTCGCGGAGATCACGCGCGCCGGCCAGCTGATCGCGTCGTCGACGTTCCAGAACATGAGCGTCTATACGCTCGTCGCGTTGCTGTATCTCGCGCTCGGCCTGCCGCTGATGTTCGGCGTGAACCGGCTCGGCAAGCGACTCTCGCTGAGGAGAAGCGCATGATCCGGATCGATGCGATACACAAGCGCTTTCAGCAACACGTGGTGCTGAAGGGCGTCAGCCTCGACGTGCAGCAAGGTGAGGTCGTGTGCCTGATCGGGCCGTCCGGCTCGGGCAAGTCGACCGTGCTGCGCTGTATCAACGGCTTCGAGACTTACGACGAAGGATCGATCACGATCGACGGCGTGACGGTCGACGCGCATTCGAAACGGATCCACGAGCTGCGGATGCGGGTCGGCATGGTGTTCCAGCGCTTCAACCTGTTCTCGCATCGCACGGCGCTCGAGAACGTGATGGAAGGGCCGGTCCACGTGCGGCGCACGCCGGCCGCGCAAGCGCGCGAGCAGGCCCGCGCGCTGCTCGACAAGGTCGGGCTCGCGCACCGGATGAATGCGTATCCGTCCGAGCTGTCGGGCGGGCAGCAGCAGCGCGTCGCGATCGCACGCGCGCTCGCGATGGAGCCGCAGGCGATCCTGTTCGACGAACCGACGTCGGCGCTCGACCCCGAACTCGTCGGCGAAGTGCTCGGCGTGATGCGCGGACTCGCGCGCGACGGCATGACCATGGTGGTCGTCACGCACGAAATGGCATTCGCGCGCGAGGTGGCCGATCGCGTGTGTTTCCTGCACGACGGCACCATCTGCGAAAGCGGATCCGCGCGCGACGTGCTCACGCAGCCGAAGCATCCCCGCACGCAGGAATTCCTGCGTCGACTGCTGGCGTCGGACGACGCCGCCAACCCGGATCGAACATGAGTGCAAGGAACGCGGCACCCGGATGGCCCGACGCCCAGTGGCCGGATTCGCTGTGGGCGGCGACCGCCGCGCCGGCGCCCGATACACCCGCGCTCGACGCTTCCGCGTCGTGCGACGTGGCGATCGTCGGCGCCGGCTTTACGGGCCTGTCGACCGCGCTTCACCTGGCCGAACGCGGCGTGAACGTGCGCGTGATCGACGGCGCGCAGCCGGGCTGGGGCGCGTCCGGCCGCAACGGCGGGCAAGTGATCCCCGGCCTGAAATACGACCCCGACGAATTGATCCGCCGGTTCGGCGACGAAGCCGGCGAGCAGCTTGCCGCCGTGGTCGGCGGTGCGGCCGACACGGTATTCGACCTGATCGCGCGGCACGCGATCGACTGCGATGCGCGACGCCACGGCTGGATCCAGCCGGCGCCGACTGCCGCGATGCTCGACACGGTCGCCCGGCGTGCGCGGCAGTGGGCCGCGCGCGGCGCACCGGTCGAACTGCTCGGTCGCGACGAGGTCGCGCGCCGGCTCGGCACGCCTGCGTACGCGGGCGGCTGGATCGATCGCCGCGCGGGCAGCGTGCAGCCGCTCAGCTATACGCGCGGCCTCGTGCGCGCCGCGCAGGCGAGCGGGGCGGTCGTGCACGGGCTGACGCGCGCCGTCGGGCTGACGCGTGCCGACGGCCGCTGGCAGGTCGCGACGGCCGGCGGCGCGACGCTATCAGCGGACCGCGTCGTGATCGCGACCAACGGGTATACGGACGGGCTGTGGCCGGGCTTGCGCCAGTCGGTGATCGCCGCGAACAGCTTCATCGTCGCGACGCAACCGCTCGCGCCGGAACTCGGTCGCGACATCCTCGCCGGCGGCGAGGTCGCATCGGATGCACGGCGCCTGCTGCTGTACTTCCGGCGCGATGCCGCGGGACGCCTGCTGATGGGCGGCCGCGGCCCGTTCGCGGAACCGCGTGCGACGAGCGACTGGCGCCATCTCGAGCGTGCGACGACGCTGCTGTATCCGCAACTGAAGGGAGTCCGGTTCGAGTACCGCTGGGCCGGGCGCGTCGCGATCACCGCGGACTTCATGCCGCACGTGCACGAGCCCGCGCCGGGCGTGACGATCGCGCTCGGCTACAACGGGCGCGGCATCGCGATGGCGACGACGCTCGGCAAGCATCTGGCCGCGCACCTGTCGGGCGATGCGCAACTGCCGCTGCCGTTCCGGCGCACGCCGATCCGGCCCATTCCGTTTCACGGGCTGCAGCGCTTCTATATCGCGGCCGGCGTGGCCTGGTATCGGCTGCTCGACAGCCTGTCGTGACGCAGGCGAGACGCCGAGTCGCCACCCGCCGGCGGATCAGGCAGAATCGGCTCCCCCAGTTTCCATCGACGGAGTCCGCATGACCGATCCGAACGAACCACCCGGCCGCAAGGCATACGCGAGCTTCGCGCAACGCTACGCCGACATCGCGCCGACGAAGGCGCACAACGCGCTCTACGAACGTCCGGCGACGATGGCGCTGCTGGGCGACGTCGACGACCTGACGGTGCTCGATGCCGGCTGCGGGCCCGGCATCGGCAGCGAACACCTCGCACGCCAGGGCGCGAGGGTGCATGCGTTCGACGTCACGCCGGAGATGGTCGCGCTGGCAAGAACACGCTGCGCGGGCCTCGCGGTCGACCTCGTGGAGGGCGATCTGGAGGGGCCGCTCACGTGGTTGCCCGACGAAGCATTCGACAAGATCGTCTGTTCGCTCGCGTTCGACTACGTGCGCGACCTTGCGCCGACGCTGCGCGAATTCCGGCGGGTCGCGCGGCCGGGCGCCACGCTCGTGTTTTCGATGGCGCATCCGATGCGCGACTGGATGGACGAACGCACGCGCGGCGAGGGCACCTATTTCGATACGTCCCGCTTCGGCTTCCACTGGTCGGGTTTCGGTGAGCCGAAACCCTATGTCGAAGCGTGGCGGCGGCCGCTCGCCGACATCCTGAACGCCGTGGCCGACAGCGGCTGGCGGCTCGACCGGTTCGTCGAGCCGAAGCCGCTGCCCGAGATGAAGGCCGCCTCGGAGCGGCTTCATGCGGAGCTGTCGCTGGCCCCGGCCTTCCTCTGCATCCGCGCGCGCTGCTGACACGACGCGGCGCGGCGGTCATCCCGCACTCAATGCCGCACCGGCTCGTCGTTCAGCGTGCCGAGGAATGCTTCGATATCCTTGATGTCCTGCGCTGTCATCGCGGGCTTGTCGCCCGGCTTGCGATCGAACGGCGCATCGGTCACGTCGACGTTCGCGCGATACTTCGGCGGGATGTCGTCGTACTCGTCGACCTTGCCGTCCGCACCGCGCGAATAGAACTTCTGCGGCGAGATGCTGCGCTCGTTGTAGAACGCCATCACCTGGTCGAGCGTGTGGAACACGCCGTTGTGGAAGAACACGTGGCGCGTCGCCGCGTTGCGCAGCGTCGGCGTCAGGAACATCCCGCAATACTGCGTCTGATCCTTCAGGTCGTCGCGGAACGGCCCGCACACGCCGAGATCGTAGAACGCCGGGTTGCGGTTCTGCGCCAGTTCCTTGTTGCGCGGCGCGCCGAGCGCCTCGTACTGGTAATCGGTCAACATCGGCGGCAACCCGTCCTTGCCGGGTTTCGACAGGTGGCAGCCCGCGCAATTCGCCTTGTCCGGATCGTTGAACAGGCGCAGCCCGCGCAGTTCGGCCTGCGTGAGGCGCGCGCGGCCTTCGAGCCAGCGGTCGTACTTGCTGTTGTACGGATGGAACGACGGATCTTCCACCTGGTAGCGCGCGATCGCGAACATCGCCTCCGACACCGCGAGCTGCGGGCTGTCGAACACGCGCGGGCCGAACAGTTGCTCGAGCTGCGCGCGGTGCGACGACTGCTTGAGCTTGCGCGCGACGTCGTCGACGCTCGCGTTCGCCATCTCGACCGGATTCAGCAGCGGGCCGAACGCCTGTTGCTGCAGCGTATCGGCGCGGCCATCCCAGAACATTCCGCCCTGCGGCACGAGTTGCGGCGCGGCCGACGTGCCGGCCACCTTCTGCGCCTTGACGACGCCGGCCGCCGACGCGGCCTGTTGCGCGACGCTCGGCGCGGCGTCGTTTTCACCGGCATCGGGGCCGATGCTGAAGTTCGGCTGACGGTACAGGTACATCAGCGACGGCGGCGGGCGATAGCCCTGCTGCGTCATCGCGAGGCCGCCCGGCTGCACGTCGAGCGCATTCGGCGGGCCATACGCATGATCCGGGCTGTGGCACGACGCGCACGACTGCTTGCCCGACGCGGACAGCGACGGATCGGCGAACAGCGCGCGGCCGAGCTGCGCGACCGCCGACAGCGGTTGCGCGGCGGGCCGCTGCAGCACGACCGGATGCGGGTTCGCGCCCGTCCAGTCGGCGACGACGGTGCCGATCGCCGCGGGCACCTGCGCGGGGAACGCGATCGCGAACGCGCCGTAGCCGAGCACGGCGGCGCCGATCACGAACGCCGTGCGGCGCAGGAGGCGGGACGGCGTGCGCGACGCGCGGGGGCCGGTGGTGTCGGGAGACGGGAACGCGGGGCGGGCAGTCATGCTGTCGGTCGGAAATCGGGCGCCGCACGAAGCGGCGCGTTAAACGGAAACGGCCGGCGCGTGCTGCGCCGGCCATGCGGTCACGACGTACCGGTCAGATCGCGGGCGCCGAGCTCAATACGGTGCCGAGCGTCGGGTCGAGGTACAGCGGCGTCGTGTTCGGCTTCGACGTGAAGTCGAACAATGCGCGCAGGTCGCCCGCCGTCGCATCGAACGAGCCGCCGCCGATGCGCTGGCCGCCGAGCCAGTTGTCCTCGATGAAGCGCACGACGGACGCCTGGTCGAGCATCGTGTGGTCGACGTAGTTCTGCTTCGCGTACGGCGAGATCACGACGAGCGGAATGCGCACGCCCGGGCCGCAACGGCCGTTCACGGTCGCGCCGTTCACGCCGGTGGTGCCGCCCGTGCCGCACTTGCCGCTGCCGTTGACCTGGTCGACCGCGTCCGACGATGCGTGCGTCGGCGCCGTGTACACGTGGTCGTACCAGCCGTCCGAGTCGTCATAGGTGACGATCACGGCCGTGTTCTGCCAGTCCGGCTGCTGTTGCAGGAAGTTGACCACCTTCGTCACGAACGCCTGCTCGTCGAGCGGATCCGAATAGCCGGCGTGCCCGTCCTGCGCGGCCGGCGCCTTCAGGTAGCTGACCGACGGGAAGTTGCCGGCCTTCACGGCGGCGAAGAAGTCGTCCGTGTCGTACTGGTGGTTCGCGGGTTCGGCGGTCTTGCCGTCCGCCTGGAGGCTCGAACCGATCGCGGCGACCGAGCTCGGGCGCGTGTGCTGCGGGTTCGCGGTCGACGCGTAGTACTGGAACCAGTTGTGGTGCGGGATGTAGTCGGCCGTCGCGGCGTTCACGGCGGTGGCGACCGTGCTGCGCGCGCAGCCCGTGGTGCCGTTGCCGTTCGTCGTCGACAGGTTGAAGCCGCCCATGAAGCCGCCCCACGTGATCTTCGCGCTGTTCAGCAGGTCGCCGATGTTCTTGCCCGTCATCATCGCCTGGTCGGTCGTGCTCGAGCACACGTCGAAGCCCGGGTCGACGTCGTTGATCATCGTGAAGCCGCCCTGGCCGTCATTGATGTAGTACGAGCTGGCGGCAAGCGTCGACGGCTGCTTCGACGTCTTGACGATCTGCATCCCGTTGGTCTGGCCCGACACGACGTTCAGCGCGCCCGGCGTCGACGGGCCGTAGACCGTCGTGAACGTGTTGTCGCTCATCGCGAAGCGTTGCGCGTAGTTCCACAGCGCGGTCACGGTGTTGCCGTCGAAGTAGCCCATCACCTGGCCCTTCGTGCCGAACGCGCCGGCGCCGCCGGACGAGCCCTTGCCGGTGTATTTCGGGAACAGGTCGGCGAGGCCGTTGTCCTCGGCCTGCTGCTCGGCCGTGTACGCGTGGTTCTGGTCGGCGGTCGCGGCCTGCGTGCGGTCGAGGCGGAACGGGTTCGCCGCGTCGGTGCCGTTGGCCGGGTTCGTGAAGTTCGGGTTCGCGGTGAGCAGCGTGCCCGTCAGGCCGTTGGGCGTCGGCGTGCCGGACTTGGCGGTGAACGCCGGTTCGCCCGACGGGTTCGTCGCGTTCGGGTAGGTGCCGAAGTAGTGGTCGAACGAGATGTTTTCACCGTAGATCACGACGACGTGCTTGATCGGCGTGGCGGTCTGCAGCGCATCCTGCGACGACACGGCGGGCGTCGACGTGGGATCGTCGCTGCCGCCGCAGGCGAACAGCGCCAGCGCCGCGGCTGCGCAGGCGGTGACGAGCAAGGCTTGACGGAACATCGGGAAACTCCAGGTAAGGTCTTCGATGGTGGAGAGCGGCCCCGTCGCCGTGTCGGTCCGGCGCGGAGCTCTTGAGCGAGCACGCGCATTGGAACAGTCCCGTATGAAGATATGGGGACGGAGTGGTTTCGTCGCGATTGCGCTGCGGTATCGATTTCATTACGGCGGAATGCGATGCGAAAGTGAACGGAAAGGGGTGGACCGCATGCCACCTTCGTGTCACATCCCGCGGCGCGTGGGCCGCTTGCCGCGGATGCCGCGCGGGGCGGGCACGCACGGTGCGGTGCGGCGCCCGTTTTTTGACAATTGGATGACGTATTCCTACGATGAACGCCCTGCGGCGACGATTTCGCGTGGCCGACCGTCAGCGAGTATTCAGCGTGCCGATCCCCGTTCTGTTTGCCGTTCTATGTGCAGCGTTCCTGCACGCGTCGTGGAATGCGCTCGTCCGCAGCAGCGGCGATCGGCTCCGGTCGGCCACGGTGCTGCAGATCGCGATCGGGCTGTTCGCGCTGCTGTTCCTGCCGGCCGCGGCGCTGATCACGCCTGCGAGCTGGGCGTACGTCGTCGCGTCGGCCGTGCTGCACGTCGTCTATACGCTGCTGCTGGTGCGCGCGTACGAGCACGGCGACCTGAGCGTCGCGTATCCGGTCGCGCGCGGCACCGCGCCGCTGCTCGTCACGCTCGGCGCAGCGGCGTTCGCGGGCGAGCGGCTGAACCTGGGTGCGCAGGCGGGGCTCGTGCTGATCTGCGCCGGCATCCTCGCGATCGGGCTGGAGCGCGGGCGCGGCGCCACGCACCGGATGATGCAGGTGCTGCCGACCGCGTTCGCGACCGGCGTGTCGATCGCGGCCTACAGCGTGGTCGACGGGATCGGCGTGCGGGAAAGCGGCAACACGGTCGGCTATACAGCGTGGATGTTCGTGCTGACGGGCGCGATGATGGCCGCGTACTACCGGCTGCGGGCGGGGCCGCTGCGGCTGACGCAGGAGGTCGGCGAAACGGCGAAGGCCGCGTGCGGCGGCGTGTTCGCGGCGCTCGCGTACGGCATCGTGATCTGGGCGATGGATCGCGCGCCGATGGGGCCGGTGTCGGCGCTGCGCGAAACGAGCGTGGTGTTCGCGGCGCTGATCGCGCGCGTGTATCTCGGCGAGCGGCTGACGCCGCGCCGGGCGGCCGGTTGCGCGGTAATCGCGGCGGGGGCGTTGCTGATCAGTGCGTTTGAAGCGGTGCGGTGACGCAGTTGCCACTGGCTACAGCGAGTGCGAGGTGAACCGTGACAGTCGTAGCAAAGCGAACTATCGCTGGCGGAGGTCGTCGTTGACGGAGACCGAGGCGGTGCATAAGTTACCGGCGCCGCCCGGTAGTCTCCGCCTAACGCAAGAAACCTAGCGCTGGTGCCGCGTAGCTCGCAAGATGAAAAAGGACGACAAATAGCGTGGCAGCAAGGAACGCGACCACCCAGGTGCGCGACGACCAGCGCCGGTAAGCAAAGGCGTTGAGCGTGGCAAAGACGAACGAAGGCCACAAGGTCAGGGCAAGCAGACCCACGATGAACACTGTGTGAGGTGCGCAGTGTTCCATGTCGTTACAGCCAGTCGAACGTGACGGTGTAGCGGGCCAATGAATATGGCTGAACGCATAAAGGGATGCCCAGGTGACGAGCAAGCCCCATGCGAGTCCCAGAATGGCGATCGCCAGTCGTTTCATTTAACTTCCCAGAAAAGAATTTCTTTCGAATCTGCCAGGTCTGAATACCAATTCCCGCGTCGCCCCCGAAGATAATCGAGCGGGTTGATCATGCTCGGTACACCGATGCGAAACCGCCAGAACGACACGGCAGAGGGAGTCAGGGTGTCTTTGTTCCACAGGTCGATATGCCCGCCGCTCAACGCGTCAGCAGAATCTCCTTCCTGTCGCCAGTAGCCGAAGAAGTAAATGATGCCGGTGCGGCCCTTTATCTTGTTCTGCCAATCCTGTCCGGTGATATTTTCCGGCTTTCCCACGCCTAGGAATGGGCGAAGCTTTAACCATTCAGCCAGCTCATAGGCGCGCGTCGCAGTTGCCTTGCCATTAAGGACCAGGCGCCCGAGCGTCTGTTTTCCCGGCATAGGTTTCAATACCTTCTGAGAAAACGACTTCATGCTGCTGCCGATTGCGTGGAAAGTTACGCTCATCCTGATCGCGCATTGATTTTGATATTCGCCAGTCGGGTCGTCGTATGGGTCTTCCTTTGGATATGCGTTCCAAAACTGTTGAAACGTCAGCGCTTTGAGCTGTACTGTTTTTTCAGAGAGCGGCGTGCTGTTGGTGCGGACTTTCGTGGGCGGATTCGGCATCGGTTACGCCCCGTTCGTGATGGTGGCCGGACCGCTGCCTCTTGTCGCTGCTACTGTTTTTTGCATCGTCGATCCTCGGTGCATTAAGGAGTCGAAGACGATCGCCGATAGGAAACAAGTCGCCTATTGGACTTGTACGATTTTTCGCGAAATTTGCGACTATGAGCGTCTTGTTAATCCGTGATATCGGGCAAGGACGGAGCGACCACGTTTTCCACGCAATTGCTGATCGCAACCGGCGCGCTGGCGTTACGCCTCGACCGGCATCGCACTCGTGCACTTGATCTCGTCGAGGCACACGCTCGAATGCACGCCGCTCACGCCGGGAATGCGCATCAGCGTCTCGAGCAGGAACCGCGACAAGCCTTTCAGATCGTGCGCGACGACCTTCAACACGTAGTCGATGTCGCCCGTCACCGAGAAGCATTCCTGGATCTGCGCTAGATCGGACACCAGTTTCTGGAACTTCGACAGGTCGCGGATATGCCCGCGCTCCATCGTCACGTGCACGAAAGCGGTCACGCCGAAACCGAGCGTGTCGGGGCACAGCCGGGTTTCGTAGCGACGGATCGCACCGATTTCCTCCAGCCGCCGGTGGCGGCGCAACGTCTGCGCGGGCGACAGGCCGACGGCCTTCGCCAGGTCGAGGTTCGACGCGCGGCCGTTCTCCTGCAGGATCGCGAGCAAGTGGCGATCGAGGCGATCCAGAACCGGTTCATGCATTTTTGTTTCCTCATCTGTCTCCTGGATGCAATCTTATCTCATAATGTAGGGTTTGCATGAACGGGTTACGAAACCCGATTTCGCCGTCGCGACGCTAAACTGACGCCGGATTTTCGTGTGCGAACGCATCAAAGCGGGCGCGGCGGCGGCCGGTCTGGCGGGCACGCCGACGCGAATCGGGCGCCGCCACGCGAAGATTGCAGTCCCCAACCCGGCGGCTCCACGAACGGCCCCGGCACACCAAAACAGCGCCCGGCACACCGAGGCGCGCCGCACCCCGCTGCAGGCGGGCGCGGACAGAGTGGAGAAGACATGGTTTCTGGAAACGAGAGCGACGGCCTGAAGCGCGGGCTGAAGAACCGGCACATCCAGCTGATTGCGCTCGGCGGCGCGCTCGGCACGGGGCTGTTCCTCGGCATCGCGCAGACGATCAAGATGGCGGGCCCGTCGGTGCTGCTCGGCTACGCGGTGGCCGGCATCGTCGCGTTCTTCATCATGCGCCAGCTCGGCGAGATGGTCGTCGACGAGCCCGTCGCCGGCTCGTTCAGCTACTTCGCCAACAAGTACGTCGGCCACTTCACCGGTTTCCTGTCGGGCTGGAACTACTGGGTGCTGTACATCCTCGTCAGCATGGCCGAGCTGTCGGCCGTCGGGATCTACGTGCAGTACTGGTGGCCGGGCGTGCCGACCTGGGTGTCGGCGCTGGTCTTCTTCGTCGCGATCAACCTGCTGAACCTGGCCAGCGTGAAGTCGTACGGCGAGACGGAATTCTGGTTCTCGATCATCAAGGTCGCCGCGATCGTCGGCATGATCGGCTTCGGCGGCTGGCTGCTCGCGAGCGGCCATGCGGGGCCGGAGGCGAGTGTCCGGAACCTGTGGCAGCACGGCGGCTTCTTCCCGAACGGCGTGTCGGGGCTCGTGATGTCGATGGCCGCGATCATGTTCTCGTTCGGCGGGCTGGAGCTGATCGGCATCACCGCGGCCGAGGCCGACGATCCGAAGCGCAGCATTCCGCGCGCGACGAACCAGGTGATCTATCGCATCCTGATTTTCTACATCGGCGCGCTCGCCGTGCTGCTGTCGCTGTACCCATGGGAAAAGGTCGTCACCGGCGGCAGCCCGTTCGTGCTGATCTTCCACGCGCTGAGCAGCAACCTGGTGGCCAACGTGCTGAACGTGGTCGTGCTGACGGCCGCGCTGTCGGTCTACAACAGCGGCGTGTACAGCAACAGCCGGATGCTGTTCGGCCTCGCGAAGCAGGGCAATGCGCCGAAGGTGCTGTGCTCGGTGAACAAGCGCGGCATTCCGCTCGCCGCGCTCGGCGCGTCGGCGCTCGCGACCGGCGTGTGCGTGCTGGTCAACTACTTCATGCCGGGCAAGGCGTTCGAGGTGCTGATGGGCCTCGTCGTGTCGGCGCTGATCATCAACTGGGCGATGATCACGCTGATCCACCTGAAGTTCCGCCAGGCGAAGCGCGCAGCCGGGGAGGAGACTTCCTTCCGCAGTCTGGGCTATCCTTTCACGAATTACCTGTGCCTGGCTTTCATGGCCGGCATTCTCGTCGTGATGTACCTGACGCCGGATCTCCGTCTGTCGGTGTACCTGATCCCGGTATGGCTCGCGGTGCTCGCGGTCGGGTATCGCTTCCGTCAGAAGAATGCAGGCTATGCGGTGCACGACGGCGCATCCGCACGCTGACGCAGGCCACGACCGACCATTCTTCCAAACGAGACCGACTCAAGCCATGTTCGAACACATCGACGCGTACCCGGGCGACCCGATCCTGACGCTCAACGAGAACTTCCAGAAAGATCCGCGCGACCAGAAGGTCAACCTGAGCATCGGCATCTACTTCGACGCCGAAGGCCGGATTCCGGTGATGGGCGCCGTGCGCGAAGCCGAAACCGCGCTGCAGCGCGACAGCGGCGCGAAGCCGTACCTGCCGATGGTCGGCCTGGCCGCGTATCGCGACGCCGTGCAGGCGCTCGTGTTCGGCGCCGATCACCCGGCCCGCGCGGCTGGCCGCATCGCCACGCTGCAGACGCTCGGCGGCTCCGGCGCACTGAAGGTGGGCGCCGATTTCCTGAAGCGTTATTTCCCGAATTCGCAGGTGTGGCTCAGCGATCCGAGCTGGGAAAACCACCGCTTCATCTTCGAGCGCGCCGGCTTCACGGTGAACACGTATCCGTACTATGACGAGGCGACGGGCGGCCTGAAGTTCGACGCGATGCTCGCGGCGATCGACGCGCTGCCGGCGCGCAGCATCGTGCTGCTGCACGCGTGCTGCCACAACCCGACCGGTGTCGACCTCGACGAAGGCCAGTGGGAGAAGCTGATCGACGTGATCGAGGCGCGCGGGCTGCTGCCGTTCGTCGACATGGCGTACCAGGGCTTCGGCGCGGGCCTCGACGCGGACGCGTTCGCGGTGCGCGAGCTGGCCCGCCGCGGCGTGCCGGCGCTGGTCGCGAACTCGTTCTCGAAGAACTTCTCGCTGTACGGCGAGCGGGTGGGCGGCCTGAGCGTCGTCTGCGAGGATGCCGCCGCGGCCGACCGCGTGCTCGGCCAGCTGGCCGGCGCGGTGCGCTCGAACTACAGCAACCCGCAAACCTACGGCGCGAAGGTCGTGGCAACCGTGCTCGGCACGCCCGCGCTGCGCAAGCAGTGGGAAGAGGAACTGGCGGCGATGTGCCGCCGCATCGCGCGGATGCGCCAGTCGATCCATGACGGCCTGCGCGACCACGTCAGCGGCGAGGCACTGACGCGCTACGTGAAGCAGCGCGGGATGTTCACGTACACGGGCCTGACCGAATCGCAGGTCGACGCGCTGCGCGAAGTGCACGGCGTGTACGTCCTGCGTTCGGGCCGGATGTGCGTCGCGGGCCTGAACGACTCGAACGTCGCCATCGTCGCGGATGCCATCGGCAAGGTGCTGAAGAGCGGCGTCTGAGCGCGGCGCGCCACGCGGCTGGCCGAACCGGCTGTCTCCGCAAGGGGGCAGCCGGTTTTTCATTGTGCGGCCGCAAGGTGCGCCACCCGGCTGACGCGGGGGCACGCACGGCGGTACGATCACGGCATCCAGCGCAACTTGGAAGGAAGCACATGGGCATCCGGATCATCCAGCTCGGCACGCCGCGCGCGGCCGGCGAGGGCCTGCGGATCGGCACGGTGCGGCGGCCGCCGCGCGGCGTGCCAAAGGCGGAATTCGCGTCGCGCAACTACTATGATGTATGGCTGCCGACGCTGTCGCCGAGCCCGGAACTCGTCGCGCAGGCGCAGGCCGCCGCAACCGATGCCGAATGGAACGCGTTCCGGCGTCACTTCCGTGCGGAGATGGCGCATGGCGATGCGCCGAAGGTGCTCGACCTGCTGGCGGCGCTGTCGGCGACCACCGCGTTTTCGATCGGCTGCTATTGCGACGACGAGCGCCATTGCCACCGCAGCGTGCTGCGCGAACTGCTCGCGGAGCGCGGCGCGGCGATCGAGCCCGACGCGGGCTGAAAGCCGTTTGTAGCTGCATCGCACAGCCGCGCCGGCACGCCGCCGCGCCGTCATCGTGCGGTGCAGCGAACCGGTTGACGTGGGTCAAGCGTGCGGGCGCGCGCGCCACTATGCTCTTGTCATGGAGCCATCACGACGATGACAGGCCGACAGATGCAGATTGTTTTCCCGCCGGAACCACCCGAATATTGCGCACGCGACCTGGTCGTGGCGTTTTCGGCGCTGGTCGACGGACGGTGCGTGCAGTGCGCGGTCACGGCCGAGGCGCTGGAGGATCATTTCGGCGCGCCGTCGCTGCTCGAACGCGACCTGCTGGCCGCATTCGACGCGCACCGGTCGGCGATCGAGGCGATGGCACGACGCATGCTCGAGGAAATCGGCGGCCGGCCGGTGCTGCTGCACAGCGGCCACTTCCGGCTCGGAGACTGATACCGCAGGAGGGCGCATGACACTGCAGGGCAACATTCACGAACGCGACTGGTCCGTCGAAGTCGAGACGCGCCCGTGCGAATCGGGCGAATTCCGCTGCCGCGTGTCGGTCGAGCACGGCACCGGCGCCGCGCGTTTTCATCATACGTTCGAGCACAGCCATGCGTATCCGACCGAGCGCGAGGCGATGATCGAAGGGTTGCGGGCCGGCATGACCTGGATCGAGATGAAGACGTCACAGACCTTCAACGTATGAACGGACCCGCGCCGGCGACGGCGCGGGCAGACTATCGGCCGGGCAGCGATCGCAGAAATCGCGCCGTGCCACGGGCAACACGTGCCGCCGCCTTACGGTGCGGGCGGCACATGCAAGGCGGTCGACGAGCGGGCGGCCCCGTCAGGAGACACGACATGGGCGTGGGCATGCAGATCGCCTGCCTGGGATTCACGGGGACCGCCGCGGTCGAAGCCGAAGCCGGCGCGCAGCTGGTGCGGCTCGAACGGTTTCGCACGCTGATCGGCGGCTGTTACCTCGCCATTGAAGCGAGCGCCGACGCCGACGCCGATGGCGCACGCGTGTACGACGTACGACTCGACCTCGTGATGCACGACACGGCGCGCTGGCCGCTGCCGCCGTGCGTCGGCGGCAACCTGGACGACGCGCTGCGCCGCGCGTTCATGCAGGCCGAACAGGCGCTGATCGCGTGCCAGGCGGCCGGTGCAAGGGTGGGGCTGCGCAACGCGGCGGCCGATCGCGCGGTGCGATGATGCATCGCGCGCGGTGCCGTCAGGCGCAGCCTGGGTTCCGGGTTGTCAGACCCGTGCGAGCGCTTGCGAGTCGATGATGCGCACGCGCTTGCCGCGCGTTTCGACCAGCGCTTCGCGATGGAACCGCGAGAACATCCGGCTCACGGTTTCGAGCTTCATCCCGAGATAGCAGCCGATTTCCTCGCGCGTCATCCGCAGGTTGAATTCCGTTGCCGAATAGCCGCGCGCCTCGAAGCGCGACGACAGGTTCAGCAGGAAATGCGCGACGCGTTGCTCGGCCGACATCGTGCCGAGCAGCAGCATCTGGCTCGATTCGCGGACGATCTCGCTGCTCAGCATCTGGTAGAGGAAGTGCTGCATCGGCTTGATCTCGCGGCACGCCGCTTCGAGCGCACCGAACGGGATGATGCACACGACGCTGTCCTCGAGCGCGATCGCGTCGCAGCAATGCTGGCCGCCGCCGATGCCGTCCATCCCGAGCGTTTCGCCGGCAATCTGGAAGCCCGTCACGTGTTCGCGGCCGTCGCGATGCATCATCACCGTCTTGAACGAACCCGCGCGCACCGCATAGATGCTCTGGAACGGATCGTCGGTGCGGAACAGCGCGTCGCCCTGGCGCACCTGCCGGGTCGTGCAGATGATCGAGTCGAGGCGGCCGTATTCGGCTGCGGTCAGGTGCGGCGGCAGGCACATCGTGCGCATCGCGCACACCGAGCAGCGTGCGGCGGGATGCTTGGCGGCGTCGGCGCGCGTGACCGCGCGAAGCGGAATCGTCGGCCGAGGCGCGATGGATACGTCGGCGGCGCAGGGGGTGGCTGTGGACATGAGTCACTCCGGCTCGTCAGGGGTGGTGCACGCGAGCGTGCGCCAGGGATTCGATGACCTGGCATGCGGCGTCGAATTCGACGGTCTTGTCGAAGAAGTAGTCGGCTCCGGCCAACGCGCATGCCTCTCTGAATGCCGGTGCCGAGTGATTCGTCAGCACGATGGTGACGATGCGCGGCGCGGCCTTCGACAGCGTCCCGATCAGCTCGAGGCCGCTGCCGTCCGCCAGCCGCAGGTCGACGATCACCACGTCCGCCTGGCTGCTGCGGATATGCGTCCACGCGTCCTGGCCGTCTTCCGCTTCGCCGACGACGGCGACACCGCGGATCGCGCCGACGAGCAGCGCGATCCGCTGCCGGACGGCGACGGCGTGATCGACGAGAAACACCCGGAGCGCGGCGGGTAACGGGCTGGCATTCATGCCGGCAGTATCGTGTTGCGCCGCCGAAAATGAAATCGGCCGAATTGGAAGTTGATGTAGGCCGCTGCGACGCGTTGTAGGGCGATTCCTACAACGCGTACGGGAAATCGCCGGAGCGGCTCCGAGGGGGCGATGCCGCGAGCGCGGCTGAAGGGGGAGGTTGGCGGGTCAGCCGGCCTGGCGCGCAGCCAGCGCATCGCGCGCCGTGCGGCACGCGGCGAGATCCCACGCCGCACATCCGACGCTCTTGAACAGCAGCGGCCCGTTGCGGTCGAATGCGCCGCCCAGCACGTCGGCGAGCGATGCGACGTGCTGCCAGTCGACCTGCGCGACGATCAGGTCGCCGGCTTCGTGACGCGCGCCGGCCGGATCGTCGACGACCAGCCGGCTGGCGCGCACCGTGTTCGCGTCGATCTCGGCCGCGTCCGCGGTAAACGCGCCGACGCCGACCACGAGCCGGCCTTCGCGCGCGGCTTCGCGATAGACGGGCGTGCGGCTCGTCGTCAGCGTGACGACCACGTCGATCGCATCGGGAATCGCGTCACCGTCGAGCGGCACGAGGCGCGGCGCCTGCGCGCGGTGCGCGGCACAGAATGCCGCTGTGCTGTCGGCGCTTGTGCCGCGCACGTGAAGGCGCGCCTCGGGAAAGATCGCGGCGAGCGCTTCCGCGTGATTGGCCGCCTGCTTCCCGGTGCCGATCAGCAGGATGTCGCGCGGCGCGGCGCCCTGCAGCGCCTGGATGCCGAGCGCGGTGATGGCCGCCGTGCGGCGCCCGGTGACCGTCGGGCCGTCGAGCGCGAAGCGCATCTCGCCGGTGGTCGCGTCGTAGGCGGTGACCTGGCCGAGGATCGTCGGCAGCCCGCGCGCGCCGTTGCCCGGGCACACGTTCACGAGCTTGTGGGTCGCGAGGTCGCGCGCGCTCGACGGCATCGACAGCATCACGCCGCCCGCCTGCAGCGGCACGACCAGGCGTTCGGGGCTGACGATCTCGCCCGCCGCATAGTCGGCGACGGCCTGCCTGAGCGTGGCGAGCAGCGCCGGGTAGTCGAGCAGCGCGGCCGTGTCGGCCGCGTCGAAAACGGGAATCGGGGAAAGAGCGGTCATCGTGTACGTCGCATGCGTCGGTGAGCGTGGACGACGGGCGCATGCCGCGCCCGCCAAGAGCTGCCGGATACCGTGACACAGGGCAGTGTGGATCGAATCTATACCACTTGCTGGCCCACCCGCAACCCAGAAAATAAAGCGCCTCGCCGTTTTTGGTTCTAATATCTGTCCAGAAGGGCCGCCATGGCCTCGATGCCGGCGCGCTCCGGTATAGTGCGAACCCATTCCCGATTCACGCCCGCGAGCGGGCAGGAGCCATACGATGATGTCCGCGCGTCCCGACACACTCGAAGGCGGTTTCAGGCCGCTGCAGATCTACGAGCAGGTGGCCGAGAAGATCCGCGACGAAATTCGCGCGGGGCGCTATGCCGCCGAGTCGCGGCTGCCGTCCGAGCGCGAACTCGCGGGGCTGTTCCAGGTCGGCCGGCCGGCCGTGCGCGAGGCGCTCGGCGCACTGCAGAACGAAGGGCTCGTGTTCACGAAGCGCAATTCGGGCACCTACGTCGTCGCGTTGCCGCTCGACGTGCTCGCGCAGCGCGGCGACAGCCACCGGGCGTCCGAGCCCGATTTCAGCCCGACGTCGACGCTCGACGTGCGGCTGATCCTCGAGCCCGCGATCGCGCGCCTCGCGGCTGCGCACGGCCGAGCCGACCCGGGCGCCGAACGCTATCTGGCCCAGATGGAAACCATTACCGACGTCGACGATCCGCATCAGCGCGCGCTGTGGAACGAGAGCGACCGGCTGTTCCACCGGCAACTCGCGCTGATGACCGGCGACGCGCTGATCGTGAAGATCGCGGACGAAGTCGCGAAGACGATGGACCAGCCGCTGTGGAAGCGGCTGAAGGACGACGGCATCTACGATGCGGGCCGGATCCGGCTCTACGTGTCCGAACACCGGCTGATCTACGAGGCGATCGTGTCCGGCGACGCGGATGCGGCGGCGTTCTATGTCGAGCAGCACATCCGCCGCGTGCGGCGCGACATCGCACCGAAGTGACCGCGCCGGGTTCGTTCTGGTCTGAAAAATGACCAGAATCGCAGTTCTTATTTTGAAATTGCTTGCGCGGTGACCACGCGTATCCTACATTGGTTTCACACAAAACCAATCAGGAGACATCATGCGACATCTCGTTACCGCGCTCTCGGTGGCCATCGCCGCCGGCGCGCTGACTTCCGCGCAGGCGCAGGAAGTCGTCACGATCGGCCATTCGGCGCCGCTGACTGGCCCGCAGGCCGCGAACGGCAAGGACAATGAAAACGGCGCGCGCCTGGCCGTCGACGAACTCAACAAGGCCGGCATCAAGGTTGCCGGCAAGACGGTCACCTTCAAACTGGTCTCCGACGACGACCAGGCCGATCCGAAGGCCGGCGTGCAGGTTGCGCAGAACCTCGTCGACAAGGGCGTCGTCGCGGTGCTCGGGCCGTACAACTCGGGCGTCGCGATTCCCGCCTCGCGCGTGTACTCGAGCGCCGGCGTGCCGATGCTGCCGGTCGCGTCGAACCCGGCACTGACGAAGCAGGGTTTCAAGAACATCTTCCGGATCGGCGCGAGCGACGAGCAGCTCGGCGGCACGATGGCGACCTTCGCCGCGAAGACGCTGAATGCGAAGACCGCCGCCGTGATCGACGATCGCACCGCGTACGGGCAGGGCGTGGCCGAGCAGTTCATGAACGTCGCGAAGGCGAACGGCATCAAGATCGTCGACCAGGAATTCACAAGTTCGTCGGCCACCGATTTCCTCGGCATTCTCACCAAGATCAAGGCCAGCAACCCCGACGTGATCTTCCTCGGCGGCTATGCGGCACAGGGCGCGCCGATGGCCAAGCAGATGAAGCAGCGCGGCCTGCGCGCGAAGCTGCTCGGTGGCGACGGCATCTGCTCGGCCGACATGGGCAAGGTCGCGGGCGAGGCGGCGTCGATCGTCTACTGCGCGCAGGGCGGCGTCGCGCTCGAGAAGACGGCGGCCGGGCGCGAATTCCTGAAGAAGTACCACGACACGTATCACACCGATACGCAGGTCTACGGCGTGAACTACTACGACGGGATGAAGCTGCTCGCCGACGCGATGGTCAAGGCCGGCACGACCACCGACAAGGCGAAGCTGATCGCGCAGCTCGCGAAGTCGAACTACACGGGCGTCGCGGGCACCTATTCGTTCGACGCGAACGGCGACCTGAAGGGCGCGCCGACCACCGTTTACGTGATCCGCAACGGCCTGCCGGAACCGTACGCGAAGTAACGGCCCGCCAGCCATCGGACGGCGGCGCGGCCGCCGTTCTTCGTTTCAACGCTTTCGATTCCCCCATGAAAATTTCCCGATCCCTTTCCACCGTCGAAGTCCATACCGGCGGCGAAGCGTTCCGCATCGTCACGAGCGGGCTGCCGCGCGCGCCCGGCGACACGATCGTCCAGCGCCGCGCGTGGCTCAAGGAAAACGCCGACGAGATCCGTCGCGCGCTGATGTTCGAACCGCGCGGCCACGCCGACATGTACGGCGGCTACCTGACCGAGCCCGTGTCGCCGAACGCGGATTTCGGCGTGATCTTCGTGCACAACGAAGGCTACAGCGATCATTGCGGGCACGGCGTGATCGCGCTGTCGACCGCGGCGGTCGAGCTCGGCTGGGTGCAGCGCACGGTGCCGGAAACGCGGGTCGGCATCGACGCGCCGTGCGGCTTCATCGAGGCGTTCGTCAAATGGGACGGCGAGCACGCGGGGCCGGTGCGCTTCGTCAACGTGCCGTCGTTCATCTGGCAGCGCGACGTGTCGGTCGAGACGCCGTCGTTCGGCACCGTGACCGGCGACATCGCGTACGGCGGCGCGTTCTATTTCTACGTCGACGGTGCGCCGTTCGACCTGCCGGTGCGCGAAGCGGCGGTGGAGCGGCTGATCCGCTTCGGCGCGGAAGTGAAGGCCGCCGCGAACGCGAAGTACCCGGTCGTGCATCCGGAGATCCCGGAAATCAACCACATCTACGGCACGATCATCGCGAATGCGCCGCGCCACCCGGGCTCGACGCAGGCGAACTGCTGCGTGTTCGCGGATCGCGAGGTCGACCGTTCGCCGACGGGTTCCGGCACCGGTGGCCGGGTCGCGCAGCTCTACCAGCGCGGGCTGCTCGCGGCCGGCGACACACTCGTCAACGAATCGATCGTCGGCACGGTCTTCAAGGGGCGCGTGCTGCGCGAAACGACGGTCGGCGACATCCCGGCCGTGATTCCGGAAGTGGAAGGCAGCGCGCATATCTGCGGGTTCGCTAACTGGATCGTCGACGAGCGCGATCCGCTGACCTACGGTTTTCTCGTGCGCTGAGTCGCCGCGCCGATCGGCCGCGCCCGGCGCGGCCACCCGTTTGTCGTACCAGGCTTGGCGCGTCGTTCCCGTTGCGGGGCGCGCGCCTTTTTTGCGTGGGAACCGCCCGCGCAGGCGCTCCGGGTAGGTCGCCGCCAGGCCATCGCCGTCCGGCGGCCCGCGCGAGTTTGGTACGATGCACCCTTTTCAGCCGAGCTCCACCCGAGTGAATCGCCGAAACGTGTCGTCAGTGCGTGCCTTCTGTGCCAGATGGGTCGCGCGCGCCCAACCCGTCGCGGCTGCCGCCGTCGCGCGGGTCAAGCCTCTCGCCGCCACCGCGTGGCACCATGTCCGTCACCCGACGCGCCGCGGCGTGTTGCTCGCCGGCGCCGCCGTGCCGGCGCTGTTCGTGGTGTACGTGGTCGTGCTCATCCCGTTCACGCCGGGCATCGGCGA
Organism: Burkholderia sp. HI2500; assembly: GCF_002223055.1. Classification (NCBI taxonomy): domain Bacteria; kingdom Pseudomonadati; phylum Pseudomonadota; class Betaproteobacteria; order Burkholderiales; family Burkholderiaceae; genus Burkholderia; species Burkholderia sp. HI2500. Next base: position 1,171,797 of record NZ_NKFL01000006.1, on the reverse strand, counting down.
CATCCGCAAGGCGCGCGTCGACCAGCCCGCGCAGGTGCTGTCCGCCGACGGCAAGCTGCTGGCCGAATTCAAGCCGTCGAACCGCGAGTGGGTGCCGCTCAAGCAGATCTCGCCGCACATGGTCGATGCGCTGATCGCGACCGAGGATCACCGCTTCTACGAGCACCACGGCCTCGACTGGAAGCGCACGGCGTCGGCCGCGCTCCACACGTTCTCGGGCAGCCGCCAGGGCGGCTCGACGATCACGCAGCAGCTCGCGCGCAACCTGTATCCGGACGAGATCGGCCGTGCGCCGACGCTCACGCGCAAGGTGAAGGAGGCGATCACCGCGCTGAAGATCGAGGCGATCTACAGCAAGGACCAGATCCTCGAGACCTACCTGAACACGGTGCCGTTCCTGTACAACGCGTACGGCGTCGAGATGGCCGCGCGCACCTATTTCGACAAGTCGGCCAACGAGCTCGACGTGCTCGACAGCGCGACGCTGGTCGGGATGCTGAAGGGCAACAGTTACTACAACCCGGTGCTGAACCCGGAGCGCGCGCTGCAGCGGCGCAACACGGTGCTCGGCCAGATGGTGAAGTACGGCAAGCTGTCGCCCGCGCAGTTCGCGCAGCTGCAGCGCCGGCCGTTGCGGATCGACTTCGAGCGCCAGAAGGAGCCGCCGGGGCCGGCGCCGCACTTCGCGCAGCAGCTGCGCAAATGGCTGATCGCGTGGGCCGACCGCAACGACTACAACATCTACTCGGACGGGCTGATCGTGCGCACGACGATCGACGCGCGGCTGCAGCAGATGGCGACGCAGGCGCTCACGCTGCAGGGCAACCAGCTGCAGGGCATTGCGAACAACGCGTGGAGCGGCCGCGACGGCTGCGGCACCGACAACGAGGTGTTCCGCACCTTCATGCGCGAGTCGCCCGAGTACAAGGCCGCGCAGGACGCCGGCAAGGACGACGCGGCCGCGATGAAGCTGCTCGCGGCCGACCGCGGCTTCCTGCGCGCGCTGTGCAAGGCGAAGACCGACGTGCAGGCCGGCTTCCTCGCGATCGATCCGCGCGACGGGCAGATCCGTGCGTGGGTCGGCAGCCGCGACTTCACCCGCGAGCCGTTCGACCACGTCGCGCAGGCGCGGCGCCAGCCGGGCTCGACGTTCAAGCCGTTCGTCTATGGCGTCGCGTTCGCGAACGGGATGAAGCCGGACGATACCTTCATCGACCAGCCGGTCGAGATTCCGTTGAAGGGTGGCGAGATCTGGCGGCCGAACGACGACGTGCCGCCGACCGGCAAGCCGATGACGCTGCGCGACGCGGTCGCGCTGTCGCGCAACCGGATCACCGCGCAGGTGATGGAGAAGGTCGGGCCGGCGTCCGTGGCCCGACTCGCACGCGACATGGGCGTGCGCGAGAGCCCGCTCGAACGCGTGCCGTCGCTGGCGCTCGGCACGAGCCCGGTCACGCTGAAGGAGATGGTCGCGTCGTACGCGACGATCGCGAACGGCGGGCTGTATGTCGAGCCGCAGATGGTGACGCGCATCGAGAACCGCCAGGGCGACGTGCTCGCCGAATACGCGCCGGCGCCGCCCGAGCGCGCGCTCGACGCCGAAACCGACAAGACGCTGCTCAGCGTGATGCGCGACGTCGTGACGCGCGGCACGGGCGGCAGCATCCGCACGCGCTTCGGGATCCGTGGCGACGTGGCCGGCAAGACCGGCACGACGCAGGACAACGCGGACGGCTGGTTCATCCTGATGCAACCCGGCCTCGTCGCCGGCGCGTGGGTCGGTTTCGACGACGGCCGCGTGACGCTGCGCAGCGACTACTGGGGGCAGGGCGCGCACAGTGCGCTGCCGATCGTCGGCGATTTCTTCCAGCGTGCGCAGCGCGCCCGGATCGTCGATACGAAGGCGAAATTCGACACCGAGCCGTCGCCGGGCTGGTTCGCGTCGCTGCGCGAACGCGCGACGGACCTGTTCGATACGTGGTTCCCGCCCGACGCGAAGAAGGCGCCCGCACCGGTCAGGACGCAGCGGGTGGAGCCGGCGCCCGAGGCGGATACCGACGAGGCGTCGGCCGCCTCGGCTGCCTCGGCGCCCGAAGCGGCATCCGGGGGCATCGTCGAGGAATGGGTGCCGGCGTCCGAAGTGGCCGCGTCGGCCGCCGCGCTGTCGGCGGGCGCCTCGCAACCGCCGCCCGCGCAGCCGCCGGCGGGGGCGAGCGCGGCGGGCGGAGGCAGCGCGGGCCTCGGCGCCGCACCGACGGCCGCCCCTTCGACCGCACCGTCCCAGGCGCCGGTACCGGCCGCGCCCGACGCGACCGGCGCATCGCAGTCGCAGTCGCAGTAACGGAGCCGTTCAGAACTCGCGCGATGCTGCCGTAATCATGTTGTCATGACAGCTCGCGCGGTCGCTCCGCGCCTCCCCGATGAGGCTATCTACCGACTACGTCCCGCTCGCGCGCGACGATCTCGCCGCCGGCGTCCCGCTCGGCTTCGATCTCTACGATGCCGACGGCGCCGCGCTGCTGCCGGCCGGCACGACGCTGCGCGATGCCGCGCAGCATGCCTTCCTGTTCGACCATTTCCGGCCGGTACGACGGCGCGACGACGCCGAAGCCGCGGCCGAGCCGCGCGTGCCTGACGCGGTGCCTCACGCGCCGCGGATGGGGTTGTCGGCCGGCGCTTCGATCGGCATCCGCCGCCGGGTCGGCACGACCCGCGGGCTGCAGCGCTGCCGGTTGATCGGCAGCGCCGCGTCGGGTGCGCTGTTCGTCGAGCCGCAGCCGTCGGCCGCGCTCGACTTCGCGCATGGCGACGATATCGAGGCCGTGGCGATCGGTCGTGCCGCGGTGTCGCGTTTCGGCGCGACGGTCGAGTCGGTGCAGGCGGCGGGCGCCGCGCGGTTCCTGGTGCTGTCGCCGCCCGGCTTCGTCGACCGGCTGCGCACGCGCGCGGAGCCGCGCGTGCCGGTGCGGATCGCCGCCTGTTGCACGGGTGGGTCGGAGGGGGCGGAAGGCATCGGGATGGTGCACGACATCAGCTTGAGCGGCCTGTCGATTGCCGTCGACCGGCCGATCGCCGCCATCGGCGAACCCTTGCGCGTGCAGCTTCCGTACGCGGCGGGCGACCGGGTCGAGCTGCTGGCGCTCGACGGCACGGTGCGGGCCGTCCATGCCGACCCGGCCGCGCCCGCGCTGACGCTGCATCACGCGGCGTTCGGCGAGACCGGCGCCGACGACCTGATCCGCCTCAAGGCGCTGCTGTTCGACCGGTTGATGGCGTCGTCGGATACCGACCGGCGGCGCTGATGCAGGGCTGGACGCACGGGGCGCCGTGCCACGGTATTCAGTGCGTGAATGCCGATAATCATCTGACGATTCCGCGTATTCCGTGGCGATTGTATGGTTTCCGTCAACAGTGAATTCGCGATTTAAGTATTTACCCTGATAGCGTGGCCTCCTAGACTTCTACTCATGCGCAACGACCCCGAGTCCGAAGCGCCTGACAAAACAATTCTGGAGGTAACGCATCATGAAATCGCTGATCAAGGCAGTTGCACTGGCCGCCCTGGTGGCCGCACCGGTCGTCTCCTTCGCCCAATCGAACCAGCAGCCGCTGACGCGCGCGCAAGTGCGCGCCGAGCTGGTCCAGCTCGAAAAGGCCGGCTACAACCCGAACGACTGGATGAACTACCCGGAAAACATCCAGGCCGCACAGGCAAAGATCGCCGCCGCGCAGAACCCCGGCGCGCAAGCTGATGCTACGGGCTACGGTTCGAACCCCGCCGCTGCGTCGCAATCGGGCCAGCGCGTGGTCGTGCCGGCCGCAACCGACCGTTCGTCGGTGTTCTTCGGCCACTAAGCCAGGCAGCGCCCGCAGGGGCGCCCGGTGTGCCGTTTCATCCGAAACCCGTGCACGGTATCCGTGTGCGGGTTTTGCATTTTGGCCGCTTGAATGGGTGGGGTGCCGCGCCTGACGGACATCACCGCGTGCTGCCCGCCCGCCGCGCCCGCGTCGCGAGCACGGTCGCGACGCCGCCGAGGATCGCAGCCGATGCGAGTGCGAGCCGCCAGGTTGGCTGTTCGGACAGGAGCAGCACGGCGCCGCCCGCGGCGATGGGCGGGACGGACAACTGAACCGCCGCGGCGCGCATCGCCGTGAGGTGCCGCAGCGCGGCATACCAGACCACGTAGCCGAGGCCCGACGTCAGCGCACCGGAAAGCGCGGCGAGCGCGAGGCCGGCCGGCGTGACGTGCAGGCGGGCGGCGAGCGCGACGCTCAGCGCGAGTGCCAGCGGCGCGGCGCGCAGGAAGTTGCCGGCAGTGGCCGCGACCGGATCGACGGGCCGACGGCCGCGGATCGAATAGACACCCCATGCGATGCCGGCTGCCGTCATCAGCGCGGCGCCGCGCGGCGTCGGCGCGGCGAGCCCGGGCGACACGAGATAGACCAGCCCGCCGAGCGCCGCGCCGAACCCGGCCCAGCCGGTCGCGGCAAACCGCTCGCCAGCATGCCATCCCGCCGCGAACATCGTCAGTTGCACCGCGCCGAACAGGATCAGCGCGCCGGTGGCCGCGCTGACGGTCAGATACGCAAACGAGAAGCACGTGACGTACGCGAACAGCATCGCCGCGGCCGGCCAGTCGGCGGGCGGGGCAGGCCGTCGTGCCCCCGCACGCGCGACGATCGCGAGCATCAGCGCGCCCGATACGAGGCGCAGGCTACCGAAGCTGGCCGCGTCGATCCGCCCGGCCTGCAGCGCGAGCCGGCACAGCAGCGAATTCGACGCGAACGCGAGCATCGCGATCGACGTCAGCGCGACGACGCGCACGCCCGGCCGGACATGCGGCACGACGGCGGAGGCGGGCGGTCGCATCGTGGGCCTCACGCGTGGCCGGCGACGATCAGCACGGCCGCGCCGAACAACGCGGCGCCGAGCGGCGCGGTGAGCGCCTGCCCCCACGACGCGTTCTTCTCGACGGCCATCAACGCGGCGAGCGCCAGCATCCAGCCGAGACTGCCGGCGCCGACGACGAACATCAGCAGCATCAGCGCCCAGCAGCAGCCGACGCAGAAGAGCCCGTGGCTGACGCCCAATGCAAATGCGTGACGCATCGGCGTGCGGCCGCGCCAGCGGCTGATCACGAAACTGAACGGCGTGCGGCACCGGTCGAGGCAGTGCGTCTTCAGTCCGCTGAACTGGAACGCGCCGGCGAGCGCGAAGACGGCCGCGCCGATCAGCCAGCCGCGCCACGCGAGCGCCGGCACCCGCGCGACACCGGCCAGCAGCAGCCCGTGCAGCCCATGCGCGACGAGGCCGAAGCCGCTCCACGTGGCGACGTAGCCGATGCCGACGAGCGCCAGCAGGCGCGTCTGGTCGGGTCGGCTCGCGACGACGCGGGCGAACGCGTCGAACAGCGACAGCGTCGTCGGCAGCATCATCGCGAGGATCATCAGCGTCCAGCCGGCCGCGGTGAACGCGGCCGGCAGCCACAGCGCGCCACCGGGCAGCGCGCGGCAAAGCGTGCTGAACGGTTCGGCCAACACGCCGTCGCCGTGGTCGAGGTACCGCCCGTAAGGACTGCGCGTCCACGCCCACAGGGTGAGCCAGGCGAACGCGACGAGACTCGCGAGCACGAGCGGAAACAGGCGCCGGTGCAGCGACGCGGCCATGACCGTTGGCGTGCGATCACGCGTCACGCGTCGAACCGGAACGTGCTCTGCAGCGCGTTGTGATTCTTCAGGTCGACGTCGATGCCGATCGCCGCATTCTTCGACCGGTAGACGGGCGCCTTGCCGACGAACACCGGCGCGCCGGGCACCGTCGAGAACACGGTGTCGGTCAGCGTCGTCTGCGCGCCGCTCGGGCCGAGGTACGGCTCGAGTTCCGCGTGGTAATCGGTGCCGATCGACAGCGTGCCGCGAGCCCCCTCGACATTGAACGTGATGGGCGCGCGTTCGATCGACACGACCGTGCCGATCAGTTTCGCGAGTTCGGCGATCGGGCCGCCGGCCTGGCCCGTGTAGACCTTGAGGAGCGCCTGCTCCTGCGCTTCGGACGCCGTGTCGCTGACGTAGATCGCAGCCGTCCAGTTGCCTTCGAGGATGTTGCCGGGCACGCGGCACACGGCGGCGATCGTGTTGCCGCCCACGTCGACGCCGTCGACGGTGCCCTTGTCGACATGCCACGCGACGATCGTGTCGCAGACGCCGAAATCGGGGTCCTCGCCGATCCAGCACGGGCAGAGTACGCGACAGTTGCAGACCTCGAGCAGACGGCCTTCAAGGTGATAACTCATGATTCCCTCCAGGGGGCGACGGCGAAGGCACGTTGGGCTGGGGGGAGGAGGCTGGCAGACGAATCGTCACCCCGCTCGGCGATGCGAACGCGAAATGCGCTGAGGAATGCGCGGAAGCGGAGACGGGATGGATGCGATAGCGCGGGCCTGAAGCGGCGTATCGATTTTCAAGTGTAGGTGCGCAGGGGCGATATGCAAGCCGTCGCAGGCCGCGACACCGGCTGACAAGCCGGCGCGCGTACGCTAGCATCGCGATCGGTGTCGCCACGAGAGACGGCGGCCGATGCGCGTCAGCGCGTCAAGCCCGGCACCGGCTTCCACGACTTCAACGAACAACAAGGAGCATCCATGCGTGTCTTGACCGGTCTGCTGTGCTTGCTCGCGCTGGCGGCGAACCTCGCCCACGCGCAGGCGAATTGTGCCGACGCGACGGATCAGGCGGCGATGACGGCGTGCGCCGATCGCGCGTACAAGAAAACCGACGGGGAGCTGAACCGGACGTACCAGGCCGTCACCGCACGCCTGCGCGACGCGCGGCCGCTTGCCGACAAACTCGTGAATGCGCAGCGTGCGTGGATCGCGTACCGCGATGCCGAATGCAACTTCTCCAGCGCGAACGCCGAGGGCGGCAGCGTGTATCCGATGGTCGTGTCGACCTGCCTCGACGATCTGACGAAATTGCGCACCGAAACGCTGAAGGGCTATCTGTCCTGCGAGGAAGGCGATCTCGCGTGCCCCGTGCCGGCGAAGTGAGCGGGTAAGCAGGGCGCGCCGCCCGGCCGGCGGCACCTGCCATCCCGCCGCTGCCGGACGTCGTCCGTTACACGTCGTCCGTTACACGTCGTCCGTTTCGTCGAGCAGCTTGTGCCGCATCGCGTACCGCACCAGCGCCGCTTCGTGCGGCATCTGCATCTTTTCCAGGATCCGCGTCTTGTACGTGCTGACCGTCTTCGCGCTCACGCACAGCGCGTTGGCGATCTCGGTCAGCGTCTGGCCGGCGGCGATCCGCCGGAACACGTCGAATTCGCGGTCGGACAGCCGCTGGTGCGGCAGCGTCTCGGCCGGCTCGTTCAGGCTCTGCGCGAACTGCTCGGCCATCGCGAGGCTCACGTAGACGCCGCCTGACGCCACCTTCGTGACCGCGCCGACCAGCTCGGCGCTCGCGCTTTCCTTCGTCAGATACCCGGACGCGCCGGCGCGGAACGCGCGCACAGCGTATTGCTGCTCCGCGTGCATGGTCAGCACGAGGACGCGCAGCGCGGGCTTCTCGTCCTTGATCTGCTTGATCAGTTCGACGCCGTTGCGGCCCGGCATCGACAGGTCGAGCACGAGCACCTGCGCGGGCGTGGCGCGCACCAGCGCGATCGTCGACGGGCCGTCGCAGGCTTCGCCGGCCACCTCGAATCCGGTGGCGTTCTGGAGGATGTGCCGCAGACCGTCGCGTACGAGCGTATGGTCGTCGGCGATGAGCACCTTGATCATGAGATGAGCGTTTCCTGTTGGACGGTACTGAGCGGGAGCGCGACGGTGATCGAGAAACCGCGCGCGAGCGCGGTGTCGATCGTCACGCTGCCGCCCAGCATGTGGGCGCGTTCGCGAATGCCGATCAGGCCGAACGATTTGTCTTCATGGGCCGGGCCGCCGGGCGCCGAGCCGCGGCCGTTGTCCGCGACACGCAACACGCAGAAGCCTTCCTCGACGTCGAGCCGCAGCGCGACGCGCGTCGCATCCGCGTGGCGCGCGACGTTCGTCAGCGCTTCCTGGACGATCCGGAACAACGTGGTCGCGCCCGCGCTGGTGAACGTGAGCCCGCCGGTTTCGATGTGCCGTTCGACATCGATTCCGTAGCGGTTCGTGAAATCGTTCGCAAGCCATTCGATCGCCGGCACGAGGCCGAGATCGTCGAGCATCACGGGCCGCAGGTCGGCCGCGATGCGCCGCACCGACGCGACCGTCGCGTCGATCAGCCGCCGCATGCCCTGCAGGTGCGTCTGCACGTCTTCGTCGGGGTGTGTGCGACCCGGCACGCGCAGCTGCTGTTCGACCACCGACAGATCCATCTTCAGCGCGGTGAGCTGCTGGCCGAGGTCGTCGTGCAGTTCGCGCGCGATGCGGGTCTTTTCCTCCTCGCGCACGTTCTGCAGGTTCGCGGACAGTTCGCGCAATTCCTCGCGCGACTGCTTCAGCGCGTTCTCGGCGCGCTGCCGCTCGGTGATGTCGCGCAGCATCACCGTATAGAGCTTGCCGGACGCGTCGCGGATCTGCGAGATCGACGCCTCGATCGGGAATTCCTCGCCGTTGGCGCGCAGCCCGAACAGCACCCGCTGGCGGCCCATCTGCCGCTCGGACACGCCCGTCACGCCGAACTGGTCGACGTGCTTGGCGTGCGCGGCGCGGAACCGCTCGGGGATGAAGCGCGACAGCGGCGCACCGATTGCCTCCATCGCGGATACGCCGAACACCTGCTCGGCCATCGGATTGAAGATCACGACCGTCTGCTTTTCGTCGATCGTGATGATCGCTTCCATCGACGAACGGATGATGCCCATCATCCGCGCCTCGTTGAGGATGCCGCGGCTGCTCGCGCCCGAATCGACCGCGATGCGGCCGCGAAGCAGCGCATGGATCAGCACCGCGAATGCGATCGACGCGATCAGCCCCGCGGCAAGCACGGTGCCGGCCGCGCGTTGCGCGCCGGTGGCGCTCGGGCGGCCGTCCGCGGAATACGCGAGCGTCAGTACGGTGCCGCCGAAATTCAGCTCGTCGGTGCGCCGCATCAGGTCGGGCGATGCCGACGCCTCGTCGGTCGTCGTTTCGACGCTGACGATCGCGCGCCGATCGCCGCCGGCGGTGATCCACACGTCGATCCCGCGTTCCGCGTCGAGCGCCCGCTCGACCAGGCGCCGCGGGCTCAACGCCGCGAACAGCACGCCGTCGGCGCCGGTTTCGCGCAGGCCGGGCAGTGCGGCGGCCGCACGCGGCGACGCGGCAACCGGCAGGAACAGCGTGAAGGTGCGGGCATCGCGCGACGTGTCGTCGTCGGCCGGGTGGACGCCGAGCGCGACGTCGCCGGTCTGCAGCGCGCGCGTGAGCGGCGCCGCATCGGACGCGCCGAAGCGCACGACCGGTGAATTCGACGCCGGTGCGCTGAGCGCGGCGGTCGCGAGCGTGCCGGCCGGCATCGGCTTCGCGCCGGCGAGGGCGGTGCGCGTCGCGGGCGGCAGCGGCGCATAGCCGATCTGGCGCACCGGCGAGCGGCCGCTGTCGAGGTCGATCATCTCCGCATACCGGCGCCATTGTTCGGGCGTCATGCCCGGGACGAGGCTGAACGCGCCGCGCGCGCCTTCGAGCACGGCCGCGCCGGATTGCAGCTCGTGGCGGAGCATGGCCGTCACATGCGTCGTGCGGCGTTCGAAACGCGTATGGACAGCGCCTTGCCACTGCTCGCGCACGAGCAGCGCGACGCCGAGCGACAGCACGGCGCCGGCGCACAGTGCAACGACACCAGCCGCGAGCGGCTGGCGTAACATGATCTGGAGGCGCGTGGGCCCTCGGGCGTCACGCGTCGGGGTTCCACTTGCGGTCATTCGATTGGCATTCTGTTGTCAGGGGCCGCGCCCTGGCACCGGGAGCGGCACAGCAAAACCGGGCAAAACTCGCGCCGGCTGCACGCAACGTCTATTTTCAAGATGAAATTGTGCGCGATTTACACGTTTTATGTAATGGGGGCACTAGAAATTGCGGCAACCGGCGTGAAGCAGCGGGCGCGCCGGCCGCGCTTGACGCGCATCAACGGGCGCGTCGGCACGTGGGGCAGACTGTTCGGCAGACCACCCGGCACCGGGCCGGGTGGCGATAACGGGCCGCCGTCGCGCGACGCGCGATGCGTGCCCGGTCGGAGGGACGGACCATGTACAAGCGGATTTTCGTCGGGCTCGACGGCAGCCCGAGCGCGCGTCTCGCGCTGAACGAGGCGATCCGGATCGCGGCGGCGTCCGGCGGCGAAGTGACCTGCGCGTATGTCGTCGAGCACCGGCCGCAGCTCGTCGACGTCGATGCGGGCTTCGCTGCCGCGCGCGACGGCGATGCGGCCGCGACCGATGCCGTGACGCCGGTGCTCGACGATGCGAAGGCAGTGCTCGCGCAGCAGCATGTATCGGGCACCGTGCGCGCGCTCGACGCGTACGGCGAGGATGTCGCCACCGTGCTGATGCGCACGGCGGCCGAAGCCGATGCCGACCTGATCGTGATGGGCACGAGCGGGCGGCATGGCCTGCGCCGGCTGCTGCTCGGCAGCGTCGCCGAATCGCTGCTGCGCGCGGCCGACCGGCCCGTGCTGCTGGTGCGGCATAGCGAGCCCGGCACCTCGGCGGCTGCGTGACGCACGCGGCGATGCACCGACGTTGACGCACGGGCGGTCGCGGGTGGCGGCCGTCTCGCGCATTCGTCGGATGACGGCGTGATGAAACGGAAACGCCCGCCGCACGGCGTGTGAGCGCGGCTGTCGCGGCTCATCGGGCGCGCGAGGGCGGCACACCCGATGTACCCCACGCGCGCAATCGCGTGCCGGCGGTTGCATCCCGACATGCAGTTCTGGCAGCATCGACCGGTGTCCGCTTGTTCGCCGTGCGCATGGCCGCGGCGATCGACGCAGCAGCATCCGGCGCTATGCGACCGCGTTCGCGATGAGCGAGGCGAGGCCGTACGCCGGGTGCCCGGTTCCTTACTTCACCGACGTCATCCGCCATGCCGATCTCCGCTACCGACCTGATTCGCCAGTTCGACCTGCAGCCGCATCCCGAAGGCGGCTATTTCCGCGAAACCTACCGTGCGGCCGATTCGGTCGTGCGTCCGGCCGACGGCGCGCCACGCGCCGCGTCGACTGCGATCTACTACCTGTTGTGCGACGGCGCGTATTCGTCGTGGCACCGGATCCGCTCCGACGAAGTCTGGCATTTCTACGCCGGCGACCCGATCGAAGTATGGGTGCTCGACGCGCGCGACGGGCTGACGATCCACCGCCTCGGCAACCCGCTCACGCATCCGGGCACCGTGTTCCAGGCGGTCGTGCGGGCAGGGAGCTGGTTCGGCGCGCGCTGCGCGTTGCCGGAGCATGTCGCGCTCGTCGGCTGCACGGTGGCGCCGGGCTTCGAGTTCGCGGAATTCGAACTGGCCGACGCGGCCGCGCTGGCTGCCGCGTTTCCCGACTACGCGGAACACGTCGGGCAGCTTGCCCAGCGCACGGACATGTGACTGTCACGGAAGGGCGCGAAGCCCGTGCCGATGGTGCGTGTTCCGCGCGGTCGCGGCCAAACCCGTTTAGAATGCCGTGATGCATCGGGTCGGCCGCGGGCGTGCCGCGGCGGCCGTTGCCCAGCGGTGCCGACGGCCCTCGTCGCACGGCTGCATGCCTTCCAGGAGCGCCGCCGTGTGGCACTTTCCCATCGCTATTCCATCGTCGCTCGGCCCGTGGGCCGTGTTCGCGAGCGTGTTGATCACGCAGCTCGGCGTGCCGGTGCCGGCCGTGCCGATGCTGATTCTCGGCGGCACGATGGCGGCAATGGGGCAGGCGTCCTGGGTCAGCATGTTCGCGGCGGCGATCGGCGCGACGATGCTGGCCGATTCGCTGTGGTTCTTCATGGGCCGCACCCGCGGCCGGCGCCTGCTGAACGGCCTCGTGCGCTTCTCGCTGTCGCTCGACACGACGCTGCGTTTCGCACGTAACGTATTCGAAAGATACGGCGCGCCGCTGCTGGTGCTGTCCAAATTCCTGCCGGGCCTCGGCCTGGTGTCGGCACCGCTGCTCGGCACGACCGCGATCGGCGTCGGCGTGTTCCTGTTCTGGGACCTGGCCGGCGCATCGCTGTGGGCCGCGTTCTGGCTGGTCGGCGGCGCGGCCATTCACGACCAGATCGTCCAGTTCGTGCTGTGGGTGCGCGCGAGTGGCGGCACGATCCTCGATGCATTCCTCGCGATCTTCATCACGTTCCTGCTGTACCGCTGGGTGCGTCGCGTGCAGTTCCGCCGCTATCTCGCGCAGGTGCGCATCTCGCCGCCGCAGCTCGTCGAAATGATGACGTCGGACGAGCCGCCGCTGATCTTCGACGCGCGGCCGAAAGCGATCCGCGAGCGCGAACCGTACCGGATCGCCGGCGCGGTGCCGGTCGACCTCGATTCGCCGGACCTGCTCGATCCTGAAATGCTGAAGCGGCCGATCGTCGTGTATTGCGTATGCCCGAACGAGGCCACCGCGAAGCGCCTGATCGCGAAGATGCAGCGCAAAAAGATGATCCACAACATCCGCGCGCTGAAGGGCGGCCTCGATGCGTGGGAGAAGCACGGCTACCCGGTCGAGCCGATGCCGGCCGATCTCGATGCGTCGCGGTATTTCGTGCGGCCGGATCACGGTGCGATCGAAGGCGAATATACGGTGCGCGCGACGCTGTCGAAATAAATCCGAGCGCGGGAGTCGCCCGCATTCGAATTCCACTGCCAGTTTCACGCCCCGCGATTTTCCCGAAAATCGACTGGCGTGAAACTGCTGATCCTCCCTATAATCCCGCCTGCATATTGCGTGCGCCTGATCGCGCACCTTCGACGCGTGTTCGTTCGCGCCGAAAGCGATTGATCCCGTCGCCGTCCGTCACGCGCACAGCCGCGTCGAACGGGCCGCGCGGGCGTATTCCGTGAAAGGCCCGATCCGTTTTCCGGATTGTTCCGGAACATACGGATAATCCGCGGCGATTCCCATCGGATTGACGCAATATCCGTGTCGTTTCTAATTTAGAAAACGCCAGCGGAGATTATTTCGTTTTCGGCATGCCGGGATCGGCATGAACGGTCGCGCATTGACATCGACAATGACGGCGGCTCGTTCACGGCTGCCAGGAGACGGACTTGAAACAACCAGAAGACCAGTTGCATAGAGGATTGGAAGAGCGGCACATCAACCTGATGGCGCTCGGCGCGACGATCGGCGTCGGCCTGTTCCTCGGCTCGGCCAGCGCGATCCGCGTCGCCGGCCCGGCCATCCTGCTGACCTACCTGCTGGGCGGCATCGCGATTTTCCTGATCATGCGCGCGCTCGGCGAGATGGCGATCGCCAATCCCGTCGCCGGCGCGTTCAGCCGCTACGCACGCGACTACCTCGGGCCGCTCGCCGGCTATCTGACCGGCTGGACCTACTGGTTCGTGTGGATCGTCACCTGCATGGCGGAAATCACGGCGGTCGGCGTCTACATGCACATGTGGTTCCCCGCCGTGCCGAACTGGATCTGGGCGCTCGCGGCGCTCATGGCGATGGGCTCGGTGAACTTCATCGCGGTCAAGCTGTACGGGGAATTCGAGTTCTGGTTCGCGCTGATCAAGATCGTCACGATCGTGCTGATGATCATCGGCGGCGGGTTGATGATCGCGTTCGGCATCGGCAACGGCGGTGTCGCGATCGGCCTGTCGAACCTGTGGGCGCACGGCGGTTTCATGCCGAACGGCCTCAACGGCGTGGTCGCCGCGTTGCCGATCGTGATGTTCGCGTATCTCGGCGTCGAGATGCTCGGCCTCACTGCCGGCGAGGCGCGCAACCCGGAGAAGTCGCTGACGAAGGCCGTGAACTCGGTGTTCTGGCGCGTGCTGATTTTCTACATCGGTGCGCTGTTCGTGATCATGTCGCTGTATCCGTGGGACCAGATCGGCACCCAGGGCAGCCCGTTCGTGATGACGTTCTCGCGGCTCGGCATCCCGGCGGCGGCCGGCATCATCAACTTCGTCGTGCTGACCGCGGCGCTGTCGTCGTGCAACAGCGGCCTGTTCAGCACCGCTCGGATGCTCTACAACCTCGCACAGCAGGGCCAGGCGCCGAGCAAGCTCGGCCAGGTCAATCGCAACGGCGTGCCGGTGTACGGCGTGATCGTGTCGGTCGCGCTGCTGCTGATCGGCGTGCTGCTCAACTATCTCGCGCCGCAGCACGTGTTCACGTGGCTCACGTCGGTGTCGACGTTCGGCGCGATCTGGACGTGGTGCGTGATCCTGATCGCGCAGATGCGCTTTCGCCGCACGCTGTCGGCCGACAAGATCGCGCGCCTGCCGATCCGCGTGCCGTTCTATCCGCTCGGTTCGTTCGTCGCGCTCGGCTTTCTCGTGCTGGTCGTCGTGCTGATGGCGTTCACGCCCGACACGCGCGTCGCGCTCGTGATCGGGCCCGTATGGATCGTGCTGCTCGGCGTCACGTATGCGCTGTTCTACGCGAACCGTCCGGCGGCATCGGTGCCGACCAAGTCGTAAGCAGCAGGGGCAGGGGCCCGCGCGACCCTTGATCGCGATCATGCACGCGCGGGCCGGACGACCTATGCTGAACGAATCGATTGTCCGCGTTTCGCGTGGCAACCCGCCGATCCCCGTGACCGCCGCGACCGCGGCGGTGGCCCGGCCGCCGTGCGCCGCTTCCGCGCGAAGCTCCCGTCGTCGTTCCGCGACGACGCGCACGCACGGAGGCCTTCGCCATGCAGCCTGCCCAGCCCAGCCCGACGCTTGCGCGGATCGCGCTGGCCGTCGATCCGACGCCCGAATCGCTGTCCGCCGCGCGCTATGCGCGCACGCTGCTGCGCCCCGGCATGCGATTGCGGATCGTCTGCGCCATCGACAACCCGCGCCTCGTGTTGCCCGACATCCCGCGCATCGACGCACTGCTGACGTCCGCGCGCGAGGACATGATGCGCGAGGCGCACGCCATCAACGAACGGATCGCGGCAATGTTCGCCGGCAGCGGTGTCGAGGTCGAGCAGGCCATCATCGATACGTCGGTGACGGGCGGCTCGGTGGCCGATGCGTTGGTGGGCGATACGTCGGCATGGCGCGCGGACGTGCTGATGGTCGGCGCGAATCCGCATCACGGGCTGCTGCGGCTCGTCGAAGGCGCGATGTCGGACACGTTGACGACACGCGTGCGCTGCGCGCTGCTGATCGTGCCGGCCGCCTACGTGCGGCCGTCGGACGGCGGCCTGCAGCGGCTGATGTTCGCGGTCGACGGCAGCGAGCCGTCGCTGCACGCGGTGCGCGTCGGACTCGGCTTCGCGACGCCGACGACGTTGCTGTACGCGGCCTACGTGATCGATCGCGCGGTTCGTCTGACGGATATCGTGCCGGTGCGCGCGCTCGAGGATGCCTATCGCGCGGAGGGCGAGGATGCGCTCGCGAAGATCGGTCCGCTGTTCCATGCGACCGGGAACCCGAGCAAGCGCGGTGTCGTCGAAACCCGCCCGACCAGCGACGACGTGGCCCATGCGCTGATGCGCGACGCCGTGCACTGGCGTGCCGAACTGCTGGTGGTCGGCACGCATGGCAGGCGCGGCATCGCCGCCTGGCTGATCGGCAGCGTGGCGCGCCGCATTGCGCATCTCGCCCAGGTGCCGGTGCTGCTCGTGCGCGGTACCGAATAAAGCGCGCGGTGTCGCGATCGAAGCAGGCTTGGCTTGACCTGCATCAGAAACGGCGCGCCTCGCGCGTGAGACATTGTCGGAACAACCGGCAACACGGCCGGTCTGTCGTGCATGTACCGCGCAGCCACGCTGCAACACGCGTGTTGATGGCCGCGATCGACGGTGCATTCACAGCCGTGACATCAATTTCCGGAGCCGCGACGTGCGATGCACGGCGCGTCATCCGACAGAGAACTCTCTGGCACGAGGGTAGGCAGCCACGGTTGCCTTGGAGGACGGACGGGGTGGAAGTCACCCCGTCCGCTTTCCGCGTTCGTGTTGTAGTTGGCCCCGTCTGAATTGCCTTCCCCGCAGGAATCGTCGTCATTGCGGCCGTGTCGAGCGGCACGTCATGACGCGTGATGGCGCGCGGTGGCGCCGATGCGGATCGGTGAGGATCGCGCCAGGTGCGCCGCTCGCTGTAGTACAGGCGCGGCGTGCGGCAGGCGCTGCCGACGTCGTGAGATGTTCAGCCGTTGCACGGCCCCCGTGCCGTGCAACGGCACGCCAGCATGCTCAGGTGAAGCGAAGCATCGACCGCAGGTCGTGCCGTCGGCCGGGAGCGCGGCGCACCCGCGGACGCTGATGCCCGACATGCAGCGGCGCGCACGCGCTGCACGTGCGGTTGCGCAGGCGGTTCGCGTGCGGCCAGCCGGGGCGCGCCTTGCGACGTGGCTCGGCATCGGCCGGCGCGTCGGGTGCGGCCCGCGCGCAGAGTGCCGCGGCGAACCGTTGCAACGCGAGCACCGAGCCCGCGACGCTCTGGTACTTTTCGCGGCCGATCTGCCCGTCGAGCGTGACGAGCAATCCGGCCTCGCGTGCCAGCGCAAGCAAGGTGTCGATATTGTCGGACGGAAGGTTGCCCGCCGACACGGCCTGGGCGGGCAGGGCGCGCGCTTTGCCCGACGCGCGCCGCTGGCCGTCCCGGCCCGGTAAGTTGCGATGTGCCATGGTTGGTCTCCTGCGCCAGGCCCCGCATGCCGGCTCGACGGCCGGCTGAGCGATGACCCGTATGAACGTTTCGTCCATGTCACCAGTATCGTGTCGCGCCCGTGCGCTGCCAAGCAGCGCGCGCTGAAGTCGCTGTCAGGTAATGCGCGGCGCCTATAGGAATCCGCTGACACGCCGGCGCGTTCGTTCGGACGAATGGGGCGCGCGCGGAGGGGATCGCTTGACGCATGATTTCGGCCGGTCTAACTTGGCCAGTGCATCGGCGTCGGGCGGCGTTCCATCGTCGGCCTGTGTCAGTCGGTGCCGCGCCCCGGGGTGGCGTGGCAGGGCTTCCAGTCTCGTTCGCGGGCAGTTTGCGCCGCGAATCTTGCGCGGCCGGTTCGGGGACGGATCGGCACGGCGGCACGCAACGTGCCGTTGATCGCGCACAAACATGCGCCGGTGCATCGCACGCCGCGCCGCCGTTCAGTCTTTAAGCTTCCGGTACCTTCTTCTTTTCGTTCCTCGACCGTCAGGAGTCCGTCGATGTCCAAGGACAGTTTGCTCGATTCACTCAAGGAAGCCGCCAAACAGCGCGCAATCGGTTCGGATCAGTTGCGTGCGATGCTCGACGACGAAGTGCGCGCGCTGTCGTCCGACGCGCGGGTGCACGACTACATCCACGTATTCGCGATCCGGCACCTGCGCGAACGGATGCGCCGGCAGGACGATCTCCACGACGACACGCGTGCCGATGCGCCCGCGGACGCCGATCCGCGTCCGAGCCATCGCCTGTGACGGGCGAGCGCCGCGGCTGATGCCGCGGACGTGACATGATCCGTGGCCGGGGGCAGGGCCCGGGCCGGATCCTGATCGACATTCATGAGTCGGTCGGCAGCAAACCGGGCCCGTTCCAACGCGCTTCTTGATCGCCGTGCCCGGGATCGACGATGCCGTCGTCGCGTCCGCGGGCGGTGGGCGCACGGCGCCGCGCAGCACGGTCATCCTGACGATTCGCTGACAACCGGTCTTGCGTTTTGTCATACGTTTCACTGAATTGTCACAGCGGCCTCAAGTAAGTGGCGCGATTGCCGTTTACCCGGTGAATTCGTCCACCGGGCGTTCGCGCTCCCTTACCGAGTCGTTGCCATGCTCTCGTCCATCCGCGCCCGCATCCTTGCCGCGTGCGTCGCCATCGTCGTATTCGCGCTGGTCGCCACCACGCTCATCAACTATTTCATCGCGCGCTCGTACAACGACGACGCGATCGACCGCAACCTGACCTCCGTCGCCAGCGGCCACGTCGTCGGGATCGCCGACTGGGTCGCCACCCGGAGCCGGATGATCGCGTCGCTGCAGGATGCCGCGCTGACGACCGACCCGCTGCCGGTGTTCAAGCAGATGGCCACGGCCGGCGGTTTCACGAACGTCTACGCGGGCTACGCCGACAAGGCGTTCCACTTCTCCGACCCGACCGGCATTCCGCCCGACTACGATCCGACCGGCCGCCCGTGGTACAAGCAGGCCGCGCAGGCCGGCAAGCCGGTCGTCACGCCGCCGTACGTCGACGCCGGCACGGGCAACCTCGTCGTCACGTTCGCGGTGCCGATCCTGCGCGACGGCGCGGTGAAGGGCGTCGTCGCGGCGGACGTCTCGATGGACACCGTGATCGCGAACGTGAAGACGATCCACCCGACGCCCGCGAGCTTCGGGATGTTGATCGACAGCAACGGCCACGTGGTTGCCCACCCGGACCCGAAGCTCACGCTGAAGCCGGTCGCCGACGTGTCGCCCGAACTCGGCGCGACGAACGGCGCGACGATCGCGGCCGCGGCCGCGCCCGTCGAGGTGACGGTCGGCGGCGACGCGAAGCTGGTGCGCGCGCGCCCCGTGCCGGGCACGGACTGGTACGCGCTGGTGCTGCTCGACAAGAACGAAGCGACGGCCGGGATGCGCTCGCTGCTGACCGCGTCGCTGATCACGCTGCTCGTGATCGTCGGCGTGGCGTCGCTGATCATCGGCGCGATCACCGCGACCGCATTCCGTCGCCTGTCGCAAGTGCGCCAGGCCATGGCCGCGATTGGCTCGGGCGCCGGCGACCTGACGCAGCGCCTGCCGGCCGACGGACGTGACGAAGTGGCCGACATCGCCCGCTCGTTCAACAGCTTCGTCGACAAGCTGAACGACGTGATGCGCCAGATCCGCGACGCGAGCGAATCGGTGCGCACGGCCGCGAACGAGATCGCGGCGGGCAACCAGGACCTGTCGTCGCGCACCGAATCGGCGGCGGCGAGCCTCGAGGAAACGGCTGCGTCGATGGAAGAGATCACCGCGACGGTGGGTCAATCGGCCGCCGCCGCCGGCCAGGCCGACGAACGTGCGGCGGCCGCGTCGCGGATCGCGTCGCACGGCGGCGTGGTCGTGTCGGACGTCGTCGCGACGATGGAGAAGATCGAGGAAGCCTCGGGCCGCATCGGCGACATCATCGGCGTGATCGACGGGATCGCGTTCCAGACCAACATCCTCGCGCTGAACGCGGCCGTCGAAGCGGCGCGCGCGGGCGAGCAGGGCCGTGGCTTCGCGGTCGTCGCGCAGGAAGTGCGCAGCCTCGCGCAACGCAGCGCGCAGGCCGCGCGCGAAGTGAAGGTGCTGGTCGAATCGACGGTCGCGAGCGTGTCGGCCGGGTCCGGGCAGGTGCGTCAGGCGGGCGACACGATGCGCGAGATCGTGTCCAACGTGTCGAACGTGACGACGATCATCTCCGAGATCACGCACGCGGCGAACGAGCAGACGCGCGGCATCCAGGAAGTGAATCGCGCGGTCACGCAACTCGACGAAATGGTGCAGCAGAACGCGGCGCTCGTCGAACAGTCGACCGCCGCCGCGACCGCGCTGCAGTCGCAGGCGAACGCGCTGGCGACCACGGTCGGGCGGTTCAAGGTCGCTTGACGCGGCGCGTGGGAAAGACGGCCGCGCCGCTCAGGAGTGGCCGTTGTCGCGCATCAGCGCGAGCCGGTTGTAGAGCGTTTTCAGGCTGATCCCGAGCGCTTTCGCGGCGCGCGGCTTGTTGCCGTCGAAGTGGCGCAAAGTTGCCGCGATGAAGCGCTGCTGCGCATGGTGCAAGGTCGCGCCGAGCGGCAGCGCCATCGTGTTCTCCGACAGGCGCTCGGGCGGCATCGCCGGCTTCGGCAGCGTGACGTCGATGCCTTCGTCCGCCAGGATGTACGCGCGCTCGATCGTGTTGTGCAGCTCGCGGACGTTGCCGGGCCACGAATACGCGCGCAGCGCGGCGATCGCCGC
Source organism: Burkholderia sp. HI2500 (assembly GCF_002223055.1). Taxonomy (NCBI): domain Bacteria; kingdom Pseudomonadati; phylum Pseudomonadota; class Betaproteobacteria; order Burkholderiales; family Burkholderiaceae; genus Burkholderia; species Burkholderia sp. HI2500. The sequence goes on along the minus strand of NZ_NKFL01000006.1, from coordinate 1,151,801 downwards.
GTCGGTCAGCCGCTTGTGCGCATGGTGCCGCGCGTTGAGCGCGTCGACGAATTCCAGTGCGATCGTCTCGATGTCGCTGTCGCGCTGGCGCAGCGGCGGCACGTACAGCGCAAACGCGGCGAGACGGTAGAACAGGTCCTCGCGCAGCCGGCCGTCGCGCACGGCTTCGGCCGGGTTGTGGCGCGTGGCCGACACGATGCGCACGTCGAGCGGAATCGGCTCGGTGCCGCCCACCCGGACGATCACGTTCGATTCGATCGCCCGCAACAACTTCACCTGCAATGGCGCGGGCATTTCCGCGATCTCGTCGAGCAGCAGCGTGCCGCCGCGCGCGGCTTCGAAGAAACCTTCGCGCTGCGCGATTGCACCCGTGAAGCTGCCTTTCTCGTGCCCGAACAATTGCGATTCCGCGATATCGGGCGGAATCGCGCCGCAGTTCACGGGGACGAACGGGCCGTCGCACCGGGCACTGAGGTCGTGCAGCCGGCGCGCGACGATATCCTTGCCGACCCCGCTTTCGCCGGCAATCATCACGCTGGCGCGGGTCGGGGCGATCTTCTCGATGCGGCCGAGCAGCGTGCGCATCGCGGTGGACTCGCCGGACAACCGGCGGCCGTCCGCACGTTGCTTCGACCGGTTTGCGGTTTCTCCCATTGGCATGGATCGGCATGGTGGGGCCGTTTTGAAAATCGGCACCACGCGCTCCGTTGATTGCAATATTTTCATCGACAGCGAAACGACCACGAAGGTGCCGCAAAATAGAAATTTCCAATGTGCGCGGCGGGGACGGAAGAGACAGGCCATCGATTCCTGACGCGCATCGCGGCATTTCTGTGCCATCCAGGGTCGTATCGGTGCTTTTTTACAGAATTTTGATGAAAAAACTGGTCGTGACCATCGTGCGTTGATGCGACGCGCGACACCGGCTGGCGCTCAACCCGATACGGCACGCCCGACAGCCAGGGAGTCAGGCAGGCAGCCTTCCGCGATCCGCGCCGGGCATGCAGCTTGCGAATCCCGTCAGGCTCGCCCGGCACGCTCGACGGCAGGCCGGATGGTCGCCCCCCGGCATGACGCCGTGCGACCGGAGCCGGCGCGAGGCAAGGATGCAATGAGGACCCTGACACGTGAGCTGTTACGGCAGGGTGCATGGATCGTGCTGGCCGTCGGGCTGGCGTCCGCGCTGCAGGCGTGGGCGGTTCGCGTCGTCGGCGAGCACGCGCCATTTGCGCCGCTGCCCTTTTATGCAGGCGTTGCGGCTGCCGCATGGCTGACGTCGTTCGGCGGCGGGCTGGTCGCGGCCGCGTTGAGCGTGGCCGTGATCGGCACGCTGTGGTGGCGTGATGCGCCGCTGGCCGAGCTGCTCACGCAAGCCGGCGCATTCGTCGCGATCAGCTTCGTCGAGTGCGTGCTCGTGATGGCCGTGAAGCCGCTGCTCGCGAACGATCGTCTGCGCGAACCCGATGACGACGGCGACGCCGATGCCCGCGGGACGCATCGCGAGCCGGCGCCGGCCGCACGCGTGCCGGTACCCGACGACCGCCTGCTGCGCCGTGTGGTCGACGCTTCGCCCGACGCGATCGTCGGGGTCGATGCCGCACGCCGGATCACGAGCTGGAATCCGGCCGCGCGGCGGATCTTCGGCATCGACGCGGCGCAGGCCGCCGGGCGCGACGTCGCCGCGATGATCGCGCCGCGCTGGTTGCGGCGCCATCCGTTGCCCGCGTCGTTCGCGAACCTGCACGCGCCGGTCGGTCCGCTCGACGTGCTGTGCGTGCGACGCGACGGCGGCCGTTTTCGGGCGACCTTCGCCGCCTCGCCGATGGTCGATGCGCAGGGCAACTGCACGGGCCTGTCGATGACGCTGCGCGATGCGCACGAACGGCGCCGCGGCGAGCGGCGCAACCTGCGCTCGCTGCGCGGCGCGCGCGACGCACGCGCCCAGGCGGACACGTCGAACCGGCTGAAGGACGAACTGCTGGCCACGGTGTCACACGAACTGCGCACGCCGCTGAACGTGATCTACGGCTGGGTCGAGGTGCTGCGCAACGTCGACGGCCAGGGGCTCGCGCAACAGGCCGTCGACGCGATCGATCGCAGCGCGCGGTCGCTGTCGCACATGGTGGCCGACCTGCTCGATGCATCGTCGCTCGCGACCGGCCGGTTGCGCCTCGAGCGCGTGCCGGTCGATCTCGTGCGGATCGTGCGCGATGCCACGCGTGAACTCGACGCGACGGCCCAGGCGAGCGGGCTCGAGCTGTCGACCCACTACGCGATGCCGACCTGCGTGATTCCGGCGGACCGCGAGCGCGTGCGCCAGCTCCTGTCGAACCTGCTGTCGAATGCGATCAAGTTCACGCCGCCGGGCGGGCGCATCGCCGTGTCGCTGGCCCGGGCAGGCGAGCGCGTGCGGCTGTCGGTCGCCGATACGGGGCAGGGCATTGCGCCGGAATACCTGCCGCACCTGTTCGAGACGTTCAGCCGGCCCGAACGCGCATTCGCGTCGCCGGAGCGCGGCCTCGGGCTCGGCCTGTCGATCGTGCGCCACATCGCGCAACTGCACGGCGGCGATGTCGTGGCGACGAGCGCCGGCCCCGGGCGCGGGACGACCGTCACGGTCACGCTGCCGGCTGGCTGGGACATCGACGATCCGGCCGACAACCTGCTGCACGCGGCGGACACGCCGGACCCGGTGACGCTCGACGGCCAGCGCGTGCTCGTCGTCGACGACGACGCGACATCGCGCGCGAGCCTTGCCGCGGCCCTCGAAACGATGGGCGCGCAGGTGTCGACCGCGCAGTCGGGGCACGACGCGCTCGACGCGGTGGAACGGCAGGCGCCGAACGTCGTGCTGTCGGATCTCGCGATGCCGGACGGTGACGGCTTCTGGCTGCTCGACCGTATCCGTCATTTGCCGGGCAGCAGCGGGCATCTGCCCGTCGTCGCGGTCACGGCCCACGCCGGCAACGCCGACCGGCACCGCGTGATGGCGGCCGGGTTCGACGCGTACCTGCGCAAGCCGGTGGACATGCCGACGCTGGCGAGCGTGATCGCCGATGTCGCGCCGGACGCCGCGCACGATCGGAAAGGGCGCGGCCAGTAGCAGCCGGCGTGGCGGCTCGCCGGGTCATGACGAAGGGAGGCGGCGCGACGGACGCAACGGCAACCCGCGCGGCCGGGCCGCCCTGTCGCGCCACACGGAGGTCCGGATGAAAACGAATCGACTTCATCGGCCAGCGGTGATCGTGCTGGCCGCGACCGTCGGCGCCTCCATCGCCGTACTCGCCCATGCGCAGGCGTTACCCGCTTCGTCGGCCCAGGTCGCGCCAGGCGTCATCCGCCCCGGCACGACGCCCGACGAGGCCGGCATGACCCAGCGGCCGACCGGTATCGATGTCGAATTCATCGACAAGGCCGGCATGATCGGCAAGGTGGCGCGGCAGGCCGGCCAGCTCGCGCTCGACCGCTCGTCGAACCCCAACGTGAAGGCGTTCGCCCGCCGGATGGTCGACGATCATGGACGGCTCGCCGGCGAATTGCGGGAGCTTGGCGCGACCAAGGGCGTACCGGTTCAGTCGCGGATGCTCGTCGATCCGGCCGTGACCGCGTTGCGAACCAAGGAAGGGCATGCGTTCGATACGGCCTATGTCGCGCTGGCGGGCCCGCGCGCGCATGAAGAAGCGATCAGGCTCTACGAAACAGAGGCGCGGAACGGCCGCGATCCGCAGCTTCGCGCGTTCGCGGCCCACGCGTTGCCGACGCTGAAGGCGCACCTGGCCGCCGCCCGGCAACTCGCGCAGACGGTGGCGGCCGCACACTGAGCGCCGATTGCGCTACCGCTTGCCGCCGTCAGGGCTTTCAGGGGCGTCGGGGCCGCCCGGCGACGCCTCATGCGGCGGAGCATCCAGCGCCGTTTCACCTTCCTCGATCAGCCAGTACGGCGAACTGCCATAGTACGCATGCAGCGCCTCGGCCCATTCTGGATCGGCCATGGCGGGCCAGCGCTTCCGGTCGAAGCCGGGGGCTTCGCGCACGCGTTCGGTGGCGACGGGCAACACGAAGCAGCGGCGCTCGACGTCGAGCACGAGCACGTTCCACGGCACCGCGAGCAGCTTGTCGCCGCTCCCGGGCGGGTTGCCCGCCGACACGACCGCATACGCGATCCGGCCGGAGCGCACGTCGAGCATGATGTCGGCGACCTGGCCGATGTCGTCGCCGTCCATCGTCAGCACGCGATCGCCTTCGAGCGTGCGGGCGGCCATCACGTCGGGCCCCGGCCCGCCGCCGGCCGTGCGGCGGTTGCCGCCGACGATGCGCGTGTCGTCACGCGACGGTCTGTCCGTTGTCATCGAACACCTCCTGGTCGAAGCGGCACCCGGGCGCCGGTCAGCGCCGGCGCGGCAGTGACACGTCCTCGAGCGTATTGGCCAGCTCGTCGCGCTCGGGGCCGCCGGCGCGCGTCGCGATGTCGCCGAGCGACACGATGCCGACCAGCCGCCGGTTGCGGTCGAGCACCGGCATTCGATGCAACTGCACGTCGGCCATCCGCTGCTGGACGTCGCCGACACCGTCGTCCTCGACGCACCACTGCACGGGTTGGGACGCGACCGCCTGCACGGGCGTATCGGACGAATGGCCGTGCGACAGTCCGCGCACCGCGAGGTCGCGGTCGGTCACGATCGCGACGAGTTCGGCGCCGTCGCAAACGGGCAGCACGCCGATATCGAAGCGCTGCATCAGTTCGGCCGCGTGGCGAATCGTGTCGGTCGGCGCGACGCACACCACGTCGCGCGACATGATCTCGGTGACGCGATACATGAACGTCTCCTTCGTGAGCAAGACTATCGGGGAGCAGATGGCGTGCCGCGCACGGGCCGCACACGCCGGGCCTGGGGCCAGCGCAAGCCCGCCACTAGCGTGAACGGGCCGCGCCGGCCAGGCGACGGAGAAATTTGCCAGCCCGCTTGTACATCTTCCACGGCGACAGCCGCGAGCGGGCGGGGCAGGACCTCAGTGGCCGATGCCCGTCATCGCGACGATCGCGAGCACCACCGCGCTTTCGATCGCCGCCAGCGCGGCAACGCCGGCGGCGCCGCTGATTTCATGCCATCTACGTTCAAGGCGTTTCATCAGATCAACTCCAGATTGCTCCGGCACGCGGCTGCGCCGCCGCGCAGCGCGGGCCGGTTGCCGCCGTCAGCCGTGATCGCGGGGCGGTGAAGGGACGTCCGGCGAGCGGCGTTCGTGCTTGCCGGATGGCTTGGCAGGATCGATACGGGTCGCGCCGCCCACGGCGGGCGGGTCGCTGGCCGGAAACGTCTCCTCGAGGCCCTCGTCGATGCGTTCCTCCGTCTTGTCTTTGGACGGCGGACGCGACGTGGCGAGCCAGAGCAGTCCGGCAGCCGGTGACACGGCGTCGTGGCGGCCGGGGGCGTGAACGGTCATGGTCGAACCTCCTTGGTCATGGATAGAGGCGCAAGCGCCATGCCTGCGCGGGCCGTCGGCACGACGGTTGCGCGTTGGCGAAACCGCACGCTGCGCAGTCACGCGCGCCGTCGGCGTGGTTGAGAGGACATCGTGATGAATGCATCCAGGGAAAGAATACGTTACGACGCGAACGTATGCGGCGGCGATTTCGCCCACCTGCGCGAGCGTTTCGACACGTGGAAGCGCGAGTCGCGGGTCTATCGGCCCGAGCGGCGCATGTTCGACGGCAAGGACGAGGTACGCGAACTGAACGACACCGTCTACGACGGCCCCGAGCGCGCGCAGCGGGCGCTCGTCGCGGAATGCACGCCGTCCGACCGGTTCGCGCTCGCGGCCCGGCTGACCGCAGAAGGCCGCACGATGTGGCTGGTGATGGCGGCCTACGACGACTGAGCGCACGACAGCGTCCGACCGGAGCGGGCAACCGGGCGCGCGGGAGCGGGCACGCCGCTTGCGCGCGATGCCGGCGCCATCGAGATGCGCGCGCCGTCGCGCAGGAGAGACATGAAGACGCCATCCATGCACCGCCCCGAGCCGACGACGCCCGATGTCGACCCGGACCCGCCGCCGCCCGGGCACGACGATCCCGTCGATCCGCCCGTGCCAGACGGGCTGCCGCAGGGCGACCCGCCGTCGCACCCGCCACCGATCCGGATGCCGGGAGGCGGTGCATCACAACCGTCCGCGCGAACACTCAAAAAAGGAGGATCCTCATGGACATTCACGTGCAATCGCCAGACAAGCGCGCGATCGCTCAGGTGCTGGGCCGCTACTTCGAATCGCGCTCGTTGCGCTATCACATCGAGGAATTGCCGGGCGGCGTGCTGCAGATCGGCTTTCGCGCCAGCGGCCGCCCGGTCGCCGTCACCGTGTCGTTCGACGATGCCGCGTACGACACCTACACGCACTGGGATGCGAGCCAGAAGCAGCTCGCGCTCGGTCGGCTCGCCGACGGCTTCTCGCGGATGATGTCGACGCGCAGCCCGGCCGCGCTGGCCGGCGACTATCACGTCGAGCGATTCTGATTCCACTCCGCTTCACCGGACTGTCCCGCGTACGGCAAAGTGCCCGCACGCAGCGGGCGCTTTGCGTCCGCGCGTGGGTCGCGTAGGATGTCCGTTAATTCAGCGCACGCTACGTTCGCGCCGCAGGCTGCCAGCCGCTGCAGCCGAAGAGGCGCAATGCGCTTCTTTAATTCAGGTTCGTTTCGCGCCACCGACGGGGACCTTGATGACTGTTGCTCGCCCTTTGTTGTCACCCGGCGTACGCCGGTTCGTTTCCGGGGTGTCGGCCTGCGCGGCGCTCGCCGCTGCCGGCGCCCGCGACGCGTCGGCCCAGACGCCTTCACCGCTCGGCGAGTGGCAATACTCGGCGGGCGTGCCGCTCCAGAAGCTGTACGAGCCGAACATCTCCACCTGGGATATCAGCATGGGCGCCGCGATGACGCTGCAGCCACGCTATGCGGGCTCTGACCGCTATCGCGTGATGGGCGGCCCGACGATCGATATCCGCTATCGCGACCTGTTCTTCCTGTCGACCGGCGAAGGGCTCGGCGCGAACGTGCTGCGCGGGCCGAACTGGCGCGTGAGCCTGTCCGTCGGTTACGACCTCGGGCGCCGCTCGGCCGACGACCTCCAGCACCTGAACGGCCTCGACAACATCAACGCGGCACCGGTGATGAAACTGGCGGCCGATTACGTGATCTCGAAGGAGTTTCCGCTCGTACTGCGCGCGGATATCCGGCGCAGCATCGGCGGCTCGAATGGTTGGGTCGGCGATTTCTCCGCGTACATGCCGATGCCCGGCAGCAACGAGCATTTCTTCTGGTTCGCGGGGCCGACCGTGTCGTTCGCCGATTCGCGCTACATGAACAGCTGGTTCGGCGTGAGCCAGGGCGCCGCCGCGCGCTCGGGGCTGCCGGCCTATTCATCGGGGGCCGGGCTCAAGTCGGTCGGTGCGGGCGTGACGATGGCCTGGTTCGTGAACAAGCACTGGTTCGTCACGATCGACGGCGCGCTCGAGCAGCTCGTCGGCCGCGCCGCGCACAGCCCGATCACGCAGCAGAAGACCAACGGCGTGTTCGACATGTCGGTGAATTACCAGTTCTGAGTGGGGCCGGGGAGCCGATCGCCGACGGGGCGTGCGGCAGTTGCCGTCACATTTGATATGATTCCGACCTGTACAAATGTACAGTGATCGATCCCCGTGACGCCTGCATCGCCGACGCCCCCGGCGTTTTACTACCTGACCAATTTCGAACGCGCGCTGGCCTGGCTCGGCGCGCGTTACGACGACCTGTTCGACGCACACGAGCACGCGTTCGTCCGGCAGTTCGCGACGCTGCCGCAGGCGTCGCGCGCGCTGCTCGTGCGGATGCTGATGCGCAACGGGTCCGACTTCCGCGCCAGCAAGCTCGTCTACGACGAAATCGGCTGCACGCTCGACGCGGTCGCGCCGCTCGTCGCACTCGGCTGGGTCGATCCGGCGCCTGCGCTGACGCTCGACGAACTGTTCGCGCTGTCGACCAAGGCCGATCTGCTGCGCATCTTCCCGGCACTCGCCGCGCATGCCGGCGAGCGCAAGCCCGAATGGCTCGAACGGCTGCGGCCCGCGCACGACGTCGCGCAACCGCTCGACGCGTGGTGCGTGCAGGCCGGCGACCGCGTGCTGCGCGTGACGGTCGGCGCGCTGTGCGACCGGCTGCGCCTGATGTTCTTCGGCAATCTCCATCAGGACTGGAGCGAGTTCGTGCTCGCCGATCTCGGCGTGTTCCAGTACGAAAGCGTGCCGATCGCGCCGTCGTCGCGTGCGTTCCAGCAGCGCGGCGACGTCGATGCGTATCTCGCGCTGCAGACGTGTCGCGACGCGCTCGACGCGTGGCCCGACGATCTGCCGTTCGACGACCTGATGCGCGCCATCGACGCGGTCGGCTGCGCCCAGCCGTGGCTCGCGACGCGTCGCGCGAAGCTGATGTTCGCGCTCGGGCAGACGTGTGAGCGCCGGGCCGACTGGGACGGCGCGCTCGACGCGTATGCACGCAGCGCATGGCCCGGCAGCCGCCATCGGCGCATCCGCGTGCTCGAACGCTGCGGGCGTGACGGCGAGGCGCTCGCGCTGGCGCTCGATGCGCGCTGCAGCTTCGAGAGCGACGAGGAGCGCCAGCGTGTCGAGCGCATGCTGCCGCGCCTGCAGCGCCGGCTCGGCCAGCGTGTCGAACGTGCCGCTGCCGCCGCAGACGTGCCGCGCGCGACGCTCGTGATCGCGCGTCCCGATGCGTTCGTCAGTGTCGAGTTCGCCGTGCGCGACCATCTTGCGCAGCCGGCTTCGCCGGTCCATTACGTCGAAAATACGCTGATCAATTCGCTGTTCGGGCTGCTGTGCTGGGAGCCCGTGTTCGCCGCGGTGCCCGGTGCGTTCTTCCACCCGTTCCAGCGCGGCCCGGCCGATCTGCACGCACCCGATTTCCTCGCGCGTCGTGCGGAAGCGTTCGCCGCGTGCTTTGCGCAGCTCGATTCGGGTGCGTATCGCGACACGATCCGCCGGCATTTCGCGACGAAGACCGGGCTGCAATCGCCGTTCGTGTTCTGGGGCGTGCTGACGGACGCGTTGCTCGACGAGGCGCTCGCATGCCTGCCGCCCGAACACCTGAGGCTGTGGTTCACGCGCCTGCTCGCGGATATCCGCAGCAACCGCTCGGGGCTGCCCGATCTCGTCCGCTTCTGGCCCGGCGAGCGCCGCTACGAGCTGATCGAGGTGAAAGGCCCCGGCGACCGCCTGCAGGACAACCAGACGCGCTGGCTCGCGTACTGCGTCGCGCACGGCATGCCGGTGCGCGTGATCGATGTCGAGTGGGCCGGTGAGGGCGTCGCGCACGCCGAAGCGGCGGGGCTGTCCGCATGAGCTACGTCGTCGCGGTGCGGGCGATGTGCGAGTTCACCGCGCGACGCGGCGACCTCGACCTGCGCTTCACGCCCGCACCGACCGCGCTCGAAGGCATCGCCGGCCACGGCGCGGTCACGTCGAATCGCGGCGCCCGCTACGAAACCGAGATCGCGCTGACCGGCACCTGGGGCACGCTCACCGTGCGCGGCCGCGCGGACGGCTACGACCCGGTGGCGAACCGTCTCGAGGAAATCAAGACTTATCGCGGCAGCCTCGATGCGATGCCCGACAACCACCGCGCGCTGCACTGGGCGCAGGCAAAGGTCTACGCGCACCTGATGTGCGACGCGCGCAGCCTCCCGGAAATCGACGTCGCGCTCGTATATTTCGACATCGTGTCCGAGCGCGAGACGGTGCTGACGCAAACGCTGGGCGCGGCCGAGCTTGCGACGTTCTTTGCCGAGCAGTGCGCATGCTTCGTCGGCTGGGCCGAGCGCGAGACGGCCCATCGGGCGGCGCGCGATGCGGCGCTGCGCGCGCTGGCGTTTCCGCACGGCCAGTTCCGCAGCGGCCAGCGCGAGCTGGCGGTGGCCGTCTATCGCGCGGCACGCGACGAGCGGTGCCTGATGGCGCAGGCGCCGACCGGCATCGGCAAGACGCTCGGCACCGTGTTTCCGCTGCTGAAGGCCTGCGGCGAGGGCGAGCTCGATCATGTGTACTTCCTGACCGCGAAGACACCCGGCCGCGCGCTCGCACTCGAGGCGGCGACGACGCTCGGCGCCGGCACGCCCGTGCTGCCGCTGCGCGTGCTGGAACTCGTCGCGCGCGACAAGGCGTGCGAGCATCCGGACAGCGCATGCCACGGCGAATCGTGTCCGCTCGCGAAAGGCTTCTACGACCGGCTGCCGGCCGCGCGCGATGCGGCCATCGAGGCCGGGCTGCTCGACCGCGACACGGTGCGCGCGGCCGCGCTCGCGCACGACGTCTGCCCGTACTACCTGTCGCAGGAGCTCGCGCGCTGGTCCGACATGGTGATCGGCGACTACAACTACTACTACGACGGCAGCGCGATGCTGCACACGCTCGCGCAGCAGAACCAGTGGCGCGTCGGCGTGCTCGTCGACGAAGCGCACAACCTGCTCGATCGCGCGAGGAAGATGTACAGCGCATCGCTCGACCCGTTCGCGTTCGCGGCGGCGCGCGAGGTTGCGCCCGCGGCACTGCGCAAGGCGTTCGACCGGCTCGCCCGCGCCTGGGGCTCGGTCAGTCGCGCGCAGGCCGAGCGCTATGCCGCGTATCCGGAGATTCCGGGCCCGATCGTGTCGGCCGTGCAGAACCTCATTGCGGCAATCGGTGAACACCTGGCCGACGCGCCGCGCGCGAACGGCGATGCACTGCTGCGGTTTCATTTCGAGGCGATCCAGTTCGGCGTGCTGGCCGAAGCGTTCGACAGCGCGTCGATCTTCGACGCGACGCTGCACGGCGAACCGATGCCGCGCCAGCCGGCGCTGGACGGCGTGGCGTCGGCCGGCCGCCGGCGCCGCGTCCAGTCGACGCTGTGCGTGCGCAACGTGATTCCGGCCGGCTTTCTCGCGCCGCGCTACGAAGCCGCGTGCGCGACCGTGCTGTTCTCGGGCACGCTGAGCCCGTTTCATTTCTATCGCGACACGCTCGGGTTGCCCGGCGACACGGGCTGGCTCGACGTCGACGGGCCGTTCCGCGCCGAGCAACTGACGGTGCGCGTCGCGAGCCACGTGTCGACGCGCTGGCGCGACCGCGACCGTTCGCTCGAACCGATCGCCGACCTGATCGCCGCGCAATACGCGACACGGCCCGGCAACTACCTCGGCTTCCTGAGCAGCTTCGACTACCTGGGGCGCGTGGTCGCGCTGATGCAGACGCGGCATCCGGACGTGCCCGTCTGGGCGCAGGCGCCCGGCATGGCGGAAAGCGAGCGCGACGCCTTTCTCGCCCGCTTCGACGCAGGCGGGCGCGGCGTCGGCTTCGCGGTGCTGGGCGGCGCGTTCTCGGAAGGCGTGGACCTGGTCGGCGAGCGGCTGATCGGCGCGTTCATCGCGACGCTCGGGTTGCCGCAGGTCAACGACGTCAACGAGCAGATGCGGCGTGCGATGGACGCGCGCTTCGGCAACGGCTACGACTACATGTACCTGTACCCGGGCTTGCAGAAAGTCGTGCAGGCGGCAGGGCGCGTGATCCGCACCGAGCACGACGAAGGCGTCGTGCACCTGATCGACGACCGTTACCGGCGGCGCGAAGTGCGCGATCTGCTGCCGCGGTGGTGGCGGATCGGGTGACGGTGACGATGACGCTGCGCGGCCCGTTCCGGCGCACGGCTTCCCCGTCTCCGCGCCTCGCTACAGCACGTTGAGCATCGCGAGCGCGGCTTCCTGCAGATGCGGCAGGACGCGCCGCACGGCCGCGTCGGTCGTCTCCGCGCCGATCGGCATGTTCGTGCTCAGCGCGGCGACCACTTCACCATGACGGTTCTTCAGCGGCACCGCGATTCCGCGCACGCCGACCTGCAATTGCTGTTCGATCGCCGCGAAACCGGCGTCGCGTGCCTGGTCGACCTGTTCGAGCAGGCGCGCCTTGTTGGTGATCGTGTGCGGCGTGAACGGCGGCAGTTCGGTGTCGTCGAGCCACGCGCGCACGGCTTCGCGATCCGGATGATGGGCGAGCAGCACGACGCCGGGCGACGTCAGCGGCGCCGGCACGCGCGCGCCGAGCACGAAGCCGGTCGTCATCACGCGCGACACGCCGTTGCGCGCGATGAACACGAGTTCCCAGTCGTCGAGCACGCTCACGTACGCCGACTCGTTCAGCGACGCGCTCAATTGCTGCAGATAGGGCTGGACCGTGCGCGGCAGGCGGGCCGAATCGAAGTACGACCAGCCGACCCGCAGCACGCGCGGCGTGAGACCGTACAGCTTGCCGTCGGTGTACACGTAGCCGAGTGATTCGAGCGTCAGCAGGTAGCGCCGCGCGGCCGTGCGCGTGAGGCCGGTGCGCGCGGCGGCCTGGGTGGGCGTCATGCGCGCATGCTGGCTGTCGAATGCCTCGAGGATCGCCAGGCCTTTTTCGAGGCCGGCAATCCAGTCGCGTCGGTCGAGTTCGGGCTTTTTCATCGTCGTGATCAGGCGTCGGAATGCGCGGTCATCGCGCGTGAATGGGCGATTATCGCGCAGTTCTGATCTCCACGACGCTTGATCAGGGCTCGTTTCATTCGACGGTGGATGCGTGCTCCAGGCCCGGAACATGACCGTCGACGACAATCGGCACCACGCCGAACTATTGGGCCAGCCTGACTTGCGCAACCTGTGTGGAAGACATGCCGCAGGCTTTGCCGCTGTTCCGCAGCATCGCAGGCACGATTACGCTGGCGAAGCCGCGCTAGAATCGGCGCCTCGACTGGAACAGAACAATGACAATTCGCGAATCCGTATTGGCCGTGCTCGTCGCGGCCGTGCCGCTGCTTGCCGCGGCGAATCCTTCGTCCGGAACACTCCTCCCGAAGCCGACCGCCGACATCCGCGCGTGGCCGCGCATGACGTCACCGAAATTCGGCTGCTAAGTCGAAACGTCCTTCGGCTACCGTGACAAGCGCTTCAATTGCGCGCTGAAGCAGTACCGGAACACCGGCGACGCGTGCAAGAACACGAAGGCCTACTACGAGGGCCCGGCGTTCCCCGACCGGCTCGCGGCCAGCGTGCATCCGCTCGCGACGAAGGTCGATCTCGACTGGGAGCAAGGCAGGCTGCAGATGGTCACCGTCACGCTGAAGGGGACGTGGAACGAAGCGGACGTGCGCAAGGCGTTCGGGCTGCCGCGCGCGGAAGGAAGCAAGCTGACCGAAGCGGAGTTGCGCTCGGAGCCGGGCAACCTGATGGACACGAGCGTCCAGTACCCGTCGTCTCCACTCGATGAAAGCCTGGCGAAACGCCCGAGCAACCCCGCGCGCGGCACGACGGCCGTGATGCTTTACGGGTTCGACCACATGGGCGGCGGCGATGTCGATTGCGGAGGAGGCGAGTAACGCGGGAAGGCGCGGCCGGCGCGGGTGCCGGCCGGGTGGGGAGGATGGTACGGCTGTTCGCAGCGCTTGCGCCGTACCGTCAGGGCTTTACTCGCTGCTCGTCCACTCGACGTTCGCGCCGACCGAGCGCAGGTTTTCGACGAAGTGCGGGTGAGCACGGCGAATCGGCAGCGCGTTCATGATTTCCGAACGGCCTTCGATGCTCGCGGCCACCATCAGCAGCGCGATCGCGACACGGATGATGTACGGGCTCTCGACGCGCGCCGGCGTCAGTTGCAGCCCGCCGAACGTGATCAGCCGGTGCGGATCGGACAGCAGCACGTGCGCGCCGAACTTCGACAGTTCGCCGGACCAGCCGAGCGCGCCGTCGTACACCTTGTTCCAGAACATCGCGCTGCCTTCCGCACGCACGCCGAGCGCGATGAAGATCGGCAGCAGGTCGACCGGCAGGTACGGCCACGGCGCGGCTTCGACCTTGGTGAGGATGTTCTGCGTGAACGGCCGGCGCACGCGCAGCGGGCCGTCGCGCTCCGCGCGCGACCAGCCGTCGCGGTGCGTGACGTTGACGCCGAACTTCGCGAACGTGCGGTCGATCAGCGGGAAATGTTCGGGCGACGAGTTGCGCACCGTGATGTCGCCGCCGGTGATCGCGCCGAGCGCGAGGAACGTCGCGATCTCGTGGAAATCCTCGGCGAAGCGGAATTCGCCGCCGCCGAGCTTGCGGCCGCCCGTCACGCACAGCCGCGACGTGCCGATGCCCTCGATCGCGACGCCGATCATCGCGAGGAACTGGCAGAACTCCTGCACGTGCGGCTCGGACGCGGCGTTCATCAGCGTCGACGTGCCGTTCGCGGCCGTCGCGCACAGCGCGAAGTTCTCGGTGGTCGTGACCGACGCGTAGTCGAGCCAGTGGTCGTTGGCCGTCAGCGGGCCGTCGGTGCGGACGATCAGCGAATCGGGCGTGCGCTCGATGTGCGCGCCGAAGCGCTCGAACACCTCGACGTGCGGATCGATCTCGCGCACGCCGAGCGTGCAGCCCTTCACGTCGTTCTCGAGGCGCGCGACGCCGAAGCGCGCGAGCAGCGGCGGGATCAGCATGATCGACGAGCGCATCGCTTCCGGCAGCCGGTGGACGGCCGGATCGAATTTCGTGTTGCGATGGTGGAGTTCGAGCAGGCCCGTCGTGAAGTCGACCGACACGTCGCTGCCGAGCGTGCGGAAGATGTCGAGGATCTTGCGCACGTCGGTGATGTCCGGCACGCCGACGAGGCGCAGCGGCTGATCGGTCAACAGGGTGGCGCACAGAATCGGCAGGACGGCGTTCTTGTTCGCGGACGGCTTGATGTCCCCGCGCAGCGGAGTGCCGCCGTGGACGATGAGATTCGACATGATATGGGGGCGTATCGGTGACTGACGTAGGCCCATATGATGCCATTGGTCGGCGGGCGGCGTGGCATGTTCAGCGGGGAAAAGGGCGAATCGACGCGTGTAACTGACAGTGTTTGACGTCGTGCGCTCGAACGCGAGGCCGTGGCGCCGTTGCAGGTCATCGTCGAGCCACGCGGGATGGCCGGCCGCGCATCGGGCCGGCCATCCGGTCAGGTTGTTACTGCGCCGCCCGCATCCGCGCGGCGACCACCAGCGAGATCAGGCAGCCCACCGCGAGATAACCAGCGACGAGGTGCCACGAGCCGCCGGCCATGCTGACGAGGCCGACCGCGATGAACGGCGTGAACCCGCCGCCGACCACGCTCGCGAACTGGTAGCCGACGCCCGCGCCGCTATAGCGGTATTCGGCGCCGAACAGCTCGGTGAACAGCGGCTGCTGGACGCTCACGACCATGTCGTGCGCGGCATTCGCGAGCAGGATCGAGAAGATCACGATCCACGCGATCGAGCGCGCTTCCAGCGCGACGAAGAACGGCACCGCGGACGCCAGGCCGATCAGCGCGCCGATCAGGTAGATGCGGCGCAGGCCGTAGCGGTCGGCCAGCCACGCGAAGCACGGAATCGTCACACAGCTCACCGCGCCCACCAGCAAGCCGATGTTCAGGAACAGGTCGCGCGACATGCCGAGGTTCGTCGTCGAATAGCTGAGCGCGAACGCGGTGACGATATACATCGTGAACAGTTCAGCGAGGCGCAGCGCGATGATCAGCAGGAATGCCTTCGGATGGCGCGTGAGCGCTTCCAGCACCGGCAGGCGCAGCTTGCGGTTGCCGTGTTCGACCTTCTCGACGAACTCCTGCGATTCGTCCATGTTCTTGCGCACCCACAGCCCGATCAGCACGAGCACGATGCTGAACACGAACGGCAGGCGCCAGCCCCACGACTTGAATGCGGCCTCGCCGAGCGTGTGGCTCAGGATCGACACGATGCCCGTGGCCAGCACGAGGCCGACGCCGTAGCCGACCTGCACGCCGCTGCTGTAGAACGCCTTCTTCTGCTTCGGCGCGCTTTCGACGGCCATCAGCGCCGCGCCGCCCCATTCGCCGCCGACCGCGAAACCCTGGATCGCGCGCATCAGCACCAGCAGCACGGGCGCCCACCAGCCGATCGTCGAGAACGCCGGCAGCAGGCCGATCGCGACCGTCGACAGCCCCATCAGCATCACGGTCAGCACCAGCATCCGCTTGCGGCCGAGCCGGTCGCCGTAGTGGCCGAACACGACGCCGCCGAGCGGCCGGAACAGGAAGCCGACGCCGAAGGTCGCGAACGCCGCGAGCGTGCCCATCGTCGGGCTGACTTTCGGGAAGAACTCGGAATTGAATACCAGCGCGGCGACGATCCCGTACAGCAGGAAGTCGTACCAGTCGACGACGGCGCCGACGAAGCTGCCGATCGCGGCCTTGCGGGCCTGGCTGCGCGCGCGGGCGCCGGCTGCGGCGTCGAGGGTGTCGAAGGTTGGGGTCATGGCGATGTCTCCTGGCACGGCGCATCGTGGAATCGTGGCGGCGCCGCGTCCGATGCTGCATTGAAGTCGATGAGTGAACGGAGAATAGGGCGCGCGCCGCATGGCGGCAATTGGCCAATCGGACAGAGTGCGCGATTATCGTTCAAATCCGTGCGATTATCGAACGCTTTCCGGGTTTGCACTAGGCCGCGTGACGATATCCCGTTTGGCCAGGGTGTGCCGCCGTGAACGAACTGGTTAAAATTGGCAGCATTGAAAACTCGCCCGTTCGGGGCGGACGCGCGGTCGCCACCCTGGCCGCGCATCCCGCACGCAACGAGCGCCATCCCCATCGACGCATGCCCCCGGAGACTGGAATGCCCGGCACTTCCCACCCCCTGTCCAGCGATACGCCGCCCGTTGCCGATCCGGTTGCCAATCCGCTCGGGATGGCCGGCCTCGAGTTCGTCGAATTCGCGGCGCCCGTGCCGGAAGCGCTTGCGCAGCGCTTCGAGCAGCTCGGCTTCAAGGCGATCGCGCGGCACGTCAGCAAGAACGTCACGCTGTACCGGCAAGGGCAGATGCACTTCCTGATCAACGCCGAGCCCGATTCGTTCGCCGCGCGCTACGCGGAGGAATACGGGATGGGCGTCTGCGCGATCGGGCTGCGCGTGGCCAGCGCCCGGCGCGCGTTCGAGCGGGCGATCGAGCTCGGCGCGTGGGCGTTCGAGGGCGAGAAGGTCGGCGTCGGCGAGCTGAAGATTCCGGCGATCCAGGGCATCGGCGATTCGCACCTCTATTTCGTCGACCGCTGGCGCGGGCGTGACGGCCAGCGCGGCGGCGTCGGCGATATTTCGATCTTCGACATCGATTTCCGGCCGATCGACATCGCAACCGCACATACCGATCTCGACTGCGTGGGTGTTGGGCTGCAGCAGGTCGATCATTTCACGCAGACCGTCGGCGCGGGGCGCATGCAGGAGTGGCTGGATTTCTACCACGACCTGCTGCATTTTCGCGAGATCCACGAAATCGATGCGCACTGGCATGTGTCCGAGGAATCGCGCGTGATGGTGTCGCCGTGCGGCGCGGTGCGGATTCCGGTCTATGAGGAAGGCACGCGGCGCACCGAGCTGATGCATGCGTACCTGCCCGACCACCCCGGTGAAGGCGTGCAGCACGTCGCGCTGGCCACCGACGACATCCTGTCCTGCGTCGATGCGCTGCGGGCGAACGGCGTCGAATTCGTCGAGCCGCCGGCCCGCTATTACGACGAGGTCGACGCACGGCTGCCGGGGCACGGCGTCGACCTCGACGCGCTGCGCCGCCGCGCGGTGCTGGTCGACGGCGAGATCGGCAGCGACGGCGTGCCGCGCCTGTTCTTCCAGACCTTCGTCAAGCGCCGGCCCGGCGAGATCTTCTTCGAAATCGTGCAGCGCAAGGGGCACCACGGGTTCGGGGAAGGGAATCTCGCCGCACTCGCCCGCGCGCGCGACGCC
This sequence comes from Burkholderia sp. HI2500, assembly GCF_002223055.1. NCBI lineage: Bacteria > Pseudomonadati > Pseudomonadota > Betaproteobacteria > Burkholderiales > Burkholderiaceae > Burkholderia > Burkholderia sp. HI2500. The sequence continues at coordinate 1,133,986 of NZ_NKFL01000006.1, read as the reverse complement.
GGCTGAGCGGCCGCGGCGCCCGCATCAGGCATCGGGTGTCGGGCATCACGCGTTACACGTCAAACCTCAGATGCCGGCGGCCGGCACGCGGTTCGGCGCGGGGTCGTTCGGCTCGCGCAGCACGCACGCGGTGCCGCCCGGCGTGTACATCGACACGACACAACGGTTGCACGACGTGCAGCCCGACTGCGCGAGCCGGCCGTCGCGCAGCCCGTTGACGAAATCCGGCTCGAACACGAGCGCGCGTGCGAGCGCCACCGCGTCGAACCCTTCGCGCATCGCCCGCTCGACGTTCTCGCGCGAACGTACGCCGCCGAGGTAAGCGAGCGGCATCCTGACGGCCGCGCGCACCTTCCTCGAGTGTTCGAGGAAATACATCTCCCGAAACGCGCCCATCTTCGGCTCGGTGAGCTTCTGCAACGCCATTGCCGCGCGCACGATCGCGTTGTCGGCATTCGCGCGCGCCTCGCCGGGCAACGGGCTGCCGAACAGCTGCCACACCGATTCGACGTTCATCCCGCCGCTGAGCACGAGCAGGTGCGCGCCTTCGGCTTCGAGCCGCCGCGCGACTTCGCAAGCGTCGTCGGCGGTTCCGCCGCCGCGCACGCCTTCGGTCACGCCGATCTTGCAGACGACGGCGAGGTCGCGGCCCACCGCATCGAGCACGCGGCGCAGCACCTCGACCGGGAACGCGGCACGCCGCGCCGCGTCGCCGCCATACGCGTCGCGGCGGCGGTTGTACAGCGGCGACAGGAACTGGCTGAGCAGATAGCCGTGCCCCATGTGGATCTCGACTGCATCGAAGCCGGCGTCGCGCGCATGGCGTGCGGCCTGCGCGAATTCGTCGGCGATGGTCGACATCTGGTCGTGCGTCATCGCCTGCTTCAGGAAGCGGCCGCTCATCACGCCGACCTTGTTGAAGCCGCCCGACGCGCTCAATGGCCGCTTGGTCGACAGCGACGGCAGGAACGTGAAGCAGCCGCCATGCGTGATCTGCGCGGATGCGGCGGCACCGTGGCGATGGACGGCGTCGGTCAACGCGCGGAACTGGCGGACCGTCGGCGCGTCGAGCCGCGCCTGGTCGACGAATGTGCGGCCGTCGTCGCTGATCGCGCAGTACGCGACGGTCGTCAGCGCGGCGCCGCCTTCGGCGATGCGTTCGTGAAAACGGACGAGCGCGCGCGACGGCACACCGTTCGGCGTCATGCCCTCGTTGGTCGCGGACTTGATCAGGCGGTTGCGCAGCGTCAGCGGGCCGATCTGCAGCGGGTTGAACGCGAGGGACAATTCGGTGGGTTCCATGTCGGGGAGACGTCGGGAATGGGTTCGACGGTCATTGTGCGCAACCCGCGCCGGCGCACATCGTCCAGGTGGATGGCCCCGATCCGGCCGAATGAAGCATGAGACGGCAGGCCGGGGGGACGGACATTGGCGACGCTGCCGGTTTGCAGAAAGGCATCGATCAATGGCATCGTGACGAAGCCGCATGCCGCACACGACAGGAACATCCGGAGAACCGAATGAGCAACCAGTCACAGCCGAAGCAGAAACACAAGCAGAAGCGCATGCCGAAACCCGCCGGGCGCCAGGCGATCCTGACCGAACAGCGCCGCCGGAAGATGGCGCGCTCACCTCACGCGTACGTGCGCGGCAATACGGCGCGTTTCTACGAATGGCTCGTCGAAACCAACGGCAGCGCACTGCCGCACGGGCCGTCGATCTGGATCTGTGGCGACTGCCATACCGGCAATCTCGGCCCGGTCGCGAACAGTGAAGGAAAGGTCGAGGTGCAGATCCGGGATCTCGACCAGACGGTCGTCGGCAATCCCGTTCACGACCTGATCCGCCTCGGGCTGTCGCTGGCGACGGCCGCGCGCGGGTCCGCACTGGCGGGCCTGACGATCGTGCACATGATGGAGGCGATGACGGCGGGTTATGCGTCGGCATTCGGCAGCCGCCACGCGAAGCTGCCCCAACGCCCCGAACCCGTGCACCTCGTGATGAAGCAGGCCATGCGCCGCTCGTGGCGGCAACTCGCGATCGAACGGATCGAAGGGCTCGCGCCGACGATTCCGCTTGGCCGTCGCTTCTGGCCGCTGAGTGCGAAGGAATCCCGCGCGATCGGCAAGCTGTTCAGCGACGATGCGATCGCGACACTCGCAACGAGCCTCAAGGGCCGCAAGGACGGAGGCAAGGTCGACGTGCTCGACGCGGCGTACTGGGTGAAAGGCTGCAGTTCGCTTGGACGACTGCGCTACGCGGTGCTGCTCGACATCGACGGCGACGTGCGCGACGGCGACGACCTGTGTCTGATGGACATCAAGGAGGGCGTGACGGCCGCTGCACCGCGCGACGAAACGGCCACGATGCCGCGCGACAACGCCGAGCGCGTCGTGGAAGGCGCACGGCATCTGTCGCCGGCCCTCGGCGAGCGGATGCGGGCCGCGCGCCTGCTCGATCGCGCGGTCGTGATCCGCGAACTGCTGCCACAGGACCTGAAGCTCGACATCGATCTGCTCGCCGAGGACGATGCGCGTGACGTCGCGCGCTATCTCGGTGCGGCGGTCGGCGCCGCCCACGCGCGCCAGATGGACAAGCCGACACGCACGGCATGGCGCACCGAACTCGGCCGCAACCGCGCGAAGACGATCGACGCACCGATGTGGCTGTGGAACAGCATCGTCCAGCTCGTGAGCAGCCATGAAGCGGGGTATCTGGAGCATTGCCGGCGCTTCGCCGCCGGCGAGTAGCGTGTCGCCGCGGGCGACGGCCGAGGCTACCCGGCCGCGCCCAGCTTGAGGCTCTGCCGACGCATGCCGTCGAAGATTGCATCCGCCACGTCCGCCGGAAACTCCGCCGGGATCTGCGCTGCAGCCTCGACGATCGCGGGTTCCGTGCGCGCGACGACGGCTGCCATCGCGGCGTGCACGTCATCTTCGGTCAGGCCGACACGCCGGCCCTGCGCGATCCAGTGGCGCGGCTGGATCTCGCCGATCACGTAGTGCCGGTTATTCCCGCACACGGCCATCGCGAGCCGCGCGCGGCGCGGCGGAAGCTGGTTGCGGCGCGTGCCGATGATCGGATGCGCGGACAGCACGTCGTACAGCGGCGTGCTGCGGTAGGTGTTGCCGGGCAAATGCGCGATGCTGAAGTTCTTCGCGTGGCCGTCGATCGCCGCCAGCACCCAGAACACGAGCTGCGTGACGAAGAAATTCATCCGGTCGCGCGCAGCGTCGGCCGAATGCGCGAGGATGCCCATGATCGTCTCGATGCCGGGGCCGCCGTCGGATTCGTATTTCGCGCCTGCGGGCGTGCCGGTCGCCTGGCACATGTCCTCCTGCGGCAATCGCAGGATCCATGTGCGGTCGCGCGATGGACGCCGGTCGAAGCGCTCGACGATCAGCGCTTTCTGGTCATCGAACCGGCCGATCTCGCACGGTGCGACCGGCAGGCCGTACGCGGCGACGAGCGTCGAGCACAGCCATTCGTTTTCGACGGACGTCCGCATGTCGGCCTGCATGTTCCCGACACGTCCGAGCGGCAGCTTGAAGATGTGCGTCGTCGGCGTGCTGCCCAATGGCCGCAGCCAGCGGTTTCCGTGACGCAGCAACGCGGTCTTTTCCTGCGCGCCGGCAATCGACAGGCTCAGGTCGCCTTCCAGCTCCGCGCGGCCGGGCAGCGGCGTGGCGGTCGCGCGGCGCAGCACGTCGGCGACGGCCGCGTCGTCAAGCGTCATGCCGTCGATCGCCTCGAGATCGACAGGCGCCTCACCGGCCGGCAGCATCTGAATCGCGCCGACGCAATCGCGGCCGATCGACGCGAGCAGTTCGAACGGCGCCGTCGAGCGGAGCCCGTAACGCTGCGCGATGCGACGGCGGATCGGCTCGCTGTCCGGCAGCAGGTTGTCGAAGTAATCGGCGACGATCGCGCCCTGGTGCGGCTGGTTGCCGGGCGTGAAGGGCAACGACAGCGACAGCGGCCGCCCCTGTGGATCGTCGAGCCATTCAGGCAGGTAGACGAGGCGCTCGACACCGCGCCGGACTTCCCAGTAGCCGACCGGAATGCCATTCATCCACAGGTCGAGCCGGTCGTGGCGGACACGCGTGGCCATCGTCACCAGTCCTCCCGCTTCGCAACCCTGGGCTTGCCGGGTGCTGCGTCAGTGGGCCGCTTGCGCTTGGCGCCGGTTGCGGGTTTGGCTGGATTTTTGGCGGGCGTGGTGCCGCGGGACGTTTCCTGCTTGCGTTTGCTCGAAGCCGGTTTCCGAACCGCCGGCGTGGCATCGGGCACAGGCACGGGATCCGCCGATGCCGCCGACACGTCCTGCTTGCCCAGTGCGAGTGTCATGTGAACGCCGAGCGCGTTCAGCACTTTGAAGAGCCGCTCGATGCTGACCGCCGACGGGTTGGCCTCGAGCTGCGCGTAGGATTGTTGCGTGACGCCCAGACGGGCGGCCAATTGCGCCTGCGTGAGGCCCGCGGCTTTCCGGAAGCCGACGAGTATCGGCCGCAGTTGGGTCAGGGTCTGGACAGGAAAGGACATCGGGCGCTCCGCAGGATGACAAGCGATCGTTTGTAATCGAAAAATACAGCCTATAGCATGTATTATCAAAATACAAACCAAAGACTGTATCCACCAAAAACAAGCGATAGCCTGTCAGGCGTAAAGCCGACCCGCCATCCCGCGTCAACGCCTCACGCCGCCCGCAGCGGATTCGCCTGCACGCTCCGCGCGCTTTCCGGATCGTCGTCGCCGAGCGGAATGAACGCCATGATCTCGAGGTCGTGACCCGACAGCGCCGGCAGCCGGAACGGGCTCGACAGCACGTTCAGCCGCCGCACGCCGAGCTCGCGCAGGATCTGCGAGCCGATCCCCGTCACGCGTCCGTCGCGGCGCGCATGGCTGGTCGGCATTCGCATCGCGTCGCCACGCATGTCGCAGTCGAGCAGCACCGCGACCCCGCAGCCGGCCGCGTCGATTCGTTGCAGCGCGGCGTGCAGCGGCCACGAATGCGCGGACGGCTCCGCATCGAGCAGGTCGAGCAGCGAATGGCATTCGTGCACGCGCGTCAGCACCGGCGTCGACGGATCGGGCTCGCCGCGCACGAGCGCGAGATGCGGCGCGCCGTGCACGGTGTCGCGATACTCGATCGCGCGGAATCGTCCCCACGGCGTATGCAGCGGCCGCTCGCCGACGCGTTCGACGAGCGACTCGTGTTCGCGCCGGTAATGGATCAGGTCGGCGATCGTGCCGATCTTCAGCCCATGCTGCGCGGCAAACGCCTTCAGCTCGGGCAGCCGCGCCATCGTGCCGTCGTCGTTCATCACCTCGCAGATCACCGACGCGGGCGTGAGCCCCGCGAGCGCGGCGAGATCGCAGCCGGCCTCGGTGTGCCCCGCACGCACGAGCACGCCGCCGGGGCGCGCGGCGATCGGGAACACGTGGCCGGGCTGCACGAGATCGTCCGGGCGGGCGCCGGCCCGCACCGCCGCCCGGATCGTGTGTGCGCGATCGGCCGCCGAAATGCCGGTCGTCACGCCTTCGGCCGCCTCGATGCTGACGGTAAACGCGGTGCCGAACGGCGTGCCGTTGTGATCGGCCATCGGCGGCAGCTTCAGCTGCTCGCAGCGCTCGGCGGTCAGCGTGAGGCAGATCAGCCCGCGCCCGAAGCGCGCCATGAAATTGATCGCGTCCGGCGTCACGTGATCGGCCGCGATCACGAGATCGCCTTCGTTCTCGCGATCCTCTTCGTCGACGAGCAGGACCATGCGGCCCGCCCGCAGTTCGTCGACGATCTCCAGCGTGCCGGCGAGCGTCATCGTGCCTCCATCAAATCGAACGCGCGGCGCAGCGCATCGGCGCCGAAGGTCAGCACGCGGTCGGCTGCATCGATCGCGCCGAGCATGCTCGCGAAACCATGAAGCTGGCCCGGCCAGCGCACGAGCGTCACCGGGGTGCCGGCCTGCGCGAGACGCAGCGCATAGGCTTCGGCCTCGTCGCGCAGCGGATCGAATTCGGCGCTGATGATCGTCGCCGGCGCCACGCCTGCGACGTCCGGCGCGGCGAGCGGGCTCGCGAGCGGCGACGCGCGATCGGCGCCGTCGTCGAAATAGTGGCGCTTGAACCAGCGCATCGCGTCCGCCGTCAGGAAATAGCCGTTGCCGAGTGTTTCGTACGACGGATGCTCGGTCGCGCAATCGACGACCGGATACAGCAGCAACTGGTGCGCGATCGCGATGCCCGAGCCGCGCAACTGCAGCGCGGCGACCGCCGCGAGATTGCCGCCGGCGCTGTCGCCGACCACGGCGATCGCCCCGGCGCGCGCGCCGAGATCGCGCGCACTGGCGGCGGCCCAGCGCACCGCGTCGCATGCGTCGTGCGCGGCCGCCGGGAAGCATGCCTCGGGCGCAAGCCGGTAGTCGACCGACAGCACGAGCGTGCGCGCCCGGGTGGCGAGGCTGCGGCACAGGTTCGCATGCGTATCGATCCCGCACGACACGAAGCCGCCGCCGTGGAAGAACACGGTCAGCGGCAACGGCCCATCAGCGGCGGGCCGATACAGCCGTGCGGACAACTGACGGCCCGACAGCGGAATCCGCCAGTCCTCTTCGGCGGCGACGGCATCGCCCGGGGCGAACGCGCCGCCGGCGGCAAGGCTCGCGCGATATGCGGGAACGGTCAGCTGCGCGAAATCGATCGCGGGTGCCTGGGCGAACGCGGCGAGCAGCGCCTGCGCCTGTGGGTCGAGCGGCATGGGGACTCCTGTCTGAATCGAGTGCGTTTTGAATCAGGTAAACCCGTGTCGCGGTTTTCCCTGAGTCCGCGCCGGACGCTTGCCGGCACGGCCTGACGGGCATTCCAGCGCAGCGGGCAGGGCGCCACATCATCCGATCGGACGATGGTTCGTTCGCACGGATGGCCAATTCTCACCATTCAGTGAATCTCCCGATGACGCCGGAATTTAGACGCGTCTTAATCATGGCGGCGCGGTTGGGTCGCGCCGGAAACATGTCGTATGGAGGATGGAGCGTGCTGATGGAGACGAGATGGGCTCCGCAAGAGAGCCAGGCAACCAGTGACGAGGCCGACATCGGCGTCGCGGATTTCAGCGAACTGATGGCGCGCATCTACCAGGGGCCGCTGGAGACGCCGCCGTGGGCCGGCGCGCTCGAACTGGTCCGCCGCTGGCTGCAGGCGAACTACGTGACGCTGATCCTGCGCGCGGCCGCCAGCGACCGCCGCGCGCCGCTGTCCGTGCACGCGTCGGAATTCGGCCCGGTGGTGCCGGGCGACGGCGAGGCGTCGTACAACAACTACTACTATTCGCTCGACCCGTTCGTCGGCCTGCCGGCCGATCGGGTGGTTACGGTCGACGACGTGTTCGGCGACACGGGCTGGCTGTCGAGCGAGCTGTACAAGCAGTTCCTGAAGCCGCAGGACGTGCGTTATATCCTCGGCGCCGACCTGCGCACGGCATCGGGCGTCGAGTGCCGCTTCCGCGTGTGCCGCAACCATGCGTCGACGCAGTTTTCCGCGCGCGACAAGGCGATCTGCGCGCTGCTGCTGCCGCACCTGAAACGCGCGGTGGAATTGCATTCGCGGCTCGACACGGCCGAGGTCGAACGTTCGATTTATGCGAATGCGATCAACCGGATGCAGATCGGCACGATCACGCTCGACGAGAACGGCACGATCATCGACCTGAACAGCGTGGCCGACGAGATCCTCAAGCAGAACAACGGTCTGACGATTGCGCGCGGCACGATCGAGGCGACCGATGCGCAGGAGAACCGCACGCTGAAACGGCTGATCCGCCATGCGGTGATGGGGCACCACGGCACGGCCGCGGCGACCGTCGAGGCGATGCCGATCACGCGCAGCTTCGACAAGCCGCGCCTCGGGCTGCTGGTGCGCACGGTGCTGCTGTCCGACTGGTCGGAGGACAACAAGCGGCGGCCGGCCGTCACGCTGTTCCTGCGTGATCCCGACCGCAAGCCGCAGGGCGCGCAGGAGATCATCCGCAAGCTGTTCGACCTGACGCCCGCCGAGACGTCGCTCGCGCTGCTGCTGACGAACGGGCTGACGCTCGAGGAAGCCGCGGAGGAATCGGGGATCAGCAAGAACACGGCGCGTACGCACCTGCGCGCGATCTTCTCGAAAACGGGTGTCACGCGCCAGGCGACGCTCGTGCGGATTCTGCTCGGGAGCGTCGTGCCGCTCGGGTAAGCGACCATCAAGGTCGATCCATCGGAACCGGCCGCATTCGTCGGGCGATACATCGACTTCGGTCAACGCGTCGCGTATAGCACGATGATGGCGGCGACCTCATGCAAAAGAGGCTCGCACCGCGCGAGCCTCTTCTTCATTCATCGCCGCAGATAGCGGCTACTGTGCCGCTCGCGATGCGGGGCGATGCCCGCTGCGTTCACGAGCCGCGCGTCGACCGATCCGCCCATGCCGTGAGCGCCGGCCACTGCGCGCAACCACGTCGGATGAAACCGACACCCGTGCGGATCACGAGTGCGCCGATCGCCAGCGCGGCCAGATCGTCGAGACGACCGAAGCCAACCAGTGCCGCGCTCATCGCGAGCGCCGCCAGCAGCGACGACAGCGCATCGGTCCGCACATGCCAGCCGCTCGCCTCGAGCAGCGCGGAGCCGGTTTCGCGCGCCTTGCGCAGCATCCAGTGCGACAGCGCGGCCTTGCCGGCGAGCGTGACGGCGACGAGTGCGAGCGTTGCCGCGCCCGGCTGCACGACGGGCGGCGTCGCGAACCGGTTCGTTGCATGCCAGATCATCTGCGCGCCGGTTATGACGAGCAACGCGCCGAGGCCCGCGAGCGCGAGCGGTTCGTAGGTCGGGCGCCGCTCCGGCGGCAGGCGTGCGTCGAGCCGGCACGCGACGAGAATCAGCGCATCGGCGGCGAGATCGATCGCCGCGTGGACGACGTCGGCGAGCAGCCCCGACGAATGCGCGGACCACGCCGCGGCCGTCTCGACGGCGAGCAGCAGCAGGTTGATCGCGAGGCTGACGGCGAGGGCGCGGGACGTGGCCGCATAAACATGGGGCGTGGCGCGCGACGTGCGCTGCATGGCGGATTCGTCTGTCGAAAGCGTGGGTCAGCCCCGAACGCTACCGGTCGACGGTGGCAGATCGGTGACACGGGGGCAATCGCCGAATCCGTGCGCGATGTGTACGGAAGCCTCCGGGCCGCCCGCCGACTTGGCGCGGTGCCGCCGAGAAGGTGACTGGCTGCACCGTGACTCGGGAAGCCCGCGCCGCGAGCCGCATCGCCCGCGGCGTTTCCCTTTCGTCCGAATCGCAGATGCGTCCGCGTCCGCTTCGACTCAAAGCGCCTCGATCGCCAGCGCGATGCCCTGGCCGCCGCCTATGCACAGCGTGACGACGCCGCGCTTGATGCCGTCGCGCCGCATCGAATGGATCAGGCGGGTCGTCAGCACCGCCCCCGTTGCGCCAATCGCATGGCCGTGCGCAATCGCGCCGCCTTCGACGTTGACGATCTCCTCGGCGATGCCGAGCTGGCCCGCCACCGCGATCGGCACGACCGCAAACGCTTCGTTGATCTCGAAACGCTCGACGTCGGCCAGCGTCCAGCCCGCCCGCTCCAGCGCGATCCTGACGGCCGGCACGGGGCCGAGCCCGAACATGCCGGGTTCGACGGCAGCAACGCCGAATGCAACCAGCCGCGCACTCGGCGCAATCCCGTGCGCGTCGGCGAATGCGCGATCCGCCACCAGCATCGCCGCCGCGCCGCTGTTCAGGCCCGGTGCATTGCCCGCGGTAATCGTGCCGTCCGGGCGGAACGCGGGCTTCAGCTTCGCGAGCGCTTCGAGCGTCGTGTCGGGGCGCGGCGTCTCGTCGCGCGCAAACGCGACGCGCGTCTTGCGCTGCAGGACATCGACCGGCACGAGCTCGGCGTCGAACTTGCCGTCCGCCAGCGCGGTGGAAAAGCGCTGCTGCGAGCGGAGCGCCCAGCGATCCTGGCGATCGCGCGAGATGTCGAGCTGGCTCGCGAGATCCTCGGTATGCCAACCCGAATGCTGGTCGGAAAACGCATCGACGAGGCCGTCGCGCAGCATGCTGTCGCGGATCGGCGCGTCGCCCATCCGGTAACCCGAGCGTGCGCCGTCGAGCAGGTACGGGGCGCGCTCCATGCTTTCCATGCCGCCGGCAATCGCCGCATTCGCGTAGCCCAGCAGGATTTCCTGCGCGGCGTTGACGACCGCCTGCGCGCCGGAGCCGCAGACGCGGTTGACCGTGAGCGCCGGCACCTTGACCGGCAGGCCCGCGCCGATGGCGGCCTGCCGGGCCGGATTCATCTTGTTGCCGGCCTGGATCACGTTGCCCAGCACGACCGCGTCGATCGCCGCGCCGTCGAGGCCGCTGCGCCGCAAGGTTTCGCGGATGGCGATCGCGCCGAGCTCGGTGGCCGGCGTGTCCTTCAGGGATCCGTTGAACGTACCGATCGGTGTCCGGACGGGGTGGCAGATGACGACTTCGCGTGTGCTCATGATGCATTCCTGGATCGCGTTGCAAGTTGCGCGGACGAGTCGGTGGCGAACGAGGGCGCGCCGCGCCATTCGCGTCGCCGGTTCGATTGCGCCGTGACGCCGGCAGGAACGCCGGCGCGGTGCAATGCGGCCGCCTCCGATGACCGGATCACGCGCCGCTCTTGAGGGAACGGTATCTATGCATATGCATACTGTCAACGGGGGCTTTGCGTAGGAGATTGATGAGCGGGGTACGTCATCGGGGAGAAGGGCGCATTACGATGCGCACGTCGCGGCCGGCGGTCGGCTTTCGATCGCGCATGTTGATGGTTTTTCGCGCTGATTGCAGCGGCGTTTGGGTGTCCGGGCGGGCTGGGAGGGAATCGGGGCAACGTGTTGTACTCGGCGACTTTGTGCTTGATGCCGGGTTCGACCATCTCGACATTATAAAAATAATGTCAAATTAAAAGGCGCGATGAATTGGATATTTAACGGTTTACGTTATATTATTTACGAAATCACCAGCCCAATCCGCCATGTCCGATCTCGCTGCCGACGAATCCCGCCTGACCGCCGAAATCGAGCGTCTCAAGGCCGACTTCCCGAAAACCCGCGAGCTGTATCGCGAAGCCTGCGCGCTGCTGTTCTTCCGCTTCGGCATCACGCCCACCGCGAACCGCCTGTACCAGCTCGTCCGCAAGGGCAGCATGAGCACGCCGACGGCCGTCCTCGGCGAGTTCTGGGCCGAGCTGCGGGAAAAGAGTCGCGTGCGCATCGAGCATCCCGATCTGCCGGCCGATCTGCAGGCGGCCGCCGGCGAACTGGTGGCGGCGCTGTGGAATCGATCGAGCGCCGACGCGGCCGGCGCGCTCGACGCATTGCGCGCGGAGGTCGAGGCCGAGCGGGTAGCAGCGAAGGCGGAAGTCGCGGCATTGCAGGCCGAACTGGCCCGCACCGAAACCGCGCTGGAGCAACGCACGGCCGCGCTGCTGGCCGCGCAGGTGCGCATTCAGGAACTGGAGCAGGCGAGGGCGGCGGACGACGCATCGCGGCAAGCGCTGCAAGCGGACATCGAACGCCTCACGGCCGACAACGCGGAAGGCGACCGCGCACTTGCGCAGGCGCGGGCGGATTTCACCACCCAGCTCGACCGGCTGCGCGACGACGCCGGCCGGGCCGAGGAGCGCTTGCGCGCGTCGGAGAAGCGGGCGCTTCAGGAGATCGATCGCGAGCGGCTCGCGGCAGCGCGGCTGCAGAAGGAACTCGAGGCAGCGGCATTGCGCATGGAGCAGCGCGATGCGCAGCAGCGCAAGGAAATGGCCGCACTGCAGGCGCAGCTCGGCGACGCGCTGCATCGATGCGGCGTGCTTCAAGGGCAGCTCGACGGCGCGCTGGCGACCGATGCGGCACGGAGCAAGGAGCTCGATGCGCTGCGGCGCGAAATGACAGCGCTCTCGCGCCGGTCGGCGCTGCGTGGCGCCAAGGCTGCGCCAGCCGCACAACGGGACGAGCGGAGGGCGCGCACGCGAAAGCGCGCGGACGAAGCGCCGTCTCGTTGAAGTAGAAACCGCAAGCGTGCGTCAGCCGAAGGCGACGCACGCCGGAAGCCCGGAGCCGAAGCCTGAAGCCTGAAGCCTGAAGCCTGAAGCCTGAAGCCTGAAGCCTGAAGCCTGAAGCCTGAAGCGGCAAGGCAAGCGACCGAGCCCCTTACACCCCCGATCGCCCGCCCATCCCCCGATACCGATCAACTCGACACATACCGCGACGGCAACGCCGGCGCATCCGCCGGAATCGTGACGAGCGACGTATTGAGCCAGCCCTGCGGCGACCCGTTCGACTGCGCATAGGCGCCGACGTACGGCATCATCCGCGTCGTCTGATAGACCTGCGGCGTCCACCCGGCGGGCGCGAGGAAGATCGACGTCGCACGCTTCTCGCTATACGCGGACGCCCCATACGTCGAGATGTTCCACAGTGTCTGCTGATACGTCGCATAGTCGGCGTTGTGCCGCGAACCGCCGGCCTGCCAGCCTTCGAGCTGGACGAACGTGTTGTACGTGCCGGCGCCCGCGAGCAGGTTGTTCACCGTGCGCCCGTACAGGAACGACAGGATCAGCCCGCAGTTCGCCGGCGCGAAATCACTGCCGACGCTCAGGTAATAGCGGCCCGTCGTGTTCAACACCGACGCGTAGTGCGAATTGCCGATATCCGTCGACGTCGTCAGGCCGCTCGCGCCCATGAAGCTGTCGAACGCCTGCATCGTGACGCCCGCCGGCAGGTCGCTCGTCGCGCTGATCGCGACGATATGCGAGCCGGCCGCCAGCAGCGTCAGGAACGCGGACAGCGTGCTCGTATTCCAGTTGCCCTGCGCATCGACGAACGGAAACGCGCGATAGCCCGTCAGCGCGAACACCGCCGGATCGGAGCCGGCCTGCCACGTGATCTGCGGCACCCACATCGTCAGCGGGCCGGCGTTCGACGCGCCGGATACGTACTGTTTCAGCGCGTCGACGAGTTGCGCATCGGCAGCGGGCAGCACGCCATAGGCCGCGCCGCTCTGCCAGCGCCGCACCCATTGCGCGACGAAGGCCGCCAGTTGGCCGCCGGTGAAGTCGGCGGGCGGCACGTAGCCGAGCGGGCCGGTGCCTTGGTACGCGGACTGGATGGCCGCGGCCGTGCGCACGTTGCTGCCGAACATGCTGTTCGCGAAATCCTGGCAGTTGTTGGCCGGCGGCGTCGCGAGCTGCGCGAGCGGGACGACCCACGCGCCGTTCGCGGTCGGGACGCCGCGATACAGCGTGAGATTCGCGACCGAGTCGTGACCGGGAAACGTGGCGGCGTCGGCGCCCGACACGTAGCCGGCGGACGGCGTGACGCTGACGGTGGTCGGCTGCGACCCGAACGGATGCGTGTACGAAATGGCAAACGATGCGTCGCCGCCGGCGAGGCTGAACGATCCCGTGCAGTCGCCCCAGCTGTTCGACGCACTGACGGCGGTCGATTGCCCGGTGGCGACCTGCGCTTGCGACGCCTGCGGCAGCGAGCCGCTCTGGCTCGCCGCGTTGCCGTACGCGAGCGTCGTCGACGGGATCGCATTGACGACGTTGATCGTGATCGAGCGGTCGGCGATGCCGTAGCTGCGCGCGGATGCATCCGCGGCGCCGGCGGCGGCGAACGACGACGCGGACGTCGGGTTGCCGTCGCCGCCGCAGGCAGCCAGCGAGCCGACGAGCGGCGACAGGGTCAGCGCGGCGCCGCGCTGGATGAAGCGCCGGCGGTTCGGCGCGGACGGGCGTTCGGGTTTCGAAGCGGTCATGGGCGTTCCTGGTCACGGGTTCGGGAGGCGACAACGACGATCCGGCGCATTGCACACGTGTGCAATGCCGGTCGAACAGGCTCGATCGCCGGCACATGCGCCGCGCGTATTTATGCGGGAGATCGATGAAACGCCTGCGACGAAACCGAGTCGGGCGTGTGACGCCGCGCGCTCGGCGGAGCGGGAAGGAGGGAGGCATGCCGGCGCGACGTTTGGGCGCCGGGCGGGGATCGGGTAAAGTGCCGCTCAACATGCCGGCTCGACGTTACTAGACGACCGGTCTAATCGTTGCTAACATACGCCATCATGAATGCATCTTCGGGCGCGGAAGTCCGCCAGCACATCCTGAATATCGCCAAGCCGATCATGCTCCACAAGGGGTTTTCGGCGGTCGGCCTGAACGAGATTCTCGCTGCGGCGGGCATCCCGAAGGGCTCGTTCTACCATTACTTCGGCTCGAAAGAGGCATTCGGCGAAGCGCTGCTCGAATCGTATTTCGACGGCTATCTCGCGCATCTCGACAACCTGTTCAAGCATCAGGCCGGCACGGGCGCCGAGCGCCTGATGACGTACTGGCGCAACTGGCTGCACACGCAATGCGCGGACGATCCGGAAGGCAAGTGCCTCGCGGTGAAGCTCGGCGCGGAGGTGTCGGACCTGTCGGAAGCGATGCGCGCGGTGCTGCGGAACGGCACGAGCCAGATCATCGAGCGGCTCGCGGGCGGCATCGAGGCCGGGCTGGCCGACGGTTCGCTGAGCGGGGTCGCCGATCCATCGCATACGGCCGCGATCCTGTACGAGCTGTGGCTGGGCGCGACGCTGCTGGAAAAGATTCACCGCAATCGCAAGCCGCTCGAAAGGGCGATGGTCGAAACGCGGCGCATGCTGAACCTGCCGCCGCTCGAGCCGGGCGACGTGCAGTCATAACCCGGGCGCGCATCGGCGCGCCTTGTTTTTACCCTGATACTAGACGACTGGTCTACTCAACACCGCATGACGAACGTGCCACGCCGCGTTACGCTGTTCCGATTGATTCAACCGCATGCACGCAGCCGCGCCGGCCTGAGCACCGATGCAGCCGCCCGCGTGCGTCTCCCGCTGGTCCATCCCTGATCCGATCGTGCCCACGAAGCACGTCCATTCCTGTTGACGGAGGCTCACATGCCGCAAAGCAAAACCGCTAATCGCCAGATCATCCTGAATTCGCGCCCGGTCGGCGCGCCGACGCCGGGCAACTTCCGCACCGAATCCGGTGACGTGCCGACGCCCGGCGCCGGCCAGGTGCTGCTGCGCACGGTCTGGTTGTCGCTCGACCCGTACATGCGCGGCCGGATGAGCGACGCACCGTCCTATGCGCCCCCGGCCGAACTCGGCCAGCCGATGGTCGGCGGCACCGTCAGCCAGGTCGTCTCGTCGAACCTGCCGGCGTTCCGCGAAGGCGACCTGGTGGTCGCAGGCGCCGGCTGGCAGGACTATGCGTTGTCCGACGGCAGCGGCCTGATTCCGCTCGGCCGCGACTTCGCCCATCCGTCGTACGCGCTCGGCGTGCTCGGCATGCCGGGCTTCACCGCCTATACCGGACTGCTGACGATCGGCGAGCCGAAGGCCGGTGAAACCGTGGTTGTCGCGGCGGCGAGCGGTGCGGTCGGCGCGGTGGTCGGCCAGATCGCCAAGCTGAAGGGCTGCCGCGTGGTCGGCGTCGCGGGCGGCGCCGACAAGTGCGCGTACGTGACCGATACGCTCGGTTTCGACGTGTGCGTCGACCACCGCGATCCGGCGTTCGCCGCGAAGCTGAAGGAAGCGTGCCCGAACGGCATCGACATCTATTTCGAGAACGTCGGCGGGGCCGTGTTCGACGCGGTGTGGCCGCTGCTCAACGACCATGCGCGCGTGCCGGTGTGCGGGATCATCGCGCACTACAACGACGCGGCTTACGACGACAAGGCCGTGTCGACCGGCCGCGACCGCGTGCCGGCACTGATGGGCACGATCCTGCGCAAGCGCATCCGGATGCAGGGTTTCATCATCATGGATCACTATGCCACCGGCTATGCGACGTTCATGAAGGACATGAGCGAATGGGTCGCGCAGGGCAAGGTGAAGACGCGCGAGGACGTCGTCCCCGATCTCGCCGATGCGCCGGAAGCGCTGATCGGCCTGCTGGCCGGCAAGAACTTCGGCAAGGTCGTCGTGCGCGTGGGCCCGGACGAACTGGCCTGACGCCTCGGCACGGCGACACACAACGGCTGCACGCCGGCGTCACGCGACGCCGGCTTGTGGCATGCTCGATTCCGCTATCGACGACAAGGAGAGTGACAAGATGGCGCTTCACGTGATGGCTTCCCTGTTCCTGAAACCCGAACACGCGGCGGCCGCCGAGGCCGAGCTGCGCAGCATGGTCGCGAAGACACGCACCGAGCCGGGCAACCGGCGCTACGACCTGTTCCGCGAACAGGACGGCTCGCCGAACCTGCACCTGTACGAGATCTACGACGACCAGGCCGCCTTCGACGCGCACCTCGCGAGCCCGCATTTCGGCGAATTCCGCGCGAAGTCGGCCGACTGGTTCACCGCGCCGCCGGTCATCAAGGTGCTGTCGGGCATCGACGTCGCCGAGTAACGCCGCCGTACGCCCGTCGCGGCTCGCGCCCACCCGGGCCGCACGGCACCCGCCGCACTGCACGCGGCGGCGATGACACCACCACGCGGCGCATCGTTCGCGCCGCTTCCCCAATACACCGGCCCCGGAGGCTGAATGATCACCCTCAACATCAACGGCGAAACCCGCTCGGTCGACGCCCCCGACGACATGCCCTTGCTCTGGGTGCTGCGCGACGTCATCGGTCTCACCGGCACGAAGTTCGGCTGCGGAATCGCGCAGTGCGGCGCGTGCACGGTGCATCTCGACGGCGTCGCCGCGCGCTCGTGCGTGCTGCCGGTCGCGGCGGTCGCCGGCCGCAAGATCACGACGATCGAAGCCGTCGGCGCGACGCCGGCCGGCCACAAGGTCCAGCAGGCATGGCGCGCGCTCGACGTCGTCCAGTGCGGTTACTGCCAGTCGGGGCAGGTGATGGCCGCCACCGCGCTGATCGCGTCGAACCCGAACCCGAGCGACGCCGACATCGATGCGGCGATGGCCGGCAACATCTGCCGCTGCGGCACGTACAACCGGATTCGCGCGGCCGTGAAGCAAGCCGCCAAGGAGGCCTGACATGTCACGAGGACTGATCGAAGCCGGTCGGGCCGGCGCGGGCGTGTCGCGCCGTTCGTTCCTCAAGCTCGGCATGTCGCTGGGCGCGGCGGCCGGCGGCGGATTGCTGCTCGGCTTCAGCATGCCGGCCGCGGGTGACGATGCGCGTCGTTCGGTGATCGGCGGCGACGCCGCCGAGCCGGCTCAACCGGGCGTGTTCGCACCGAACGCGTTCGTGCAGATCGACCGCGCCGGCAAGGTCACGCTGGTGATGCCGAAGGTCGAGATGGGGCAAGGCGTCTATACGGCGCTGCCGATGCTGATCGCGGAGGAACTCGAAGTGCCGCTGTCGAGCGTGACGCTCGATCATGCGCCGCCGAACGAGAAGCTGTTCCTCGATCCGCTGCTCGGCGGCCAGCTCACCGGCGGCTCGACGTCGATACGCTATGCGTGGGAGCCGCTGCGGCGTGCCGGCGCCACCGCGCGCACGCTGCTGGTCGCGGCCGCCGCGAAGCAATGGAACGTCGATCCGGCAGCCTGCCGCGCCGCGAACGGCGAAGTGCAGCATCCGCCGAGCGGCCGGCGCGCGTCGTACGGCCAGCTCGCCGATGCGGCGGCGAAGCTGCCGGTGCCGAAGGACGTCGCGCTGAAGCAGCCGGCGGATTTCAAGCTGATCGGCACGCCCGCGAAGCGGCTCGATTCGCCGGAGAAGGTCGACGGCACCGCGCAGTTCGGGCTCGACGTGCGCCTGCCCGGCATGCTGGTCGCGGTGATCGTGAACAGCCCGGTGTTTGGCGGCACGGTCGCGAGCGTCGACGACACGGCCGCGAAGAAGATCCCCGGCGTACGCCAGGTCGTGCGCGTCGACAACGCGGTGGCGGTGGTCGGCGATCACACGTGGGCCGCGAAGCGCGGCGCGTCCGCGCTGGTCGTGAAGTGGAACGAGGGCGCGGGCGCGAAAGTCTCGACGAAGGATCTGTTCGCGGATCTCGCGCAGGCGGCGGCGAACGGCAAGGGCGCGGTCGCACGCAAGGACGGCGACGTCGACAAGGCCTTCGCGAATGCGAAGACGCGCGTCGACGCCGTCTACGAGCAGCCGTTGCTCGCCCACGCGACGATGGAACCGGTGAACTGCACGGTGCACGTGCGTGGCGACGGCTGCGAGATCTGGGTCGGCACGCAGGTGCCGACGCGGGCGCGCGATACCGTGCAGCAGCTCACGGGCCTCGCGCCCGACCGGATCGTCGTGCACAACCACCTGCTCGGCGGCGGCTTCGGCCGGCGGCTCGAGACGGACATGATCGGCCAGGCCGTGAAGGTCGGCAAACAGGTCAACGCGCCGGTGAAGGTAGTCTGGACGCGCGAGGAAGACGTGCAGCACGACATGTACCGGCCGTGTTACTACGACAGGATCTCGGCCGGCCTCGATGCGAACGGCAAGCCGATCGCGTGGCAGCACCGGATCGTCGGCTCGTCGATCATGGCGCGCTTCGCGCCGCCGGCGTTCCAGCACGGCGTCGATCCCGATGCGGTCGAGGTCGCGGCCGAACTGCCGTACGACCTGCCGAACCAGCTGGTCGACTACGTGCGCCAGGAGCCGCGCCACGTGCCGACCGCGTTCTGGCGCGGCGTCGGCCCGACGCGTGGCACGTTCGTGGTCGAGAGCTTCATCGACGAACTGGCCGCGCAGACCAAGACCGACCCGGTGCAATACCGCCGCGCGCTGCTCGGCAAGACGCCGCGCGCGCTCAACGTGCTCGACGTCGCGACGAAGGCGGCCGGCTGGGGCGGCCCGGCGCTGCCGACGGGGCAGGGGCGCGGCGTCTCGGTGATGCACGCGTTCGGCAGCTTCTTCTCGATCGTCGTCGACGTCGCGGTGGATAACGGCGAAGTGCTCGTGAAGCGTGTCGTGTGCGCGGTCGACTGCGGCATGGTCGTCAACCCGAACACGATCGAGGCGCAGGTGCAGGGCGGCATCATCTTCGGGATTACCGGCGCGCTGTATGGCGAAATCACGATCGAGGAGGGCCGCGTCGTGCAGAGCAACTTCACCGACTATCGGATGCTGCGGATCAACGAGACGCCGCCGATCGAGGTGCATCTCGTGAAAAGCGGCGAGGCGCCGGGCGGGATCGGCGAGCCGGGTACGGCCGCGACCGCCGCTGCGGTGGCGAACGCGATCTTCGCGGCAACCGGCAAGCGGCTGCGCAAGCTGCCGGTCGGCGACCAGCTGAAGACGGCTTGAGGGGAGGAGACGACCATGCAAAACCTCACCCTGAAGATGCTCGGCACGTCGTTGCTCACCGTGTCTGCACTGCTGGCCGGCACGGCCGCGCACGCCGCGCAGGCGGCGCCGGCCGACAGCGCGCTCGTCGCGCGCGGCGCGTATCTCGCGAAAGCGGGCGACTGCGTCGCGTGCCACACCGCGCCGCGCGGCACGCCGTTCGCCGGCGGCCTGAAGATGGTCACGCCGATGGGCGCGATCTACACGACCAACATCACGCCCGACCCGGACACGGGCATCGGCGGCTATACCGAAGCCGACTTCGCCAGCGCGTTGCGCAAGGGCGTCGCGAAGGACGGTCACAACCTGTACCCGGCGATGCCGTACCCGTCGTACGCGAAGCTGAAGGACGACGACGTAAAGGCGCTGTATGCGTACTTCATGCACGGCGTCGAACCGGTGAAGCAGGCGAACCGGCCGTCCGACATCCCGTGGCCGCTCAACATGCGCTGGCCGCTCGCGTTGTGGAACAAGGTGTTCCTCGACACGACGCCTTACGCGGACAAACCGGCGAAAGACGCGATGTGGAACCGCGGCGCGTATCTCGTGCAGGGGCTCGGGCACTGCGGGTCGTGCCACACGCCGCGCGGCGTCGGCTTCCAGGAGAAGGCGCTCGACGAAGGCGGCACGGCGTTCCTGTCGGGCGCGCCGATCGACAACTGGTTCGCGTCGAACCTGACCGGCGAGCCCAACACGGGGCTCGGCCGCTGGAACGAGGCCGAGGTCGCGCAGTTCCTGAAGACCGGCGCGAATCGGCACGCGACCGCGTTCGGCTCGATGGTGAGCGTGATCAACCACAGCACGCAGGCGCTCTCCGACGACGATCTGGCGGCGATTTCGCGTTACCTGAAATCGCTGCCGGCCGCAGGCGGCACGGGCGCGCCGCCGTACAGCTACGATCCGAAGGCGACGCAGGTCGCGCTGGGCCGGCCGGCGACCGATCCGGGCGCGAAGGTGTATAACGCTTACTGCCTGCATTGCCACGGCGCGGACGGGCGCGGCTACGCGCCGCTGCTCGCGCCGCTCGCCGGCAATCCGAACGTGCTCGAAACCGATGCATCGTCGCTGATCAACGTGACGCTGAACGGCAGCGACACGCTCGTGATCGGTGGCGTGCCGTCCGCGTATCCGATGCCGGCGTTCTCGAACCAGTTGAACGACCGGCAGATCGCCGACGTGCTGACGTTCATGCGCGCCGGCTGGAACAACGGCGCGCCGGCCGTGCAGGCGGCGGACGTCGCGAAACTCCGCAAGGCGACGGCGGCCGCGCGCTGAGCGCGGCCCCATGCGGAACGAGGGCGGGCCGGCGTGCCCGCCGTCACTGCCGCCGGGTGCGTGCCTGCCCCGGCGGCGTGGCTTTTTCTGTCAACCGGCGCGCGGCCGTTCGCGGCAGCGCGCGTTTATCGACGCAATGTAGGGGTGTCTGGATGGCTAACGTGACTTATACGGATACGCAACTGCTGATCGACGGCGAGTGGGTCGACGCCGCGAGCGGCAAGACGATCGACGTCGTGAACCCGGCGACCGGCAAGCCGATCGGCAAGGTGGCCCACGCGGGCATCGCCGATCTCGACCGTGCGCTCGCCGCCGCGCAACGCGGCTTCGAAGCCTGGCGCAAGGTGCCCGCGCACGAGCGCGCGGCGACGATGCGCAAGGCGGCCGCGCTGGTGCGTGAGCGCGCCGACGCGATCGCGCAGCTGATGACGCAGGAGCAGGGCAAGCCGCTCACCGAAGCGCGCGTCGAAGTGCTGTCGGCGGCGGACATCATCGAATGGTTCGCGGACGAAGGCCGCCGCGTGTACGGCCGGATCGTGCCGCCGCGCAACCTCGGCGCACAGCAGACGGTCGTGAAGGAGCCGGTCGGCCCGGTCGCCGCCTTCACGCCGTGGAATTTCCCGGTCAACCAGGTCGTGCGCAAGCTGAGCGCCGCACTGGCCACCGGCTGCTCGTTCCTCGTGAAAGCGCCGGAAGAAACCCCCGCCTCGCCGGCCGCGCTGCTGCGCGCCTTCGTCGACGCGGGCGTGCCGGCCGGCGTGATCGGCCTCGTGTACGGCGATCCGGCTGAGATCTCGTCGTACCTGATTCCGCACCCGGTGATCCGCAAGGTCACGTTCACGGGTTCGACGCCGGTCGGCAAGCAGCTCGCCGCGATGGCGGGCCTGCACATGAAGCGCGCGACGATGGAGCTGGGCGGGCACGCGCCGGTGATCGTCGCCGAGGACGCCGACGTCGCGCTCGCGGTGAAGGCGGCCGGCGGCGCGAAGTTCCGCAACGCGGGGCAGGTCTGCATCTCGCCGACGCGCTTCCTCGTGCACAACAGCATCCGCGACGAATTCACGCGCGCGCTGGTCAAGCATGCGGAAGGGTTGAAGGTCGGCAACGGCCTCGAGGAAGGCACGACGCTCGGCGCGCTCGCGAACCCGCGCCGGCTGACCGCGATGGCGTCGGTCATCGACAACGCGCGCAAGGTCGGCGCGAGCATCGAAACCGGCGGCGAGCGGATCGGCTCGGAAGGCAACTTCTTCGCGCCGACCGTGATCGCGAACGTGCCGCTCGAAGCGGACGTGTTCAACAACGAGCCGTTCGGCCCGGTCGCGGCGATTCGCGGTTTCGACAAGCTCGAGGACGCGATCGCGGAAGCGAACCGTCTGCCGTTCGGTCTCGCCGGCTACGCGTTCACGCGTTCGTTCGCGAACGTGCACCTGCTCACGCAGCGCCTCGAAGTCGGGATGCTGTGGATCAACCAGCCGGCGACGCCGTGGCCGGAAATGCCGTTCGGCGGCGTGAAGGACTCGGGCTACGGGTCGGAAGGCGGGCCGGAAGCGCTCGAGCCGTACCTCGTCACGAAGTCGGTGACCGTGATGGCCGTGTAAAGAAGGGCGGCTCGGCTAGTCCGTGCCGCTCTTGCCCCCTCCGCGAGCGTAGGTCACGCGAATTTCCACACGACGATTCGGCGCGTTACATTGTTCGACCTCGTAACGCGTTCCGGTCGTCTCTGACGGGCATTTGACCTTCGGCTCGCGGCTACCTGCACCAGTCGAGACGATCTCGACATCTTGATTGGCAATTAACCGACGCAACACCGTCGCAACTGCACTGGCACGCAATTCCGACAATCGCTGGTTGTCTCCAAGCGTTTCTGCGAGTGGTCCAGTGATGTGTCGGGCATCGCTATGCCCGCGTACGACGATGCGCCTTGGTGTGCCCGATGCCTCGATCGCGGACATCACGCTTTTCAATTGTGTCTGGGCAAGCGAGGTCAACTCGAAGCTCCCAGTCTTGAATAGCATGTCGTTTGCTAGATCGAAGCACGGATTAATCGGTGGCTTCGCGCTAACCACTCGCATTGCTCCCGTATCGAGGCGCAATGTCGCGTAGCGGATAGCGCGACGGTCGTTACCGAACGATACATTTTCCTTCGGCTCAAGCACACTGAACGACACGAAGGAAGTATTTCCAACGCCTGTCCACAAAACATCCGCGCCGTGAATGAGCAGCCGCCCCCCCTCGATGCGGCGGCAATCCAGTATTGGATGGCCAACGACGTCCGAAATACGTTCGATCGTGCCCCGTTCGGATTCGTTTACTTCAATGCTGACGTCGGGAATACGAATTCCCAGCCTTTCGAAAACTAGATTCATCAGAGGCTGTGGGCCGCCGAAGAGGAGCACGATACCGAGTGGAATTATCGCGACAAATAGCCAGCGGACCCACGCTGGCGGCCGCGAATGTTTATCGTTGAGTGTTGAGAAGCCCAGTCGCTCGGCTGGAAGGCCTGTGATGACCAACGCGATAAAACCAGCAAGGAAGAATGCAATCAACAGCCTCGCCAACGACACATCGTGATAGACCCACGCAAGCAGGACCATCACCGCAAACATCATCACCGACATGAACAGGTACGCGCCGCCTTGGACTTCACGCGGCATCGAATATTCCGCAGCACCGGATGCCTTACGCCTCTCCTGCACCTGCTTTCGACTCTTCCGGAATTTCGTCAATACTGCCCATCGGAATCTCGCAAATTTCTTGATTTTTCTTTGGGATACTAGCTTTCTGAGTGACGGCCAGTTGGCTGCAGAAATAGTTCTAGGCGGACGGTTATATACGCGTTCCAAAAAACTTATCAAATGAACAAACCATATCGAAGAAATGGCACCGTACATCAACAGCACGACATAGACGAAACCAAAAGCAATTGCCACGAAAACAAAGAAAACGACTTCCCCAGGCGTCAATCCAGAAGGGAAGAATTTGATGTTGAACAAGTATCCGAGAGTAATTAGCGCCCCCGCGGCCGCTGCAATCTTGTAGGAAAACGATGCTAAATTGCTGATTGATTCGACGCGTTTTGCAAGAAGGTCGGCGCGCTCGGCTTCGCTGGCCGCGTCCGCGTGATTGTTTGTCGACATGACGTTATTTTTCTATTGCATGAAATGGAACGACTGGTTTGCACGCAAAACAGTCAGGCCTTGTCTTGATTTTTGCAAGACAACGTCATTGAGATAAATCGATCAAGGGCCGTTGTCAACGCCCACGTGCTGTCTGGCGGCGATGTTCATCTAGCTTTCCCGCCGACCGTACATTCGAACGTCAACCGGACGACAATTTCAATATCCGCACCATTCCC
Source organism: Burkholderia sp. HI2500 (assembly GCF_002223055.1). Lineage (NCBI taxonomy): Bacteria > Pseudomonadati > Pseudomonadota > Betaproteobacteria > Burkholderiales > Burkholderiaceae > Burkholderia > Burkholderia sp. HI2500. The sequence goes on along the minus strand of NZ_NKFL01000006.1, from coordinate 1,110,056 downwards.
ATCCCATTGTTTCAATTCCGTCATCGGCAACGACATACGCCGCGCCCCTAAGCTCACGCCGTCAGCCAACTGGCAAGTACGGACTGCCCCTCGTACCCGGATGTCACACTTTTTGGTATAGCTTATTCAGAAGAAACCATAACAACCGGTGCGTCAGCGTCGGCCCAACCTGAGAGGACACGGATGCATCCGCGGTCGGCAGCGCCGTACTACGTTGTGCTGGCGGGGACCTTGATAGCGTGCGCGCTGATGGGCCTCTGCGTGTTGCAGTTGTTTCAGAGCCGTCACGACGCGCTCGACCGCGCACGCGAGACGTCGCGAAATCTGGCGCTCGTCGCCGAGCGCGACATCGAGCGCAATATCGAGCTGTACGGCCTGTCACTGGAGGCGGTGATTCAGGGCCTTCAGCGGCAGGACGTCATGGCGGCCACGCCGGCCCTGCGGCGCGCCGTCCTGTTCGATCATGCAATGACCGCGCAATTTCTCGGTTCGATGCTCGTGCTGGATTCGGCCGGCAACATCATCCTCGATTCGGCGAACGACGTGCCGCGACAAGGCAATTTCGGCGACCGCAAATACTTTACGGTTCACCGGGACAATCCGAACGCCGGGCTTTACATCAGCGATCCGTTTGCGTCCCGCCTGCGCGGCGGCTCGCTCAGCGTGGCACTGACGCGCCGCGTGTCGAATCCGGACGGCTCGTTCGGCGGCATTGCGCTGATCGCGGTCAATCTCGAGTATTTCCATACGCTGTTCGCCGGCCTCGCGCTCGGCTCGCACGGCGCGATCTCGCTGGTCGGCCGGGACGGCATCATGTTCATGCGCCAGCCGTACGACGTGCGCACCATCGGCCGCGACATCAGCAAGGCGGCGACGTTTCGCCACTTCATGACGGCGCCGGAAGGCTCGTTCATCGAGACCTCGACGATCGACCACGTGCGCCGCCTGTACTACTTCAAGACGCTGCCGCACCTGCCGCTGATCATCATGGTCGCCGAGGCGGAGCAGGACATCTACGCGGCGTGGCGACGGCGCGCGATCACGATCGGCGCGCTGGTGGCGACCTTCGGCGCGGCGTTCATCGTGCTGTCCTTTTTGCTGGGCACCCAGCTGCGGCGCAGGATGCGGGCCGAATCCGAGCTGGTGATGCTCGCGCGCACCGACGGCCTCACCGGGCTCAACAATCGCCGCTCGTTCGGGGAAGTGCTGGATCTCGAATGGCGCCGCGCACGCCGTGCCCGTTCGGTGTTTTCGCTGCTGTTCGTCGACGTCGACCGCTTCAAGGCCTTCAACGACAAGTATGGTCACCAGGCCGGCGACGACGCGCTGGCGGCGGTTGCGCGATGCATCGGCGAGAACATCCGGCGTCCCGCGGACACCGCCGCCCGCTATGGCGGCGAGGAATTCGTCGTGATCCTGCCCGATACGCCGGCCACGGGCGCGACCGAGATCGCCGAACGGATTCGCGCGGCCATCGACGGGCTCGCGATCGAACATGCGGAAAGCGAATTCGGGCGCGTCACCGCGAGCATCGGCGTGGCAAGCTGGGCCCCCGGGCAGGAAGGGGAAGTCGAGTCGGTGATCAAGGCGGCCGACGAGGCGCTGTACCACGCGAAGGAAACGGGGCGAAACAAGGTGGCCTCGCGTGAAACGGGCACCTGACACCGCCGCCGACACGCACCGCCCGCCACCGACGGCGGGCGTGCCGTTCGACGTTCAATGCCGGCCGCTGCCGCGATAGCTTTCCACTTCCGCGTCGTACGCCGCCAGAAACGCCTTGCCGAACACCGACGCGAAATCGTCCTCGATCGCGAACACCGTGTCGCGATGGGTCGCCGCGTAGCGATCCCACATCCTCGCCTTGTACAGCACCGGCACGCGCTTCTCGTACCAGCGCATCGCGTCGTCGCGCTCGCGCAGCCGTTGCGGCGAAAAGCGCGTCAGCAGATCCATCAACGCGGCGCGCATGCCAGCCACCATGCCGATCTGGTGCGCATGCAGATCCTGGAATGCGTCGCTGACCGCGCTCTGCGGCGACATGAAACCCGGCAGCGGCAGCCCGAACATCTGCCGCAGCACGGCGCCGCCGTCCGGCAGCAGCTTCAGCGGGTTGTTCTCGCGATCGAGCAGCATCGTCATGTGCGCCTTCACCTCGCGCTTCAGGATGCTGCGCGACGACAGCAGCTCGACCGTGCCGTTCGCGAACAGCGCCAGCAACTGCCCCGCGATGTACAGCTGCTCGGCCGACCACTGATGCGACTCGGCGGCCGTATCGAGCCCCGCGCCTTCGAAGAACGCGCTCAGCAGTTCATCGGGCGTCGGCGGGCGCGTGGCATGTGGCGCCGGTTCGTCGGCCGGCTGCGCATGCGTATCGGCCGCGCGCGCGGCAGCGGGCTGCACCCGCACGTGTTGCGTCCACTCGGGCGCATGGTCGGCCTGGGTCGCGGACGACGCTTCGCGTTCCGTGTGGCCGCGATCGGCATGCGATGCCGTGCCCGTCGTGCCTGATGTGCCTGATGTGCCTGACGTGCCGATATCGCCCGACGGCTGCGCGAACAGGTCGAGCGGATCGATCGACAGCTGGTGCAGGTCGCGCTGTGAAGGGGCGGGCGGTACGGTTTGCGCCGCGCGGTTCGCGGGCTGCGCGGCATCCGGCCGTGCAGGGCCACCTGGTCGTGTACCGGTGTCCGCCGCCTTGCCGCGTGGCGCGAGACGATCCTGCAGAAGCCCCCACAGCCGGTTGCCGGCGCCTTTCGTATCGATCCGCGAAGACGATGCAGGCGAGGGCGCCGCCGACGTTCGCGCCTGCGACGGCGGATCGACGTGCACGCCGGTATCGGTCGCCATGTCGATGACCGGGGCGTCGTCGCCGTGGCCGCCGTCGTCACGTTCGGCGCGCAGCACGTACGGCCCGATGCGAATGATGTCGCCGGTATTGAGCGGGCGCTCCTGCGCATAGCCGACCGGCTCGCGATTCACCTCGATCGTCGAGACGCTGCTCAGGTTCTTCAGCAGGCACGCGTCGTCGCCGACCTGCAGCAGCGCCTGCAGGCGAGATATCTGCCGCGTGTCGTCGCGCAACACGAGATGGTTGTCGCTGGCCCGGCCGATGGTGCCGCCGGGCGGATGAAACACGACGGCGTCGTAGGAGTCGTTTTCGACCGGCTCGCCGGCATGTTCGATCACGATCAGTTGCATGTCATACGTCGCTCGGTGAAGCGCTCGCGTGGAAACCGGTTCGTTCAGGATGACGACGCATGCCTGCGGCGCGCGAATTCGAACGCGGGCCCCCAGATCGGATGCCCCTTCTCGGCAGGGGACAAGTCGAAGCGCGGGTTGAGGTCGAGAAGTTTCGAGAACTCGGCGCGGCACGGCGTGATGCGGTTCGTCACGCAATAGCTGAACGCAAGGAGCTTGTGCGCGGCCACCTGCGTGTCGGTGTCGGCGCCGTCGATCTCCTTCGCATGGCTCAGCAATGCGATCGTGCGCCCGTAGTCGCCGCTGTCGTATGCGGCGCGCGCGCTGTCGACCGTCGCGCGTGCAGCCGACTGTGTCGGGGACGTACTGCACCCGCCGGCCCCCAGCAACCATGCGCCGAGGAAAAGAACGAGCGATGAACGACCTTTCATTATTGAAATTAAAGATTGGCGTAATTGGAAGGTGGCACACAAGCGCTGTTGGATTCTAGTGCCAATCATCGGCACCCAACCAGCTGTTACGTTTTGTTTCATTTCGCCAATCCGTTCCCCCCTGAATGCAGAATCGACTACGAATTTCAGTGCTTGTGAAACCGGAAAAACGGCCTATAGTTCGCTGTGTTTTTCGGATTCATCAGTTGTTTGGTCAGCGCACGTCAATGCACTAAAAACAGGGCATCCGTTCGTGCGAAACGAATAGCCTGGCACACCACCAGCGTCGCGAGCGTCCCTTGCCCGGCGGCCGGCCGGCGTACGTCCTGCGCCCATCCGACAGGTGTCCACGCCATAGAACCGGGCCGCCCAGGGCGCACCGGTCGGATTAACTTTTGCCATTAATTTACCAATCTCAATTTCAATTGCCCATCATCTCGCCAAAGCGACTTTCAAAAACCCCGATTGATATGACCCGGCTTTTTACAAGAACAATTTGCCGACACGGATTGCAATGGATGGATATGCAGGTTACACAATTACCGATCAATTAATTGTCCCTTTTTCAATCAGATCATCCGGTTTCGAAGTCGAAAACCGGCGCGCGGCTATTGGGTGGCGAGGGTGGCATATGCAATGGCGGTCGAGCAGTTTCATCGTATGGGGATGCGTGATGCTGTTGCCGGGGTGCGGTGCGACGGAGCACGCCGCGGCGGTGCCGTATGCGATCACGGTTGACGTTGCGCCGGACGTCAACCCTGACATGAACCGCAAGCCTTCGCCGATCGTGCTGAAGGTGTTCCAGCTCCGCGCGGCATCGTCGTTCGACAGCGCGGATTTCTTCTCGCTGCAGGACAAGCCGGAAAACGTGCTCGGCGCGGACCTGCTCGGCACCGACCGCGTGATCCTGCGGCCGGGCGAGTCGCGCACGCTGCGCTATCGCGGCAACGTCGAGGCCGGCGCGATCGGCGTGGTCGCCGAATACCGGATGCTCGACAAGAACCGCTGGCGGCTGACGGTGCCGCTGCCGCGCGCGAAGCAGCTCAATCTCTACAAGTTCTGGCAGACGTCGCCGGGCGAGCTGAAGCTGTCGATCGCCGTCCGCAATGGCGGCGTCGCGCTGAACGATGCGAAGGGGCGCCCATGACCGAACCGACGATGTCCGCGACGCCGGTCGCGGCGCTCCGCCAGCGGGTGGTGTGGACCGAGGGGATGTTCCTGCGGCCGCAGCATTTCCAGCAGCTCGAACGGCACTGGGAGCGCTACGTCGCGCTGCGCTGCCTGCCGCTGCAAGGCTTCTACTGGGGCTTCGACACGCTGGAACTCGATCGCGAGCAACTGGCGCTCGGCAAGGTCGCGCTGCGCACCGCGTCGGGCGTGATGCGCGACGGCACGCCGTTCGACCTGTCCCATCCGGACGATCTCCCCGAGCCGCTCGACGTGCCGGCCAATGCGAAGGATCAGCTCGTCGTGCTCGCGCTGCCGCTGTGGCGCGGCGGCGGCGAGGAGGTGTCGTTCGGTGCGGGTGCGGGCGGCAGCCATGCCGCGAACGGCATGAATAGCGCGAACGGCAGCGCCGACGTCGCGCGCTACGTCGTCCGCGAATACGAAGTGGCCGACGCGAACGCGGTCGCACTCGGCCCCGCGCTGCTGCAGACGGGCCGCCTGAACGTGCGGCTGATGCTCGAAGCCGAGCTGACCGGCGACTGGCACGCGCTCGGCGTCGCACGGATCGTCGAGCGGCGCACCGACGCGCGGCTGCTCGTCGACGACGGCTACATTCCGCCGCGCCTCGTCGCGCAGCACGACACCGTGCTGCTGGCGTATGCGCGCGAGCTGCACGGGCTGCTCACGCAACGCAGCGAAGCGCTCGCGGCACGGCTGTCGGAGCCCGGGCGCGGCGGCGTGTCGGAAGTCGCGGATTTCCTGCTGCTGCAGCTCGTGAACCGCTATCTCGCGCTGACCTGGCACGCGCAGCAGCACGTGTCGACGCACCCGGAGGCGCTGTTCTGCGACTGGCTGAAGCTCGCCTGCGACCTGAGCACGTTCACGGCGGCCGGCCGGCGCCCGCAGTCGCTTGCGGTCTACGTCCACGACGACCTGCGCACGAGCTTCGCGGAGCTGATGACCGAGCTGCGCCGGTCGCTGTCGACGGTACTCGAGCAGAACGCGATCCAGATCGAGCTGCGCGATGCGGGCAACGGCATCCGCGTCGCGACGCTGGCCGACCCGGCGCTGCGCGACACGGCCGGCTTCGTGCTCGCGGTGCGCGCGGACGTGCCGGCCGACAGCCTGCGTGCACGGTTTCCCGCGCAGGCGAAGCTCGGGCCGGTCGAGCGGATCCGCGATCTCGTGCAGCTGCAGCTGCCGGGCATCACGATGCGCCAGTTGCCGGTCGCGCCGCGGCAGATCCCGTATCACGCGGGCCATACGTACTTCGAGATCGACAAGGGCAGCGACCTGTGGAAGCAGCTGGCGCGCTCCGGCGGTCTCGCTTTCCATTTCGCCGGCGAATTCCCTGGGCTCTCGATGGAGTTCTGGGCGATACGCGGGTAAGGGCGGGGCGACGCGATGAATTCCTCCTCCGAATCGATCTCCCCCGGCGCCGGCGGATTCGTGCCGCCGAATCCGGGCGGCATGCATCCGGCCGCGGCGGGCACGGCCGGCCCGACCGCGACGCAGCCGCGCCCGGGGCGCTGGGCCGCGAGCGGCACGAACCCGCTCGTCGCCGCGGCGAATCCGTTGCTCAACCTGGTGCCGCAGATCCGCTCGACCGTCCATCACCCGAATCCCGCGTGGCTGCGCGAGCACCTGGTCGTCGAGATCCGGCAGTTCGAGGCGCGGGCGCAGGAGGCCGGCGTGCCGTCGGAAGCGATCATCGGCGCGCGCTACTGCCTGTGCACGGCGCTCGACGAGGCCGCCGCGCTGACGCCGTGGGGCGGCAGCGTGTGGTCGTCGCACAGCCTGCTCGTGTCGTTCCACAACGAGACGTGGGGCGGCGAGAAATTCTTCCACCTGCTCGAACGCCTGTCGCAGCAGCCGCGCCAGCATCTCGACCTGCTCGAGCTGCTGTATTTCTGTCTCGCGCTCGGTTTCGAGGGCCGCTATCGCGTGCTCGACAACGGCCATGCGCAGCTCGACGCGCTGCGCCACCAGCTCGCGCTGACGATCCGCTCGGTGCGCGGCGAATTCGAACCGGCGTTGTCGCCGCACTGGCGCGACGTCGTCACGCGCGACGTCGCGCGCCGCTTCGGCGTGCCGCTGTGGGTGTGCGTGGCGCTCGCGCTGCTGATCGGCTTCGGCGTGTTCGTCGGGCTGCGGATCGCGCTCGCCGGGCATTCGGATCGGCTGTTCGCGTCGATCGACGCGCTGCACGTGCCGAAGCTGCAACCCGCGCAGGCGCCGCCGCGCCCGGCGCAGGCACCGCGCATCGCGAAGTTCCTGGAACCGGAGATCGCGGCCGGCCTCGTGGCGGTGCGCGACCAGGCCGACCGCAGCGTGATCGTGCTGCGCGGCGACGGGGTGTTCAAGTCCGGCTCGACGTCGGTAATCGACCGTTACGTGCCGGTGCTCGCGCGCGTGGCCGATGCGCTGAACAAGGTGCCCGGCAACGTGCGCGTGACCGGCTATACCGACGACACGCCCGTGCATACGGCGCGCTTCGCATCGAACTGGGACCTGTCGCGCGAACGCGCGGAAGCCGTGCGCGGGATGATCGCCGCGCGGCTCGACCATCCGGAACGGCTCGCCGCGGAAGGGCGCGGCACGCTCGATCCGGTCGCGCCGAACGATTCGCCTGCGAACCGCGCACTGAACCGGCGCGTCGAGATCACGCTGCTGCCGGCGCCCGGCAGTGCCGCCGTCGGCGCGAGCGCCACGCAGGGAGCCAACTGACCATGAACCAGGCTGTCGCGCGTTTCGTCCGGCCGTTGCCGTCGCGGGAGATCTGGACCTTCGCCGGTCTCGTCGTGCTCGCGTGCTTCGTATGGCTCGCGGGGCCGCTGTTCGCGTTCGCCGAGGTCCGGCCGCTCGAAAGCGGCTGGGCGCGCGGGCTCACGATCGCGGTGCTGTTCATCGCGTGGGGCGCACGCGTCGCGTGGCGCAGCTGGCGCGCCGGCCGCCTCAACGCGCAGTTGCTGAACCAGCTGCGCGAGGCCGCGCCCGGGCCGGCTGTCGCCGACGATCCGGCGAAAGCGCAGCTCGACGAGTTGCGCAGCCGCTTCGACGAAGCCGCGACGCTGCTGAAGAAGGTGCGCTTCGGGCAGGCCGACACCGTGCGCAAGGGCTTGCCGCGCTGGTTCGACCGGATGTCGCGCCAGTATCTGTATCAGCTGCCGTGGTACGTGTTCATCGGCGCGCCGGGCTCGGGCAAGACCACCGCGCTCGTGAATTCCGGGCTCAGCTTTCCGCTTGCCGAGCAGTTCGGCCGCGCGGCGATCCGCGGCGTGGGCGGCACGCGGCATTGCGACTGGTGGTTCACGAACGACGCGGTGCTGATCGACACGGCCGGCCGCTATACGACGCACGAGGGCAACCGCGCGCTCGACGAGGCCGAATGGAAAGGCTTCGTCGACCTGCTGAAGAAATACCGCACACGCCAGCCGCTGAACGGCGCGATGCTGACGATCAGCGTGGCCGACCTGCTCGGCGCGTCGGAGGCCGAACGCACGCAGCACGCGATGGTGCTGCGCAAGCGGCTGCTCGAACTGCGCGCGCAGCTCGGCATCCGCTTTCCCGTGTACCTGCTCGTGACGAAGGCCGACCTGCTCGCGGGCTTCGCCGAGTATTTCAGCAGCTATGGCCGCGCGGAATGCGCGCAGGTGTGGGGCTTCACGTTCCCGCTCGCGCAGAGCGAGGCGCCGGGCTTCGACCTGCGCGCGGCATTCGACCGCGAATACCGGCTGCTGCACCAGCGGCTGAACGACGGGCTGCCCGAGCTGCTCGCCGCGCAGACCGACGCGCGCCAGCGCGAGATGACGTACCTGCTCCCGCAGCAGATCGCCGACCTGCAGGACATGCTCGGCCAGTTCGTCGCCGAGGTGTTTTCCGTGTCGAGCTACGAGCCGATGCCGATGCTGCGCGGCGTCTACCTGACGAGCGGCACGCAGGAGGGCACCGCGTTCGATCGCGTGATGAGCGGCATCAAGCGCTTCCTGAAGATCGAGGGCGTGCCGCCGGTCGCGCAGGTCGGTTCGACCGGGCGCAGCTTCTTCCTGAAGTCGCTGCTGCAGGAGCACATCTTCCGCGAAGCCGCGCTCGCCGGCAGCGACCTGCGCTGGCACCAGAAGCGGCGCGTGCTGCAGATCGCCGGCTACGTACTGCTCGCGCTGGCGTGCGTGGCCGTGCTGTTTGCGTGGCTGCGCAGCTATTCGAACAACCGCGCGTATCTCGACCAGATCGGCGCGCGTGTGCCGGCCGTCGATGCGCAGATCGCCGGCGCGAAATTCTCCGATGCGGCCGACGTCGCGCGCCTGCTGCCCGTGCTCGACGCGCTCGGCAACCTCGCGAATGCGGGCGGCGTCGACCTGCAGCATCCGCCGCTCGCGTATCGGTGGGGGCTGTTCCAGGGCGAGAAGATCGACGAAGCCGTCGACGCCGTGTACCGGCGCGCGCTCGAAGACGTGCTGCTGCCGATCGCCGCGAGCCGGATGGAGGCCGCGCTGCGGGATGCACGGCCCGACGAGACCGAATACGCGTATGCGGCGCTGAAGGCGTACCTGATGCTGTACGACAGCGCGCACTACGATCCCGCGTTCGTGCAGGCCGTCGTCGACCTCGAGATGGAACGCGCGCTGCCGCCCGATTTCTCGCCGGCCGAACGCTCCGCGCTGCGTGCGCATCTTGCCGCGCTGTTCGGCAACCGGGTCGCGGTGTCGCCGTATCCGATGAACGAGCGGCTCGTGGCCGACGTGCGCGACCGGCTGCGCCAGGTGCCGTTCTCGCAGCGGCTGTACCGGCAGATGACGATGACGCTGCGGCCGGCCACGGCCGCGTTCGACTTCAGCGTCGCGCGGGCGGTCGGCCCCGACGCATCGCTGGTGTTCCGCCGGCAGAGCGGCAAGCCGCTGTCGGAAGGCGTGCCGGGGCTCTACACGCGCAACGGCTATCGCAACGTGTTCGCGCCTCGCCTGGCCGGCGAGGTCGAAGCGTACGGGCGCGAGGAGGTGTGGGTGCTGAACCTCGGGCTGTCCGAGATTCCCGGCCCGAACGACGCGGCGGCGTGGGCGCGCGATATCCGCCAGCTCTACCTGAACGACTACCTGAAGATCTGGGACGACTATCTCGCCGACATCAAGCTGCAGCGCACCGCGACGCTCGCACAGAGCATCCAGGTGGCGCGCGCGCTGTCGTCCGCCGATTCGCCGCTCACGCGACTGATGGTGGCGCTCGCACGGGACACCGCGCTCGGCGACGCACCGGGCGGGGCGCGCAATCTCGCGGCGCGCGCGCAGGACAAGGTCGACGAGGCGCGCAGCTCGCTGTCGCAGATCTTCGCGGGCCAGGGCGGCAATTCGAGTGCGTCCGCGGCGGCGCCCGCGAGCGCCGAGCAGATCGTCGACAGCCACTTCGCCGGGCTGCGTGCGTTCGCGCCGGGCAGCGGCGACCAGGCGTCGGCATTCAACGACGTGCTGAAGTCGATCGACGCGCTGTACACGTACCTGACGGCCACCGACGACGCGCTGAGGAGCGGCGCGCAGCCGCCGCCGTCCGATGCGCCCGCGAAGCTGCGCGCGCAAGCCGGCCGCCTGCCGACACCGTTCCGCGAAGTGCTCGACGACCTGTCGAACGTCGCGAACGGCAGCGTGGCGACCGTCGAGCAGCGCAGCGTCGCGACGCGGGCCGGCGCGAACGTCGGCGACTTCTGCCGGCAGGCGATCGCGGGCCGCTATCCGTTCGCGCGCGGCGCGGCGCGCGACGTCGCGCCGGCGGATTTCGCGCAGATGTTCGCGCCCGGCGGCCTGATGGACGACTTCTTCCAGAAGAACCTGCAGTCGATCGTCGATACGACGTCGCACCCGTGGCGCTTCGCGAACCGCAATGCGGACGCCGATCCGCCGGCCGCCGCGATGCTGGCGTCGTTCGAGAAGGCGGCGGTGATCCGCGACGTCTACTTCGGCGGCGGCGCGCGCACCGCACAGCTGAAGGTGCAGATCCAGCCGCTCGAAATGGACCCGTCGATCACGGAGATGGTGCTCGACGTCGACGGGCAGATCGTCCGCTACGCGCACGGCCCGCTCGTGCAGAGCGCGGTGAACTGGCCGGGCCCGCGCGGCAGCAACCAGGTGCGGCTGCAGGTGTCCGGGCAGGCCGGCGCGACCGACGGCTTCTCGACCGACGGGCCGTGGGCGCTGCACCGGCTGTTCGACCGCGCGGGAGTGTCCGCCGGGCGTGGCTCGGACCAGATGATTGCGCGGTTCACGGTCGACGGCAAACCGATCGTGCTGCAAGTGAATGCGGGCAGTGTCCGCAACCCGTTCAGGCTGCCCCAGATGGAGTCCTTTACATGCCCGCCGAAGCCATGAGCCCGACACCGCCGTTCACGCGTACCGACGGCGATGCGCCGGCCTGGTACGGGAAGATCCCCGGCGCCGGCGACTTCGTGAACAGCCGGCTGCCGCATGCGCTCGCGCTGTGGTGGGAGCGCTGGCTCCAGCAGGGCATGGCCGCGATGCGCCAGCGCGGCGCGGACGAGATCGAGCGCCACTACACGGTCGCGCCGGTCTGGAATTTCCTGATTCCGGCGGGCGCGGGCGCGTCGTGCGTGCAGCCGGGCTGCCTCGCGCCGAGCTGCGACCGGGTGGGGCGCTACTACCCGGTGATCGTCACGCTGCCGATGCTCGCCGCCGATTACTGGAACGGGCTGCCGGATGCCGCCGACACGTTCTACTGGCAGGTCGGCCAGGCGCTGCTCGACACGATCCGCCATGCCCGCGCGCCCGGCGATCTCGAGCTGATGCTGGCGCGTGTGCGGCTCACGCAGCGCGACGACACGTACGCCGACATCGTCGACGGCATGCCGGCGCCGCCGCCGGAACGGCCGGCCCCGGCCGCGTGGCCCGGGCTGTCCGGTTACTTCGATCCGCACGGCGGCACGAGTTTCTGGTGGACCAACCGCGCGGACGGATCGCCGCTGCGCACGCATGCGCATACGGGCACGCCCGACAACGCGCTGTTCCTGACGCTGTTCGGCGGCAGCTAGCGGCCCCCGGCTGACCGACGGCGGGCCGCCGGGCGCGGCGGGTGCGGCGAGTGGAAAGGACGCGGTTTCGAGAGGTGGTGGAGATGAAGGACGCTGGATCGAGAGACAACGAGCACGACACGGCGACACGCGGCGACGCATCCGAATTCACGGTGCGGCCGCTGCCGCTCGGCCATCGTCTGGGCGAACTGCAGCTCGACGAGGTGCTGGGCATCGGCGGCTTCGGGATCGTCTATCGCGCATTCGACCGCACGTTGCGGCGCGCGGTCGCGATCAAGGAATACATGCCGTCGATGCTGGCCACGCGCGGCGGCGACTACACGGTGTCGCTACGCTCCGAGCGGTTCGCGCAGGCCTTCGACGCCGGCCGCGGCGCGTTCCTCAACGAAGCGCGCCTGCTCGCGCAATTCGACCATCCGGGGCTCGTCAAGGTCCTGCATTTCTGGGAAAGCCACGGCACCGCGTACATGGTGATGCCGTTCTACGAAGGGCGCACGCTCAAGCAGCTGCTCGACGGCGGGATGCGGATCAGCGAGACGCAGTTGCGCAATATCGTCGGCGCGCTGCTCGGCGCGCTCGACACGCTGCATCGCGCGCAGTGCTTCCATCGCGACGTCGCGCTCGACAACGTGCTGATCCGCCCGAACGGCAGCGCGATCCTGCTCGACTTCGGCGCGGCGCGCAAACGGATCGGCGACCTGGTCGACGACGGCGCGATGATGATCAAGCCCGGCTACGCGCCGATCGAGCAGTACACCGACGATCCCGCGTTCAGCCAGGGGCCGTGGACCGACCTCTATGCGCTCGGCGCGGTGATGCACGCGATGATCACCGGCGAGCTGCCGCCCGCGGCCGTCGTGCGCAGCATCAAGGACACGTACCGGCCGCTCGCGTCGCGCGAACTGCCCGCCGGCGAGGTGTACAGCCCGGCCTTTCTCGCGGCGGTCGATCATGCGCTGCAGTTGCGGATTCCGGATCGGCCGGAATCGGTCGCGGCGTTCGCGGCGGAGCTCGGGTTGCGGGACGTCGGGACGGGTGGCGGATATGGCGCGGCGGTCGTGCCGCCGGTGGGTGATGCAGGCAGGAGCGGGGAAGGGAAGGGGGAGGCTTCGGCTGCGTCCGGTACGGCGTCGGCTGTTGGCGCGGCTTCGATCGGCGCGGGCGGGACCGCTTCGGGCAACGCTGCGGCGGATGGGCGGGCGTCGACAGCCGGCGGTGCAGATCATGTGTCTACACCCACGCACACGGCATCCGCAGCGCCTGGCGTGTCCGGCGCCAAGCCGGCGGCCGATATGCGTTCGACGTCCCAAACCGTCGCGCAAGGCGCCGCCGTTGCGGCTGCGGGCTCGCTGGCAGCGTCTGCTGCATCGCATGCGTCTCAATCGCCTGCGAAACCGGTTGAAAAGCCGGTCGAATCCGAAACGGCGAACGGAAACGTCGAACGCGCGCAAGAAGCGTCTGCTGCGCGAACTGACACACACGACGCAGCCGGTACGCGATCCCCAACGACCGACACCGGCGTCGGTCCACGTGGTGCGGCGGGTTCCGGGAATGCGAACGCATCCGCGACTGCCGGCACCGCTGGTTCGAGCGCACCGCATCCCGCCGCATCGGCGTCGGCCTCGTCATCGAATGGCGCATCCGGGCCGACCGGCGCCCAACGCGGCCACGCTCCGCCGGGATCGCGCAACCGCCGGGTGCCGGTCTACGTCGGCAGCGCACTCGTTGCGTTGATCGCCGTCGGCCTCGCGGCGACTTATCTGTCGCGTCCCGCCCGCGTCGCCGACGAGGCCGCGCCGGCCGCCAGCCAGCCGCAGGCCGGCACGTCACCGCCCGCGAGCACGCCGGGCGCCACGCTGGCCCAGCAAGGGCCGACACCGACCGTCGTGCCGCCGTCGAGCCTCCCGGCCGGATCGTCCGCGCAGGTTCCACCGCCCCCCGTCGTCGCCGCACCGGCCAGCGCGCCTGCCGTCGAAGCCGCCACGCCCGCGCCGCAGGTTGCGACCACCGTCACGAACCCGGCCCCGTCGCCGTCGGGCTCCAGCTCGGGCATCGCGCCCGCCGGCAGCCTCGATTCGTCGGAACGCGTCGTCAACGTGCCGCCGTCGGAAGCGGCCGCCACACCGGCGACCGCGCCGACACCCGCACCGAAGGCGCCGTCGGAGGCCGAGACTGCTGTCGCCGCCGTCACCGCGCCAACGGCCGAGTCGCAGCCGCGTCCGCCGAAGGCGCAGGAAACCGTGCAGGTGCGTTTCAACGTGCGGCCCTGGGGCGACATCTACGTGAACGGCGCGCGGCGCGGTGCGAGCCCGCCGCTGCGCTCCGTATCGCTGACGCCGGGCGTCTACGTGATCGAGATCCGCAACGGCTCGCTGCCGCCGTTGCACCGCACCGTGGCGATCGACTTCGGCAGCAAACCGGTCAACATCGACTATGCATTCGAATGACGTCAGCCAGGCGGCGCTGGCCGCCGCCGCACATGCCACGGTGCCGCCCGGCCTGCCGGCGACCCCGCGCGCCGACCTGATCGGCCAACTGCTCGCGGACGTCGCGCCCGATGCGCCGTGCGGCGCGAACCTCGAATACGACGCCGAGTTCCTGCAACTGCAGGAGCGCGCGACGCCGCGTGCCGAGCAGCAATACGGCGACTCCGTGATCCCGGCCGAGGCGCCCGACTGGCGGGCGGTCGAGCGGCTCGCGCTGGCGCTGTCGGCGCGCACGAAGGATCTGCGCGTCATCGCCTGTCTCGCGCGAAGCTGGACCGAGCAACACGGTATTCCGGGCTACGCGGACGCGCTTGCGCTCGTCGCGAACCTGCTCGAACGCCGCTGGGACGACCTGCATCCGCGGCTCGACGCTGACGGCGAACCGGACCCGACATTGCGGATGAACGCGCTCGCCGAGATAGCCGGCGCGCACGGCTGCGCGCGCGCGGCGCGGCGCCAGCCGCTGTTCGACGGCGGCCCGAGCGTGCGCGACGCGGAACGGCTGCTCGACGGCCGCGACGACACCGGCAGCCCCGTGGCGGGCAGCCGCGAAAGCCTGCTGGCTGCGCTGTCGGCCGCGCGCAGCGACGGCACGACGCCGCTCGACGCGGCGCGCGCGGCACTGCACGCACTGGAGGCGATCCGCGTGGGCGTGACGGACAGGCTGGGCCGCGAATGGGCGCCCGACGAAGGCGACGCCGAGAAGGCGCTGCAACGGATCGTGCGCGACGTGCCGCTGCCCGAGCCGCAACCGGTGTCGCCCGACATGCAGCAGGCCGCGCCCGGCGACACGGCGCCGCCAGGCGTTGCCGCAACCGCGCCGGCGGCACGACCGAACGCGCACGCCTGGCGCGATGCCGAGGTCACGAGCCGCGACGACGTGCGCATCGGTCTCGACAAGATGTGCCGCTATTTCGAGCAACACGAGCCGAGCCATCCGGCGCCGCTGCTGCTGCGGCGCGCGCAACGGCTGCTCGCGCTCGACTTCTACGAAATCATCCGCGATCTCGCGCCGGAGAGCCTGCCGAAGCTGGATCTGCTGAGCGGCGAGCGGAGCGAATGAAACGAGCGAGCGCCGCCGCGATGTGGGCGCTGACGACCAACTGCGCAACCTGATCGATGTGAAGGAGTGGACGATGACGGACAGAACCAAGGCGGCAGGCAGCGGACAGAAGTTCATCGCGCGCAATCGGGCGCCGCGCGTGCAGATCGAGTACGACGTCGAGACCTACGGCGCCGAACGCAAGGTGCAGTTGCCGTTCGTGATGGGCGTGATTTCCGACCTGGCGGGCAAGCGTGCCGAGCCGTTGCCGGACTTGCCGGAGCGCAAGTTCCTCGAGATCGACGTCGACAACTTCGACGAGCGGATGAAATCGATCGCGCCGCGTGTCGCGTTCCAGGTGCCGAACACGCTGACGGGCGAAGGGATGCTCAACGTCGACATGACGTTCGAGCAGATCGACGATTTCTCGCCGGCCGCGATCGCGCGCAACGTCGACGCGCTGCGCCGGCTGCTGGAGGCGCGCACCGAGCTGTCGAACCTGCTGTCGTACATGGACGGCAAGCATGGCGCCGAGCAGCTGATCGAGCGCGCGATCAACGATCCCGACCTGCTGAAGACGCTCGTGCGCAACCCGCACGAGCCCGCGCAGGGCGGCGACGCGACCCAACCGGAGGCCCGCGATGAATGATCCCGTCCAATCCCGTGCGGACACGCGCGACGCCGCGCAACCGGCCGTCGCGCACGACGAATTCGCCGCGCTGCTGCAGAAGGAGTTCAAGCCGAAGACGGCCGAGGCGCGCGAGTCGGTCGAGCGCGCGGTGCGCACGCTCGCGCAGCAGGCGCTCGAACACACGGTCGGCATGACGACCGATGCGTACGGCAGCGTGAAGCAGATCATCGCGGAGATCGACCGCAAGCTGTCCGAGCAGATCAACCAGATCCTGCATCACAACGAGTTCCAGACGCTCGAAGGCGCGTGGCGCGGGCTGCATTACCTCGTCACGCACACCGAGACCGACGAGCTGCTGAAGATCAAGGCGCTGCCGGCGTCGCGCAACGAGGTCGCGCGGATGCTGAAGCGCTACAAGGGCGTCGCGTGGGATCAGAGCCCGCTGTTCCGCAAGATCTACGAAGAGGAATACGGGCAATTCGGCGGCGAGCCGTTCGGCTGCCTGGTCGGCGATTTCCATTTCAACCACAGCCCGCCGGACGTCGAGATGCTCGGCGAGCTGTCGAAGATCGCGGCGGCCGCGCACGCGCCGTTCATCGCCGGTGCATCGCCGGAGCTGATGCAGATGGATTCGTGGCAGGAGCTGTCGAACCCGCGCGACCTGACGAAGATCTTCCAGAACACCGAATACGCGGCGTGGCGCAGCCTGCGGCAGTCGGAGGATTCGCGCTACATCGGCCTCGCGATGCCGCGCTTTCTCGCGCGGCTGCCGTACGGCGCGCGCACCAACCCGGTCGACGAATTCGACTTCGAGGAAGACACCGACGCCGCGAACCACGACCGCTACACGTGGGCGAACTCGGCGTATGCGATGGCCGCGAACATCAACCGCTCGTTCAAGCAGTTCGGCTGGTGTTCGTCGATCCGCGGCGTCGAATCGGGCGGGGCGGTCGAAGGGCTGCCGAGCCACACGTTCCCGACCGACGACGGCGGCGTCGACCAGAAATGCCCGACCGAGATCGCGATCAGCGACCGCCGCGAGGCCGAGCTCGCGAAGAACGGCTTCATGCCGTTCGTACACCGGAAGAACTCGGATTTCGCGGCGTTCATCGGCGCGCAGTCGCTGTACCAGCCGGCCGAGTACCACGATCCCGACGCGACCGCGAACGCGCGGCTGTCCGGCCGCCTGCCGTACCTGTTCGCGTGCTGCCGCTTCGCGCATTACCTGAAGTGCATCGTGCGCGACAAGATCGGCTCGTTCCGCGAACGCGACGACATGGAGCGCTGGCTGAACGACTGGATCATGAACTACGTCGACGGCGACCCCATCAACTCGTCGCAGGAAACCAAGGCGCGCAAGCCGCTCGCGGCCGCGCAGGTGGTGGTCGACGAGGTCGAGGACAACCCCGGCTACTACACGTCGAAATTCTTCCTGCGGCCGCACTACCAGCTCGAAGGGCTCACGGTGTCGCTGCGGCTCATCTCGCGGCTGCCGACCGCGAAGGCGGCCAACGAGTGAGCAGCGCAGCAAGCAACGATCGGCATTCAACGCGGCATTCATCCTGACATCGCACTGAAACGGAGACGGCAATGGGCGTGGCAATGTTTATGAAGGTGGACGGCGTGACCGGCGAATCGGCGGACGCGCAGCACAAGGGCTGGACCGACATCCAGTCGTTCACGTGGGGCGCGAGCCAGCCGGGCGCGATGGCGAGCGGCAGCGGCGGCAACGCGGGCAAGGCGAGCTTCAACGATCTCGTCGTCGCCGCGTACATGGACAAGGGCGCGCCCGCGATCATCAAGAACTGCGCGAACGGCAAGCATCTGTCGTCGGTCGAGATCTCCGCATGCAAGACGGGCGGCACGCAGGTCGAGTTCATGCGCGTGACGCTGCAGGAGGTGCTCGTCACGTCCGCGCAGGTCGCGGGCATCGATCCGGGCGACGTCGCCGACCGGCTGATGATGCATTACGGCTTCCAGGCCGCGAAGGTGAAGAAGCAGTACTGGCAGCAGAACGACAACGGCGGCAAGGGCGCGGAGGTGACCGTCGGCTGGAACATCAAGGAAAACACCGAGATGTGACGGCGCGGAGATGACGATGGACGACCCGCGAACCCGCGACGGCCGCGACAGCCGGGAAGGCAGCCTGCGCGACCGGCTCCAGCCCGCGCTGCTCGACCGGCTCACCGACGACACGCCGCAGCGCGCCGCCGAAGCGCCCGGCGCGCAGTGGATCGGCACGGAACGCCTGCGTGCGGCCGTGCTGCGCGATCTCGCGTGGCTGCTCAACACGCGCAACGCCGAGGACGGCTTCGTCGACTGGTCGGCGTTCACGCACGCGCAGGCGTCGGTGCTCAACTACGGGATGCGGCCGCTCGTGGGCAAGCCGATGTCGGGCGTCGAGCGGATGTCGGTCGAGGCGTCGATCCGCGACGCGATCCTCCGCTTCGAGCCGCGCATCGCGCCCGACAGCGTCGAAGTCCGCAGCGTGATCGACGCGGCCGGCGGCCGCGCCGGCGAACGGCGCCACAACGTGTTGCTGTTCGAGATTCGCGGCACGCTGTGGTCGATCCCGCATCCGCTCGAATTCGTGCTGCGCTCCGACCTCGATCTCGAGACGGGCGCGATGTCGCTGCAATCGGTGGCGGGGGCCTGACGCGATGGATACGCGCCTGCTCGACTACTACAACCGCGAACTCGCGTACCTGCGCGAGCTCGGCGGCGAATTCGCGCAGCAGTTCCCGAAAGTGGCCGCGCGGCTGCGGCTCAACGAATCGGGGCCGCCCGATCCGTACGTCGAGCGGCTGCTCGAAGGCTTCAGCTTCCTCACCGCGCGCGTGCAGCTCAAGATGGACGCCGAGTTTCCGCGCTTCACGCAGGCGCTGCTCGATGCCGTTTATCCCGGCTATATCGCGCCGCTGCCGTCGATGGCGATCGTGCGGTTCGCGCCGCTGCTGAACGAAGGCAGCCTGGCGCAAGGCTGGCGGCTGCCGGCCGGCACCGCGCTGCGCGCGCGTCCGGCCGCGTCCGAGCAGACCGCCTGCGAATTCCGCACCGCGCATGACCTGACGCTGTGGCCGCTCGAACTGACCGATGCGACCGTCACCGGCGCGCCGTCGTGGCTGCCGCGCGGCGCGTTCGCCGCGCGGCAGGACGTGCGCGGCGCGCTGCGCATCCGGTTGGAGGCGCGCGGCGGTGCCAAACTGTCCCAGTTGCCGCTCGACCGGCTGACGTTTCATCTGGCCGGCCCCGAGCGCGACGCGCTTCACTTGCTCGAACTGATCGCCGCGCATGCGCTCGGTGTCGTGTGCCACGATCCGGCGCAGCCGCCGCGCTGGCTGCATACGCTCGATGCCGACGCGATCGTCCACGAGGGCTTCGATCCCGCGCAGGCGATCCTGCCCGACGACGGCCGCAGCTTCCACGGCTACCGGCTGCTGCGCGAGTATTTCGCGTTTCCGGCGCGTTTCCTGTTCTTCAGCATCGGCGGGCTGCGCGCCGCGCTTGCGCGTGCGACCGGCGACGCGTTCGAACTGACCGTGCTGTTCGATCGCCACGATGCGGCGCTCGAGGCGGCCGTCAGCGCGAAACACCTCGCGCTGAACTGCACGCCGGCCGTGAACCTGTTCGCGCGCCGCGCCGACCGCATTCCGCTGCAGCCGGGCGCGCGCGAGCACCATGTCGTCGTCGATCGCAGCCGGCCGCTCGACTACGAGGTCTATGCGGTGCAGCGGCTCGCGAGCGAGCAGCGCGACGATGGCCAGTCGCGCGAATTCCGGCCGTTTCACGCGTCGTTCGCGAGCGACGACGGCAATCACGGCGCTTACTACACGGTGCGGCGCGAACCGAGGCTGGTCTCTTCTCAGGCACGTGCGAACGGCACGCGCACCGGCTACGTCGGCAGCGAGACCTACGTGTCGCTCGTCGACAGCCAGTGCGCGCCGTACGACGAGACGATGCGCTACCTGGCGGCCGACACGCTGTGCACGAACCGCGATCTCGTGCTGCTGCAGCCACCGGGCGACGCGAACACGTTCACGCTGCGCGTGTCGGCCCCGGTCGAGAACATCGTCGCGATCCGCGGCCCGTCGCGGCCGCGCCCGCCGATCGCCGATGCGCAAACCGCGTGGCGGCTGATCCGTCATCTCGGGCTCGCACGCCACACGCTGACCGATCTCGACGACGAAGAGGGCGCGCACGCGCTGCGCGAACTGCTCGGCCTGCATGCCGACCCGGCCGATGCCGCGATGCGCCGGCAGATCGACGGCGTGCTGCGCGTGGCGTTCTCGCCGGTGTTCCGCCGGCTGCCGGCGTCCGGCCCGCTGATGTTCGGGCGCGGCGTGCAGGTCGACGTGACCGTCGACGATCATGCGTTCTCCGGCGACAGCCCGTTCCTGCTCGGCGCGGTGCTCGAACAGTTCTTCGCGCGGCACGTGTCGATCAACGCGTTCGCCGAATGCGTGCTGACCAGTGCGCAGCGCGGCACGCTCGCGCACTGGCCGGCGCGCATCGGCAGGCGGCCCGCGATATGAAGCGCGACATGTCTCCGGCTACCGGGCCGGCTGCCGAAGCCGCACGCCGCGACGCGTGGTGGGCACGCCTGCGCGCCGCGCCGCACGGCTACGACCTGTTCCAGGCGCTGCGCTGGCTCGATGCGCTGTCGCCCGGCCGCGCGCCGCTCGGCCATGCGACGCGGCCGCGCGACGAGCCGGTGCGGCTCGGGCAGCAACCGTCGCTCGCGTTCGCGGCGTCGATGCTGGCCGGCGTGAGCGACGACGGCAGCGGCATGCCGCCGCGCATCGCGATCCACGGGTTCGGGCTGTTCGGCCCGAACGGGCCGCTGCCGACGCACCTGACCGAATACGCGCACGAACGCGCCGCGCAGCACGACGATCCGACGTTCGCCGCGTTCGCCGACCTGTTCCATCACCGGCTGATCCTGCTGTTCTACCGCGCCTGGGCCGACGCGCAGCCGACGGTGAGCCTCGATCGCCCGGAGCGCGCACGGTTCGACGGTTATATCGCGAGCCTGATCGGCCGGGCGGCGCATGGCGACAAGCCGGCCGCGAAAGCCGACATCCACGCTGACGCCGACACGCTCGCGCCGCATGCGCGCTATTTCCACGCGGGCCATCTCGTGCGGCACACGCGCAACCCGGAAGGGCTCGTGCAGATCCTGCGCCGGCATTTCGGTGTCGAGGCGCGCATCGTCGAGCACGTGCCGCAGTGGGTCGCGATCGAACGTTCGCAGCGCTGCACGATCCGCGCGACGCGGCCGACGTTGCGGGTCGGCGCCGTCGCGCTCGGTGTGGCCGTGCGCGATGCGCAGTCGCGCTTCCGGATCGTGCTCGGCCCGCTGTCGCTCGACGCGTACCGCCGTTTCCTGCCGGGCGGCCCGCATGCGCGGCAGCTCGCGCAATGGGTGCGCGAATACGTCGGCATCGAGTTCGACTGGGACGTGCAGCTCGAACTGGCGGCCGACGCGGTGCCGGCGATCGCGCTCGGCGCGCCGCAGGGCATCGGCCGCACCGCGTGGCTCGGGCAACGGCTCGATCCGGGCCCCGCGCGCGACCTCGTCGTCCGCTACGACGTGCGGCGCGGCGGCGCCCCCCTTCATCGCGAAACCGCTTAAACGGGAACCGTCATGTCCGATATCGGCCGCGCCAACCTGTTCGGAAAGCTGAATCCGTTCCTCTACGAGACGCTCGAGCAGGCGACCGGCTTCTGCCGGCTGCGCGGCAATCCGTACGTCGAGCTTGCGCACTGGTTCAAGCAGATGCTGCAGCGGCCCGACGGCGACCTGCAGCGCGTGCTGCGCCACTTCGGCGTGGACGGCGCCGCGATCGACCGCGGGCTCGTTACCGCGCTCGACAAGCTGCCGCGCGGCGCGGGCTCGGTGTCGGATCTGTCCGTGCACATCGACGATGCGGTCGAGCGCGCGTGGGTCTACGCGACGTTGAAGTACGACGCGACGCGCATTCGCGGCGCGGTGCTGCTGCTCGCGATCCTGAAGACACCGCAGTTGCGCAACGTGCTGCTGGCGATCACGCGCGAATTCGAGCGCATCGTGCCGGACGTGCTCGCCGACGAACTCGCGTCGATCGTCGAAGGCTCGCCCGAAGCGCCAGCGGCCGGGCAGGCGGCGCAGGGCGGCGACATGACGATGCGCGGCGCGACCGCCGCCGCCGCCGGCTCGGCGCTCACGCGCTTCGCCGTCGACCTGACCGCCCGCGCGCGGGCCGGCGAGATCGATCCGGTGATCGGACGCGATCCGGAAATTCGCCAGATCGTCGACATCCTGCTGCGACGCCGGCAGAACAACCCGCTGCTGGTCGGCGAGGCCGGCGTCGGCAAGACGGCGGTCGCGGAAGGCTTCGCGCTGCGGATTGCCGCCGGCGACGTGCCGCCGTCGCTGCGGGACGTCGCGCTGTACCTGCTCGACATCGGGCTGCTGCAGGCCGGCGCGAGCGTGAAGGGTGAATTCGAGAGCCGGCTGCGCGGCGTGATCGACGAAGCGATGTCGTCCGAGCGGCCGGCGATCCTGTTCATCGACGAAGTCCACACGCTCGTCGGCGCGGGCGGGGCCGCCGGCACCGGCGACGCCGCGAACCTGCTGAAGCCCGCGCTCGCCCGCGGCCTGCTGCGCACGATCGGCGCGACCACGTGGTCCGAGTACAAGCAGTACATCGAGAAGGACCCGGCGCTGACGCGACGCTTCCAGCTCGTGCACGTCCATGAACCGGAGGAAGCGGCCGCGCTGACGATGCTGCGCGGGTTGGCCGGGAAGCTCGAGGCCCACCACCGCGTGCTCGTGCTCGACGATGCGCTGGAGGCCGCCGTCACGCTGTCGCACCGTTACATTCCCGCCCGCCAGTTGCCGGACAAGGCGATCAGCCTGCTCGATACGGCCTGCGCGCGCATCGCCGTCAGCCAGCACGCGGTACCCGCGCCGATCGAAGATGCACGCCGCCGCATCGACAGCCTGCGCGTCGAACAGGAGCGGATCGGGCGCGAATGCGCGCTCGGCACCGGTGATACGGCGCGGCGCGACGCGATCGAGCACGACATTGCTACCGCCCGAACCGAACTCGACCGGCTCGACACACGCTGGCAAACCGAACGCGACGCATTGACCGCGATCGTCGATGCCCGTGCGCTGCTGCTCGACGACGATCCGTCCCACGCACTCGATGCGGATGCACGAGCCGCGGCGCAAAACCGTCTCTCGGCTGCCCAGCAGGCGCTGGCCGACCTGCAGGGCGATGCGCCGCTCGTGCTGCCCGCCGTCGACCCACACGCGGTGGCCGCCGTCGTGGCCGACTGGACCGGCATTCCGCTCGGCCGCATGGTCCGCGACGAAACGCAGGCCGTGCTGAAGCTCGCCGATACGCTCGGCGAGCGCGTCGTCGGCCAGCAGCACGCGGTCGAGCTGATTGCCGAGCGCATCCAGACCGCGCGCGCCAAGCTGGACGATCCGAAGAAACCGCATGGCGTGTTCCTGCTGTGCGGGCCGTCCGGCGTCGGCAAGACCGAGACCGCGCTCGCGCTGGCCGACACGCTGTACGGCGGCGAACACAACGCGATCACGATCAACATGAGCGAATTCCAGGAGGCGCATACGGTGTCGACACTGAAGGGCGCGCCGCCCGGCTACGTGGGCTACGGGCAGGGCGGCGTGCTCACCGAAGCCGTGCGCCGCCGCCCGTACAGCGTCGTGCTGCTCGACGAGATCGAGAAGGCGCACCGCGACGTGCACGAGATTTTCTTCCAGGTATTCGACAAGGGCTGGATGGAGGATGGCGAGGGGCGCGACATCGATTTCCGCCACACGGTGATCCTGCTGACGTCGAACGTCGGTGCCGATCGTGTGATGCAGCTGTGTCGCGACCCCGAGCGCCTGCCCGACGTGCAGACGCTCGCCGATGCGCTGCGCGCGCCGCTGCTCGACGTGTTTCCTGCCGCGCTGCTCGGGCGGTTGACCGTCGTGCCGTACTACCCGCTCACCGACGCGACGCTCGCGCGGATCGTCGCATTGCAGTTGCGGCGGATCGAGCAGCGGATCGACGCGCACCACGGCATCCGGCTGCGCTGCACCGAAGCGGCGACCGCGCTGGTCGTCGAGCGTTGCCGGACGATCGAATCCGGCGGCCGGATGGTCGACGCGATCCTCACGCACACCGTGATGCCGCGCATCGGCCGCGCGATCCTGCAGGCCACGCTCGAGGGCCGCACGCTGTCGTCGATCGAACTGAGCGCCGCCGACGGCGAATTCACGTACCGGTTCGACGAGGAGGAAACGACTTGAATCGCGTATTCACACTCGACAGCCCGCACGGCGACGGCCTCAAGTTCCATACGCTCGACGGCAGCGACGAGCTCGGCCGCCTGTTCGAATTCCGGATCGAGGCGCTCGCCGACAGTCACAGCCTGTCGCTGAAGGACATGCTCGGCAAGCCCGTGACGGTCCGGATCGAACAGCAGGACCGGTCGACCCGCTACCTGAACGGGATCGTTGCGCGCGCATCGCTTTCCGGCCGGCGCGCCGAGCGCTACTACGGCTACGAGCTGATCGTGCGCCCATGGCTTTGGCTCGCGACGCGCCGCTCCGATTGCCGGATCTTCCAGAACAAGACCGTGCCCGAGATCGTGCAGGAGGTGCTGTCGACGTACGGCTTTCCGATCGAGAACCACCTCGCCGAATCGTATGTGCCGCGCGACTATTGCGTGCAGTACAACGAGACCGATGCCGCGTTCGTGTCGCGGCTGATGGAGTTCGAGGGGATCTACTTCTGGTTCCGGCATGCGGAGGACACGCATACGCTGATGCTCGGCGACGCGATGTCGTCGCATACCGTGCTGCCCGGCTACGAGACGATTCCGTACATCGCGCGCGACCGCACCGCGATCGCCGACGAGGAGCATATCGACGGCTGGCTGCCCGCGCAGGCGGTGAGCGTCGGCCGGCACCAGACCACCGACTATGACTATACGAAGCCGCGCGCGGATCTTTCGTCGCAGAAAGTCGATCCGCGTGGGCACGATCACGACAGTTTCGCTTCGTTCGAGTGGCCGGGGGGGTATCGCGACGATGCGCCCGGTGCGCATTACAGCCGCGTGCGGCTCGAGGAACAGCAGGCCGAACATGAACGGGCGAGCGCCGATACCGATGTGCGCGGTGTCGCGCCCGGTTATCTGTTCACGCTCGAACATTGCCCGCGGGCGGACCAGAACCGCGAATACCTGATCGTGCGCTGCCAGTACCGCTTTCAGGAGAACGCGTATGCGAGCGACCAGGGCGCGGAGGCCGTCGTGCATCAGACGATGATGCTCGTGCAGCCGTCGAGCCTGCCTTACCGGTCGCCGCGCGAGACGCCGCGGCCGCGCACCAACGGGCCGCAGACGGCCACCGTCGTCGGGCCGCCGGGGGAGGAAATCTGGACCGACCAGTACGGGCGCGTGAAGCTGCAGTTCCGCTGGGATCGATACGGGCAGAGCAATCAGGATTCGTCGTGCTGGGTGCGGGTGTCGAGTCCGTGGGCCGGGGGTGGGTTCGGGGGCGTGCAGATTCCGCGGGTGGGTGATGAGGTCGTCGTGGATTTTCTGAACGGCGATCCGGATGAGCCGATCGTCACCGGACGGGTTTTCAACGGCGAGAAGATGCCGCCGTGGGGGCTGCCGGGCAGTGCGACGCAGAGCGGGCTGTTGTCACGCTCTTCGCCGGGCGGGACGACCGACCATGCGAATGCGTTCCGGTTCGAGGACAAGAAGGGCGCCGAGCAACTGTGGATGCACGCGGAAAGGAATTTCGATGCGGAGACGGAGCTCGATCATTCGCTTTCCGTCGGGAACAACCATACGCATACGGTCGGGAACGACGAAACGATGCAGGTGAAGAACAACCGGCAACGGAGCGTGGGGCAGAACGAGACGGTGAATATCGGGCAGAACCGGGTCGCGCAGATTGGGGCGAACGAGACGCATGGGGTGACGGGGAATCGCAGCGTGTCGGTCGATGGCAACAGTTCGCATACCGTGACCAAGGGGAATCACAACCTGGCGGTGATCGCCGGCACGCACGACGTCTTCGTCGAGGGGAACAGCACGCATGTCGTCGGCACCGGGTCGTATGCGACGAAGGTCAATGCCGGAAACCATTCCGTGGACGTTAACAAAGTCGCTTCATTGGCGGCCGGCCAATACATCGACATGGGTTCAGGAAAGAGTGGCGTGTCGATCAACAAGGACAACGTCGGCGTCTCCATCGGCGGAACCGGAGGCGATACCGGTGTCGGGATCAGCGGCCAGGGTGGCGGTGTGGCCATCGCCGGATACGGCAAGGGCGTCAACATTGCGGGCTACGCACCTGGCGTGACGATTTACGGCGAGAACGATCTCAATCTTTCCGGCAAGTCGACGGCAAATCTTCAGGCACCGACTGTCAACATCGACAACGGCAAGGCCAGTTGCACCGTCAACGTCAACGCGACGAGGATCGTTCTGGCGACCGGTGGCGGCTCGATCACGCTCGACGGATCGGGCGTGACGATCCAGGGGACGATTGCCCACATCAATTGATTTCGACCGGCGCCTGCCGGTCACACGATTGCATTCGAAGCATGGGAGACATTCGATGGACAACGAATCGGATCAGGTGATGGTCGACGAAGCCCTCGAAGCCGAAACAGTCGAGGCGTTGCGCCGGTTGTTCGCCAACGATGCGACGCCGGAGCGTACACCGCCCGACGAACGTCGCGAATCGTCGACGATGATCGGCGAAGTGACCGATACGCATCATCCCGACGCGATGGGGCTCATTCGTGTGAAGTGGGTTGTGCAGGACGACACCACGTGCGAACGCTGGCTCGAATGCGTGGACGGCATCAAGCCCCACATCGGCGATCGCGTGCTGCTGCAATCTCCTGCGAACTGGCCGGAGTACCTGATCGCCGGTCTTCTCACGCGCAAAGGGCACGGTGAACCGGTCGAACCAGCGGTCGAACCCGCGATGGCACTTTCGCTTGAAACCGACAAGTGCGTGCAGATCGCGGATGCATCTGGCTGTCCGCTGCTGCAGGTGCGTGCTTCTCCGGATGGGCCGGTCGTGACGCTGCTGAACCGGAACGTGAATATCGAAGTCGCCGGCAAGCTGCGGCTGAGCGCGCAGACCCTCGAACTGGAGGGCGGGCGAGGCGGTGTCGATATCCGGACCGAAGCGGACACCGTCGTGCGCAGCCGTTACGTTCGCCTGAACTGAGAAGGCTGCCTGACGTCATGCATCGTGAATTCTCCGCCATCGAATCGTCGCTCGAAGCGTTCATCGATCAGCCCGATGATCCCACGCTGTTGATCGAGGCAACCGACAACGACCTCGTGCCAGTTCTCAAGATGATGCAGTCGCTCGACGAACGACTCGGCGATGCCGTTTTCCTGAATTTTCCGTTTCCTTGCGACTCTGCCGACGCGTATCTGCAGACGTGCATGGAAGCACTTGCACGTCAGATCGACGACGCAAGCAGCGCACGCATTGAACGTGGCGAAACAAGCTGGCCACCGTTGCCGCTGACCTGCACCGACCCGAGGCGTGCGCCGGCGGCACGGCTGCGCGATGCCGTCACGCATGTTCACACGCTGATGCCGGAAGGCACCAAGGTCGTATGGGCATGGTTGCCGTCACCGATGGGCGATTTCGGCGGCTTTGCAAAGCTGGTGCTGCAATGCCTGGCGCTGAACGGCTTTGAAGAGTGGATGGAAGGGCATCGGTTCTGCATCCGCGACGACCGGAAGCATCCGTGCCTGATTCCGCTCGCTCGCGAGAAGAAGGCCGAGCACGTGCTGATCTTGCCGGTAGATTTCTCGTCCGAAAAAGCGACCCGTCATCTGGTCGACATCGCGAACGACGCGGTGCATCCGATCGAGCAGCGCATGGGGGCCTTGCTGCAAATCGCAGGGATCGATCTTGCGCATGGCCGATTGCCCGAAGCGCAGCGCAAGTACTACGCGCTCTTTTCCTTCCACGCCGAGCGCAAGGATGCGACAGGCTGCGCAGTGGCATTGCACGGCCTCGGCGATGTAGCGTTGCGCCACGGGTCGCCGCGCGATGCGAAGGACTGGTACATGCGCGCGCTGCCGGCTGCGCTCGATGGTCGGAACCTGCTGGTCGTGCTGAATGCGCTGATGGCCACGGGTAGCTGTTGCAACACGCTCGGCGAGCATGCGAAGGCGGCGACTTATTTTGATCTCGCGAGCGGTGCCGCCGGCAGGCTGATGCTCGTGCATACGAAGATCGAGGCGATGGAGAAAGGCGGTGTCGCGCTGCTGGCATGTGGCCAGGCGGCGGAAGCCGCGAAAAGCTGGATTGCCGCGAAGGGATTGTGCGAAAAGTTCGGCTGCGAACGACAGCGCATTTCCCTCCTCGATCGACTCGTTTCGCTCTACGGGAACGCCGGCCTGAAAACCGAGGCGAGGGCGTATGAGCTGGAGAAGGATCCGCTTTACATGACTCGCCTCCGTGGAGTGGTCGCGCCGACGGTACACGATGCGATCGCCGGGTACGAACGGGCGCGCCAATGAGTGAATTTGAAACCCGGCTGACGCGCGCATCGGCGCCTGCGGAGAGCCATGCATCGCAATCCGAGTCGAAGGCCGACACCGCGTGCGATTCGCTGCTCGGTACGGTCAAGTCGACGTTCGATCTGTTCAAGGAGACCTTCTCGTCGGAAGGCGGCACGCTTCACCACGTCAGCGAAGCCGTGAACTCGCTCGCGTCGTTGCAGGGCATGCCGTCGCAGTTACTCAACACCGGCATTGCGCAGATCCCGCTGCTCGACAAGATGCCGGGGATGCCGGCGGCCACCATCGGTGTTCCGCATCTCGGTACGCCGCATGCGCATAGTCATCCGCCAAGCAGCGGTTTTCCGTTGCCGAGCGTCGGGGCGACGATCGGTAGCGGATGTTTGAGCGTGCTGATTGGGGGGATTCCTGCGGCACGCGTGCTGGATATCGGTATCGCGCCGACGTGTGGCGGGATAACGCCTTTCTTCGATATTCAGACTGGATCGAGCAACACGTTCATCGGCGGAATGCGTGCTGCGCGCATGGGAATCGACATGACGCGCCACTGCAATCCGATGGGGCATGTCGGGCACTCGGGTGGTGAAGCGGCGAGCGCTGCGGAGAAAGGCGAGGAGGTGGCGAGCGAGGCTGCCCAAGTGACCAGCAGGGCGAAGACGTTGGGACGGGCAGGGAAGGCATGGTCGGTTGGTAACGCCGCGGTCGGGCCAGCGTCCGGGGTAGCGACTGCTGCCGATGACGCATCGCAAGGAGAAATCGCAGCAGCAGCGATGATGGCCGCACAAACTGCGGCCGATCTCGCGTTCATGGCGCTCAGCAACCTGATGGGCAAGGATCCCGGTATCGAGCCAAGTATGGGGACGCTGCTCGCTGGGGATCCGACGGTACTGATCGGCGGATTTCCGCTGCCGGACTCGCAGATGATGTGGCACGGGGCGAAGCACGGGATCGGGAAGAAGGTCAAGGCACGGGTTGCGAACAGACAGAAAGAAGTCAGCCCGTGCACCGACGGACATCCCGTCGATGTTGTCAGGGGTACGGCGGAAAACGAATTCATCGATTACAAAACGCGAGAGGCGCCTGCATTCAAGTGGGAGCGCTACTACTGCAGCGGCTGGCACAAACAAGACAGTCCGATTGGCTTTGGTTTTCGACACGTTTTCCAACACGAGTTGCGTCTTCTGCGAACGCGCGCCATTTATGTCGATGCGCGCAACCGGGAGCATCCATTTCCTCGGAACGGCGCCGGTCGTTATGAAGGATGCGTTGCCGGTTATGAACTGGAGCAGTGCGATGAACGCCGCTTCGTGATCCGTCATACGCGGCTCGGAAAAATGACTTTCGAGCTTACGGATAAAGACGTTCATGTTGCCCGGCTCGTGAATCATGTCAAACCGGAATTCGGATTCAGGCTTGTGTATGACGAAAGCGGCTCACTGATACACATCATCCAGGAAGCCGGACGCGGCCACCTTCGACGGACGATTGAAATTCACTACAACGATTCCGGTCATGTCTCGGCGATTTACGTCACACCGCCGCAGGGGAAGAGGCAGTGCATTGCTCACTATCATTACAACGCATACGGATGCCTGGAGGTAGCGACCGATCCGCTCGGCGCGGAAATGTCTTACGGCTATGACACCCGCGGAAGAATGACCCGAGAGACGGATGCGAACGGTTACTCGTTCCACTACAAGTACGACGACGAGAGCCGATGTATCGAAAGCAGGGGACAGGACGGATTGTGGCATGTCGCGCTCGAGTACCAACCGGGCCGCACCGTAGTGACGCGTGCCGACGGAGGCAAGTGGTCTTTCCTGTACGACCGATCGCGTACGGTGACACGGATCATCGACCCGTATGGCGGAACGACCGAGCGCGTAACCGGTGGCGACGGTCGAATTCTGTGCGAGATTGATTCCGGTGGACGCACGATGCGCTGGCTTTACGACCAGCGCGGAGCAAACACCGGGCGGCTGGATCGCTGGGGAAACAGTTGGCCTACGAGGGAAGAAGTGCCAGCCTTGCCAAATCCCCTGACGCATCGGGTTCCCGCCACACCGATGGGACTGTTGTATGGCTGGGTTCGACCATCCGAAATGGCAGATCGATTACTCCTGCCACTGGAGATCGACAGCTTTTCAACAACGGTTTTTCCAGTCGCACGTGTTACATCATCGCCGACCGAGCAGTGCGATCCAGCCGGGCACATCGTCAGCCGCACTGACATGTACGGACATACAGAGCGCCTTCAATACGATGCTGCGGGGAATCTCGTGCGACTGCGAGACAGAGACGGGCGCGAATATCGTTACAACGTCACGTCCTGGAACTTGCGTGAAAGCGAGACAGGACCGGCGGGCAATGCAGTCAGGTACAGGTATACAGCCAAGGAGGAGGTCGCTGCGATAGTCGACGCGAATGGCAATGAGAGCGCCTACCGCTACGATTTCAAAGGTCGAATTCAAAGCGTAACGCGGCACGGTGTATTGCGCGAAACCTATAAATATGACACCGGCGATCGATTGATCGAAAAGCGGGATGGGTCCGGCAATCTACTGCTCCATTTTGAGATTGGCGACAATGGCCTGCACAGCAAGCGAGTGCTATCGAGTGGTGCCACACATTTCTACCAGTACGATTCGCGCGCGAATATTACCAAGGCCTCGACGAACAGGTTCGACGTCAAATTAACCTATGACTCACAGGGCCGGCGCACTTCGGATAAACGCGATGGCTTGGGTGTCGAACACGGTTACGTCAAAAAATCGCTAGCCAGTACCACCTATCTTGATCGATATACCGTTCGTTATGAATCTGTCGGTCATGGCGAAATACTCATTCATACGCCAGTGGGCGGTAGCCACCGTCTTGTGCGTTCACGCGATGGACAGGTCCTGCTATGCCTGGGCAACGGCACAAATATCCTCTATACCTTCGACGCGAACGGTTGGTGTATCGGACGAACCAGGTGGGTCTCCGATCAACCTGAGTCCGTTCATTGTGTGACGTATGCATACAGTGCAACGGGGGAACTGCGGAGCGCAACCGATAGCGCAACGGGCACAACCGAGTATCAATACGATGCCGCGCACCGCTTGATTGGCGAAACTCGCGACGGATTTCCCACGCGGCGCTTCCAGTATGACGCGGGGGGGAATCTTCTGTCATCGCCGACATGTGCGTGGATGCGCTATACCGAGGGCAACCGACTCTCGGCAGCGGCGACGAGCATATTTCGCTATACCGACCGAAATCATCTTGCCGAAAACATTACCGGCGATGACCGTCGTACTGTCTACCGCTATGACAGCATGGACTTGCTGGTAGCGGTCGATTGGAGCGATCAACAAAATTCCTGGACCGCAGAATATGACGGACTGTGTCGCCGCATCTACAAGTCCATCGGTGAACAGCGCACTGACTTCTTTTGGGACGATGACCGCCTTGTAGCCGAGAGAAGGCCCGACGGGCGCCTGCGACTTTACGTATACCCAAGCGAAACG
Source organism: Burkholderia sp. HI2500 (assembly GCF_002223055.1). Classification (NCBI taxonomy): domain Bacteria; kingdom Pseudomonadati; phylum Pseudomonadota; class Betaproteobacteria; order Burkholderiales; family Burkholderiaceae; genus Burkholderia; species Burkholderia sp. HI2500. The sequence continues at coordinate 1,077,989 of NZ_NKFL01000006.1, read as the reverse complement.
GCCTATGTCCCGTTCATGCTCATCGACTACGAATCAGCGGATGCTGAGCCGGGTAGCGGAATCGCATATTTTCTGCAACACAATCAGGTTGGACTGCCCGACCTGATCACGAACCAGGAGCGTGGTGTCGTCTGGAAACCCGACGATATCGATCCATACGGCGCCATTTCCGTATCGAGCGAAAGCTTGATCGACTACGATCTCCGCTTTCCGGGTCACTACCATGATGTCGAAACCGGCATACATTCCAATCGGTTTCGGTCGTACAGCCCGACACTCGGGCGCTATCTGCAGTCGGATCCCGCCGGTCAGGCCGGTGGCATCAATTTATATGCGTATACGGCAAATCCGGTTGTCCGGGTGGACGTTCTGGGGTTGGCGGAAAGTGGTTGCGGATCCAGCCTCGGCGAAGAAGTCGCAGACAACAAGAAAAAGGGTTCGGAGACCGAGAAAGCACACGACGCGCCCGCGCACGGCGAGCACAACCTTGACGAACTTCGGCAAGAGCTTGGGGCGCTCGCACAAGCCGCCTGGCAGAAGATGAAAGATGCCAATGCTCGAGGTGATCGAACGGTCACTCTTGACGACGGGACTGTCTTGAAGACCGGTGACACGACGATGGGGCCGTGTCTTTCTGTTGTGAAGGATTTGACAACGGGCGCCATCTACTATGGACAGAACACCGGGAAGCGCCCGCGCGGGTTGCGTTCACCGCTCAAGGAGCAGACCGAGAAAGTCGCGATCGCCAACGAGGAAAAAAGCCCTTCCCCATATCCGAACAATCCTGGGTGGACGCGAAACAAAGGCATCCCGGGTTCGCACTCCGAAGTGCAGGCGGCCAACCAGGCGTTGGAGGCACGGCCTGGTGCCCAACTGAATGAGTTGGCTGTCTATAATGTTCGCACGGAAATGGACAAGGCAGACGCTGGCGAGCCTATGCCTCGATGCGACAACTGCAAGCCAATTACTGACGGCATTATTGCTCTAACCGACTAAGAGGTACTTTCTGATGCAACGCATTCTTTCCAGTCAACTCGAGTATCCCGGAGATGGTCTCTATTATCTCGATGGCGAGCCTTTTTCCGGCGTTTCTTATACGCTCAGAGATGGATGGGAAAAATCGGAAACGGAAATCCGCCAGGGCTTGCAGTGGGGGACGACGAAAGAGTGGTACGAACCGGGACGGCCGATGCGAGAAGCGACGTTCTTCAAGGGCGTACTCCATGGACGTGCACGTGAATGGCACAAGAATGGCCAGCTTGCCGAGGACGGCGAATACGAATATGGGATCACCCTGTGGGAGAAAAGCTGGGATGAGCGCGGCACACTCCTGGACGACTTCCGGTTGAGCGAGGATGACGAGGATTTTCAGGTCCTGCAGGAGTATCGCGCCTTGTATCGGAAAGACAGTTCCGCCTAGGTGGCCTACAGGAAAGGAGGTCGCCGCGACCAGACCGCTGTGGCGACTGTCCACGTTCGGACGTGAGCAACAAGCCTTGGAAGTGACCGTCCGTGTCGACACAATATTTGACATAACGTGAATTATCGTCGGATTTGGTTGTAGCAGCCATATCCTAATGTCGTGTTCTGGCTATTTACAGATGTCGGGTTTTTGACTGCTGGCATGCTGGACGGCTCGTTGAGCGAGCGCGGAGCCGACCATGCAGCCAGCCGGATTGGTGACACTGACGATGCGAGAGCTTGATCGACTCAAGGTAATCCAGGCCGTGGTGGACACGGGCCTGAAGCCCGGACGTGCGGCCGAACGGCTGGGACTGAGCGTGCGACAGGTGGAAAGGCTGGTCATCCGATATCGAGAGCATGGACCTAGCGGCGTTGCTTCGGGCCGTCGTGGCCGGCCAGGCAACCGCAAGCTCGACGAAGGACTAGCGTTACGCGCCTTGACCACTATTCGAGAGCGTTACGCCGATTTCGGGCCGACGTTGGCCTGCGAGAAGCTGTGGGAATGCCATGGCATTCGGCTGGCCAAGGAAACGGTCAGGAAGCTGATGACGGACGCTGGCTTGTGGATTCCACGTCGGCAGCGTCCGCCGAAGGTTTATCAGCCGCGAGCGCGCCGGGCGTGTCTGGGTGAACTGATCCAGATCGATGGTTGCGATCATCGGTGGTTCGAGGAACGGGCGCCGGCCTGCACGCTGCTGGTGTACGTGGACGACGCGACGAGCCGGCTGATGATGCTGCACTTCACGCAGACCGAGTCGACGTTCAGCTACTTCGAGGCCACGCGAGCGTATCTGGAGCGCTACGGCAAGCCGGTGGCGTTCTACAGCGACAAGTACAGCGTGTTCCGCAATACGAGCGCCAGCAAGACAGGCCAAAGCGTGACGCACTTCGGTCGGGCGATGTACGAGCTGAACATTGACACGTTCTGCGCGAACAGCAGCTCGGCCAAGGGACGTGTCGAGCGAGCGCACTTGACGCTGCAGGATCGGTTCGTCAAGGAGTTGAGACTGCGCGGCATCAGCACGGTGGCCGACGCGAACGCTTACGCGCCCTCCTTCATGGCCATGTATAACGAGCGCTTCGCGAAGCCACCGAAGAGCGGCTTTGATGCGCATCGACCGCTGCGGTCCGACGAGGATCTGGATCTGCTGCTGACCTGGCGCGAGACACGCCGGGTCACGAAGGCGCTGACGGTGCAGTACGACCGGGTGCTCTATCTGCTGGACGATACGCCGGGGAATCGGGCGTGGATACATCGTGACATCGAGGTGTGGGAGTACCCGGACGGACGCATCGAGCTTCGGGCGGCTGGCCAGCTACTGTCGGCACAATCCTACGATCGGCTGGCCGAGGTGGATCAAGGCGCGATCGTGGATCACAAGCGCCTGAGCCATGCGTTGCAGGTGGCACAAGCGTTTCAGGCGCAGCGCGACAGCCGGCGGATCGGCACTGCGCCGTCGCGAACGCATCGGGGGCTGCCGGTGCGGGCAAATGAAGCGCAACCCGGCACGAAGAAACCTCGCCGGTTCACGGTGACTGACATGGAAGCCGCGATTCTGGAAGTTGCGTCAAAAGCAGAAACTGAGCGGCGGTCTGCCAAGGCCCGCGGGTGAGCGTAAGCGCCCTGCCGCCTCAGGCTCGGCACTTCAACACTGAAGGATGGAAAGGCCGATGAAACATGCGACATCTGTATTTAGCTGGCACTACGACATCTGAATCCGGGTATGACATTGTTTGTAGCGGCTAGATTGAAATGGCCGCTTTCGGGCCGCGTAAGCTGGCCGGCCGCCGGGTGTCCGGCGCCGGAGGCTTCGATGGCTGCAACGGAGCGGATCACGATGACGATGCGCGAGCTGGACCGATTCAAGGTCATTCAGGACGTGGCAAGCCATCGGCACGTACAACCGCGCTATCGACTCGCAACGGCTTCGGACGCCGTCCCTTGCCATCCACCACCGAGCGCCTTGAACGCAGCCACCGACGCCCGAGCCGCTTCGGTTTTCGCCTGCACGCGCTCGTCCGATGCGCGCAGCAGGCTTTCGTCCGCCTGCAACACCTCGATCAGGCTGACGACGCCCTTCTGATACGCAGCGAACGACGCAGCCCGTGCGCGGCCGAGCGAATCCACGCCATCGGCGAGAACCGCCGCCTGCTCGTCGCGCCTGACGAGCGCGGAGAACGCGTTCTCGACGTCCTCGGTGGCGTGCAGCGCCGCGAGCCGATACGCAGCCAGCATTTCGGCATCCTGCCCTTTGGCCTGCGCGATCTGCGCATTGATGCGCCCGAAGTCGAACAAACGCCAGCGCAGGCCGAGCACGCCGGCAGCCTGGTTCGCGCCGCCGGCAAACAGGTTGCCCGCGCCCATCGTCGTCGCGCTGCCGATCAGCCCGCTCAGCGAGAACTTCGGGTAATACTCGGCAATGGCCACGCCGATGCGCGCGTTCGACGCCGCGAGGCGCCGCTCGGCGACGATCAGGTCGGGCCGCCGCCTGAGGAGTTCGCCGGGCGTTCCCGTCGCCGCGATCCGCGGTGCGACCGGCACCTCGCCGCCGTCGAGCAATTCCGCGCGATACGTACCGGGTTGCGAGCCGAGCATCACGTCGAGCGCATTCATCGCCGTGTCCAGCGCCGCTTCGAGTACCGGCACCGTTGCGCGGACCTGAGCGAGCGCACCTTCGGCCTGCCTAACCTGAAGCTCCGCCGCGAGCCCCTTTCCATACAGCAGATTGATGGTCGACAACAGATCCTGTTCGGTCTGCACCTGATGCCGCGCGACCTTCAGCCGGCCCTGCAACCCGCGAATCGTGATGTAGATGTCCGCCGTCTGCGCGGCCACGGCAAGGCGCGTGGCGACCGCCGCCGCCTCGGAGGCCTGATAGTCGGCGAGCGCCGCCTCCCGCCCGCGGCGCAACCCGCCGAACACATCCAGTTCCCAGCTCGCGGTGAAATCGGCCTCGTAGTCGTTGCCGTGACGGTCGAAACCGGGCGTCGAGTTCAGCACGCGCCCCAACGGCGTTTCGACCGACTGGTAGACGCGCGCGGCTTGACCGGTCACAGTGCCCGAAGGCAACAGCGCTGCATTGGCCGCACCGAGCCCGGCACGCGCTTGCGTGACGCGTGCCGCGGCCTGCGCGAGATCGAGGTTCTGCGCGAGCGCAAGCGTGACGAACCGGGTCAACTGCGGATCGCCGAAGCCCGTCCACCACGTCGCGAGTTCCGCTTCGGCCGCCGCGTGCCGCTGCTCCACGGCGCGCTGGCCCTGGAAGCGCTGCGGCATGGCGATGTCCGGCCGCACGTAGTCGGGACCGACGGCGCATCCCGTCGACAGGAGCGCGGCAAGCACCGCGGCAACGATGGGTTTCGGTAGCATGACGGTTTTAGCCAAGATCAGATGGTGACTATAATACCAAATAGTCACTCGTTGTCCATCCTTGCCAGCCGCAACCCATGAAAGAAAACACCGCTTCCCCGGCTCCCGCGCGCGGCCCGGCCGATCACGACGTGCGGGACCAGATCGTGGCGGCCGCCACCGAGCACTTCAGCCGGTACGGCTATGAAAAGACGACCGTGTCCGACCTCGCGAAGGCCATCGGTTTCTCGAAGGCCTATATCTACAAGTTCTTCGAGTCGAAACAGGCGATCGGCGAGATGATCTGTGCGAACTGCCTGCATGAAATCGAAACCGACGTGCGCACCGCCGTCGCCGAAACGGAACGACCCACCGAAAAGCTGCGGCGCATGTTCAAGGTCTTTACCGAAGCGAGCCTGCGGCTGTTCTTCCGCGACCGCAAGCTGTACGACATCGCCGCGTCGGCCGCCACCGGCAACTGGCAGTCGGTGCAGGCCTATGAGGCGCGCGTGCAGCAACTGCTTCAGGAGGTGCTGCAGGCGGGCCGGCAAAGCGGCGAGTTCGAGCGCAAGACGCCGCTGGACGAAACCGCGACGGCGATCTACCTCGTGATGCGGCCATACCTGAATCCGCTGCTGCTGCAATACAACCTCGACACGACCGATGCCGCGCCCGCGCAGTTGTCGAGCCTGGTGCTCCGCAGCCTCGCCCCGTGAATCGAAACCCATTGTGACCATTGACTCTTTTGGTCACTAGATACACAATGAAAGCCCCGATCACTTCGTCTGTGGGTCTTTCATGGTTCGGCGTCGCCCCGCTCTCCTCGCAGTCGCTTCCGCACTGCCCCTCGCGCTAGCCGCCTGCAGCGGAAAAGCGCCTTCCGATCCGCGCACGGAGGCGCCGCTCGTGCGTACCGCCATCGTTCAGGCAGCCGCGCCCGCGTCCCGCTCGTTTACCGGCACCGTCGCCGCACGCGTGCAGAGCGATCTCGGGTTCCGGGTGTCCGGCAAGGTGCTGGAGCGGCTCGTCGATACCGGACAAACCGTCCGGCGCGGCCAGCCGCTGATGCGGATCGATCCCGTCGACCTGAAGCTCGCGGCACGCGCACGCGACGAAGCCGTGGCCGCGGCACGGGCACGCGCGCGGCAGACCGCCGAGGACGAAGCGCGCTACCGTGACTTGCGCGGCACCGGCGCGATATCGGCATCGGCCTATGACCAGGTCAAGGCAGCGGCCGATGCCGCGAAAGCCCAGCTGAACGCCGCCGAGGCCGATGCCGGCGTCGCACGCAATGCGACCGGCTATGCGCAACTCGTCGCGGACGGCGACGGCGTCGTGATGGACACGCTCGCGGAGCCCGGCCAGGTCGTGAGCGCCGGCCAGCCGGTCGTGCGGCTCGCGCACGCCGGCAGCCGGGAAGCCGTGATCCAGTTGCCGGAAACCCTGCGCCCCGCGGTCGGCTCCGTGGCGCAGGCCGAGTTGTTCGGCAAGCCGGGCTTGCGTGTCCCCGCGACGCTGCGGCAGCTCTCCGATACCGCGGATGCGCGAACGCGCACGTTCGAAGCGCGCTACGTGCTGCAAGGCACGCTGGCCGCCGCGCCGCTGGGTGCGACCGTCACGATCCGCCTACCGGACGACGCACACGCGACGCCGCAAGCCGGCCTGCAGGTGCCGATCGGCGCGCTGCTGGACGGAGGCAAAGGGCCCGGCGTGTGGGTCGTCGCAGGCGATCCGGCCAAGGTGGGATGGCGGCCGGTCACGGTCGAGCATGTGGATGACGACAGCGCACGCGTGTCGGGCGCACTCAAGCAAGGCGACCGGGTCGTCGCGCTCGGCGCGCAGTTGCTGCATGACGGCGATGCGGTCCGCGTGGCCGCGCAGGCCGCCACGCTCGCGAGCGAAGGAGCACGGCCGTGAGCGAGCGCCGCTTCAACCTGTCGGCGCTCGCGGTACGCGAGCGCGCGATCACGCTGTTCCTGATCTGCCTGATTTCGCTTGCGGGGCTCGTGTCGTTCTTCAAGCTGGGCCGCGCGGAAGACCCGGCCTTCACCGTCAAGGTGATGACCATCGTCACCGCATGGCCGGGCGCGACCGCGCAGGAAATGCACGACCAGGTGGCCGAAAAGATCGAAAAGCGCATGCAGGAGCTGCGCTGGTACGACCGCAGCGAAACCTACACGCGCCCCGGCCTCGCGTTCACGACGCTGACGTTGCTCGACAGCACGCCGCCGTCCGAGGTGCAGGAGCAGTTCTATCAGGCGCGCAAGAAGATCGGCGACGTGGCGAACGATCTGCCGGCCGGCGTGATCGGCCCGCTGGTCAACGACGAATACGCGGACGTCACGTTCGCGCTGTTCGCGCTGAAGGCCAAGGGCGAACCGCAGCGCCTGCTGGTGCGCGATGCGGAGACGCAGCGCCAGCGGCTGCTGCATGTGCCCGGCGTGAAGAAGGTCGACATCATCGGCGAACAGGCCGAGCGCATCTACGTGCAGCTGTCGCACGACCGGCTCGCGACGCTCGGCGTGAGCCCGCAGGACGTGTTCGCCGCCCTCAACGGCCAGAATGCGCTGACGCCGGCCGGCTCCGTCGAGACGCGCGGGCCGGAGATCTTCATTCGCGTGGAAGGCGCATTCGACAAGCTGCAGAAGATTCGCGACACGCCGATCGTCGCGCAGGGCCACACGCTGAAACTGTCGGACATCGCGACCGTCGAGCGCGGCTACGAAGACCCGTCGACGTTCATGATCCGCAACAACGGCGAACCCGCGCTGCTGCTCGGCGTCGTGATGCGCGACGGCTGGAACGGGCTCGACCTCGGCCGCGCGCTGGACCGGGAAGTCGGCGCGATCAACGCCGCGCTGCCGCTCGGCATGAGCCTGACCAAGGTCACCGACCAGTCCGTGAACATCAGCTCGGCCGTCGACGAGTTCATGGTCAAGTTCTTCGCCGCGCTGCTCGTCGTGATGCTGGTGAGCTTCGTCAGCATGGGCTGGCGCGTGGGCCTCGTGGTCGCCGCGGCCGTGCCGCTGACGCTGGCCGTGGTGTTCGTCGTGATGGCCGCCACCGGCAAGAACTTCGACCGCATCACGCTCGGCTCGCTGATCCTCGCGCTCGGGCTGCTGGTCGACGACGCGATCATCGCGATCGAAATGATGGTCGTGAAGATGGAGGAAGGCTACGACCGCGTGGCCGCGTCGGCGTATGCGTGGAGCCATACGGCCGCGCCGATGCTGGCCGGCACGCTGGTCACCGCGGTCGGCTTCATGCCGAACGGCTTCGCGCGCTCCACCGCGGGTGAATACACCAGCAACATGTTCTGGATCGTCGGGATCGCGCTGATCGCCTCATGGGTCGTCGCCGTCGCGTTCACGCCGTACCTCGGCGTGAAGATGCTGCCGAACTTCAAGAAGTTCGAAGGCGGTCACGATGCGATCTACGACACGCCCCGCTACAACCGCTTCCGGCAACTGCTGACGCGCGTGATCGCCCGCAAATGGCTCGTCGCCGGGTCGGTCGTCGCCCTCTTCGTGCTCGCGATTCTCGGCATGGCGGTCGTCAAGAAGCAGTTTTTCCCGATCTCCGATCGCCCCGAGGTGCTGGTCGAGGTGCAGATGCCGTACGGCACGTCGATTTCGCAAACGAGCGCCGCCACGTCGAAGGTCGAGGCGTGGCTCGCGAAGCAGAAGGAAGCGAGGATCGTCACCGCGTACGTCGGCCAGGGCGCGCCGCGTTTTTATCTGGCGATGGGGCCGGAGCTGCCCGATCCGTCGTTCGCGAAGATCGTGATCCGCACCGACAGCCAGGACGAGCGCGACGCGTTGAAGGCGCGCCTGCGGCGGGCCATCGCCGACGGCCTCGCGCCCGAAGCGCGCGTGCGCGTGACGCAGCTCGTGTTCGGCCCGTATTCACCGTTCCCGGTGGCCTACCGGATCACGGGCCCCGATCCGGACACGCTGCGCGGCATCGCGACCGATGTCGAGCGCGTGATGAACGGCAGCCCGATGATGCGCACGGTCAATGCGGACTGGGGCACGCGCGCGCCGACGCTGCACTTCACGTTGCAGCAGGACCGCCTGCAGGCAGTCGGGTTGACGTCCAGCGCGGTCGCGCAGCAGCTGCAGTTCCTGCTGACCGGGGTGCCCGTCACCGCGGTGCGCGAGGATATCCGGACCGTACAGGTGATCGCACGCTCGGGCGGCGACGCGCGGCTCGACCCGGCACGGCTCGACGACTTCACGCTCGCCGGCGCGAACGGCCAGCGCATCCCGCTGTCGCAGGTCGGCAAGGTCGACGTGCGGATGGAAGAGCCGATCATGCGCTGGCGCGATCGCGTGCCGACGCTCACGGTGCGCGGCGACATCGCCGAAGGCTTGCAGCCGCCGGACGTGTCGGCTGCGATCACGCAGCAGCTTCAGCCGATCATCGCCGCGCTGCCGAGCGGCTATCGAATCGAGGAAGCCGGCTCCATCGAGGAATCCGGCAAGGCCACGAAGGCGATGCTGCCGCTGTTCCCGATCATGCTGGCGGTCACGCTCGTGATCATCATCTTCCAGGTGCGCTCGATCTCCGCGATGGTGATGGTGTTCATGACGAGCCCGCTCGGCCTGATCGGCGTGGTGCCCACGCTGATCCTGTTCCGGCAGCCGTTCGGCATCAATGCGCTGGTCGGCCTCATCGCGCTGTCGGGGATCCTGATGCGCAACACGCTGATCCTGATCGGCCAGATTCACCAGAACGAACAGGCGGGGCTGGATCCGTTCCACGCGGTTGTCGAAGCGACCGTGCAGCGGGCGCGCCCGGTGATTCTCACCGCGATGGCGGCCGTGCTCGCGTTCATTCCGCTCACGCATTCGGTGTTCTGGGGCACGCTCGCGTACACGCTGATCGGCGGCACGTTCGCCGGGACGATCCTCACGCTGATGTTCCTGCCGGCGATGTATGCGATCTGGTTCAGGATCCGGCCCGGTCAGTCCGCCGCCGCCCGCCACGGCGGCCATGAACCGGCATCGCCGGGCGAGCCCGCACTTCAGCCCGCGCTCGACGCGCGCGATTGATTACGCCGATCCATTCACCGTATCGAAGGAAGCAGCCATGTCGAATTCCACCGTTGTCGTCGTGACCGGCGTGTCGTCGGGCATCGGGCGCGTTGCCGCGGAACGATTCGCCAAACGCGGGTGCCGCGTGTTCGGCACCGTGCGCAGCATTGCGAGAACGGCGCCCGTCGCCGGCGTCGAGTTGATCGAGATGGACGTGCGTGACGACGCGTCCGTTCAATCGGGTATCCAAGCGATCATCGATCGCGCGGCGCGTATCGACGTGCTCGTGAACAATGCGGGCATGAGCCTGATCGGCGCGGTGGAGGAAACGTCGGTGGACGAGGCAGCGGCCCTGTTCGACACCAACGTATTCAGCCTCCTGCGTACGACCCATGCGGTGCTTCCGCACATGCGGGCCCGACGGCGCGGCCGGATCGTCAATGTCAGCTCGGTGCTCGGCTTCCTGCCGGCGCCTTATATGGGACTCTATTCGGCATCCAAACATGCGGTGGAGGGGTTGACCGAATCGCTCGATCACGAGGTGCGCCAGTTCGGCGTTCGCGCGACGCTGGTCGAACCGTCGTTTACACGGACCAGCCTGGACGTCAATGCGCCGCAGGCCGGCGCGCCGATCGCCGAGTACGACCGCGAGCGAACGCTTGCGTCGCGCGCCGTCGCCGACAGCGTGAAAGCCGCGCCGCACCCCGACGGAGTGGCCGCCACCATCGTCGACGCAGCGCTCGGCGCATGGCGGATGCGACGCACGCCGGCCGGCGAGGCGTCGCTGTTGCGCAAGTTGCGGCGCTTCATGCCGGCCGGCCCCGTCGATTCGAGCCTGCGGAAAAAATTCCGGCTCGGGTGACGCTGTCGGCGACGAAACGGTTCTGATGCGATCAGCGATATCGCCATGGTCAGGTTGTGATGCTTTGGATTCGCGGTATATCTGGGTGCAGCCGTCATCACCGTCTTGAGCGTCGCCACGCTCGCGACTCGCGCTCGGCCCACGGATCGAGTGCTCAGGTTGACTTTCGTCGACAGCCACACGCACCAGGGTTTTGCAACCAAAGACGGCCGTTCACCACTGAAGGTCGACCACGGCTGCAAATTCACGCTCGCCAAGCGGCTGCCGGAATTCGGGCAGCCTGCAGCTCAAACCGCGATATGTGCCAGCCGACTGCGGATGATCTCCGTCGCCTCGCTCACGATGCGCTCGACGAGTTCCTTCACGGTCGGGATATCGCGGATCAAGCCGACGACCAGGCCGCACGACCAGGCGCCCGCGTCGAGCGCGCCCTCCTTCATGATGCGCGGATACACGCCGGCGACCTCTTCGACGATATCGTCGAACCGGATATCGGCGCCGAGCGTGCGTTCCTTTTCGAGGATGCGATCGACCGCGGCATTGCGCAGCACGCGTTCGGTATTGCGCAACGGACGCATGACCAGGCGCGTGTCCAGTTCGGTCGCCGCGACCAGCGCCTGCTTCACGTTCTCGTGCACCGGCGCCTCGCGGGTCGCGATGAAGCGCGTCCCCATGTTGATGCCGTCCGCGCCCAGCGAAAGTGCCGCCACCAGCGAGCGCCCGTCCGCCATGCCGCCGGAGGCCACGAACGGAATCCTGAGCTCGTCGGCAGCGCGCGGCAGCAGGATGAAGTTCGGAATGTCGTCCTCGCCCGGATGGCCACCGCATTCGAATCCATCGACGCTCACCGCATCGCAGCCAATGGCCTCGGCCTTGAGCGCATGGCGAACCGACGTGCACTTGTGGATCACCTTGACATGCGCGTCCTTGAGCGCGGGCAGGTAGGGCTGCGGGTTGTTGCCGGCCGTTTCGACGATCTTGACGCCGCCTTCGACGATCGCCCGGATATAGCCGGGATAGTCGGGGGACGTGACTGTCGGCAGGAAGGTGAGGTTCACGCCGAACGGCTTGTCGGTCATCTCGCGGCAGCGCCGGATTTCGGCAGCCAGATCCGCCGGCGACCGCTGGGTCAGGCCGGTAATGATGCCGAGGCCGCCGGCGTTGGAGACGGCCGCCGCCAGCTCCGCGTACCCGACGTGATGCATGCCGCCCTGGATGATCGGATAGTCGATGCCGAAGAGTTCGGTGATCCTGGTTTTCATGATGTTTTCGGTTCAGGTTGAGACGAAGGCGCCTTCGCATGCCGGGAACGCGCGGCGACCGCGACGCGCGCTGCCGTACGGCCGAATCGCCGGTGCGAAACCGATGGAAACCCACGCGGCCACGCAACGGAGGCGCTCGAGCTTCCCGGGCGCCGGCCTCGTTCGCCTTCGCGCGGCCCGGACAGCATGCGATGCCGCCCCATTTGCACGGCCGCCCGCGTCGACGATCGGGTCGCCGCCCGACGCTGGCGCCAGCGGACACCGACAGTTTCCTCGCAGTACGGATTGCCGGACATTGGCTAAACTGACACATTACATGCGATATCCGACACACCATGCCCCGCGCCGCCATCCTTGCGTACGACGATTGCTACGCGTCCAGCCTGGGCGGGTTCGCCGACATCCTTCAGATTGCGAACGCGCATGTGCGGCGACAGCGAGGCGACGGCAATGCGCAGTTCGAGTGGCGGTTCGTCTCTCCGACCGGGGCGCCCGTCATGGCAAGCAACGGGCTACAGCTGAACACGGAGCCGATCCGGCCGCACGAGCAATTCGACGTGGTCTTCATTCCCAGTGCGCACTATGCGAGCGGCAAGGCGTTCGACCAATTGCTGGCACGACAATCCGCCGCATGCGACTGGCTGGTTTCGCAATGGCACGCCGGCGCCTACCTGGCGGCAAACTGCACCGGCACGTTCGTGCTGGCCAACACCGGCCTTCTGGACGGACGGCCCGCGACGACCACGTGGTGGCTGGCAGACGCGTTTCGCAGCCGGTTTCCCCGGGTCGACCTTCAGCTGGAACCAGTCGTCACCGAAGCGGACCGGCTGATCTGTGCGGGCGCGTCAGCGTCCTACCTGCTGCAGACCATCCGTGTCATCGAGCGTTTCTCCGGGGCGGTGATTGCCGCGCAGTGCGCCAAGACGATGCTGATCGACGTCAGCCAGACGAAGCAATTGCCGTATCTCCCGTTGCTGACGGAGAAGACGCATGGCGATTCGCTGGTTCACCGCGCGCAGCATTGGCTGCAGAGGCACATGACGAAGGACGTGAAGATGTCGGCGATGGCGCAGGACCTCGGCGTGAGCGAGCGCACGATCATCCGCCGCTTCAAGGCCACGCTGAATCAGTCTCCATTGCGGTATTTGCAGAGCCTGCGCATCGAAGCCGCGCGCGCTTTGCTGGAGGCGGGCGATCTCAGCCTCGAGCGGATCACGGCCCAGGTCGGGTATAGCGACACGAGCTCGTTCTGCCGACTGTTCAAGGAGAAGGTCGGACTGAGCCCGGGAGCGTATCGGGATCGCTTTCGGCCTGCGGCGGAATCGCGATGACGACCGGCCGGTAGAGGGCGGAGACCGTCCGCCTGCCAGGCGTCGCCGCCGCATCACCGCCCTTCCCCTACTCGCGATTTTCGTCTGTAGAATCAGCGTGTTAGCCGTTCACCACACGACAAAATCCTCGGCCACCGCCCCAGTGGACTCAATCCCCGCCCCGCGAGGCCCGACAGGATCGGCCGACACCCACACCCCCAAACCGGAGGGCACCATGGCGATTCACGAAGTGTTTCCCTATTTGCGCGCCAGGCGTGCGGACGACGCCATCGCGTTCTATGCGAAAGCGTTCGGCGCGCAGGAGAAATTCCGTCTCGTCGAGCCGTCGGGACGCATCGGCCACGCGGAATTGCAGCTCGGGCCATGTACGCTGATGATCTCGGACGAGTTCCCAGAATACGATATCTTCGCGCTCGACCCGGATGGCAAGGCGCCGATGTCGCTTCACCTGCACGTCGACGACGCCGACGCGACGATCGCCGCCGCAATCGCGGCCGGCGCGCAGCTGACACGCGCGATCCAGGACCAGTTCTACGGCGAGCGTTCCGGCAAGATTCGCGACCCGTTCGGCTACGATTGGCTGATCGGGCATACGATCGAAGCGGTCGAACCCGATGAAATGCAGCGGCGTTATACGGCGCTGCTGTCCGGCGATCAGCCGAAAACCTGAACGGCGCACCGCGCGCCGGCCGTTCGGGCCGCGTATCGCCGTGGCGATGTCGCGACGGCGCTGGCGATCGCCCGCGCCTAGACGCGTGGCGAACCGTCCGCCCGTTTTCATCACGGCTTACTCGACGTTGTCCGACACATCCGTCATGCGGATCATGTGCGGCCTCACGCCGTCGTCGATGGCCACCGCCTCCTTCGGATGGATCAGCGCCTCGAGCCGCGCCTTCGTCGCGATGAACTCGGGCGTATTGACCTGCGCATAGTCGCGCGGCCGTGGCACGGGCACCTCGATCAGTTCCTGCACCGCCCCCGGGTTCGCCTTCAGCACGAGAATCCGGTCTGCCAGAAAGATCGCCTCGTCGAGATCGTGCGTGATGAACAGGATCGTCACGTCGATGTTGCGCCAGATGTCGAGCAGGTGCGTCTGCATCCGCGCCCGCGTCTGCGCGTCGAGCGCGCCGAACGGCTCGTCCATCAGCAGGATGCGCGGCCGGTTCGCGAGCGCGCGGGCAATCGCCACGCGCTGCTTCATCCCGCCCGACAACTGGTGCGGATAGACATCCGCGAAACGCGTCAGCCCGACCAGATCGAGCCACTGCAGCGCTTCGCGCTCGGCCTGGCCGCTGCTGCTTCCGTTCATCCGGAGTCCGAACATCACGTTCTTCTTCACGGTGAGCCACGGAAACAGCGTATAGCCCTGGAACACCATCCCGCGATCGGCGCCCGGCCCCTGCACGGGCTTGCCGTCGAGCAGCACCTCGCCGCTCGTCTGTGCGTCGAGCCCGGCCAGGATGCGGATCAGCGTCGACTTGCCGCAGCCGGACGGGCCGATCACGCACACGAATTCGCGCCGGTAGGTACGGAAACTGATGTCGTCAAGTGCGGTGCACTCGCCCTGCGGTGTCGCGAAACGCTTGCCGACATGACGCACGTCGAGTATCACGTCGCGGGTTTTCAGGCGCGCGAAGCGCTCGCGCACCGCGTCGGACTGCATCAGGTAATCGGGAACGGCTTGCGGGTTCTGCATGATGGTCTCCGCGGAAATCGGTCGATGGGTGGGCGTCAACGGGCGTCACGCGTTCAGCGTGCGATCCCACGGAAACAGCCGGCGGCCGAGCAGCCCGAGCACGATGTCGGTGCCGAGGCCGATGATCCCGATCATCAGGATCGCCGCATACACGTTGTCGAAATGCTGGTAGCGCGCCTGCTGGCTGATGTACCAGGTGATGCCCGAGCTCGTGCCGACGAGTTCGGCGACGATCAGGTAGGTCCACGCCCAGCCGAGCAGGATGCGCTGGTCGCGATACAGGTCCGGCAGCACGCCGGGAATCACGACGTGCGTGAGCAGCTTCAGCTTCTTCGTGCCGAGTGTCATCGCGGCCTCGAACAGCCCGTACTCGAGCTTGCGCGTCGTGTTCGCGATGATCAGCACCTGCTGGAACAGCGTCCCGATCACGATGATCGCGACCTTCGGCGCATCGTAGATGCCGAGGATCGCGACCATCAGCGCGCCGAACGCCGGTGCGGGCAGGTAGCGGAAGAACTCCAGGAACGGTTCCTGCAGCCGCGCGAGCACGCTGAAGGTGCCGCAGACGATGCCGAGCGGCACGCCGATCGCGGACGAGATCACGAAGCCCCAGAAGATGATCCGGATGCTGTGCCACAGGCTCTCGTGCAGCCACACGCCGTCGCGGGATGCCGGCGGGGTCGTGAACGCCGTGTAGAACGCGCGCAGCACCTGGTGCGGCGCGGGCAGGTACACCGGGTTCGCGCGCACGCCTTCGGGCACGGCCGCGTGGGTCGCTCGCGCATGGGCGAGTTCGTCGTCGAACACGTCGCGATCGATCTGCATGCCGGTCTGGAAATAGTCGACGCTACCCGGATTCGTGACGCGCATTTGCGGATGCCAGATGAACGGCACATAGCTGATCAGGCACCAGACGGCGAATGGCAGCAGGAAGGAGGCCACGCCGAGCGTCCATTTTCCGCGGGTCGTCAGCTCGCGGCGCACGGCAAGCCATCCGGTCGTGTTGCGGGTCATTGGCATGAAAATCTCCGTATCGTTTCAGGTGCCGGTCGCGCGCATGCCGGAGCGCCGCGCGACCGGACGTTCATTGCAATGCGCGTGCGCCGGTCGCGGCGCTCGCACGGTAGGCACGCCAGCCGCCGAAGTGCGTGATGTCCTGCGCGCCGGCCAGCGCCGCGCTTTCGCACAGGAAACCCTGGACCCGAGCGCCGTCCGCGAGCGCCAGCGTGCCGATGCCGAGCGGGCCGCCAATGCCGGCGACGAAGCTGCCGTAAGCGTCGACCGGCATCTCCCAGAGCTCGACCGCGATCGACGCGCCGCCGTCCGGCACACGCACGAGGCCCGGCTTGGCGACGCCGCCGGATGCCGCCGCGGACAGCGCGTAGAGACGATAGGCGGGCGCCGTCGTCGTCGCGGCGACGAAATGCCCGCCTCGCTGGGTGAGCTGCCAGTTGAGCGGCTCACCGCGCAGATGCGCGCCGACGACAGCCACGCGCACGACGCCGGATGACGCGCCGGGCACCGGTGCTGTTGTTGCACCCGTGTCGCCGGCGACGTCCGTCTGCAGGCCGCCACCCTCGCCGCGGCCACGTTCCTCCGCGTCACCCCACGCCTGCGCAAGATCAAGCAGCCGCGCGTCGTCGTGCGCTCGCCCGACGAACGTGATGCCGAACGGCAGCCCGGCATGCCGCCCGGTTTCGCAGCGACCGGCGGGCACCGCGATCGCCGACAGGTCGAGCAGGTTGACGAAGTTCGTGTAGTACCCAAAACGCGAATTGACGCCGATCGGGTCGGCTTCGAGTTCGCCGATGGTCGCTGTCGTCGCCGAAGTCGGCATGACGATCGCGTCCAGTCCGTCCCATGCGCGACCGGCCTCGACGCGCAATGTCGCGAGCGTGTCGAATGCGGCGAACGCATCGGCCGCGCTGAAGCGCGCCGCGCCACCGACGATTTCGCGAATCACCGGATGTAGCGCGTCCGGTTCCCGCGCGGCGAACGCGCCGATCGCGGCGAGCCGTTCGGCGACCCACGGGCCTTCGTACAGCAGCCGCGCGGCAGCCAGGAACGCGCTGAAATCGATCTCGACGATCCGCGCCCCGGTCGCACGCAAGCGTTCGAGCGCGGCGCGCCAAGCCGCGCCATACGACTCGTCACCGAAGAATTGCAGCTGATCGGCGCGCGGCGTACCGAAGCGCAACTGCCCGAACGGTCGCGCCGGTTGCGCGCGGAGCCCGTCCGCGCCCAGCAGCGGTTGCCATACGCGTCCGTACGGATCGCCGTCGGTCACGCCGTGCGCGGCGGCGAACACCGTGCGCGCGTCGGCCGCCGACTGCGCGAACACCGACACGCAATCGAGCGACCGGCAGGCCGGCACGACACCGAGCGTGCTCAATACGCCCTTGGTCGGCTTGAGCCCGACGAGCCCGTGGAACGCGGCCGGCACGCGCCCGGAGCCGGCCGTGTCGGTACCCAGCGAGAACGACGCGACGCCGAGCGCCACGGCCACCGCCGACCCGGAGCTCGACCCGCCCGATGCATAACGCGGATCGAGCGCATTGCGGCACGCGCCATACGGCGAGCGCTGGCCCGACAACCCGGTCGCGAACTGGTCCAGGTTGGTCTTGCCGATCGGGATCGCGCCGGCCGCGATCAGCTGCTCGACGACGGGCGCGCTGCGCGCCGGCGTGTACGCGTAGGCCGGGCAGGCTGCCGTCGTCGGGATGCCGGCGAGGTCGATGTTGTCCTTGATCGCGAACGGCACGCCGTACAGCGGCAATGACGCGAGCTCGCGCCCGGCCAGCGCGTCGGCGTAGGCCGTCATCTCGCCATGCGTCAGCGGCCGGATCCACGCATGATGCGGATCGCCCGCGGCGAAATGCGCGGCGATCGCGTCAACGAGCGCGTGCGGCGTCAGGTCGCCCGCCGCATAGCGTGCACGCAGCGCGGCGATCGAGCTGGCGCCCGGCAGGATCGAACGTTCCGTCGTGCTCATGCGACCTCCTCGGCGGCGCCCGCCTTCATCACCATCAGCCGCTGGCCGGCCACCACCGCCGCGCCCGGCGCGCAATCGATCGTCTCGATCGTGCCGTCTTCCGTCGCCGTCACCGCGACCTCCATCTTCATCGACTCGACGATCGCGACGACCTGCCCTTCGGTCACGCGCTCACCGGCTTCGACCAGCACCTTCCATACGCTGCCCGACACGTCCGCGGCAATCGCGCGCTGCGTGTCGGCGAGCGCGCCGGCCTCCCGCGCGGCATCCGCGTCGCCCTGCACCGCGTCGCCGACGTATTCGGCATGCCCAGCTACCCGCCACCGTTCGCGCTCCGCTTCGAACGCCGTTTGCTGCGATGTCTTGAACGCGGCGATCGAATCGGCCTCGTCGCGCAGGAAACGGTTGTATGCACCGAGGTCGAACACCGATTCCTCGATCTTCAGCCCGGCGCGCCCCGCGACGAAATCCGCGCGCAGTTCCGCCAGTTCCGCCTCGCTGACTTCGTAGAAGCGAATCTCGTCGAAGAAGCGCAGCAGCCACGGCTTGCCGGCTTCGAACTCGCGGGTGGTGCGGTGGCGGTTCCACATCTGGACGGTGCGGCCGACAAACTGGTACCCGCCCGGCCCCTCCATCCCGTACACGCACAGATACGCGCCGCCGATGCCGACCGCGTTCTCCGGCGTCCAGGTGCGCGCGGGGTTGTATTTCGTGGTGACGAGCCGGTGGCGCGGATCGATCGGCGTCGCGACCGGCGCACCGAGGTACACGTCGCCGAGCCCCATCACGAGATAACGCGCGTCGAACACGATGCGCTTCACGTCGTCGATGCCGGCCAGGCCGTTGATCCGCCTGATGAACTCGATATTGCTCGGGCACCACGGCGCGTCGGGCCGCACCGACTGCATGTAGCGCTCGATCGCGACCCGCGTCGACGGGTCGTCCCACGACAGCGGCAGATGCACGATGCGGTTCGGCACGCGCATGTCGGCGACTTCCGGCAGTTCGCGCTCGGCCGCCTGCAGATGCGCGAGCAGCGTGTCGAGCGGCAAGGTCCGCGCGTCGAACTGCACCTGCAGCGAACGGATGCCCGGCGTCAGGTCGAGCATGCCGGGCAGACGGTGCGCGTCGAGCCAGCACATCAGCGCATGCACGCGAAAACGCAGGTTCAGGTCGAGCACGAGCGGCCCGTATTCCACCAGCACGTTGCGGTCGCCCGAGCGCCGGTAGACGACGCCGAGGCCGCCGCCGGCCGCCGGGTCGCGATGCAGCACGCAGTCGTCCGGCACGCCGGTGGGTGCCGGGCGCGCAACCACCGTGTCGGCGGAAAGCTTGGTCGACACACGGGCGCGCACGAACTGCACCGTATCGCCCGGCCGCAGTTGCCCGAGCTTCCACAATTCGTCGTGCACGACCGTCACCGGACACACGAAGCCGCCGAGGCTCGGGCCGTCCGGGCCCAGGATCACCGGCATGTCGCCGGTGAAATCGACCGCGCCGATCGCGTACGCGTTGTCGTGGATGTTCGACGGATGCAGGCCGGCTTCGCCGCCGTCCGCGCGTGCCCACTGCGGCTTCGGGCCGATCAGCCGGATGCCGGTGCGGCTCGAGTTGTAATGGACCGTCCACTGCGTGCCGTACAGCATCGCGATGTCGTCCGGCGTGAAGAAATCCGGCGCACCGTGCGGGCCGTCGAGCACGCCGAGCGTCCAGGCGTGCGTCAGCGCGGGGATGTCCGCCGCGGCCAGCATGGCGCCCGCGTCGCCGCGCCCGGCTTCCGCGTCCAGATGCAGCACGTCGCCCTTGCGCAGCGCACGGCCTGCATGGCCGCCGAACTGGCCGAGCGTGAAGGTCGCCTTGCTGCCGAGATAGTCGGGCACCTGCAGCCCGCCTTTCACGGCCAGGCACGCGCGCACGCCGGCGCCCGTCACGCCGCCCAGCTTCAGCACCGCGCCGGGCCGCGCGCGCAGCACCTGCCAGAACGGCGCAGGTGCGCCATCGAGCGATGCCGCGAGCGGTGCGCCGCCGAGCACGAAGAGCGTGTCGGCGTTGAAGCGCAGCGTCGCGCCGACCATCGTGAATTCCAGCCCCGCCGCGTCGCGCGCGTTGCCGAGCAGCGTGTTCGCAAGCGCGAACGCGCGATCGTCCATCGGCCCGGACGGCGGCACGCCGACGTTCCAGTAGCCGATGCGCCCGGGCGCCTGCTGCACGGTGGTCTGCACGCCGCCGTCGAGCACGTCGATCGTGTGCGGTGCGAACGCGAAGCGCGACAGGAAGGCGGTCGTCGACGCGCCGCGCGCGAACGTGTCCGAACCGGCAATCGCGCGCAGATAGTCGAGGTTGGTTTCGATGCCGTACAGTTCCGTGCGCGCCAGTGCGCGCTGCAGCGCGGCCAGCGCGTCGCGGCGCGTCTCGCCATGCACGATCAGCTTCGCGAGCAGCGGATCGTAATACGCGCTGATCTCGGTGCCCGCCTCGATCCATCCGTCGACGCGCACGTCGTCCGGAAACGCGACGTGCGTCAGCAGTCCCGCGCTCGGCAGGAACTGCTTGTGCGGATCCTCCGCATACAGCCGCACCTGGATGCTCGCGCCGCGCGGTGCAACGGCGAGCGTGTCGAGCGGCGGCAGGTCGCCCTCCGCCTGCAGGATCATCCATTCCACGAGATCGATGCCCGTCACCGCCTCGGTCACGCAATGCTCGACCTGCAGCCGCGTGTTCACCTCGAGGAAATAGAACTGGCGCGTCGTCGCGTCGAACACGAACTCGACCGTGCCGGCCGACGCATAGCCGACCGCACGGGCAAGCCGCACCGCGCTCGCGTGCAACGCGGCACGCTCTTCAGCGGTCAGGCCCGGTGCAGGCGTTTCCTCGATCACTTTCTGGTTGCGGCGCTGCACCGAGCAATCGCGCTCGCCGAGCGCGATCGCATCGCCACGGCCGTCGCCGAAGATCTGCACTTCGATGTGCCGCGCGTGCTCGACGAACTTCTCGAGATACACGCCCGCATGCGCGAAGTTCGCGGCGCCGAGCCGCACGACGGAATCGAACGCCGCTTCGAGCTGCGCGGCGTCGCGACACAGGGACATGCCGATCCCGCCGCCGCCCGCGGTGCTTTTCAGCATCACCGGATAGCCGATTGCGTCGGCTTCCGCGAGCGCCGTCCGTGCATCGTCGAGCAGGCCCGTGCCCGGCAGCAGCGCGACGCCCTGCGCGGCGGCGAGTTCGCGCGCGGTGTGCTTGAGCCCGAACGCGCGCATCTGGTCGCCGCGCGGCCCGATGAAGCGCAGGCCCGCGGCTTCGCATGCGTCGGCGAAACCGGCGTGCTCGGACAGGAAGCCGTAGCCGGGATGCACGGCTTGCGCGCCCGTCTCGCGTGCGGCGGCGAGAATCGCCGCGACGTTCAGGTAGCTGTCCGCCGCCGGCGCGGGGCCGACCCGCACGGCTTCGTCGGCGAGCGCCACATGGCGCGCATCGCGATCGGCGTCGGAGTAGATCGCGACTGACGCGATTCCGAGCCGCTTCAGCGTGCGGATCACGCGGCACGCGATTTCGCCGCGGTTCGCGACGAGGACTTTCGTGAATCTCATGTTGCCTCCCGCCGGGCCGCCCCAAGGGGCGTAGCGGGGAATTCGCGGAGCATCGCTCCGCGCCCGCGCAGCCGGCCGGCTTTGCAAAGCCGGCCGTGGACGGCAACCGCCCCCTTGGGGGGCAGCGAACAATAGTGAGCGTGGGGGTCGTTCATTCAGCCTCCCAGATCGTGAGGCGCACCGGCGTCGGGTTGTACCCGTTGCACGGATTGTTGAGCTGCGGGCAGTTCGAGATCAGCACCGTGACGTCCATCTCCGCGCGCATCTCGACGTACTTGCCCGGTGCGGAAATGCCGTCCTCGAAGGTCAGCCCGCCGAGCGGCGTGACGGGCACGTTCATGAAGAAGTTGACGTTGCCGACCAGGTCGCGCTTGGTGAGCCGCGCGCCCGCGCCGCACGTGCAGTGCGTGATCGCGTTGAGGAAGCTGTCGCGGCAGTTGTGCATGTGCCGCTTGTCGAGCGCATAGCGCACGGTGTTGCTCTCGGCCGCGCACGCGCCGCCGAGCGTGTCGTGGCGGCCGCAGGTATCGGCGACGATCGTCACCATCGGGTTGCCCCGGCTCGACAGCAGCACGCTGCCCGCGCTCAGGTACAGGTTGCGCTGGGCGCGGATGGTGTCCTGCGCGCTGTAGCGCTCCTCGGGGTCGTCGGACCGGTAGAACAGCGTGTCGACGGCCTGGTTGCCTTCGAGGTCGAGGATGCGGAAGACCTGCCCGCGCTTCAGGTCGTGCAGCCACGGTTCGCCCGCGTTCAATGTGGTGTCGTGAATGGCATCGCGCGGGTCGAGACGGCTTTCGATGATCGGCATGGCTCGGCGCTCCTTACGCAAACAGGCGATCGGTGTTGGCGAAGCCGCGCACGTTCTCGGCGCACGCGCGGCGGCACGGGTCGTCTTCGGGCGCGGCCCCGTCTGCCGGATACGCGCGGTACGCGATCAGCTTCACGGCCTTCGGCGCGTAGTCGGGGTGCGGATCGAGCGGATGCGGCGCGGTCGAGAACGCCGCCAGCGTGTTCATCTCGAAGCGCAGGTCGACGGTGCTGCCGGCCGGCGAATGTCCGGCGACGAAATCGAGCGCGCCGTCGTCGCGCGTGTCGAGCTTGCTGAAGAAATTGACGTTCGCGACGAGGTCGCGCGCCGACAGCCCGTATTTCGCGAGTTCGAGCACGAGGCTGTCCCGGCCATTGCGGA
Source organism: Burkholderia sp. HI2500 (assembly GCF_002223055.1). Classification (NCBI taxonomy): domain Bacteria; kingdom Pseudomonadati; phylum Pseudomonadota; class Betaproteobacteria; order Burkholderiales; family Burkholderiaceae; genus Burkholderia; species Burkholderia sp. HI2500. The sequence continues at coordinate 1,055,218 of NZ_NKFL01000006.1, read as the reverse complement.
TCATCGCGTTGCGATCGGCCTGGTAAGACGTCGTGCCGTACTTGTGCGCGAACAGCCGCGCATCGCCGACGCCGCCGAGCGGGTCGTGCCAGCCGAGCGTGTCGGCCGTGATCGACGCGATCACACGCCCCATGTCGGTGTACAGCGCATGGCCGCGGGTGAGATGCGCGGTGTGCTGCGCCTTCAGCGTGTCGGCCATGTTGTAGCGTTCGAGCGGATCTTCCTGGCGATGAAACACGGCGGACAGATTCGCACCGCCGTCGACATCGACGACACGCAGCGCGAGACCGCGGCGCAGGATGCCGGACCAATGGGTTCCGGCGGGAATGAGCGTTTCCCACACGACGTGTGGCGGCGGGGCAAGGACGGCTTGGGGGCGCGGCGACATGGCGGCTCCGTGGTCGGTTGGACAAAAGGCGTGAGAGGGCGACCGAACGACATCGCGACCTCCCGGGCTTTTATCCCTCCGTGGAGCCTCGCCGTTTCCTCGAAGCGAGGAGAAGACAAGACCGGATTGCTCTCGGACCAGCCATCGCGCGGCGCGAACGCCGCACGACCGGAACCCTAGCGATCCTGAAGATGATGCAAATTGCTTCGCACCTCTCGGGCACGGAATAAGCGAGTTGCGTGCCAGCGTGCGAGGAATCGCCGTGCCACGCGGCTTTCCGGCGTGCGCGCGCTGACGGACACCGCACCGGATGCGGATCGCCGCCCTCGCGGCGGGCGTGCCGCGCACCATGCGAACGCGCGGCCGCACCGGCGCAGTGCGCGCCGAGCCGGCCTGCACGACACGACCGGCGATGGCATGGGCATTGCTCGATGCATGCACCTTCACTCGATACGCGACACCTCATGAACAAGCTCGACCTGCTCCGGCGCGCGCTGAGCGCGCTCTTCTCCGCCCGCTTCATCGAACTGCAGCGCAGGTCGCGCCGCCCCTGAGCCGCCCCGCCGCGTGCCGTTGGCACGCTTCTCGCTCGGCATGACGCCGAGAGGTGCGGCGGCGTCGCATCTTAGGGGTGCTAGGGTTCCGGTTCATCGAACGTCTGGTCCGAGAGCAGCCCGGCGCGGGTGCGTCCGATCGCGAGACCGGACGCGCACGCGCTACACGGCGGGACAAAAGCCCGGGAGATTGGCGATGGCAACGGCCGTCGCGCCTCTCCGTGGCCGCTTCATTCGTTCCGCATCCGCAGGAACCGGCCACGCGGCCGGACCGCGCACGAGCACGGTCCGTATCGACGATCCCGATCCCGGTCTCCTGGAGAAAACGATGACCCGCCCCGCCCTGGTGCTCCGCCGCCTGCTGTCCCGCCGTTCCGTCCGTCATGCCTTGGGCGCCGCCGCCGCGGCCGCCACGCTCCTCATGACGCCCGCCGCGCACGCGGCAGCGCCGCTCAAGATCGGCTACAGCGACTGGCCCGGCTGGGTCGCGTTCCAGGTCGCACTCGACAAAGGCTGGTTCAAGGAAGCCGGTGTCGACGTCGATTTCGAATGGTTCGATTACTCGGCATCGCTCGACGCGTTTTCGGCAGGCAAGCTCGACGCGGTCGCGGCGACGAACGGCGACGCGCTCGTCACGGGCTCGGCCGGCGCGAAGAACGTGATGATCCTGCTCACCGACTATTCCGCCGGCAACGACATGATCGTCGCCAAGCCGCCGCTGCGCAGCGTCGAGGCGCTGAAGGGCAAGAAGGTCGGCGTCGAACTCGGCCTCGTCGATCACCTGCTGCTCGAAACCGCGCTGCAGAAGCACGGGCTGAAGGACGGCGACGTGACGCTCGTGAATGCGAAAACCAACGAACTGCCCCAAGTGCTCGGCTCGTCGACGGACATCGCCGCGGTGGCCGCCTGGCAGCCGAACGCGGGCGAGGCGTTGAAGCGCGCACCGGGCGCACGTGCGATCTTCACGTCGGCGGACGCGCCGGGGCTGATCTACGACGCGATTACGGTCGCGCCGGCCAGCCTCGCCGCGCGCCGCGCCGACTGGGCCAAGGTGATCAAGGTCTGGTACCGCTGCGTCGCCTACATCAACGATCCGAAAACGCAGGCCGACGCGGTCCGGATCATGTCCGCACGCGTCGGGCTTGCGCCGGAGCAATACCTCCCGCTGCTGAAGGGGACGCACCTGCTCGACGAAGCCGCCGCGAAGCGCGCGTTCCGCAAGGGCGACGGGCTCGACTCGATCTACGGCTCGACGCGCAACGCGAATGCGTTCAACGTGCGCAACGGCGTATACAAGCAGTCGCAGGACATCGACGCGTATATCGATCCGCGCCTCGTGATGCCGCATTGACGGGCGCGGGGCCGGGCTTCGTGCGCCGGCCCCTCGCGCACACTCCCCCCCACATCGCGGTCGCGTCAATACGCGGCCGCCGCTTGACCCTCTCTGCGCCCCCACTTCGCCGCGATTCCACGCGATTTTGCAGAGGACCTTTCCTGTGCAACGCCTTAATCGACCGCCATACGATCTCCAATAATGGCCGCTCGATCCGCCGGCCGCCGGGCCGGAAAAACGATAAAAACTCCTATGCATTCCTACAAGATGAACCAGCACGCCAGCACTCGACTCGCGGGGACCGCCATTGCCAGCTGCCTGACCGCCCTCGCATCGGGCGGGGTACACGCACAGAGCAGCGTGACGCTGTACGGCCTGATCGACACGTCGATCACCTATGCGACCAACCAGCGCACGCACGGCGCCGGCTCGCCGGGCAGCGGTGCCGTCGCGATGACGAGCGGCGCACTGAACGCGTCGCGCTGGGGGCTGCGCGGCCGCGAGGATCTGGGCGGCGGGACGGCCGCGGTCTTCACGCTCGAGAACGGCTTCTCGGGCACCACCGGCGCACTGTCGCAGAAAGGCGTCGACCTGTTCGGCCGCCAGGCATGGATCGGCCTGAGCTCGAAAACGGCCGGCACGCTCACGTTCGGCCGCCAGTACGACCTGATCCTCGATTTCGTGACGCCGCTCGGCGCGTCCGGCCCCGGCTGGGGCGGCAACCTCGCGGTGCATCCGTACGACAACGACGATTCGAACCGCAACCTCCGCATCAACCACGCGGTGAAGTACACGAGCCCGACGTACCGCGGGCTGACGTTCGGCGCGATGTTCGGGTTCTCGAACACGGCCGGACAGTTCTCCAATAACGCGGCATGGAGCACGGGCGTGTCGTACGCGAACGGGCCGCTGAAGCTCGGCGCCGGCTACCTGAAGATCAGCCGCGACCGCAATGCGCCGAACCCGAACGGCGCGCTCAGCACGGTCGACGGCTCGGCGACGATCACCGGCGGCAACCAGCAGATCTGGGCCGCGGCCGGCCGCTATGCATTCGGGCCGCATTCGGTCGGCGCCGCGTGGTCGCACTCGACCACCGACGGCGTGACGGGCGTGCTCCAGGGCGGCGGCATCGCGCCGCTGAAGGGCGAATCGCTGGTGTTCGACAACTTCTCGATCGACGGGCGCTACGTCGTCACGCGGGCGTTGAGCCTCTCGGCCGCCTACACGTACACGATGGGCCGCTTCGACACGCGCACCGGCCAGACGCGCCCGAAATGGAACCAGGTCGTGGCGCAGGCCGACTATGCGCTGTCGAAGCGCACCGATGCGTATCTCGAAGGCGTCTACCAGAGCGTGAGCGGCGGCAACGGCCATCCCGCATTCAACGCGACCGTCTGGACGCTGACGCCGTCGGCGAACAGCAACCAGGTCGTCGTCGCACTGGGGCTGCGGCACAAGTTCTGACGATGCAAGACGGAGCGGTGCAGCGCAACGCGGCTGCGCCGACGGACGTATCAGGCAGGCGTTCCAGCACCGCCCGATCGTCATGCCCCGAACCGAAAAGGCCGCGCCCGTGCGCGGTCTTTTCACTGTGACGACGCCCGCACGGCAGCAAGAATGCCGCCCGGACTGTCGCATCGGCGCAAAAAAATGCGGAGAAACTGGTCACGCTGTGACATTTTTCCTAATCTGTTTGCAGCGACGCCGAGATTTGGCGTTCCGGTCGCGACACTCTTTCATATGGCGCACCACCGGCTTACGAACGTGCTTCACGTCGTGCGTGCCGGGCCTTTCGCGCCATGCCGGCCGGATACGGGCGTGCCGGTCGCACGCCCCACGCGTTCAACGCAGTCAACCGCTGGAGACGAACGATGAGCAAAACGAACCGATTTGCGGTCCTGGCAACCTTCGTGCTGCTGGCCGGCTGCCACCATGCGGCGAAGACGCCCGAGAATGCCGGCACGGCGCCGACACCCTCGAGCGAAGCCGTCGCAACGGTGACGGCCGACGATCTCGATAATCCGAACAGCCCGCTCGCGAAGCGCAGCATCTACTTCGATTTCGACCAGTACTCCGTCAAGCCCGAATTCCAGTCGCTGCTGCAGGCGCATGCCGACTATCTGCGCAGCCATCCGGCGCGGCACGTGCTGATCCAGGGCAACACCGACGAACGCGGCACGTCCGAATACAACCTCGCGCTCGGCCAACGCCGTTCGCAGGCCGTGATGAGCGGGCTCGAAACGCTCGGCGTGCCGGCCACGCAACTCGAGGCGGTCAGCCTCGGCAAGGAAAAGCCGGTCGCGCTCGGCCACGACGAGGATGCGTGGGCACAGAACCGCCGCGCCGATCTCGTCTATCGTTGATCGCGGGCCGCCGCGACGGCGGCCTCCGCTTCAGGCACAGCATGGCAGCCCGCAGGCCGCAGAAGCGGCTGCGCGGCGCCGCCTGATTCGTACGATGCGCGCAAGCGATCGACACGCAGGCGGCCGATCACATACCGCTTCGCGTTCAACGCCGACGTTCGAGCCGGCGATGCAGCCAGTGCGACATCAGCGCCGACGCCACGATCGCATTGAGCGTGGCGCCCGCCGTGAGGGAGCGGGACGTGTCGCTCTTCGCCAGGCCATTCACGATTTCGACGAAGCCGAGCGCCGCGCCAGCACCGACCACCATCCCCAGCAGCACGAACCAGCGCCGCCGGATTCGCGTGCCGATCGCACCCATGATGCCGCCTGCCACGGCCGCCGGCAGGAAAAAGCCCAGCAGGAACGATCCGAAGAAGATGATCGGCACCATGCCGGCGCTGACATTCAGTCGCTCCCACGACGGGCCGTCGAGCAACGACCCCATGACCAGCGTCACGGCCGGCCAGACGAGCGAGGTGACCAGCGGGCCGCCGACGGCAAATGACACGCAGCCGAGCACGACGGAATGGGACGGACGCGACGTCGGACGTTCAACGGTGGCACTCATGTTTTTGTCGTCGGAATCGGAATGGCGGCGTGCCGGAGTGTACCAAGGCGTCGCGCAACGGCGCCGATCCAGCCCTTTCTCGCCCGATCATCGACAAAAAATCATGGAATAAGCGGCCCGCCCGAAACGTTTCATGTTCCGTCAGCACGCAGACGCGCGGTTCAAGCGAACCGGCCTTTCCAGCGTCCCGCGCGTGGCAAGGAGGCGGACATGAAATCGGCAAGGTGGGCCGCGGCGCTGATCGCCGCGCTGGTGCTCGTGCTGTCGGCGGGATGCATGTCATCGGGGAGTGGCCCTGCGCAGGGACCGGGCATGAGCCGGTATGGCGGTAGCGGCTCGGGAGGCAGCGGAGGCGGAGGCGGCAGCGGCTACTGAAGCGCCGCCGAAAAAATCGGACGACGCGTCGCGCGCGAGCACCGGAAACCGGCTGACTCCCGCGCGACGCCCCGCCCTGCGGCACGACTTAACGCATGGCCTTCACGTCGGCCGGCGTGACGCTCGCGGGCTGGCCGCCCCACGTCGCACGCAGGTAGTTCGCGAGCTGCGCGAGTTCGTCGTCGCTCAGCGTGTGCGCGAAACCGGGCATCGGCTGCAGGTTCTCGAACCCGGCAAACTTCTGCTCGCCGATGCCGTCGAGCATCGCGACCAGCAGGTTGCGCGGGTCGCCCTGGCGCACCGTCGAATTGCCGTTCATCGGCACCGCCACGTGCGGCTTGCCTTCACCGTTGAAGCCGTGGCAACCCGCGCAGACCGCGAGATACACCGAGCGGCCGGCCGCGAGCTGCGCGGCGTCGGCCGACACCGGCTTCACCGGTTGCGGCGCGGGCGGCGTATCGCCGAGCAGGTACACGGACAGCGCGCGCAGGTCGTCCTTCGTCATGGTCTGGGTGCTCAGATGCACGACCGGGTACATCTCGCCGAACGCCGAGCCTTGCGGCGCGATGCCGACGCCGAAGAACGTCTGCAGGTCGGCGCCCGTCCAGCCGCGCGCGGCGAGACCGGCCGGCGTGATGTCGGGCGCGGCCACGCGGCCGAGCGCGGCGCCGGCGAACGGCTTCGCGCTGTCGAGCTGGCCCGTGAACGCGCGCGGCGTATGGCATTCCGCGCAATGGCCGAGCGCACCCGCCAGATAGCGGCCGCGCTGCCAGTCGGCGGACTGGCCGGTCGACGCATCGGGCAGGCTGTCCTTCAGGAACACCATGTCCCAGAAGACCATCCCGAAACGCAGGTTGTACGGGAACTTCAGCTCGTGCTCGCGGTTTTCCAGGGCGACCGGCTTGACGGTCTTCAGGTACGCGTACATCGCGTCGGAATCGGCGCGCGTGAGCTGACGGTACGACGTGTACGGCATCGACGGATACAGGCGCTTGCCCGGCGCCTTGCCGTCATGCAGCGCGGCGTAGAAATCGTCCGCGCTCCAGCTGCCGATCCCGTGATCCTTGTCGGGCGTGATGTTCGAGCCGTAGAACGTGCCGAACGGCGATTCGAGGGGCGCGCCGCCGGCGAACGGTGCGCCGTCCTTCGCGGTGTGGCACGCCGCGCAGTCGGCGGCCTTGACGAGGTAGCGGCCGCGCGCGATCGGGTCGGCACCCGGTGCGCCGGAAGCCGCGTTCGAGGCCGGTGCGTCGTGGCCGCCGCATGCGGCGAGCAGCAACGCGCAGGCGGCCGCGAGCGCGGGCAAGCCCGCAGCCCGCGCGACACGATGAGCGAATGTGCGTTTCATGCGGCGTCCTTCACGAGTCCCGGCGTCGTCAGCACCACGTCCTTGACGGCTTCGTAGTAGCGGACATAGCCCGTGCAGCGGCAGAGGTGCGCATCGAGCGCCTCGGTGATCGTGCGCTCGACGTCGGCCTTCGCGATCGGCTCGCGCTTCAGGCGTTCGATCAGCACGGTCGCCGCGTTGACGAAGCCCGGCGTGCAGTAGCCGCACTGGAAGCTGAAGTGCTCGAGGAACTTCTGCTGGATCGGCGACAGCTCGACCACTTCGCCCGCTTCGTTGCGCTTCGCGTGGCCTTCGATCGTGCGGATCGAGCGGCCGTGGAAGAAGTGCGCGCCGGTGATGCAGGTGCGCATTTCCTCGCTCGTGCCGTCCGGCTTGTCGACGATCACGACGCACGCGTGGCAGATGCCCTGCCCGCAGCCGAGCCGCGAACCGGTGAGGCCCGCGTATTCGTGCAGGAACTCGATCATCATCAGCCCTTCCGGCACCTGCATCGGGCCGACGGACTTGCCGTTGATATTGATCGACAGCGGTTTCGACTGGAACCGGACGAGCGGACGCTCGACGGCAGCCGGTGCCGAAGCCGGCACGGCCGCGGCCGGGGCCGATGCCGGTGCGGCCGAAGCCGCGCTCGGCGCGGAAGCGCCGGTCGCAGCGGCGCTGGCGCTCGCGGCCGTAGCCGCGGTTTGGGCGGTCGTCATGCGAGCACCTCCTGAATCTTTTGCGGGGTCACCGGCAGGTCGGTGAAACGATGGCCGATCGCGTGCGCGATGCCGTTCACGATCGCGCCGACGACGGGAATCATCACCACTTCGGCGACGCCCTTCGGCGGATCGGTCTCGGACAGCGGCGGCAGCACGTCGCCCGTCTGCGTCCAGACGGCGACGTCGGACGCGCGCGGCAGCTGGTAACGGTTGAAGTTCCACGTGCCGTTGCCGGGGCCGTCTTCATAGAGCGGCAGGTACTCGTGCAGCGCGTGGCCGATCCCCATCGCGAGACCACCCTGCAACTGGCCCGACACGAGCTGCGGCGAAATCTGGTTGCCGCATTCCATGATCGAGTGGTGCGTGAGCAGCTCGACCTTGCCGGTCGCTTCGTGCACGGCCAGCTCGACCAGCGTGCCGACTGCCGTGTAGTACGTGACGGCCGCGTTGTTGCGGCTCGTCGGCGGAATGAACACGCGCTTGCGATCCAGCACGCGGTAGCCGTTCGCGGTCGGCGCCAGCGTGCCGCGCATCGTGGTCGCGCCGGCCGGTGCGGCGGTGCCGGGCACCGGGCCGTTGTCGCCCGTCTTCGGTGCGCCGACACGCAGCGACAGCCCGTCGATCGGCAGGCGCTCGACCGTGCCGCCCACTTCGAACTCGGCGTCGGCCCACTGCCAGCGGTTGAACACGTGCACGACGGCGCCGGTCGGCAGGCCGAGCGCATGGGCCTGCTTCGCGAGCTGCTCGAACGACAGCGGCTCGAGGCCGTCGGCGGTCAGCTTGCCGTCGACCCAGCGCGCGTCCTCGATGCGGATCGTGTACGGCGCGGCCTGGCCGCCGCCGAGGCCGCGCGTCCAGATCGACATCGCCGCCGGCCACAGGCCGTAGCGGAACACCGCGCGCGCGGCTTCGCGCGTGCTGTGCGTGAAGTAGTACGCGGAGTTCGTCGCGCTCGACGGCGACGCATAGCTCGGCGACCAGCGCGGGTTCGCGCTCAGGCGATCCTGGTCGGCCTGCGACATGAGGTACGGATCGCCGCTGGTCTCGACCGGCAGGTCCGGCCATTCGGTCACGGCCACGCGCACGTCAGTTGCCGGACGGCCCAGCCATTTCGCGACCGCGACGGCCTGCGACGTCGACATCCCGGTGCCGATCTCGGCCGCCGTGTGCTGCAGCGAGACCTTGCCGTTCTCGTCGAATTCGACCTTCGCGAACGACGCTTCCGCGCCCGTGCCGAAATCCTTCTGCACGCACGCGAAGCCGACGCCGTAGCGCTTGCCCGGATGCGCGGCCTCGTATTCGGCCTTGCGCGCGGCGCGGCGCGTCCACAGCGGATGCTGCTTCGAGCGCTCGAGCACCTCGTCGACGCGCAGCGCGCCGGCGGGAATCGCCCCCTGCGTGTTCTTCATCCCCGAGCGCAGCGCGTTGCGCAGGCGGAAATCGATCGGGTCGATGTTCAGCTGCGCGGCGATCTCGTCGACCGCCATCTCGGTCGCCGCCATGCTCTGCAGCGTGCCGTAGCCGCGTGCGGAACCGGCATCGATCGCGCGCGACGCGATCGCGACCGCGGCCAGGTCGCTCTTCGGGAAGTAATAGATCGATTGCGCGGCCGTCGCGCCCACCATCGCCACCGACGGCGAGAAGTTCGAGCGCCCGCCGCCGTTCGCCTCGAAGTCGCCCTTGAACGACTGCAGCAGGCCCGTGTTGCGGTCCACCGCGATCCGGTAATGCATCTTGAACGCGTGACGCTTCAGCGACGTCTGGAACTGCTCGTAGCGGTCGTTCGCGAAACGCACCGGGCGGCCGTCCGCGTACAGCGCGCAGACGAGGCCGTAGAACGGCACGTTGAAGTGATCCTTGGAACCGTAGCCGACCGTGTAGCACGGATGCACGAACAGCTTCTTCACCGGGAAGCGGCACTTCGCGACCATCGCGGCCGCGTTCTCCGCCACTTCGAGCGGCGACTGGGTCGGCACGACGAGATGCAGCGACTGCGTCGGGGTGTCGTACCAGCAGTTCGCGTTGTCCGGTTCGAGCGCGGACGTGTCGACCGACTGCGTGTTGTACTCGCGGTCGAACACGAGCCAGTCGGCCGACGGATGGTCGAGCTCGCTGGCGATCTGCCCGGCGAGGAACATGCCCTGCTCGTCGAGCTTGCCGTGCTCCTTGCCGTCCGGCCACACCGGCAGGTGCTTGCGCATCATGCTCGGGAAGATCGGCGCGTCCTTCAGGCTCGAATAGACGTCGTCGTCATAGGCCGTCTTGCCGCCCACGCGCACATAGCGGAAGGTGCCCCACGGATCGCGCTCGAGCGGGCCCGTGACCGCGCCGTAGCGGATCACGTCGTCGCGGAACTTGAGCGCGTTCTTCGCGAAGCGGAAGCGCGCGAAGTCGTGATAGATGAGGATCGCGACCGCATGGCCGAGATACGCGGGCGTCTTGCCGGCCGGCAGCAGCATGTCGTCGCCGTAGAACGTCGGGAACGCGACGCCGTCGCGCACGAGATCGTCGGCCGTGACCACGCGGTCCGGCTTCAGGTCGTCGCCGAGCAGCGACAGGTCGAAGCCTTCGTAGGTGCGGTCGGCCTGCGTGACGCGCAGGATCAGCGCATGCGACTGCTGCTGCGGCCAGTGCGGCATGTCGGCGGCGCGCACGTCCCGGGCGAACACTTTCGAGCCGGTGACCTTCGCGATGCCGTCGATGCGGAATTGGGGGATGCCGGTGACGCTATCCCATTTGACGGGGGTGAGGAGTTTTTCTTCGAAGAGCGCCGCGAATGCGCGGCTGCCCAGGGGCGCGACATACACCGCGACACCCGCCAGCACGCTGGCTTTCAGAAAACCCCGCCGTGACAGGCCGTGGTTTTTCATTTGGGGGGAACCTCCTGATGCGGCTCGGACGGCGATCGGGTGTCGCGACGTTCGGAGCGGCGCGCATTCTGGCATTGTTTTAGATATATCGCCTATAGTATTTCTCGCATGAAATACTTATTGAATTTCTTATAACGGTATTCAGCCGGGCTGCGGCAGCCGGTCGCGGGTGTCGATTCGACCGCGTCGCGCGCCCGTTTGCAGCGGCCCGCCGTGCACGGTGACCGGTCTCCTGCGGGTCGCCGAGCTGCATTCCGTTCGCCACGATGCTGCCCCGGCGCCGGCGAATGCGCAAGCCATTCGCGGGCGTGGTTTACGACGAGTGGCCGGCGCGGCGAGCGGTGCCGCTGGCCTCCCCGGGCATCCACCCGGGCTATCCGCGCCGCCCGCGTTTCATGGTAATGTCGTGCGCATCCGGCCTGGCCGGGCGCCCGCCATGTGCCGTGCGGGCGCCGCCAGCCATCGCGACATCACGCGACATCGTGTCGAGGTTAACAACCATGGCAGTCAGGGCATCTCTCCTGCACTCCGTTCTCGCCACTCCCCCCTCCGGCAACCACCGTGTGACGGCCGCGCTGCGCCCGTCGATGCTCGTTACGCTGTTCGAAGACGTCCGACCGATGGCGCTCTCCGGGCTCGCGAGCGGCTTCGTCGCGGCCGTCGCGCTGATCCGGCTGCAGCAGCTGTGGTGCCTCGCGTGGCTGATCGCCGACGTCGGCCTCCTCATCACGCGGCTCTCGATCGCGCGCGCGTACACCGTTCAACGCAACGCCGGCGACGACCGTGCCGAATACTGGGCGTTGCGCTATGCGCCTGTGTCGCTCGTCGCGTGCTTCGTGCTCGGCCTCGGCGTGATGGGCTGCGTGCAGGCCGTCGACGTCGAGCTCGGCACGCTGTCGGTGATGGTCGCGGGCGGCGTGTTCGGCGGAATCGCGTCGCGCAATTCGGCGCTGCCGCGGCTCGCGATGATGCAGGTCGCGCTCGGCGTGCTGCCGATCGGCGTCGGTGCGCTGCTGGCCCACCGGTCGGGCGCGTGGCTGCTGCTGCCGCCGCTCGCGATCTATCTCGCCGCGATGCGCACGGTCGTCCAGCGTCACTATCGCGTGCTCGTCGCGCTGATCGCCGCGCGCCAGCGCAACGCCGAACTCGTCGCGCGCTTCGACGCCGCGCTCACTTACATGCCGCACGGCCTGTGCATGATCGACGGCGAGCGCCGCGTGATCGTCGCGAACCGGCGCACCGCGCAACTGTTCGGCTCGCCGCGCGAAATCATGCTCGATACGCCGTTGCCCGCCGTCGTCGCGGCGCTCGGCGCGAACGACGCGACCGATCCCGGCGGCGCCATTCTCGCCGCGCAGTGCGAACTCTGGCTGGCCTGCGACGAACCCGCGCCGCTCGACGTCGTGCTCGCCGACGGCCGCCAGCTCGAACTGACGCGCCACCGCGTGCCCGACGGCAACGCGGTGATCATCGTCGAGGATGTCACAGCGCGGCGCCGGACCGAGCAGCACATCCGGCATCTCGCGCGGCACGATGCGCTGACGGGCTTGCCGAACCGTCATGAACTGCATGCCGAGCTCAAGCGGATGCTCGCGCGCCGGCCGCGCGCGCCGGGCCCCGCGCTCGCCGTCATGTATCTCGACCTCGACGGCTTCAAGGCGATCAACGACCGGTTCGGTCACCAGGCCGGTGACGACGTGCTCACGCAGGTCGCCGTGCGGCTCGGCAAGACGCTGTCGTCCGGCGAGCTGGCGGCCCGCATCGGCGGCGACGAGTTCGTGGTCGCGATCGACGATACGACGATGCACACGTGCTCGCTCCTCGCCGCGCGCATCATCCGGCAGATCTCGGCGCCGTACACGCTGTCGATCGGCGAGACCGTGAGCCTCGGGATCAGCATCGGCATCGCGCTCGACGACGGGCACGGCTCTCCCGACGAACTGATCCGGCAGGCCGACAGCGCGCTGTACGACGCGAAGTCCGCAGGCAAGGGCATCTATCGTTTCTATTCGAGCGGCAGCAGCCGGGTCACGCCGGTCACCGCGAGCTGACCCGGCTGCGCCACCCGCTTTCCCCCGCCTCCGCCTCCTCCCGACGATTCAATTCCGCAACGCTTTGCGTGGCCGCACGTGTCGTCGCGCGTTCGCGTGTCACGTGACGTGTTCCGTAACATCGCCGCCCGCCACCCGTCACGTTGGCTGCAGAAGCCGGCACGATCGACGCAGCGCAAGGCGTTTCAAGCCTGGCACTCTTATTGCTCCCTGTCAGGGAAACAGGTTGTCAGGGAGACCCAACATGAATACCGTCGAAGTCCTCAGCCGCAGCGAAACCATCGACGCACTGGACGTGATCGACGGCGAATCGCTGATCCGCCGGCTCGTGTCCGAAAGCCGCATGCCGGCCGCCCGCGAGGCCCGATGCGTCGACAATCCGCCGCTGACGCTGTACGGCGCATTTCGCCAGGGCATCGCCGATCACGGCGCACGCCGCGGGAATCCGTATCGCGCCGGCAGCCGTTTCTGGGCGCTGTGGGAAGAAGGACGTCTCGAAGCTGAAACATCGGGCCGGTAACGCGGTTGCGCGCGCCGGCCCTGTCGCGGCAAGGGGCCGGCGCGAAACATCCCGCCCGAATGCAGCCGGCCGACCTGCCGGCATGCGTTCATCGCTGCAACATCGCACGGGGCCTCGCGTATCGGCTGTGCAACGCGCCGTACGCATGATCCATGCGCGTGCCGGTTGATGGTGTTCGGCGTTGCACGCGTCGGGCCCGGCGCGCGGCGGTCGTTTCCCGATAAGATGGCGAATTCCGTTCATCGAACGATGCCGCCATGACCGCCTCTTCCTCGCACCGCAATCCCATCCACTGCGAAATCGATCTCGACGCACAAGGCAAGCACGCGGGCTACCTGCGGCTGCCGCATTCCGTCCACCGCTCGGCGTACGGCTGGCTACCGATCCCGATCGCGTCGATCCGCAACGGCGACGGCCCCGTCGCGCTCGTGATGGCCGGCAATCACGGCGACGAGTACGAAGGCCAGATCATCGTGTCGCAACTGATGCGCGAGATCGAGCCCGAGATGGTCAGCGGGCAGCTGATCCTGCTGCCGATGGCGAATTTCCCGGCGGCGGATGCCGGCCTGCGCGTGTCGCCGCTCGACGAAGGCAACCTGAACCGCAGTTTCCCCGGTGATCCGACCGGCACGCCGACGCAGATGATCGCCCACTACATCGAGCACGCGCTTCTGTCGCGCGCGGAGTATCTGGTCGACCTGCACTCGGGCGGCAGCTCGCTGCTGTACCAGGGCGGCAACATGCTCGCGATCGATCCGCTCGACGCCGACGAAGCCGCGAAGCTCAACGGGCTGCTGGTCGCGTTCGGGCTGGACAATGCGCTGCTGCACGCGCCGAATCCCGTGCATTCGGCGTCGGCCGCGCGCCGGCAAGGCGCGATCTCGATCGTGACCGAACTCGGCGGCGCGGGCATGGCCGATCCGTCGTTGATCCGGATGGGCCGCCACGGGCTGCTGCACTACCTCGGCCATATCGGCCTGCTGCGCGGCACGCTCGTGCCCGATGCGCCACCCACCGTCACGCGCTTCATGCGCGTCGACGGCGAGCGCCACTTCGTCTACGCGTACGAGCGCGGGCTGTACGAGCCGCTCGTCGAACTCGGCGACCAGGTGAAGGCCGGGCAGCCGGCCGCGTGGGTGCATTTCCCCGACACACCGCTGCGCGAGCCGGTGCTGCACCGCTTCAAGGGTGACGGCGAAGTGGTCTGCAAGCGCGTGCCCGCGCAGGTGCAGCGCGGCGATTGCCTGTTTCAGCTGGCGGAGTTGTCGGCGCCGCCGAGCATCGGCCAGACGGCCTAAATCCGGACCTCTCTCCTTTCCTTGCTGTCTGCCAGTCATGGCGGACGGCATGCGCTCGCCATTAACCAACTTGACAAATTAACTTACTTGGTTATGATCGCAGATGGAAAAGAGAACGCCTCATTGCAAGCTGCTGCGCGTGAAAGCGCTCGTCGAATCCGGCCAGGTCCGGCTAACGGCGAGCGCGGTACTCGGCGCCCGGCTATTGGGTTTCACGGAAAGGGAGGCGCTCGGTGTCGTGCTGTCGCTGACCGATCTCGACTTCCACAAGAGCATGACGACGTACGCCGACCACACGATCTGGCAGGACGTCTACCGACCTTTCACGGTGCGCGGCGACGTGTACCTGAAACTGACGGTGATCGACGATGTGCTGATCGTGTCTTTCAAGGAGCGTTGAACATGAAGTGCCCTGCCTGCGGTGCCGCCAAGCTGGTCCGCGACACGCGAGACATCCCCTATACCTACAAGGGCCGGTCGACTGTCGTTCGCGATATCACCGGCGATTTCTGTCCGGCCTGCGGGGAATCGGTGCTGGATCTCGACGAGGCGACCCGTCTCGGCGAAGCGATCACCGAATTCAACAAGCAGGTGAACGCCACCCTCGTCGACCCGCAGTACATCGCGAAGGTGCGCAAGAAGCTGAAGCTGGACCAGCGCGAGGCGGCCGAGCTCTTCGGCGGCGGCGTCAATGCGTTCTCCCGTTACGAGACAGGCAAGACGAATCCGCCGCTTGCCCTCGTGAAATTGCTGAAGCTCCTGGATCGTCACCCCGATCTGCTCGCCGAAGTTCGCGCGGCATAGGCGCTCGCGCTTCAGGATCGCGCATGCGTCCGGCACACGCCTCGACGCATGCGCGATCCCCCGTCACCCCACTCCCGCTGCAAGCCTTCTGACGCTTCCCGCGAAATCCTTATCGAAATTGCTTCGTTCGCCTTTGCCGGCCGCGCCGCTAACGTGTTCAAAACGGCGGCGGCCCGCCCTCTGCATTCCGGCAGGATACGCACCGGCCGCCGCCATCACGACAACCGCGTCGCGATAACGGAACAGACCGGACGGGCCGCGTGCCCGCACCCCGCCAGGAACGTCCGCATCGCGCGCCCTTCGCGATGCCCATGGCCACGACCGACCGCATCATCGACACGACGCCGCTCGACGTCCGCGCGCAACCGCTGATCGACGCGCTGATCGACGAGTATTCGACCCGTTACCACGCGTATCGGCCCGACAGCCACGCGTCCGCCCGCGAAGAACTCGCACGCTACCCGGCCGAAGTGTTCGCGCCGCCCGAAGGCGCGTTCGTGCTGCTGCTGCGCGACGGCGAAACGATCGGCGGCGGCGCGTTCAAGCGCTACGACGCGCAGACCGCCGAACTCAAACGCATCTGGACCCGCTCGGACCTGCGCCGCCAGGGCCTCGCCCGCGTGATCGTCGACGCGCTCGAACTGCGCGCCGCGCAGCAAGGCTATCGCCGCATCTACCTGACCACCGGTTTTCGCCAGCCCGAAGCATGGGCGCTGTACGACCGCACCGGCTATACGCGGCTGTTCGATGCGTCGATCGACCCCGAAGCGTATTTCCACCTGCGGTTCGGCAAGGATCTCGCCGATCCGTCGCGCACGTCGACGCTGGCCGACCTGTGGGCGCCCGTGCCCGAACCGGTGCTGTCGCGCTGACCGCGACGGCCCCCCGCTTCCCTCCGATTTCCGCTTGCCACCCCAGGACGCTTTCATGCAACGAGCCGTACCGCTTTCTTCCCGTGCCGTGCGCACGCTGGCCGCCGCGCTGATCGGCCTGACCGCGTTCGCCGCAGCCGCGGCCGCCGCCACATTCGACCTGAGCCCCGAGCAGCGCGGCCGCCCGCGCGGCGTGGCCGATGCGGCCGTCGAGCGCGCGGTGCCCGCGTCGTTCAAGTTCGCCGAACCCGGCACGCTGACGATCGGCGTTGCGCCGAGCCTGCCGCCGATCAGCTCGTATGCGACCGACGCGCGCACGGTGATCGGCTTCGACGCCGACGTCGGCCAGCTCGTGTCCGACAGCCTCGGCCGCAAGCTGAAGATCGTCGCGCTCGCGTGGGCCGACTGGCCGCTCGCCCTCGAATCCGGGAAAGTCGACGCGGTGATCTCGAACGTCACCGTCACCGAGGAGCGCAAGCAGAAGTTCGATTTCTCGACCTACCGCAAGGATCAGGTCGGCTTCTACGTGCGCAACGACAGCAAGATCCAGGCGATCCGCGAACCGAAGGACGTCGCGGGGCTGCGCGTCGTGACCGACGCCGGCACCAACCAGGAAAAGATCCTGCTCGCGTGGGATCGCGAGAACGTCGCGCACGGGCTGAAACCCGTGCAGATCCAGTACTACGACGACCAGGCGATGCGTATCGTCGCCGTGCAGTCGGGCCGCGCCGATGCGGTGTTCAGCGTGAACTCGGTGCTCGCGTACCAGAGCGCGCAGCAAGGCAAGACGCGCCTCGTCGGCGCGATCAGCGGCGGCTGGCCGCGCACGGCCGACATCGCGATCGCGACGCGCCGCGGCAGCGGGCTCGCCGATCCGCTGACCGTCGCGCTGAACGGGCTGATCAAGAACGGCCGCTACCAGCAGGTGCTCGACCGCTGGAACCTCGCCTCGGAAGCGATCGACCAGTCGCGCACGAATCCGCCGGGGCTGCCGAAGAGCTGAACGCCGCGCACGCTCACCGTCCCTTCACGCTTACGCCACGCTCACGCAGGAACGCCGCCCACCATGTCTTATTCGCTTTCGTTGCTGGACAAGAGTCCGATCGCCGACGGCGCGAACGCCGCCGACGCGCTGCGCTTCACCACGACGCTCGCGCAGCGCGCCGAACAGCTCGGCTACGAGCGCTTCTGGGTCGCCGAACATCACGGCACGCCGGCCTTTGCAAGCTCGGCTCCGGAGATCGTCGTCGCGCACCTGCTCGCGCACACGTCGCGCATCCGCGTCGGCTCGGGCGGCGTGATGCTGCAGCACTACAGCCCGTTCAAGGTCGCCGAGACCTTCAAGGTGCTGGCCGCGCTCGCGCCGGGTCGCGTCGATCTCGGCATCGGCAAGGCGCCCGGCGGGTTGCCGCTGACCACGCGCGCGCTGCAGTGGTTCCACGACAAGGCGCGCAAGCCGGACTTCGCGGGCCAGCTTGCGGAGCTCGACGCGTTTCTCGGCTGGGGCGTCGCCGAGGATCACCCGCTCGCCGGTGCCGTCGCGCTGCCCGTGCCGCCGCAGGCGCCCGAACGCATCCTGCTCGGCGGCTCGCCGGACAGCGGCGCGCTCGCCGCGCGCAATGGCTGGCGCTTCTGCTACGCGGGGCATTTCAACGGCGACGACGCGAACCTCGAACGCTCGCTGGACGCGTACCGCAGCGCGGGCGGCACCCGGCCGCTGGTCGCGCTGTACGCGGTGGCCGCGCCCACGCGCGACGCGGCCGAGCAGCTGATCGGGCCGCTGAAGATCTTCAAGCTGCAGTTCGCGGGCGGCCAGAGCTTCAATCTCGCCAGCGCGCAGGCGGCCGCCGAATTCGCGCGGCAGAGCGGCGCGTCCGACTACCGGATCGACGAGTTGCGCCCGACGGTGCTGGCCGATACGCCCGAGCGCATCCACCGCGCGCTCGATGCGCTGAGCCGGCGGCTCGACGTCGATGCGTTCGTGATCGATTCGCCGGTGACCGACTACGCGGCGCGGCTCGCATCGGCCGAATGGCTCGGCGGCGCGCTGTCGGCCACGCCGTTGCACGCGGCCCTCGCGGCCGACCGCTCCCTCTCCCCTGACCAGAACATGTGACGCTCCCATGACGACCCGACGATCGATTCCCTTCGGCCTGATGCTGCAAGGCGCAGGCAGCCACATGAATGCATGGCGGCACCCGAGCAACCCGCCGGACGCGAGCATCAACCTCGATTTCGCGATCGGCATCGCGCGCAAGGCGGAAGCCGCCGGCATCGCGTTCGCGTTCGTCGCGGACGGCCTGTACATCAACGAGAAGTCGATCCCGCACTTCCTGAACCGCTTCGAGCCGCTGACCGTGCTGTCGGCGCTCGCGGTCGCGACGAAGAAGATCGGGCTCGCGGGCACGATCTCGACGTCGTACAGCGAGCCGTTCACGGTCGCGCGCCAGCTCGCGTCGCTCGATGCGATCAGCGGCGGGCGCGCGGGCTGGAACGTCGTGACGACGCCGCTCGAAGGCACCGCGAAGAATTTCGGCAAGGCGCATCCCGATCACGAACTGCGCTACGAGATCGCCGACGAATACCTCGACGTCGTGCAGGGCCTGTGGGACAGCTGGGACGACGACGCCTTCGTGCGTGACCGCGCGACGGGCCGCTTCTTCGACCGCGACAAGCTCCACACGCTCGACCACCACGGCCGCTTCTTCCAGGTCGCGGGCCCGCTCAACATCCAGCGCTCGCCGCAGGGGCAGCCGGTGATCTTCCAGGCCGGTTCGTCGGACACCGGCATCGGCCTCGCGGGCAAGTATGCGGATGCGGTGTTCACGCATTCGCCGTCGCTCGACGAAACGGCCGCGTTCACGCGGCGCGTGAAGCAGAGCGCGATCGAGCACGGCCGGCAAGGCAGCGACGTGAAGATCTTCCCCGGCATCGGGCCGATCGTCGGCCGCACGGCGGCCGAGGCCGAGGACAAATACCAGGCGATCCGCAACCTGCTGACGATCGACGAGGCGCTCGCGTATCTCGGCCGCTATTTCGATCACCACGATTTCACGCAGTACGCGCTCGATGCGCCGTTCCCGGAACTCGGCGAGCTCGGCCGCAACAGCTTCCGCTCGACCACCGACCGGATCAAGGCCGACGCGAAACAGAAAGGCCTGTCGCTGCGCGAGACGGCGCTGGCGGTCGCCACGCCGCGCCCGAACTTCATCGGCACGGCCGAGCATGTCGCCGACGAGTTGATCCGCTGGCACGACGCCGGTGCCGGCGACGGCTTCATCCTCGGCTTCGCGGTGCAGGCGCAGGGCGTCGAGGATTTCGTCGAACTCGTGATTCCGGTGCTCGAGGCACGCGGGCGCTACAGCCGCGACCTGCCCGGTGCGACGCTGCGCGACCACCTCGGGCTGCCGCGCAAGGCCAGCCGCCACGCGGCGCCCGGCGCGCCGCACGAAACGGCGGCCGAAGCGCACGCCTGACACCCGCCGCCGCGCCGCCCGTGCGCGGCGCGCCCGCCCGACCGATTCGAGGATTTCCACGACATGAGCGACACGACCCACCTCGGCGGCGCGCTGCCGCCGCTCTCTTCCCCCGGCGCGCGCGACGCCGGCACGCGTTTCCGGATCGTGCCCGCGCGCCACCGGTCGCGCACGGCCGGCACCGTGCTCGCCGTCGCGCTGATCGCGATCGTCCTGCATTCGATTCTCGGCAACCCGCAATGGGGCTGGCCGGTGTTCGCCGAATGGTTCCTGTCGCCGCCCGTGCTGTCGGGGCTCGCGCGCACGCTGGTGCTGACGCTGCTCGGCGCGGTGTTCGGCCTCGTGCTCGGCGCGTTCGTCGCGCTGGCCCGGCTGTCGCGTTCGCGGCTGCTGTCGGCGAGCGCGTGGACCTTCGTGTGGCTGTTCCGCTCGATTCCGCTGATCGTGCTGCTGCTGATCCTAAACAACCTCGGCTACCTGTACGAGCATGTGCGGCTCGGCGTGCCGTTCACCGACATCGTCTGGTTCGACACGCCGACGACCGACCTGATCAGCCCGTTCCTCGCGGCCGTGCTCGGCCTCACGCTGCACCACGCGGCGTTTTCCGCGGAGGTGATTCGCGGCGGCATTCTCGCGGTCGACCAGGGCCAGCTCGAGGCGGCCGCCGCGCTCGGGCTGCCGCGCGGCCGCCAGACCACGCGGATCGTGCTGCCGCAGGCGATGCGTGCGATCCTGCCGACCGCGTTCAACGACCTGATCATGCTCGCGAAAGGCACGTCGATGGTCTACGTGCTCGCGATGCCCGAGCTGTTCTATACGGTGCAGGTGATCTATCGCCGCAATCTCGAAGTGATTCCGCTGCTGATGGTCGCCACCGTCTGGTACCTGATCATCCTGACCGTGCTGTCGGCCATCCAGGTGCAGGTCGAGCGGCACTATGCGCGCGGGGCGCTGCGCAACCCGCCGCCGTCCGTCATCACGTTCGCGCTCGCGCGCCTCGGCGCACTGTGGCGGCGTGTCACGTCCCGTCACGCGGCATCGGTCGCGCAGGCTCACGGCGATAGCGACGCGGCGACCGCCGTCGCACCGCGCGCCGGCGGCGAAGTGGCCGTGCATGGCGTGTCGAAGCAGTTCGGCATGCAGCGCGTGCTCGACAACGTGTCGTTCGTCGCGCCGCGCGGCAGCGTGACCGCGATCGTCGGGCCGTCGGGCTCGGGCAAGTCGACGCTGCTGCGCACGATCAACCATCTCGAACGCGTCGACGACGGCTTCATCGACATCGACGGCGAACTGATCGGCTATCGCCGCGACGGCGACGTGCTCTACGAACTGAAGGAGCGCGACGTGCTGACGCGGCGCACGGCCGTCGGGATGGTGTTCCAGAACTTCAACCTGTTCCCGCACCTGACCGTGCTCGAGAACCTGGTCGAAGCGCCGGTCGTCGTCGGCGGCATCACGCGCGACGCCGCCGAACGCATCGCCCGCACGCTGCTCGCGCGCGTCGGCCTCGCGGACAAGGCCGATGCGTACCCGCGCCAGTTGTCCGGCGGCCAGCAGCAGCGCGTCGCGATCGCGCGGGCGCTCGCGCTGCGCCCGAAGGTGCTGCTGTTCGACGAACCGACGTCGGCGCTCGATCCCGAGCTCGTCAACGAGGTGCTCGACGTGATCAAGGAACTCGCGCGTTCGGGCACGACGCTCGTGATCGTCACGCACGAGATCGGCTTCGCGCGCGAAGTCGCGGACAACGTGCTGTTCATGGAGCGCGGGCGCATCGTCGAAGCCGGGCCGCCGGCCGTCGTGCTCGACGCGCCGTCGCATCCGCGCACGCGCGCGTTCCTGTCGCGGGTGCTGTGATGCGCACCGCTCACGACCTGCGAGGTGCCGCACGATGACCGACCGACGCCAGTTCATGACCGCGGCGCTGGTCGCGGCAGCGGGCAGCCTTCCATGGCACGCGGTGCAGGCAGCCGCCGCGACCGCGGATCTCGATCCGCGCCAGGCCGGCCGCCCGCGCGCGCAACCCGACGACGCGGCGATCCGTGCGGCAGCCGGCTACCGCTGGGTACGCGACGGCGCGTTCACGGTCGCGATTTCACCGCACGCGCCGCCCGTGTCGACCTACGCGACCGACGCGCGCACCGTGGTCGGCGCCGACCCCGACTATGCGCAGCTCGTCGCCGACGCGCTCGGCCGCACGCTCGTGCTGCTGCCGATCGCGTGGGCCGACTGGCCGCTCGGGCTGACGTCCGGCAAGTACGACGCGGTGATCTCGAACGTCGGCGTGACCGAGAAGCGCAAGGAGAAATACGATTTCACGACCTACCGGCTCGGGTTGCACGGCTTCTACGTGCGTACCGGCAGCCCGATCGCGAAGCTCGCCGAGCCGAAGGACATCGCCGGCCTGCGCATCATCACCGGCGCGGGGACGAGCCAGGAGCGCATCCTGCTCGAGTGGAACAAGCGCAACGTGGCGCAGGGGCTGAAACCGGCCGAGCTGCTCTATTTCGACGACGATGCGGCGTCGCGCGTCGCGCTGCTGTCGGGTCGCGCCGATGCGGAGCTGAACCCGAACGCGTCGCTCGCGTAAGAGGCCGCGCGCACCGGCAAGATCCGCCGCGTCGGCGTCGTCAATGCGGGCTGGCCGGCCAACGCCGACGTGGCGATCGCGACGCGGCGCGGCAGCGGGCTCGCACCCGCGCTGACGCTTGCGACGAACGCGCTGATCGGCAGCGGCCGCTACGGGCAGGCGCTCGCGCGCTGGGGTTTGCAGAGTGAGGCGATTGCGCGTGCGGAGACCAATCCGCCGGGGCTGCCGTCGTTTTGACGGCGTCGATGGGGCGATGCCCGACATGACATCGCCCCGGCACATTGCACGATGGCAATGCCGGGGCGCGTCGAAGCAACATCGCTGGCTGTAGAAGCCTACGCCGTCACCGCCGCGTGATACCGGTCGAGTTCCGCGACCTGCGCATGAATCGCCGGAATCAGCTCGCGCCCGTAATCGAGCGCGTCGTCCAGCGGATCGAACCCGCGAATCAGGAACGTCGACACGCCGAGCCGGTAATACGCGCCGAGCGCCCGCGCGACCTGTTCGGGCGTGCCGACCAGCGCGGTCGAATTCCAGCGTGCGCCGGTCAGGTTGGCGACACCCATCCACAGCCGCTCGTCGAGCACGTCGCCCTGCGCGGCCGCCGCCATCAGCCGTTGCGAACCGGCATTCTGGGGCGCATGGCCGGCGATCGGCTGGCCGTTCGCGAGCCGCGCCGCGCGCACGCGTTCGCGGATCGCCTCGGCCTTCTCCCATGCGGCCGCCTCGGTGTCGGCCACGATCGGCCGGAACGACACGCTGATGCGCGGCGCACGCCCGAACGGCGCGGCGGCTTCGCGCACGCGTGCGATCTGCTCGCGCACCGACGCGAGCGGCTCACCCCATGTCATGTAGACATCGGCATGCTCGCCCGCGACCGCCAGCGCAGCCGGCGACGACCCGCCGAAATAGATCGGCACGTGCGGCCGCTGCGCGCCCTTCACGAGCGGCGACGCACCGCGCAGCCGGTAGAACGCACCGTCATGGTCGACCGGCGCGTCGGCCTGCCAGATCCGTTTCAGCACGTCGAGATATTCGCCGGTGCGTCGGTAGCGCGCATCGTGCGGCACGAAATCGCCGTCGCGCTGCAGGTCGGCATCGTCGCCGCCCGACACGACGTTCAGCGCCAGCCGGCCGCCGCTGAACACGTCGAGCGTCGCGATCTGCCGCGCGGCGGCCGACGGCATGATCACGCCCGGCCGGTGCGCGAGCAGGATGCGGATGCGCTCGGTCGCGGCAGCCGCGAACGACGCGACGATGAAGCCGTCCGCCGCGTTGCTGAAATGGCCGACCAGGATCTGGTCGAAGCCGGCGGCCTCGTGCGCCTGCGCGAAGCGGCGCACGTAGTCGGGCTGGACGGCCGCGCCGCCCGGTACGTCGACCTCCGCGCCCGGTGTCGCGGTGATCATGCCGATGATGTCGACTGGCATGTCGGGATGTCCTTGGGGTGCTCGATTGGAAATCGTGGACGGGATGGCCCGCTTACTGCGCGGCGGCCGTCTTCTGCGCCGGCGCCGCGAACGCGCCCGCATACGAGCGGTCCAGCAGCTTCGACGTGTCGTACGCGGCCGGAATCACGCCGGCCTTGTACAGGAAGTCGGCCGTGTTCTGCGCGTCCTTCGCGGCCGTCTCGTCGACCGGGCCGACGCGCTGCTTCGCGTTGTTGAGCCAGCGGTACGCGACATCGGGTTCGAGCTTCGCGCGCTTCGCCCACAGATCCGCGTACTCGCGCGGATGGTTGTCGACCCACTGGCGCGCGGCGACGACGCGCCGCAGGAAATCGGTGATCTCGGCGCGCTTGCCCGAGGCAGCCTGCTCGTTCGCGGCGACGAAGCTCAGCGCCGGCATCAGCCCCTGCGCGGTCGTCACGGGCCGTGCGCCCTGCCGCAACGCGAGCGTGCTGACGAACGGCTCCCACAGCGACACGGCGTCGACCGAGCCGTTCGCGAGCGCGTTGGTCGCATCGATCGGCATCAGGTACGCGTACTTGACCGAATCGGCGCGCAAGCCCGCGTGTTCGAGCGCGCGCAGCACGAGCTGCTGGCTCCACGCGCCGCGCCATACGGCGATGGTCTTGCCCTGCAGGTCGGCCACGGTGCGCACCGGCGAATTCTTCGGCACGAGAATCGCGACGCCGTCGAGGCTCTGCCGCGACACGGCGACCACCTTCACCGGCGCGCCGCGCGCGGCCAGCGTGAGCAGCGCGGAATCGCCGAGAAAGCCGACGTCGATCGCATTGCCGTTCAGCGATTCGGCGACGGGCGCCGCGGCCTGGAAATGCTTCCACTCGATCGTGTAAGGCAGGTCCTTCAGCACGCCGGACGCCTCCATCGACGCCTGGATGTTGAAGTAGTTCTGTTCACCGACGCGCAGCGTGACGGTGTCCTTGGCCATGCCCGGCTGCGCGGCCAGCGCCAGCAAGAGTGCCGTGACGATTCGACTCAACAACGTGATCTCCCGGAGGGTTGGCGGGCGGCCGCGCGAGAGCGGCGCCCGTGGTCCGCCGTGCACGGTGGTCGGCGGAACGGATGGAACCGCTGAAGATACGTCGATCTTCATCATGAAACAAACGCAATATTCTTCTATGCAAAGATGCAAATGTTTTATGACATGGCAAGCGTCGTCGGATGCCGCCGGTCGCGCTCAGGGGAACCCGGTTCGAATGAATCCTCGACAGATATTTCGCTCGCGAAATAAATCACGAACTATATTTCGCATACGAAATAACTACCCGTAACGAGGACAGCCATGACCTCCGAGCCCATCGAGTTTTCCGCCGCCGACGGCTACGCGCTGCACGGCACGCTGTGGTCGCCGGACGCGCCGCCGCGCGCGCTGGTGCTGATCCATCCGGCAACGGCCGTGCCGGAGCGGCTGTATGCGGGCTTCGCGCGCTTCCTGACCGAACGCGGCTTCGCGGCGCTCACCTACAACTATCGCGGCATCGGCGCGTCTCGCCCCGCGCGCCTGGGTGCGTTGAAGGCCCGCATGCGCGACTGGATGGAACTCGACGTGGGCGCCGCGACCGCGTGGGCGCGGCAGGCGTACGAAGAATTGCCGCTGCTGGCGGTCGGCCATAGCGTCGGCGGGCACGCGATCGGGCTGTCCGCCGCGACGCCGCACCTGCGTGCGGCCGTGCTGGTCGCCGCGCATGCGGGCAGCACGCGGCTGATCACGCAGGCGGCCGAACGCCTGAAGGTGCGGCTGATCCTGCGCGTGCTCGGCCCGCTGATGTCGGCGCTGCTCGGCTACGTGCCCGGCAAGCGGCTCGGGCTCGGCGAGGACATGCCGGCCGGCGTGTTCCGCGAATGGAGCCGCTGGACCACGCTGCCGCACTATTTCTTCGACGATCCGACACTCGGCGCGGCCGAGCGTTACGCGAAACAGCAGTTGCCGATCCTCGCGCTCGGCTTCGACGACGACCCATGGGCGAACCCGCCGGCGATCGGGCTGCTGGTAAGCTATCTGACCCGCGCGGCGGTCGAACGCCGCCAGATCGATCCGCACGCGGCGGGCAGCGGCCCGGTCGGGCACATGGGCTTCTTCCGCAGCCGCCCCGGCACCGTGCTGTGGCCCGACGTGGCCGACTGGCTCGCGCAGGCGCTCGACTCGCCGCGAACCGCGGGCCGCCCCTCCCTTTCCATTGCAGCCGGGAACCCAGCTTGAGCGAAGACCGACGACTGTTTTTCATGTTGAACATCGGCCAGCGGCGCGTGCAGCGCTGGATCGACCGCAAGGCGGAGACCGAGACGCGCGCGAGCGCCGCGCAGGCCGGCGCGCTGTTCTGTCTCGCGAGACAGGATGGCGCGCTGATCGGTGAAGTCGGCGCCGCGCTGCAGCTCGCGCCGTCGGCGATGACGGGGCTCGCCGATCGGATGGCGAAAGCCGGCCTCATTACGCGTCACGCCGATTCGGACGACGGCCGCGCGACGCGCCTGTACCTGACCGACGCAGGCCACGCCGCGCTCAAGCGTGCGCGCGTGCTGCTGCGCGAACTCAACGGCAAGCTGTGCGACGGGTTTTCCGACGACGAACTCGATGTCGTCGCGCGCTGGCTGCATGCGTTGCAGGAGCGGTTTCCGGCGGAGCGCTGAGCGGCACCTTCCGGCATCGCCACCGGCACTCACCGGCCCCATCGAAAGCGATTCCGATTCGCATTTTCGATTCGATTTTCATGCCGCCTCGACGGCATTTTTTGCGCGCCCGCCGCCCTCTTCCGGCAACGCTTTCCGGCTACGCACTGTTACAAAAAACTGCCTGCCGCGTGGCAATCGAATCGCCTACATTGCAATCCACCTCGACACATTCGTCGCCTGCCCGGGCAAGTCTTCCCGCCCGGTCGACATCGCAGACACACCCGACAATCAATGAAAATGAAAAGGAGTCTTAACCGAAGTGCTGGCGGCATCCAGCATACGCGGATTGCGATGACCGAAGCGGCATCCTGAACGACACGTATCGGCCTGATGCGCGGCAGACGACGCCGCGCGCCGGATCGCGCCGCCGCGTCGTGCCGCGCCATCGCACCCGCACGTCAACGAGGAGCAGTCCATGCGACGCATGATCGTGTCCCACTCGCTTGTCACCCGCCTGTCCGCCGCGATGGCGATGGCCGCCGCTGCCGCGGCGCACGCCGATCCCGTCGTCGTGTCCGGCCCGAGCCCGTTCGCCGCCTGCACCATCGGCGGCCCCGGCACCAACTACGTGAACGCCGAAGTCGAGCCGTGGCTATCGGTCAACCCTGCCAACCCGATGAACATGATCGGCGTGTGGCAGCAGGACCGTTGGTCGAACGGCGGCGCCCACGGGCTCGTCGCCGGCTACACGTTCGACGGCGGCGCGACCTGGGCACGCACGCCGCAGCCGTTCAGCGCATGCGCGCCGGGCGGGCTCAAGTACGAGCGCGCGTCCGATCCGTGGGTCTCGTTCGGGCCGGACGGCACCGCGTACTCGGTGTCGATTTCGTTCAACCAGTCGAACAACAGCAATGCGGTTGCCGCGTCGGTTTCGTCCGACGGCGGGCAGACCTGGAGCAGCCCGGCCGTGCTGATCGCGAACGACGAGCCGACGACGCAGTTCTTCAACGACAAGGAATCGGTCACCGCGAACCCGGTGAAGGCCGGCACGGCGTATGCGGTATGGGACCGCCTCGAGCTGCCGAACGGCAACCCGTACGCGAACCTGCACACGAAGGCATTCCGCGGCCCGACGCTGTTCTCGAAGACGACCGACGGCGGCAAGACGTGGAGCGCCCCGAAAGTGATCGTCAACGTGCCTTCACGCCAGCAGACGATCGGCAACCAGATCGTGGTCGATCCGAGGAACGGCACGCTCTACGATTTCTTCGACCTGATCCAGCCACCGTTCAGCAAGGCGGCCGGCAAGGTCGCGTTCATCAAGTCGACCGACGACGGCGCAACGTGGACGAAACCGCAGGTGATCGCCGGCCTGCAGACGGTCGGCGTCACGGATCCGGTCACCGGCGAACCGGTGCGCACCGGCGACATCATTCCGGAACCCGCGATCGATCCCGCGTCGGGGCAGCTGTACGTCGTGTGGCAGGACAGCCGCTTCAACGGCGGCACGTACGACGAGATTGCGGTATCGACGTCGAAGGACGGCGGCGCGACCTGGAGCGCGCCACAACAGTTGAACACGCCGACCGGGCGCCCCGCGTTCAATCCGTCGGTGCGCGTCGACAACACGGGGGCCGTGATGGTCACCTACTACGACTTCCGCGACCTGCAGGCCGGCAACACCACGACGCTGCCGACCGGCTTCTGGCGCAAGATCTCGCATGACGGCGGCACCACGTTCACCGACGAGCGGCGTGTCGGCGGCCCGTTCGACATGAAGCTCGCACCCAATGCCGAAGGTTTCTTCATCGGCGACTACCAGGGGCTCGACGTGCTTCCATCGTCGTCGTTCCATCCGTTCTTCGTCCAGACCAACGCGGGCAACCTGACGAACCGCACCGACGTGTTCTTCGCACCATGACACCTGCATGACCGCCACGCCGTCGCACGACGCGATGCGTCGCGCGGCGGCGTGGGCGTGTTCACGGCATCAATGCATGTCGGTCAGCACGATGCGCCCGTCGACCTTGCCTTCGCGCAGCTTCGCGAACACGTCGTTGATGTTGCCGAGCCGGTCGCGATGGATATGCGCGCGCACCAGGCCATCGGCGGCGAAGTCGAGCGATTCCTGCAGGTCGCGCCGCGTACCGACGATCGACCCGCGCACGGTGATGCCGTTCAGCACGGTCGAGAAGATCGGCAACGGGAAATCGCCCGGCGGCAAGCCGTTGAGCGCCACCGTGCCGCCGCGCCGCACCATCCCGAGCGCCTGCGCGAACGCGCTGCGCGACACGGCCGTGACGAGCACGCCGTGCGCACCGCCGATCTCCTTCTGGATCACCTTGGCCGGATCGTCGGTCGACGCGTCGATCGTCAGTTCCGCGCCAAGCTGCCGCGCCAGCGCGAGCTTGTCGGGTGATATGTCGATGGCCGCGACGTGCAGGCCCATCGCACGCGCATACTGCACGGCCACGTGCCCGAGGCCGCCGATGCCGGAGATCGCGAGCCACTGGCCCGGGCGCGTATCGGTGACGCGAATGCCCTTGTAGACGGTGACACCCGCGCACAGGATCGGCGCGATCTCGTCGAACGTAACCTGCGCGGGCAAATGGCCGACGTAGTCGGGATCGGCCAGCACGTATTCCGCGTAGCTGCCGTTCACCGAATAGCCGGTGTTCTGCTGGCCGTGGCACAGCGTTTCCCAGCCCGTGTGGCAGTACTCGCAATGGCCGCAGGCCGTGTAGAGCCACGGCACGCCCACGCGATCCCCCTCGCGCACGTGCGTGACGCCCGCACCGACCGCCGCGACGATGCCCACGCCTTCATGCCCCGGAATGAACGGCAACGTCGGCTTGACCGGCCAGTCGCCATCTGCGGCGTGCAGATCGGTATGGCACACGCCCGACGCCTTGATGTTGACGAGGATCTGGCCGGGCCCCGGCGTCGGCACGGGCACTTCCTCGATGCGCAGCGGTTCGCCGAATGCGTGCACGACGGCCGCTTTCATGGTTTGGGTCATGGGTCGCTCCTGCCTGGTCAATGAGCGATCCAGTATCCGGTTTCGGAATCGAACGACGTTGATACGCATCAACCCGCGGGGCAATGCACGGCGATGGCCACCGCTACAAGGCGTCGCACCGTCGCGCGACGCGAAATCGCGCTGGCTCCCGACTCAGGAGCGGCGGTCCGCGCCCGCTGCATCGATCAGCGCAGGGCTGCTTCGGGCGGGCCGCTTCGATGGACACCGACGCGGGCAACACGCACCTGGCCGGCGAATCGGCAACGCGTCGGCATGCGCATCGCGTCCTCCGGTTCAGGCGAGCGTTCCGCACACCGCGCAGACGGTTTCCGCTCCCGCCGCCATTTCCCCCGTCCGACAGAAACCCGACGGGATCCCGCCATCCGGCTTGGATTTTGAGATGATATAACATATCATTTCGCGTGCTCGTCCGCCTGACGCCGTTCTACTGTGGGCGGCCGAGCCTCGCCGAGCCATGTTCCAACGGGTCACTGCGCGTCGCTGACGCAACAATATATCGTATCCAGCCGTGACCTGCATCGCTCGTTATCCGATCCGATTCCAACCGATTCACCGACCATGCGCGACCTCCCTCGTCTACCGCTTCGCCCGCTCTCGTCCCTTTCGCTGATGCTGTTCGCCGCCGTCGCGCACGCGCAGACCGAGCCGCCCGCCGGGTCCGGCACGCCGCCGACCACCACGCTCGCCCCGATCTTCGTGACCGCGAACCCGCTCGGCGACAACGAACTGATCGCGCCGACCGCCCAGCTATCCGGCGATGCGCTGACGCGCCGCCAGGCCGATTCGCTCGGCGAAACGCTGAACGGGCTGCCCGGCGTGTCGACCACCACCTACGGGCCGATGGTCGGCCGCCCGATCATCCGCGGGATGGATGGCGACCGGATCCGGCTGCTGCAGAACGGCGTCGCGGCGTACGACGCGTCGTCGCTGTCGTACGACCACGCGGTGCCGCAGGACCCGCTGTCGATCGAACGCATCGAGATCGTGCGCGGCCCGGCTGCGCTGCTGTACGGCGGCAATGCGGTGGGCGGCGTCGTCAACACGATCGACAACCGGATTCCGCGCGAAGCGATCCAGGGCGTGACGGGCGCGCTCGACGCGCGCTACGGCGGCGCGAACTCGGTGCGCGCGGGCGCCGCGCAGGTCGAAGGCGGCAACGGCCGCTTCGCGTTCCACGTCGATGCGTTCGACCGCGAGACGAGCAAGCTGCGGATTCCCGGCTACGCGCGCAGCAGCGCACAACGCGCGATCGACGGCCCCGACGCGCCGCAGCCGTACGGCAACGTACCGAACAGCGACGGCCGCGTGCACGGCGGCGCGGTGGGCGCGTCGTACACGTGGGCGGACGGTTTCGCGGGCCTGTCCTACAGCGGCTACGAATCGAACTACGGCTCCGTCGCGGAAAGCGACGTGCGGCTGCGGATGCGCCAGGAGCGCCTCGCGCTCGCGTCCGAGGTGCGCAACCTGAGCGGGCCGTTCACGAAGCTGAAATTCGACTTCGCGTACACCGACTACCGTCACAAGGAAGTCAACAACGGCGAAACCGCGACCACCTTCCGCAATCGCGGCTACGAGGCGCGCATCGAGGCAACGCATCGCAAGATCGGCCCGTTCGAAGGCGCGATCGGCGTGCAGTTCGGCCAGAACACGTTCTCCGCGCTCGGCGACGAATTGCTCGTGCCGTCCACGCGCACCAACAGCGTCGCGCTGTTCGGCCTCGAGGAATGGCAGGTCGTCCCGGCGCTGAAGCTGAGCCTCGGCGGCCGCTTCGAACACGTGAAGGTCGATCCCGATCCGGCCGGCGTCGAGAAATTCGCGGGGGCGCAGCCGCGCGAATTCAACGCGGGCAGCCTGTCGGCCGGCGCCCTGTTCTCGCTGACACCCGTGTGGTCGGTGGCGGCCAACGTCGCATACACCGAACGCGCGCCGACCTTCTACGAACTGTATTCGAACGGCCCGCACGACGCGACCGGCCAGTACCTGATCGGCAACCCGAACGCGTCGAAGGAAAAGGCCGTGTCGACCGACCTGTCGCTGCGCTATGCGAGCGGGCCGAACCGTGGCAGCGTCGGCGTGTTCTACAACCGCTTCTCGAACTACCTGACCGAGTACAACACCGGCCGCGTGGTGAACGGCGACGACGAGCCCGTCGCGCCCGGCACCGACGGCGCGCTGAACGAAGCGATCTATCGCGGTGTGCGCGCCGAGTTCTACGGCATCGAGCTCGACGGCAAGTGGCGTGCCTTCTCGCGGCGCGGCCATACTGTCGACCTGGAGCTGACCGCCGACTACACGCATGCGCGCAACGTCGACACGGGCCAGCCGCTGCCGCGCATCGCGCCGCTGCGCGCGACGCTCGCGGCCGACTACGGCTACGGCCCGTTCGGCGCGCGTGCGCAAGTCACGCACGCGTGGTCGCAGCATCGCGTGCCCGACAACGATTTTTCGACGGACGGCTACACGTCGCTCGGCGTGATGCTGACTTACAAGTTCCGCGTCGGCCCGACGCACTGGCTCGCGTACCTGCGCGGCGACAACCTGACGAACCAGGAGATCCGCTATTCGACCTCGGTCGTGCGCGGCTTCGCGCCGCAAGGCGGCCGCAGCGTGATGGCCGGGTTGCGCACCACGTTCTGACCCTCTCATGGTCCGCGGCGCCCGCCGCGGGCCTCTCTCCGGCGCCCCCCTGCGCCGCGAGTTCCATTGATCCGCCATTACCGCCAATTTCGCGGCATTCGCCGACGACGCGCACCAGTTCCCTCCCCAATTAATTCGAAACCCAATTCCAATATTCACCCATAAATCGAAACAGATTCATCAGACAATTATTAGCAAAACAAGTGTTTTTGTTTCACCCATGAAAACCGGTTTCGAATTCCACGTATAAACCTTTTAATTACGGGCACTCCGCTTATTATTGATCAAAATCAGGAGCGCCCGTCTGGCAACGATTCCAGCGCTAAAAAAACTAATATCAGGGTTTTCGACGGGTAAAGAATCATCCCGGATACCCGTTAATGCCGGCACGAGCCCGTATCTGGTCGAACAATAAATTCAATTCGTCAACCACACGCACAGAGGCACACTGTGAAAATCGCCAGAATGAGCATCAAAACAAAACTCCTTGGCGGCTTCGGCCTGCTCGCCGCGGTCGTCGTGATCGTGTCGGGCATGGCACTCAAGGCGCTATCCGATACGAACGCCGAATTTTCCCGCTACATGAACGGCATCAATGCGCGGGCGACCGTTTCCGCGCAAATCCGCACCGCGGTCGACCGGCGCGCGATCGCCGCGCGCAACCTCGTGCTCGTGACCAAACCATCCGACGTCGAGCTCGAACTGGCCGAGGTCAACCAGGCGCACAAGGACGTGCAGGATCACCTCGCGAAGCTCAAGGACCTGATGGCGAACGCGACGGACACCTCCGATCGCGCGCGCGAACTGGTGGCCGACATCGTCCGTATCGAAACCAGCTACGGGCCCGTCGCCCTGCGCATCGTCGGGCTCGCGCAGGCCGGCAAGAAAGACGAGGCGACCGCCGACATCGACGGCAACTGCCGGCCACTGCTCGCGCAACTGGTGCGCGCAACCGATGCATACGCAACCTATACGCATGAACGCGAGCTCGCGATCGCGCAGCAATTCGCGGATCGCTATGCGATGGAGCGCAACCTGCTGGCCGGCATCTGCCTGATCGCCGTCGCGGTCGCGGCATGCGGCGGCCTGTGGCTGACGCGCAAGATAACGGTGCCGATCGGCTCGGCCGTGGACGTCGCGCGCACGGTCGCGAACGGCGATCTCGGCAGCCGCATCAACGTGAGCGGCAACGACGAGACGCGCGATCTGCTCGACGCGCTGCGAACGATGAACGAGCGGCTGATCGGCATCGTCGGCCGCGTGCGCGATTCGTCGAACAGCATCGCGCACGCGGTCAGCGAGATCGCATCGGGCAACCTCGACCTGAGCCAGCGCACCGAGGAACAGGCGGCGTCGCTGCAGGAAACCGCCGCGACGATGGAGGAATTCACGTCGACGGTGCGCCTGAACGCGGAGAACGCGCAACAGGCCAGCTCGCTCGCCGCGAACGCATCGGACGTCGCGCAGCGCGGCAGCGCGGTGGTCGGTCGCGTGGTCGACACGATGACGGAGATCGGCCAAAGCTCGTCGAAGATCGCGGACATCACGGGCATCATCGAAGGCATCGCGTTCCAGACCAACATCCTTGCGCTGAACGCGGCCGTCGAAGCCGCGCGTGCGGGCGAACAGGGGCGCGGCTTCGCGGTGGTCGCCAGTGAAGTGCGCAGCCTCGCGCAACGTTCGTCGACGGCGGCGAAGGAGATCAAGGAACTGATCTCCGCGTCGGTGCAGACGATCCGCGACGGCTCCGAACTCGCGGGCGAAGCCGGCAAGACGATGTCGGACGTCACGCAGGCCGTCGCGCGCGTGACGGACATCATGGGCGAGATCGCGGCCGCGTCGGCCGAGCAGAGCCGCGGCATCGACCAGGTGAACCTGACGATCACGCAGATGGACGAGACGACCCAGCAGAACGCGGCGCTCGTCGAGCAGGCCGCGGCCGCATCGAAGTCGCTCGAGGCGCAAGGCCACGAGCTGTCCGAAACGGTTGCCGCGTTCCGGATGCCGTCCGGCACGCACGTGGCGTCGCTGGGCGAGTACGCGCAAGCGCCCGCCGTGCAGCACTGGCAACCGGCCACTGCGTAACCTCGGAACCGCGCAACCGCGTAACCGATACCGCAAGGAGACGACGATGCGCCCGCTGTTCCGCCGATCCGCCTGCATCACGCTTGCGCGCACCGCGCGATGCGCGGCCGCATGCGGCACGCGGTGCAGTTGCATATCGTCGCCGTCCGGCGCGGCCGGTTCGCCTGCACGACGTCGCGCGTGCGCGGCACGCCTGCACGTCACTCGGTGTCGCTCGCGCGTCGGCGCAGCCACGGCATCGCCGGTCCCTTCCACCGACCGGCGCGGGCCGCGGGCGCACGTCATGAATTGCACATCGTCACGCTCGATCGCGCGTGACGTGCGCGCTTGCGCATCACGCGGCGCACGCTGAATGGCCAGCGCTGCGCAAGTTTCGGTCCCGCCCATGTTTCTCACGTTGCCATACCGGCGTCATGGAGATCGCGCTGCATTCGCACGCGCGTCGCGCGCCGATGCAGACTTTTAAAACAGCCGAATGACGAGTATGCTTAAAAAAGCACTCCGCGATCGGACTGCGAGTCGCGTGCCCTGACTCCCGACCGATCGCATTGCGGCCCCGTCGCTGCGCGCACCGCGCGTCGATGGCGGCGTCTGCTTCTCGCGCCACGGCCGCACGAACCCTTCCCTCAACAATCGTCAGGAGAGCTGGTGAGCCGACTCGTCGTCGTATCCAATCGCATTGCAGATCCCCGTAAAGCCGCGGCCGGCGGGCTCGCCGTCGCCGTGAAGGACAGCCTGCAGGAATCCGGCGGCGTCTGGTTCGGCTGGAGCGGGAGGCTACGCGGCGGCGACGACCAGCCTGCGCACGGCGACGAGGTGCAGATCCAGAACGTCGGCGGCATCCAGCTCGCGACGATCGATCTCGACCCGCAGGATTACGACGCGTACTACCTCGGTTATTCGAACAACGTGCTGTGGCCGGTGTTTCACTACCGGCTCGATCTCGCGCAGTTCGACCGCCGCTTCGCCGACGGCTACCGGCGCGTGAACCAGCTGTTCGCGCGCAAGCTGCGCACGCTGCTGCGCCCCGACGACACCATCTGGGTCCACGACTACCAGCTGATTCCGCTCGCCGCCGAGCTGCGCGCGATGGGCTGCACGAATCCGATCGGCTTCTTCCTGCACATTCCGATGCCGCCGCCGCCGATCATGGCCGCGATCCCGGAACACGAATGGCTGATGCGTTCGCTGTTCGCCTACGATCTCGTCGGCTTCCAGACAGAGTCGGATCTGCTTCACTTCGAGCATTACGTCGAAGCGGAAGCCGGCGCCGCGCGGCTGCCCGACGGCCGCCTGCGCGCGTTCGGCCGCACGCTGTCGGCCGGCGCATTCCCGATCGGCATCAACGTCGACGAGTTCGAATCGCTCGCGCGCGATCGCGACGGCCTCGACATGTTCGAGCGAATGCGCGATGAATACTCGCGCCGCCAGTTGCTGGTCGGCGTCGACCGCCTCGACTACACGAAGGGGCTGCCGCAACGCGTGCATGCATTCCGCCAATTGCTCGAGCAATATCCGGAGAACCGCAACCGCGCGACGCTGATCCAGATCGCCGCGCCGAGCCGCGAGGATCTCGGCGCATACGACGACCTGCGGCGCGAGATGGACAGCCTGTGCGGCGCGATCAACGGCGACTACGGCGAACTCGAATGGATGCCGATGCGCTACATTCACCGCACCGTCGCGCGCAAGCGCCTGCCGGGTCTCTACCGCGCGAGCCGCGTTGCGCTCGTCACGCCGCTGCGCGACGGGATGAACCTCGTCGCGAAGGAATTTCTCGCCGCGCAGGATGCCGCCGATCCGGGCGTGCTCGTGCTGTCGCGTTTCGCCGGCGCGGCCGAGCAGTTGAAGTCGGCACTGCTCGTCAATCCGTACGACACGCAAGGCACCGCGCAGGCGATCCAGCGCGCGCTCACGATGCCGCTCGAAGAGCGCCGCCAGCGCCACGCGGCGCTGATGGCGATCGTGCGCAAGACCGACGTGCACTGGTGGCGCACGCGCTTTCTCAACGCGCTCGCCGAGGCCGCCGAAGTCGCGGCCGCGACCGAATCCTGACCCACCTGACGCGCGTTCACGCGTCCGTCGTCGCGCGTTCGAGCACCGCGCCGTTCACGTCGCACAAGTCGATCGACACCGGAATGCCTTCGCGCAGGCTCTCCGTCAGTACGCAGTACGCATCGAACTGATCGAGCACACGCGTCGCGACCGCGAGATCGGCCCACGTCTTGCCGATCGACAGCCGTACCGACATCGCGCCCACGCGCACCCGGCCCGCTTCGTTCTGCACCATGTCGACGTCGATATGCGCGGCAATCGGCTGCGGATCGACATGCTGCTTTTCCAGCGCGAACTGCAGGCTCGCCGCGAGACAGGTTGCAACGGCCGCGGCCAATAACCGGATCGGGTTCGGCCCGCGCCCGTCGCCGTGCGGCGGCGGTTCGTCCGTGAGCACCGGCGCCAGCGTCGTGCCGGCAAATACCACTTCGAAACAGAAACGCGCCTGCTGCGCGACATCGACCGATACGTGCGCCTCGCTCATGGCGACTCCGTGGAGATCAACGGGGAAAGGAATGACGGCACGCAGTCGCTTCGACGCGCGCCGCTCGCCGATTCATGGCATCTTCAGCGCTCGGGTTCGCGTGGCGGCCCGTACGCGACGAAATCGCGCTCGACCGCGGACGCGTGCTCCGTGTCGACCGCGCCGCCGCGTGCGCCGGCTGCGTCGTCCGGCGCCGGCGTGGTGGCGGACGACGGTTCGGCGCGCCCGTCGATCAGCGCCTGCAGCGCATCACGTTCGAGCACTTCGCATTGCAGCAGCCGGCGCGCGATGCGTTCCAGCGCATCGCGACGTTCGCCGAGCGTGGCCGCGACGCGCGCATGCGCGTCGGTCAGCAACGTATGCACTTCGTCGTCGATCATCCGCGCGGTATGCTCGCTGCAGCGGCCGTCGCCCGCATGCCATACGCCCGGCATGCCGGTACGCGTGTCGCCGTCATCGAAAGTCACGAGCCCGATCTTCTCGCTCATCCCGTACTGCATGACCATGTGGCGCGCCATCGCGGTCGCGCGCTCGAGATCGTTCTGCGCGCCCGTCGACACGTCGCCGAACACGAGTTCCTCGGCAGCGCGGCCGCCGAGCAGCGCATCGATCCGGTCGAGCAGCTCGCTTCGGCGCAATACGTAGCGATCCTCGGTCGGCACCTGCTGCGTATAGCCGAGCGCCGCGACACCGCGCGGAATGATCGACACCTTCTTCACCGGATCGCAATGGGTGCGGCTTTCCGCGACGAGCGCGTGGCCGGCCTCGTGATACGCGATGGTCAGCTTCTCCTGCGCGTTCATCACGCGGCTCTTGCGCTCGAGGCCCGTCAACGCGCGGTCGATCGCCTCGTCGAAATCGGCCATGCCGATTGCCTGCTTGCCGAGTTCGGCCGCATGCAGTGCGGCCTCGTTGACGACGTTCGCGAGATCCGCGCCGACGAAGCCCGGCGTGCGCGACGCGAGTTCGCCGAGATCGACGTCGTCCGCGAGTTTCACGCGCTTCACGTGCACGCCGAGGATCTGCCTTCGGCCATTCACGTCGGGCCGGTCGATCGCGATGTGACGATCGAAGCGGCCCGGCCGCAGCAGCGCGGGATCGAGGATCTCCGGCCGGTTCGTCGCGGCCATGATGATCACGCCGGAGCCGGCCTGGAAGCCGTCCATCTCGACGAGCAACTGATTGAGCGTCTGCTCGCGTTCGTCGTTACCCGACATCGGGCCGACGCCGCGCACCTTGCCGAGCGCATCGAGCTCGTCGACGAACACGATGCACGGCGCCTTCTGCTGCGCCTGCTCGAACAGGTCGCGCACGCGCGCCGCGCCCACCCCGACGAACATCTCGACGAACGCCGAGCCGCTGATCGAGAAGAACGGCACGGCCGCCTCGCCGGCCACCGCGCGCGCGAGCAGCGTCTTGCCGGTGCCCGGTGCGCCGACCACGAGCACGCCCTTCGGGATCTTGCCGCCGAGCCGCTGGTAACGGTCGGGGTTGCGCAGGAACGCGACGAGCTGCTGCAGCTCGGCCTTCGCTTCGTCTATGCCCGCGATATCGTCGAACGTGATGCCGGTTTCCTGCTGCACGTACACCCGCGCGCGGCTCTTGCCCATCCCGGTGAAATCCTGCAGCCCGCCGCGCCTGCGCAGCATCATGTTCCAGATGAACACGAACAGCACGAGCGGCAGCAGCCACGACGCAAGCGATGCAACCCAGCTCGTGTCGGGCGCACCGTGATAGCGGATGCCGGCGGCGGTCAGCGTGTCGGTCAGGTGCTCGTCGGTCACGCGGTTGGTCGTGAAGCGCCACGGCGCGCCGGCCTGCCGCACGGCCGCGGCTTCGGATGCCGGCAGCATCGTGCCGGCCTGCGGCATCTTCAGCGTGCCTGAGATCGATACGGGGCCGACTTCGAGATCGTCGACGAGCCGGGCGGCGACGAGCTGGTGGAAATCGCTGTACGCGATCGGCGCCGACGTCGGGCGCAGCATCAGCAACTGCGCGGCGAACAGCACGAAGAAGCCCGCCGCGATCAGCAATCCCGGGTAGTCGAATTTCCTGTCCATGGCGTCGGGCCGGACGTGCGCGCTACGCTTGCGTTGCGCGGCACGGCGGACGGGTGCGGGCACGCGCGCAGCCGGCGCGCGCCGTCGGCGGCCATGCGGAAGCGGCATTCATGCGCGCCATCGTCGCCTCGCTTCATCGCCTCGTTCGTCGCATCAATGGCTCCGCGGCGACGCCGTCGGCCGGCGCCGCCGCGCAATCCTCGCCCGGGCGGCACGCTGCGACGCGCCGCCCCTGAATCCAGTCTAGTTCGCGCGCGGGCGTCGCGTATGGCCCGGAACGCGCGTCGAATCGTCCGACAAACACCTTTCATCCGCCCCCGTTGCCGCGTTATAGTCGCATTCGTGACATTTTTGTGACAGATGCATCGCACCAGCCCATCCGTAACCGGGGCCGTTGCTTTCCATCCCGCGGCGCGGCAGCCTGTGCGACGTCGCCGCGCATCACGCCCCCGTCCACCCGCCCATTCGAGGAACCCACGACGTGAACGACACCCCCGATCGCCCCGACGACCTTCCCGCCGATCCCGACCGCCGCCGCGTGCTCGGCGGCCTCGCCGCGCTCGGTGCGGGTGTCGCGCTCAGCGGCTGTGAAACCACGGCGGGCAGCGCACCGCGTTCGGCCGCCGACCTGCGCATCGACGAAGCGTTGCGCCAGCGCGTGCGCCACATCGTCGTGATCTATGCGGAAAACCGCAGCTTCGCGAACCTGTACGGCGATTTCCCGGGCGTGCGCCATCCGCTGAGCGAGGTGCGGCCCGAGCATGCGCAGCAGCTCGATCGCGACGGCAAGACGCCGCTGCCCGTGCTGCCGAAGATCTGGGGCGGGCTCGTGCCGCAGGCGCAGGAAGTGGACGGCAAGCGCTACGCGATCGCCGAGC
Source organism: Burkholderia sp. HI2500 (assembly GCF_002223055.1). Lineage (NCBI taxonomy): Bacteria > Pseudomonadati > Pseudomonadota > Betaproteobacteria > Burkholderiales > Burkholderiaceae > Burkholderia > Burkholderia sp. HI2500. The sequence goes on along the minus strand of NZ_NKFL01000006.1, from coordinate 1,015,753 downwards.
GCGACATCGACAAGCTGCCGAATGCGCCGTTCCTGATCAAGGACGCACAGGGCAACGCGCTGCCGAACGGCGTGATCACGCGCGACCTGTGGCACCGCTTCTACCAGAACCAGATGCAGATCGCGGCCGGCCGCAACAACCAGTTCGCCGCGTGGGCCGATTCGGGCGGCCTCGTGATGGGTCATTACCGCAATTCGGCCGACACGCTGCGGCTGTGGAATCTCGCGCGGCAATACACGCTGTGCGACAACTTCTTCATGGCGGCATTCGGCGGGTCGTGGATGAACCACATGTTCCTGATCTCCGCGCAGCCGCCGCTCTATCCGGACGCGCACAAGCATCCGCATGCGGCGAAACTGCTGTCGAAGGTCGAAGGCGACGATCCGACCGGTACGCGCCTGAAGCTCGCCGACAATTCGCCGGCGTCCGCGCTCGACGGCCCGCCGAAGTTCGTGGCCGACGGCCCGCTGACGCCGGACGGCTACGGCGTGAACACGATGGCGCCGCCGTACCAGCCGAGCTACGTGCCGCCGCCCGATCCGGGCAACGCCGCGTATGCGGATCCGGCCGACCATCGCGTGATGCCGCCGCAGGGCTATGCGACGATCGGCGATCGCCTGTCGGAAAAGAACATCGACTGGGCGTGGTACAGCGGCGCATGGCAGTACGCGCTCGAGCATCGCGACACGGGCACCGTGCCCGATTTCCAGTACCACCACCAGCCGTTCAACTATTTCGTGAACTACGCGCCGGGCACCGACGCGCGCCGCAAGCACCTGCGCGACGCGGGGCTCGGCGACGAGCCGTCGACCAACCACTTCATCGCCGACATCGACGCGGGCCGCCTGCCGGCCGTCACGTTCTACAAGCCGCAGGGCAACCTGAACATGCACGCGGGCTACGCGGACATCGAATCGGGCGACCGTCACATCGCGACCGTGATCGACCATATCCGGCGCGGGCCGCAATGGGACCACACCGTGATCGTGATGACGCACGACGAGAACGGCGGCTGGTGGGATCACGTCGCGCCGCCGGAAGGCGACCGCTGGGGCCCGGGTTCGCGGATTCCGGCGCTCGTGATCTCGCCGTTCGCGAAGAAGGGCTTCGTCGATCACACGCTGTACGACACGAACTCGATCCTGCGCTTCATCAGCCGCGTGCACGGGCTCGCGCCGCTCGACGGCGTGGTTGCACGCAACAAGGCGTTCGCCGCGCGCGGCGCGACGCCGCCGGGTGATCTGACGAATGCGCTCGATCTGGGCTAAGGGTCGACTGGCCTGACTGGTTGGTTGCTTGGCTGCTTGGCTGCTTGAAACGACGACGCCCCGGGCAATGCGATTGCCCGGGGCGTCGTTCATTTCGCGCCTGAAAACGCTACGCGGCGCGGCGCACTGCGTCGCATCCCGCTTGCGCGGCGTGACGCCCGGCCTGCCGGCCGAAGAACGTCGCGTCGGCCAGCGACAGCCCCGAGCTGTACCCGGCGCCCCAGCGCGGCAGCCCGCAGGTCGTGCGGCCCGCCGCATAGAGCCCCGGCACCGGCGCGCGCGATGCATCGACCACCTGCCCGGTCGGCAGCGTGTCGAGCCCGCCGAGCGTGAAGTGTGGATAGAACGCGAAGTCGATCCGGCAATCGAGCGCGACGAACGGCGGCTCGATCAGCGGCTGCAGCCACTGCTTCGCCTTGTGGAACAGCGGATCGGTGCCGTCGGCCGCATGGCGGTTGTAGACGTCGACGGTCGCCGTCAGCGTGCCGGCCGGCATCTGCAGGTCGCGTTCGACTTCCTCCCACGTTTCGCCGGCCGCCGCGATGCCGATCCGCGCGATCGCGGGCGGCTCCTGGTAGGTGGCCTGGTCGACGAGCAGGTAGATCCGGTCGTCGGCCTGATGGAACGCGTGATGGCCCGTGCGGCCGTGATAGCCGTCCTCGTTGATGAAACGCTGGCCGCGCGCGTTCACGAAGATCCCCTTGATCAGCGATTCGGGTGCGTAGAACGGCAGGCTGACGAAGCCTTGATCCATGTGAATCGCCGCGCCGCCCGCGCTCTGGCCGAGCAGGATGCCCGAGCCGTCATCGCCGGGGCTGCCGATCGGCTCGTCCGAGCGCAGGAGCTGCGGTGCATGCCGGCGCACCATGTCGCGGTTCATCGCGAAGCCGCCCGCGCACAGGATCACCGCGCGACGCGCCCGTACGAATGCCGTCTCGCCATAGGCGCGCAGCACGACGCCGCATACGGCGCCGCCGTCGTCGACGATCAATGCGAGCGCGCGCGTGTCGTAGCGCGTCGCGACGCCGAGCGCCGCCACACGTTCGGCCAGCACGCGCATCAGCATCTGTCCGCCGCCCCAGCCCGGCCATTGCGGCGTGTGCCCGCGCGGGCACGGCTTCGCGGCCTCGCTGAACGGCCAGGCTTCCTCGCTGCCGGACCAGATCAGGCAGTCGTCGGTTTCCGGTTCGACGATCCGCTCGGATATGAACGTGTTCTTGTACGTGAGGCCCTGCGCGACGAGCCAGTCGTGGTGCGCCAGGCTGTCGTTCGCGTAGAGGCGCACTTTCGCCTCGTCGGCGTCGCGGCCGCCGGCCAGCATCAGGTAGCGGTACAGATCCTCAGTGTCGTCGGTGAAGCCGGCCTGCCGTTGCGCGGGTGTGCCGCCGCTGCCGCCGAGGTAGATCTCGCCGCCCGACAGCGCGCTCGTGCCGCCGTAGCTCGACGCGCGCTCGACGATCAGCGTGTCGGCGCCGGCGCTCGCGGCTTCGATCGCCGCGCAGGCGCCGGCCGCGCCGAAGCCGACGATCACGACATCGTGTTCGGCGTCCCAGCGAGGCACGTCGCGGGTATTCAGGGGGTGAGTCAGGGAATAGTCGGATGACATGAGGAATGGGTCAGCGTTTGGGGAAATCTGCGGAAATCGGCGGAGGTGGCAAGGGACTGACGCGGACGTTACCGCCGATCCGGTTGCCGAGACGGGCGTACGACGGTGCGCGTGCAACGCGCATGTCCGTCTCTCGTCCGGTTGAAGTCAAAGCGCGTAAAGCGGGATCGGCGCGCGGCGACTCCACCGTTGCCGTAGCGAATCGCATCCATACGCCATCGCGCCGCCACCGCTTCCGCGCTGCGCGGCGCGCGGCCGCGCCGATGTCACATGCCGCGCATCGCGGCAAAACCGAAGTGCGACGGATCGATCGGCACGCAACCGGTCGGCAAACCGTTCGCGTCGACCGAACGGCATTGCAGGATGCCGGCCGCATACGGCGGCGACGGGACCTGATCGGCGCCGTATCGCGCCATCGCCATGGCAGCGAACGTCCCTATCGCCAATACGCACAGCTTGCGAGTCGTCAGTCTCATGATCGTCGTCCCCTCCGGTTGTCCGCTGGTGCGGTTCGTGTCCGGCGTGCATCACATGCGGTACCGGATGACTGCACGGTAGCCAGCGCCCGGCCGCCGGCCATCGTCCATTTCGACTAGGGGCAAACGCTGAGCGGACGATGCGCGGTCTGACGCATCGCAACATCGCGCGCCGCGGCTTCGCCCACGCGGAGGAAACGCGGCACGTCGCGCGCCTGTCGCGGCCGGCCGCACGAATCGTCAGACACATCTCGCACACCGGCCACCGCACCGCACCGCACCATCCATGCGCCCTCACGTGACTCGCGGCGGCCTGCCCCGGTGTTTTCCCCGACCCGCGCCCTGCTCCGTATGGATGATGAATCCCGGCCTGCGCGATGCGAACCTGCGCGTCGACGTCGCAATGCCGCCGCGTCGGCCCGCCTTGCGCGGCCCACGCGTTCCGTTCTTCCACGGGAGCCCACGCATGACCGATTCCAATCCCCGCCACGCGCTGTACGAACTGGCGTGCCGCTACGCGCAAGCCGTCGACCGGCGCGACTGGCCACGCCTCACCACGCTCTTCACCCCCGATGCCACCCTGGCCGGCCCCGGCTTCCGCTTCGACGACCGCGACGCGATCGTCGCGGGCATGCGCGTGATCGAGCGCTACGAGGCGACCCAGCATCACGTGCACAACCAGCTCGTCACGCTCGACGGCGGCGAGGCCGATGTCGAGACCTACGGCGTCGCCTGCCACGTCTACGTGCGCGACGGCGTGAAGCGCAAGCTCGACTGGGGGCTGCGCTATCGCGATCGTTGCGTGGTCGACGGCGGCACGTGGCGCTTCGCCGCGCGCACGCTGCACGTCGACTGGGCCCAAGACCTGCCGCTGGAGGGCTGAACGATGCGCACCTCCGCTCCCCTCGACGGCCGCACTGCACTCGTGACGGGCGGCGCCGGCGGCATCGGCGCGGCCTGTGCGCACGCGCTCGTCGCCGACGGCGCGGCCGTCGTGCTGATGGGCCGCCGCCGCGACGCGCTCGAACGCACGCAGCGGCAACTGACCGACGCCGTGCCCGGCAGCCACGTCGCGATCCATGCGGGCGACGCCTGTGACGAAGGCGACCTGCAGGCCGCGCTCGACTGCGCGTGGGCGCTCGACCATCGCCTCGACATCGTCGTGCCGACGGTCGGCGGGGCGGGCTTCCGGCCGCTGCTGCTGCACGACGCCGACACCTTCCGCGCCGAAATCGACCTGAACCTGCACAGCGCGTTCGCCGCGATCCGTCATGCGGCGCCGCGGCTCGCCGACAGCGGCGGCGGCGCGATCGTCTGCATTTCGTCGACGGCCGCGCAGATCAATTTCCGCTGGCTGTCCGCGTACTGCACCGCGAAGGCCGCGCTCGAAGCGCTCGTGCGCGGCGCGGCCGAGGAACTGGCCGGCGCGAAGATCCGCGTGAACGCGGTGCGCCCGGGCCTCACGCGCTCGGAAGCCACCGCGCCGATGTTCGACAACCGCGCGCTCGTCGACAGCTTTCTCGAGCAGATCCCGCTCGGCACGCTCGGCGAACCCGAAGCGATCGCGCATGCGGTGCGCTATCTCGCCGGCCCCGAGTCCGGCTGGGTGACCGGCCAGAGCTTCGCGGTCGACGGCGGCCATGAGCTGCGCACCAACCCGCGTGTGGACGACACGATCGCGCAAATCTACGGCACGGCCGCGCTCGACGCGATCAAGGCCGGCCGCGTGCCGGGCACCGCATGAGCGCCTGCCCTTTTTCAACGTCAAAGGAATCCGAACGAACATGAATCGAGTCGCAAACAAGGTCGCGCTGGTCACCGGCGCGGCAAGCGGCGTCGGCCGCGCGGATGCGCTGCTGCTCGCCGCGGAAGGTGCGCGTGTCGTGCTGACCGACATCGACGAGGACGCGGGTCGTGCGCTCGCCCGCGAGATCGGCGACGCGGCGCTGTTCGTCCGCCACGACATCGCCGACGAAGCCGGTTGGCAGCACGCGATCGCGTCGACGCTCGACCGCTTCGGCCGCCTCGACGTGCTCGTCAACAACGCGGCGATCTGCCCGGTCGGCTCGATCGAGGACACGAGCCTCGACACCTGGCGGCGCGTGATGCGTACCAATGCCGATGGCTATTTCCTAGGCTGCCAGTACGCGATCGGCGCGATGAAGGGCAACGACACGCCGGGCTCGATCGTGATGATGTCGTCGGTCGCCGCGCTCGGCGGGCTGCCGATGATGTGCGCGTACACCGGGTCGAAAGGCGCGGTGACGGCGCTCGCGCGCAGCGTCGCCGTGCACTGCAAGCGCAGCGGCTACCGGATCCGCTGCAACTCGATCCATCCGGACGGCATCTGGACGCCGATGACGCAGGCGCTGATGCCCGATCTCGACCCGGCCGCGCTCGGCATCGGCAGCGATCCGATGGCGCGCATGTGCGACCCGCAAGACGTCGCGAATCTCGTGCTGTTCCTCGCGTCCGACGAATCGCGTTTCGTGAACGGTGCGGAGCTGCGGATCGACAACGCGCAACTGGTGTCGTCGCTGTGACGCGGCTCATTGCTTTCCCGTTCAAAGGAGTCCATCGATGATTTCATTCACCGGCAAGACCGTGCTGGTCACCGGCGGCGGCGCGGGCATCGGCCGTGCGTGCGCGGAAGCGTTCGGCGCGACCGGCGCGCGCGTCGCGGTAGCCGAGATCGACCCGACCCGCGCGCAGGACGTGCGCCAGGCACTCGAAGCGGCGGGCGTCGATGCGCTCGTCGGCACCGTGGACGTCACGCGCCGCGACGAGGTCGAAGCATTCGCGCGCACCGTCGATGCACGCTTCGGCGGCCTCGACGTACTCGTCAACAATGTCGGCGATTTCCTGCAGATCGCGAAACCGTTCGACGACTGCATCGACGACGACATCGCACGGCTGTTCGACGTGAACCTGCGCCAGGTCTTCATCGTCACGCGCGCGATGCTGCCGTTGCTGCGCAAGCGCGGCGCGGGCAGCAGCATCGTCGGCGTGTCGTCGATCGAAGGCTTTCGAGCGATTCCGAACTGCACCGTGTACGCGTCGTTCAAGGCCGCGCTGACCGGCTTCACGAAGAGCCTTGCTCTCGAACTCGGGCCGGCCGGCATTCGTGTGAACCAGATCGCCCCCGAAACCACCGAGACGCCGCAGGTGCCCGTCAGCGCGATGGTCGCGGCCGAGCATCACGGCCATATCCCGCGCTGGATCCCGCTCGGGCGCTTCGGCGCGGCCGGCGATATCGCGGGCGCCGCGCTGTTCCTCGCGAGCCCGCTCGCTGCCTGGGTCACCGGCACGACGCTGCATGTCGACGGCGGCGCGCTCGCGGCGGCCGGCTGGTATCGCGACCCGAACGGCTTCTGGACCAACCTGCCCGTCGTCACGGGCAACGGCTTCAATTTCTGAGCGGCACCGCTCGCCTGTTCATTTCACGCGGCGAAATGGCGCCGCTTTCGGAGACATCATGAAGATCCTGATCGTCGGCGGCACCGGCCTCATCGGCGGCCATGCCGCGCTGCACCTGCACGCGCAGGGCAACCCCGTCACGCTCGCCGCGCGCAAGCCGCCCGCACCCGGCAGCGCGCTCGCGCGGTTCGACGTGCTGCTGCGCGACTACGTGGCCGGCAACTTCACGCGCGACGACCTCGCACCGTTCGACGCGGTGGTGTTCGCGGCCGGCAACGACATCCGCCACCTGCCGCCCGGCACCGACGAAGCCGCGCACTGGGAACGCGCGAACGTCGACGCTGTGCCGCGCTTCTTCGCGCTGGCGCGCGAGGCAGGCGTTAAGCGTGCGGTGCTGGTCGGCAGCTTCTATCCGCAGGTCGCGCCGGCGCTCGTCGACACGGTGCCGTACGTGCGCTCGCGCCATCTCGCCGACGAACGCGTACGCGCGCTCGCGACGCCGTCGTTCGCCGTGTGCAGCGTCAACGCGCCGTTCGTCGTCGGGTCGGTGCCGGGGCTGCGCAACGAGATGTTCGCGGCGTACGCGGGCTACGCGCAGGGCCGGTTCGCGGGGCTGCCCGTGTTCGGGCCGGCCGGCGGCAGCAATTTCATCTCGACGCAATCGCTGTCGGAAGCGATCTGGGGCGCATTGCAGCGCGGCGAAGCGGGCAAGGCCTACCTCGTCGGCGACGAGAATCTCAGCTTCGCCGATTACTTCGCGGCCTTCTTCCGCGCGGCCGGCAATCCGCAGGACGTGCCGTCGCTCGACCAGGAGCATCCGCTGCTGCCCGACATGGCGATCTACACGGGGCGCGGCAACGTCGTGTCGTACGAGCCCGATCCGGCCGACAGCGCGCTGCTGCGCTACCGGCGCGGCGACGTGCAGCGCGCGGTGGACGAGGTCGTCGCGCATTGCCGCGCGCAGTAAGCGAACGGCGAACGGCGCGTGTGCGGAGCCGATGCAAAAACGTCCCGCCGCCGGCGATGCAGGCCGGCGGCGGGACGTCAGGATGACTACGCGAATGCGATCCGTCAGGCGCCGATGCGCTGCTCGATCTTCTTCATCGTATCGGTCATTTCGGCCGGCAGGCGCAGCTTCAGCATATCGAACAGCGCCGCATGAAGCTTCAGCTCCTCGCGCCACTCATCGGCGTTCATCGACGTCACCGCATCGAACTGATCGCGCGTGAAATCGAGGCCGTCCCAGTGCAGGTCCTCATACGCGGGCGATACGCCGAACGCATGCTCGCCGCCACCACCGGTGCCTTCGAGACGATCGAGCATCCACTTCAGCACGCGCATGTTCTCGCCGAAGCCCGGCCACACGAACTTGCCGTTCGCGTCCTTGCGGAACCAGTTCACGCAGTAGATTTTCGGCAGTTTCGCGCCCGCGCCTTCGAGCTGCTTGCCGAGCTTGAGCCAGTGCGCGAAATAATCGCTGACGTTGTAGCCGCAGAACGGCAGCATCGCAAACGGATCGCGACGCACGATGCCCTGCTGGCCGACCGCGGCGGCGGTGGTTTCCGAGCCCATCGTCGCGGCCATGTACACGCCTTCGACCCAGTCGCGCGCCTCGGTCACCAGCGGCACGGTCGTCGAACGGCGACCGCCGAAGATGAATGCGTCGATCGGCACGCCGGCCGGGTTCTCCCAGTCGCCGTCGATCGACGGACACTGCGCGGCCGGCGCCGTGAAGCGCGAATTCGGATGCGCGGCCTTGCGGCCCGTCTCCTTGCCGATCTCAGGCGTCCACGGGTTGCCCTGCCAGTCGGTCAGCTTCGCGGGCGGCGTGTCGGTCAGCCCTTCCCACCACACGTCGCCGTCTTCCGTCAGCGCGACGTTCGTGAAGATCACGTTTTCGGTGAGCGTCGAGATCGCGTTCGGGTTGGTCTTCACGCCGGTGCCCGGCGCGACGCCGAAGAAGCCCGCTTCCGGGTTGATCGCATACAGTCGGCCGTCGCGGCCCGGCTTCAGCCACGCGATGTCGTCGCCGATCGTCGTGACCTTCCAGCCGTCGAAGCCCTGCGGCGGAATCAGCATCGCGAAGTTGGTCTTGCCGCACGCGGACGGGAACGCAGCCGCGACGTGATACTTCTTGCCGGCCGGCGACGTCACGCCGAGGATCAGCATGTGCTCGGCGAGCCAGCCCTGGTCGCGGCCCATCGTCGATGCGATACGCAGCGCGAAACACTTCTTGCCGAGCAGCGCGTTGCCGCCGTAGCCCGAGCCGAAACTCCAGATCTCGCGCGTTTCGGGGAAATGCACGATGTACTTGACCGGGTTGCACGGCCACCGCACATCCTGCTGGCCGGCTTCGAGCGGATGGCCGACGCTGTGCACGCACGGCACGAACTCGCCGTCCTCGCCCAGCACGTCGTACACCTCACGACCCATGCGCGTCATGATCCGCATGTTCACGACGACGTACGGACTGTCGGACAGTTCGACGCCGACGTGCGCGATCGGCGAGCCGAGCGGGCCCATCGAAAACGGCACGACGTACAGCGTGCGGCCGCGCATCGAGCCGCGGAACAGGCCGTTGAGCGTCTCGCGCATTTCGGCGGGTTCGATCCAGTTGTTGGTCGGGCCGACGTCGTCGCGCGAGGCCGCGCAGATGAACGTGCGATCCTCGACGCGCGCGACGTCGGACGGATCGGATTGCGCGAGATACGAGTTCGGGCGCTTCGCCGGGTTCAGGCGCGTGAGCGTGCCCTGGTCGACCATCGCCTGGCACAGCGCGTCGTTTTCTTCCTGCGAACCGTCACACCACACGACGCGCTCGGGCTCCGTCAGCGCCGCGATACGCGACACCCAGTCGATCAGCTTGCGATGTTTGACGAAAGCCGGCGGAGCGATCAGCGGGCCGTGTGTTGCTTCGGCCAAAGTGTTTTGCGACATGAGGATGTCTCCAGATTATTGGGCGGGGATGGGGGTTGCGGGGCGAGCCCGCGAGATGGGGTATGCGATTGGAGCGCAGGGTGCGGCGGCGCGCAGGACGGGACGCGCGAGCGGAGCGCGCGTCGATGCCGCGATGCGTGCGAGAGAAGGTGATGTCTCTTTAGTAATTGCGAACGCGAGTTTCGCCATACAAGCAACCTGCCGTACAACTCCATGACGGCCAGCATACCATCGCCGTTATTCGGCAAACGTTGCGTTGCAACAAGAAACAACTATGTCGGCGCGCCGGCACGCCGGTTGCATGTGCGTGCTTTTTACAGCGCCATGGCGCGCGCTTTGGGGACGAAACGGCCAGGACGGCCGTCCGGCAAGGGTTTCGCGGAAGCGGCAAAATTGCCGCACCGCTCCCGCGTGGGGCCCACGCGAGCGCGGGCCGGGCGAATTCACGTTTTCGCTACTCAGGCAAACCCTGAATTAGGTTGCGTACACAAACATCTGACGTGAGCGGGTCGCAGGCACCCCTGCTCAAAACGGCGCGCCGGGCAATCCGGGGTAATACGCGCCTGCCGCCATCCCGCCGTCGACGGCCAGCTCGGCGCCGTTGCAGTACGACGCTTCGTCGCTCGCGAGGAACAGCGTCGCGCGCGCGATTTCGTCGGGCAGGCCGACGCGTTGCAGCGGCACGTTCGCATAGTGCTGGTTGATTTCCTCGAGCGGCGCGCCGGTCGGGTTCGACATCGCGGTGTTCACGCCGCCCGGATGGATCGAATTCACGCGCACGCCCTGATGGCCGAGTTCGAGCGCCGCGACCTTCGTCAGCCCGCGCACGCCCCACTTGCTCGACACGTACGCGGCCAGCGCGTTCACGCCGCGCAGCCCGTCCACCGACGAGATGTTGACGATCGACCCGCTCTTCTGCGCGATCATGCGCGGCGCGATGGTCCGGATGCCGACGAACGTCCCGACGAGGTTGATCGACACCGCGCGCTCGAATTCGCGTTTCGACAGCTCCGTGATGCCGCCGAACGTCAGCACGGCTGCATTGTTGACCAGTACGTCGATCCGGCCGAACTGCTCCATCGTCGCTTCGGTCACGCGCACCCAGCTCGCTTCGTCGGCGACGTCGAGCCGCATGAAGCGCGCCGCGTCGCCGAGCTCGCGCGCGAGCGCTTCGCCCTCCGCGTCGAGTACGTCGCCGATCACGACGCGCGCGCCTTCCTCGACGAACAGCCTGCACGTTGCCGCGCCCATGCCACGCGCACCACCCGTGACGATCGCTACCTTTCCTTCCAGTCGACCCATGTCGTCCTCGCTTCGATTCCGGTTTGCCGGCTGCCGCGCGCAAGTGCGCATGCTCGCCGGTTCGTGATTGGCACGCGGCAAGCACCGCGCGCCGTCGGCCCCCGCCGTCAGCCCCAGTAAGCCTGCCCGCCGTCGAGCGGCAGCGTCGCGCCCGTCAGGTAGGCGGCATCGCGGCTCGCCAGAAACACGATCGCGCGCCCGATGTCCTGCTCGCAGTCGCCGACGCGGCCAAGCGGAATCGTGCGAAAAAACGCCGCGGCTTCCTGCGGATTTGCGTCGACCCAGCCTTTCAGGCCCGGCGACAACGCGTGCGGCGCGACCGCGTTCACGCGGATGCCGTCCACGCCCCATTCGCAGGCCGCCGCGCGCGTCAGCGCACGAATCGCCTCCTTGGTCGCCGCATACGCGCCGTAGCCCGACGCATCCCAGCGCACCGCGGCCGACGACGCGAAATTGACGATCACGCCGTCGCCCTTCAGATGCGGATGGCACGCGCGCATCATGCGCAACGTCGCGATCGGCCCCGATTCGAGCCCCGCCAGGAAACTCGCGTCGGTCACGTCGAGCAGGCGGCCGAGCGGCACGACCTGCGCGTTGTTGATCAGGATCTGCACGCCACCGAACCGCGCGACGACGTTGTCGACGCATTGCTCGATCTGCGTCGCATCCATCACGTCGCACACGAACGGCTCGGCCACGCCGCCGCGTGCACGAATCGCCTCGCAGGTCGCGAGCAGCTTGTCGAGGGTGCGACCGACCACCGCGACGTGCGCCCCTTCCGCCGCGAGCGCCTGCGCGACGCCCTGGCCGACGCCCTGCCCCGCGCCCGTCACGAGCGCGACCTTGCCTGTCAGGATGCCCATGCGTGCTCCTCAGGCGACGATCGCCGGATGCGCCTGCACGGGCCCGCCGAGCAGTTCGCGGTAAGAAGGCGGCTGCTTGCCGTCGAGATCGGCGATGCCGTACCGCAGCGCGGCTTCCGCGCCGACGAGCACCTGCCCCGACAGCGCCATGCGCTGCGGATCGCCGTGGATCGCGTGAATCACGCGGCCCGTGAATTCGGGGCTTTCCGCGACGAGCGAGAATTCCTTGTACAGCTCCGGGTGTTCTTCCCACACGCGCGTCGTGCGCTCGGTGCGCAGCGGGCCCATCCAGATCGACACGGCCGCGACGTCGAACGGCTTCAGGTCGACGGCCATGTCCTTCGCGAACTTGTCGACGCCGGACTTCTGCGCGCCGTACGCCGCGCCGTGCATGTAGCAGCTCGCGCCGAACGACGACGTGAACGCGATCAGCCCGCTGCGGCGCCGCGCCATCAGCCGCGCCGCGTGCCAGCTCGCGACATAGGCCGAGCGCAGCCCGACATCGAGGATGTTGACGAGATCGAGCGACTTCTCCCAGAACGGGCCCGGCAGGATCAGCTGATCGTGCAGGTAGGTCGCGTTGTTCACGAGCATGTCGAGCCGCCCACTTTCGCGTTCGACACGCTCGAACAGCGCCTGCACCTGTGCATCGTCCGCGTGGTCGCAGGCCACCGCGATCCCGCGCCCGCCGAGCGCATCGATCTCGCGTGCGGTCTCGTGGATCGTGCCGGGCAGCGGCGCATCGCCTTCATTCTGCGAGCGGCCCGTTACATAGACGGTCATGCCGGCCGCGCCGAGCGCGCGCGCGATGCCCTTGCCCGCGCCGCGCGATGCGCCCGTCACGACGGCGACCGGCGCATCGTGGTTCTGTGTCATGTTCGATGTCTCCTGTGGAATGTGCTGGGCGCCACGTGGATGGCGTTCGCGTGCGTCAGGCGGCCGGCGGCTGCGCGCCGGCGAACAGCACGCCCGGCGCATCGCCTTCGTAGCGGGCCGACAGCGTCGACGTGACGACGCAGCGCGTGCCCGCGATCTTCCATTCGCCGCCGACCTTCCGGTATTCGTCGTCGTAGTACGCGCCGAGCTGCGTGAGCGTGCGCGCGTTCGTGTCGATCATCTGGTAGTGCAGGCCCCACGTGCCGCGTGCATGCGTCGCGTCGAGCACATCGATCTCGGGATTCACGCCGTGGTGCATCTCGACGATGTGCGGATGGCAGCCGAGTTGCGCGAAGACGTCGACGAGCGCGTCGCGTGTATCGAACGTACCGATCCGGCCGTAGTCGATCTGCACGGGGCCGGGCGCGAAGCAGTCGCGCATCCCTTCCGGATCCTTGCGGTCGCAGCAGGTGAAGTAGCGCGCCTTCAGCCGGCGGATTGCGTCGGCGTCCTCGAGCCGGCGCACGCGCGCTTCCAGCGATTCGATGAGGGTCATCCTGTCTCCTTGTTTCGTGCCGGCGCGGTTCGAAGGCCGCGTCGATGCCACGTTACCGCCGCGCGATGGGTCGGCCATCACCCGTTCGGATGAAATCCACGATTCGTTTCGGCAGCGCTGTTTGAGCGTGTCCGCAGCATTCGTCCGAACAGACGATGTGATGCAGGCGGCTTCGTTCCTACCATCGAACGACACCACCACGAGACCCGGCGATGGACGACACGACCCGCACGCTCCACGAGTACGAGCAGATCCGACAGCTGAAGTACCGGTATTTCCGCGCGGTCGACACGCACGACTGGGCGCTGCTCGCGGATTGCCTGACCGAAGACTGCGAGGCGCGGCTGTATGGCGGCCGCTATGCGTACGACGGCCGCGACGCGTTCGTGTCGAGCCTGCGCGCGCTGATCGGCAAGCCGACCTTCCTGACGATGCATCACGGCCATCACCCCGAGCTCACGCTGGTCTCGGCCGATCACGCGTGCGGCGTGTGGTTTCTCGAGGATCACGCGATCAATCTTGAGGATGACTACCTGCTGCACGGCACCGCGTTCTACGACGACCAGTACGTGAAACGCGATGGTGTGTGGCGCATTCACGCGACACGCCACGAGCGGCTGTTCGAAACCGTTACGTCACCGATTCCGCCGTCGTTCACGCTGACCGCGAACCGGTTCGCACCGGGCGCGCATCAGACGGCCGGGTCGACTGAAGCCGCTTCCTGAATCCCGGCGGCGATGCCGCCGATCCTGTCATTTCCCTCTGGAGCCGGAGCAATGGAGAAAGTCATTTACGTGTTGTGGCGCGATACGCAGGCCGCGCCCGATCAGTGGAGCCGCACGGTGCGCGCGCAGCTAGCCGACAAGCTGCTGTCGCTCGGTGCGCACGGCGTGCAGGTGAACGTCGCCGATGCGGATGTCGCGCCGGCCGCCGGCCTGAAGCAGACCAACACGCACCCGGGCATCGACGGGATCGTCGCGGTGTGGGTCGATAGCGCGAATGCGATGTTCCGCCAGCCGTTCGACGACGCGGTGCGCGCCGTGGTCCCGCACATGGCGGCGTATCTCGTCACCGAGTCGCAGCCGATTCCGAATACGCGCTTTCCGGCGCGACCGGGCGAGCGGACGACGGGTTTTTCGCAGCTCGCGTTTTTGAAGCGGCCGCCTCGGCTGACGCACGAAGCGTGGCTAGACGTGTGGCACGGGCATCACACGCGCGTCGCGATCGATACGCAGGACAACTTCCTGTACGTGCAGAACGTCGTCGTGCGCGCGCTCACGCATGCGGCGCCGGGGTACGACGCGATCGTCGAGGAATGCTTCCCCGCTGCGGCGATGACCGATCCGCATGCGTTCTTCGATGCGGTCGGTGATGACGAGAAGTTTCAGCGGAATGTAGCGGAGATGATGGACAGCTGCGGGCGCTTCATTGACTTCGACAAGATCGATGTGGTGCCGACGAGTCAGTATGTGGTGAAGGCGGTGCGGGGGTGAGCTGGAGTGATCGCACGGTGCGGTCGCCCTATTCCCGATTGACTGCCGTGTTCCATTTTGAGCCGGAGGAGCGTCGCCAACACACAACGGCTCGCTCCAATCGATAGTTGAACGTGGGGCACTGCGGCGAACGCCTGAATGCTGGCGAGTACTACCGGACGCGAACGGATTCGGGTGCCCGCCGCAATAGATGATCACATCGTTTCGCAACGTTCATTGAATCACCTGTCGTTACCGTCGAGGAGGAGCAGATCCATCGGCGGCGTCCGCGACAGGCTGGCCGTCACGTGCCTGGATCGCTTCTATCGCCGCCTGAGCCGAAATCTTCACATCGCGCTTGCGCGACTTTAGATTCTGCGTGATGGCAGGCAACGCTTTGCACGTGCCAATCCGGTTGAGCGTGGATTGACAGTAGATGACGTCGTAGGGATCTGAAGTGGTCGCGAGAATCTCCAGCAACTCGTCTTCAGCCTGGGGGTTTGCGCAACCATTGAGTGACCGTATTGCGGAATGCCTCACGAGCCAGCGCTTGTCCTTGAGAAGTGGAAACAGGGGCCGGACATCGACGCCTCCCGGCTTCGGGATGTCAGCAAGCCGATCAAGGAGACTTGCCAGCGCATACTTGTCCGGCTCTCTGGACGAGTATTCGATCAGGCGTACCGCGCACTCGCCGCTGAGACAGTTCTTTCCGATCTTGCCGATGATGAAGTACGCTGCAGACCGCTGCTCCTTTTTGGGCTTCTGGCCGAGGAATACATCGAGTTCATCAACCAGAGACATGTCGCCAAGCAGTTCCGCTTCGCGATGTGCCTGCCAAGAGATGGAATCGTCCGAGCTAACGAAGTCCTGACGATCTGTCATCCGTTGAATTAGCTCGAGTAGCGCTTGTCGCATCACCGCACCCTTCGAAAAGAAATGACGACTCTAACAGCTTGGCCGTATAAACGAACCCATGAGCCGGTCGGTGCAGGAATGGTCACCGATCTGTGCATCTGATGCGAGTGACCGGCACGGGCCGATGCGGTCACGCTCGCGACAGCAGACACTCGCCGCCATCCGGCGGCTGCCGGCCCGCTACAGGCTGCCCCGACAATCGCATCGTATTCGATCGAGATTAGCGCCGACTCACTGCAAATCTGTGCACGAACGCCGAAACTGCCTCCACGACACCGTCCGCCAGTGGCAGGTCCGGGTTCGAATAAGCAGCGAAGTTTTCGTGCAGATCCGCCGTGCGGACGGCCTTGAGAACGTGATTGGCGTCGGCGATCAGCGCCATTTCGGCCTGCGGATTTGCTCGCTGTAACAGTTCCGCGTCCTGCACGGCAACCTGGATATCCCGCGCGCCCTGCACGATCAGCACGGGCTTCACGTAATCGGCCAGCAGTGCTGCCGGGTCGATGGTCAATTCGCTGATCAGGAAGCGCTGGACTTGCGGCCTGAACGACGGCATGAGCGCCGGATCGATGTCGGTCGCGTCTACCCCATTCCCCGCTTCCAGGGAATCGAGGATCGACATTGCATTTTCCAGGATCGCCGCATTTGCAGGGTTCGACCGCAGTTGCTGCCTCAATACGGGCGCGAGCGGACGCCCCGCCGTGGCAACCAGGATCAGGCCGGCGATGTCGGCGGATTGCCGCGCCGCCAGCAACGCCACCAAACCGCCCTCGCTGTGCCCCAATACCCATACGCTGGAAGCACCTGTCCGCGCGCGGATGGCGGCTACCCACGAATGGACGTCCGCCGCGTAGTCGTCGATCACGACATCATTGGCATCCGGTATCGCCGACGCGCTGCCGTACATGCCGCGCTTGTCGACTCGTACCGACGCGATACCTTCTTCGCACAATCCTTCCGCGAGCAACCGATACGTCGACGCTTGAAGCCAGCTCGGCGCGTTGCCATTTCTGTCGGTCGGGCCCGAGCCCGGCACGATCAGCACCACCGGCATATCGCCGGTGTCCGGGGACAACAGCGTGCCCTTCAACGGACCGGCAGGGCCCGGCGCTTCGATTTCCGTCTGCATGGTATGCAAAAGCCCCCCTGGTCATGAGCTACCGACAATCGCTCCAACAGTGCAGCTCACGGCGCCTTGGCCAAAGCCAGAATGGCCGTCACCGCATCGTCCTCGATTCCCTTGATATCCGACGGAAACCGATTCCTTTGCGGTATCAACACGATGAGCCCCTCGATCTGCGCCGTAACGAGTGCCGCGCGCCGGATGCGCACCGCTTGTGGCAGCGCCGGGTTCACGGCTTCAATGAGGCCGGCGATCACGCCGCGTTGAAATTCATACCCCTCTTCAAGCATCTTCCGCGCGAACTCCTGCGTTTGGGCCAGTGCCCAGAAGTTCACGAACAGGCTTTGGGTCTTGGGCTGCTTGCTGTCTTCGAGCAAGAGTCTGACCACTTTCTCCAGCCGGCCCTCGGGTGTCAGCGACGTGTCCGCGCGCACGCCGTCGTACGTATTGGCGTACGCCTCCCGCGTCACGGCAAGGATCGCCTCGAAGATGTCTTCGCGCGTGGGAAAGTAGTGCTGCAGGTTCGACAGCGCCAACCCGGCTTTTGCCGCGACCTTCCTCATGGTCAGCCCGCCGTAGCCTTCGTCCACGAAGATCTCGATCGCACTGGCCATAATCTTGTTCACAGCGTTCTTGCCGCGTTCGGTCAAGACGCGTCCGTTATCGAGAGCCGCCCTCTTCAAGAATTCCTCCTGCTGCCCCGTGAGCGCATGCCCGGGGCGATGGTGCTGATGGCGCGTCAGCGCCGCTGATGCCCGGTCGCAGACCAACCACGCCGCATCCGCTCCGCGCACGGAAGTGGTGATATAGGTTGGTCGACCGGATTTTGCAAAACATCGATGCCCCACACGCGGCCGTGTCGGTTCCACTGCAGGGACCGCAAGGCGGAACCTGACGGCGACATTCTACGCAGGATTGGAAATCCGGGGAGAAGCACCGACGTCGCTTGACGAGCGTACACATGACTTGTTCGATACCCGTCACAAAATGGGTCGATCGACACATTCTCGTCGATGCGCCTGAACGTCCTTGACTCCCCGCGCTCCCGTCCCTTTGCCACGCCCATGACAAAAAGTCTATAATTTGACAATCCATCGACCGGCACGCCGAAGCATACGAACCCGAGCGCGCCCCCGATTCCCCGGCCCAATTTGCCCGGAGCGACATGAGCGACTACCCCGTTTTCGACACGCTTTGCGATCTGCTGAACACGTCCGGCGCGCGGTTCCGTGTGCTGGAGCATCCGGCCGAAGGGAAATCCGACGCCATCGCCGCGCTGCGCGGCACGCGCCCCGAACAGGGCGCGAAGGCGATGCTCTGCACGTTCAAGGATGGCGGAAACACCACCGCGCTCGCGGTGATTCCCGGCCATCTGAAGATCGATTTCCGCAAGGTCGCCGATGCGGTCGGCCGCCGCAAGGCCACCCTCGCGTCGCCCGACCTCGCGGCCACCGTCACGCGCTGCGTGATGGGCGCCGTGCCGCCGTTCGTGTTCGACGCCAGCGTGACGCTCGTCGTCGACCCCGCCCTGGTCGAACGCAACACCGAGATCGCTTTCAACGCGGGCCGCCTCGACCGCTCCGTCGTGCTCGACGCGGCCGACTACGTGCGGATCGCGCAGCCGCTGCTCGCCGACATCACGCGGCCGGAAGCCGCGGAAGGCGAGTAACACGCCGGTTGCCCCTTCCCCCGCAGCCGTCGCATCGATCCGAAACCTGACCGCGAAACCATCATGACCACTACCCGGAAACTCGTGCTGTCCGAACAGGCGTCGCTGATCGAACAGGTGCAGCGCATCGCCGAAGGGCTCGGTGCGATGTTCGCGCCGTTCACCGAGGTCGTGGTTCACGACCTGCGCACGCCGAAGCACGCGATCCTCGCGATCCACAACAACCTGTCGGGGCGCGCCGTCGGCGATCCCGCGACCGAGCTCGGCCTCGCCCGCATCGCGGACGACGATTTCCCGCCCGTGCTCGCGAACTACCCGAACCGCTTCGCCGACGGCCGCACCGCGAAAAGCACGTCGATCGGCATCAAGGATTCGACCGGCCGCTATGTGGCCGCGCTGTGCCTGAATGCCGACGTCACGCTGTTCCGCGGCTTCCAGGGCATGCTGAACCAGTTCTGCAGCACGGACGGCGAAGCCGTCGCGGAAACGCTCGATCCGGCCGGCGCGGACGCGATCCGCCAACGCATCGACGCATTCGCGATGCGCCTCGCGACGACGCCGCGCGAACTGAAGACCGACCAGCGCCGCGAGCTGATGCAGACGCTGAAGGCCGACGGTTTCCTCGAAGTGCGCCGCGCGATGGAGATCGTGTCGCAGCATCTCGGCGTCTCGCGCGCGACCGTCTACAACGATGCGAAATGACGCAGGCGCGTGACACGCGCTGCTTTCCCGCTGAACGATTTCAACGACCACCAGGCAATCCATGAACGCTCCGACTCTCCCCACCTACGACGACGTTGCCGCCGCCGCGGCCCGGCTCGAAGGCCATGCGCACCGCACACCGGTGATGACGTCGCGGACGATCGACGAAGCGCTCGGCGCGCAAGTGTTCTTCAAGTGCGAGAACCTGCAGCGCATGGGCGCATTCAAGTTCCGCGGCGCGTTCAACGCGCTGTCGCGCTTCGATGCGGAGCAACGCCGCAACGGCGTCGTCGCGTTCTCGTCCGGCAACCATGCGCAGGCGATTGCGCTGTCGGCGCGCATGCTCGGCATTCCCGCGACGATCGTGATGCCGCAGGATGCGCCGGCCGCGAAGATGGCCGCGACGCGCGGCTACGGCGGCAAGGTCGTGACCTACGACCGCTACACCGAGGATCGCGAGCAGATCGGCCGCGATCTCGCGGCGCAGCACGGCCTCACGCTGATTCCGCCCTACGACCACCCGGACGTGATCGCCGGCCAGGGCACGGCGGCCAAGGAACTGTTCGACGAAGTCGGCCCGCTCGATGCGGTATTCACGCCGCTCGGCGGCGGCGGCCTGCTGTCGGGCACCGCGCTCGCCACGCGCGCGCTGTCGCCGCACGCGACGCTGTACGGCGTCGAGCCGGAAGCCGGCAACGACGGCCAGCAATCGTTCCGCTCCGGCGCGATCGTGCATATCGACACGCCGCGCACGATCGCCGACGGGGCGCAGACGCAGCACCTCGGCAACCTGACGTTCCCGATCATCCGGCGCGACGTCGACGACATCCTGACCGCGACGGACGCGGAACTGATCGACTGCATGCGCTTCTTCGCCACGCGTATGAAGATTGTTGTCGAGCCGACCGGCTGCCTGTCGTTCGCCGCGGTGCGACGGATGAAGGACGCGCTGCAGGGCAAGCGCGTGGGCATCGTGATCAGCGGCGGCAACGTCGATCTCGAGAACTTCTGCGCGCTGGTGTCGGCGCCGGCATGAACGTCGCGGCGCGCATGAATATTCCGTCATCCGCGCCGCATCGCTCCTTCACGTCGCGTTAAGTTTCGCGCCCTAGACTGATGATGTTGTCCCGCAGTCAGTCGTGAAGGAGCCACCATGAAATCGCACGCGATCGTCGCCGCCGCCCTGGCGGCTGCTTCCCTTTCGGCGTTCGCTCAACCGGGCGTGACGTCATCCGGTTTCCCCGCAGCGTCGCCGCACGACGCCGTCGCGCAAGCGACGCACCGCTCGCCCGGCGCGTTGCCGCACGCCGGCTTCGTGCTCGCGAAGATCGATCAGAACAATACGCCGCCCGATCGCGGCGGCGACCCGAGCGGCCGTTCGCACTCCGGCATGCGCATGTGACGGCACGCGCCGGGCGCTGTGCCGCGCCCGGCCCTCAGAACGCAGGCAGCGACGGATCGCGTGACGCGAGGATGTCGTCGGTGCGCCGCTGCAGCGCGCCGTCGATCGTCTCCGGTTGCGGAATCAGCCAGTAGCGCCCGTCCCGGATGCCGTCGAACACCCGCGCGGCGAACGCGTCGGGCGTGAGCCCGTGCGCGTTCAGCATCGCGCGCATCGTGTCGACGAAGCCACGCACCTCCGGCCGGTCGTGCACCGCGCCGAACGGGTCGTTGAAGATGCCCGACTGCACGGGGCCCGGCGCAAGCAACGACACGCCGACCGGTGCGCCCAGCATCTTCAGTTCTCCATACAGCGATTCCGTCAGCGCGACCACCGCGAATTTCGTTGCCGAATAAGGCGACATCAGCGGGCTGGGCAGGAACCCGCCGACCGACGCGGTATTCACGACGCGCGCCGGCACGTTGCGCTCGAGCATCCGCGGCACGAAGCTGCGGATGCCGTTCAGCACGCCGTGCACGTTGATCGCGAAGCTGCGCTCGAAGCGTTCCGGCGTGATTTCCCAGCTGAAGCCGGTCGCCATCACCCCGGCGTTGTTGAACAGCAGGTCGACGCCGCCGAAGCGCTGCCAGGCCGCTTCCGCCAGCGCGTCGACGGCTTCCGGCCGGCTGACGTCGGTCGGCACGCACAGGACGTCGGTGTCGAGCGTCGCGGCGAAGGCGTCGAGCTTCGCCGGGTCGAGATCGGCCAGCACGACGCGCATGCCGAGCCCGGCGGCGTGGCGTGCGAGCCCGCTGCCGATGCCGCTGGCCGCGCCGGTGATCACGGCGGTGCCGCCGTCGAAGTGAATCGGGTTCGTCATGTCAATCAAAGTCCTGTCGGGTCGATGTGGGGATGCGCATACGCGGGAACCACCGGCGGCGGCAGCACCGTGCGGCCGTCGAGCGAGCGCACCGCGAGTTGCTGCGCGAGCGGGAAATGCAGGCTGTGCGTGACGAGGCCCGTGCGTTCGCGCGCCGGCAGGCGGCACAGCGCGAGCGCGGTCTCGGCGAGATACGCGACGTCCTCGGTCGGATAGCCTTCGGGGATGTAGCGCGCGGCACCGGGCGTGCGGATCGCCGTGCTCGGCGCGACGAGATTCACCGCGATGCCGTCGGCTTCGAGTTCGGCCGCGAGCCCCTGCGTGAAGCGCGACAGCGCTGCCTTCGCCGCCGCATAGACGGTCGCGCCGCCCGCGCGCGAGAAATCGTCGAACGGCCGCAGCGGCGGCAGCGCCGTCACCGAGCCGACGTTGACGATCCAGCCGGCGCCGCGGGCGCGCATCAGCGGGATCGCGGCCTGTGCCAGCGCGAACGGAATCCGCAGATAGTGTTCGATCGTCGTGTCGAACATCGTCATCGGCATCGCGTCGACGCACGCGTAGTCGGCCACGCCCGCGTTGTTGACGAGGATGTCGAGGCCGCCGGCGGCTTGCGCCGCGTGCCCGACGAGCGCGTCGCGCTCGGCTGCGTTCGACAGGTCGGCCGCCAGCGCAATCGCGCGGCCGCCGGCGGCCTCGATCAGCGCAACCGTTTCGGCGAGCGTGCCGGCGGTCGTCGCCGATGGCGTGAGGCTGCGCGCCGTCACGACGACGGTCGCGCCTTCGGATGCGAGGCGCTGCGCGATCGCACGGCCAATGCCGCGGCTTGCGCCCGTCACGAGCGCACACTTGCCGGCCAGTACGCCGGTTCGGATATCGGTCATCGTTGTCTCCTGTGTTGTGCGTGCGGGCCGCTCAGCGGGCGATATCCGCAACATGAAGCACCAGCTTCGTTTTCGCCTCGCCCGTTTGAACGAGATCGAGTGCGCGGGCCGCCTGTTCGAGCGGGAAACGGTCGAAGCGCGGCACGCGCAGCGCGTGCTTGTCGAGTTGCGCCGCGATCCGGCCAAGCGTGCCGCCGCTCGGCATCCGGCTGTAGGTCATCGCGGTGCGCAGGCCGCGTCGTGCGGCAACGGCCGCCGTCGCGGCGAGCCGCTCCGCATCGCCGGCCGCGAGCGTCATGATGTTCACCAGCGTGCCGCCCGGCGCCAGCAGGTCGAGCGCATCGGGCAGCGTGTCGCCGCCGACCGCGTCGAGCACGAGGTCGACACCGCCGGGCGCCCAGGCGCGCAGCGCCGCGGCGACGTCCTGCGCGCGATAGTCGATGCTCGCCGCCGCGCCCAGCGATTCGACCGTCTCGCGGTTGCACGCGGAACACGTTGCCGCGACGCGCGCGCCGGCCTGCACGGCAAGCTGGATCGCGAACGTTCCGACCGCGCCCGCGCCGCCGTGCACCAGCACGGTCTGGCCCGCCTTCAGCTCGCCGTCGTCGAACAGGCCGGCCCATGCGGCAAGCGCAGGCGTCGGCACCGTGGCGGCTTCCGCCAGGCTCACCGCGTCGGGCACGCGCACGACCGAGTCGTGACGCACCGCGACGAATTCCGCATACGCACCCCAGCGCCCCGCGCCGACGTCGGTCTGCGCGAACACGCGCATGCCGGGCGCGAACCCGTCGACGCCGTCGCCGACCGCTTCGACCACGCCCGCCGCGTCGAAGCCGATCACGAACGGAAACGTGTATTGCATGAAGGCGCCGAGGTAGCCTTCGCGGCATTTCCAGTCGGCGGGATTGATGCCCGCGTAGGCCACGCGGATCAGCACGTCGCCGGGGCCCGGCGTCGGTGCCGGCACGTCGGCCATTCGCAAGGTGTCGGAATGACCGACGCGGTCGATCAACAGGGCTCGCATCTTCGTGTCTCCAGGGTTGGTTTGATGTCAGCTCGATGTGAGCTGCGCGTCACGCCGCCGTGTCCGTCAGCAGGCTCGACGCGAGCGGACAGAACGCATGCGAGATCGCATCGACCGTCCAGTCGGGGCTTTCAACGTCGAACCGGCGATCGACCCAGCCCCAGTGATACGGATCCATCAGGTATTCGCCGAGCAGATCGCCGACGTGCGCGAATTCCTGCTGCCACACATGCGTCCACGCGCCGGGCGTTTCGATCCGGCTCAGGCGCCAGTTGCGGATGCCGGGCATGAACGCGGGCATCTGCAGCAGTTCGCGTTCGAGCGCGGCGATCTGCGCTGCGCCGGCCTGCGGCCGCACGCGCAGCATCAGCGTGCGCCAGACGCCGTCGCGCAGCGCCGGTTCGCGCAGGCCGCCGCCGATCGAGCGGCATTGAGCGCCATCGATGCGCTCGATGCCCGGCAATTGAGCCAGCGCCGCGAAATCCGCCGTGCCGTCGGCCGCCGAATCGTCGCGCAACACGTCGAGCGTGTAGTCGCCCGCGCCCCAGCTGCCGTCCAGATTGCGTGCCAATGCCACGCGTGTCGTGCCAACCCGCGCGTGCGCGGCTTCGTGCAATGCATGCTCGATCGCGCTCGCATCGCAATCCGAGGACACGAATACCTGTGCCGTGTCATGCCGCATGATCGACCTCCGTCAGCGCGGGCAGCGGCGCGTCGGCGTCCGTCATCACATGGCGACGGCGCAGGTCGCACAGCGCGTCGACCGCCATCCAGAATCCGACCACATCGGCATCCGTCAACGCACGCATCCGGTAATAGGCCGGCGCGTCGGCCACGTGCCAGGTCAGCCACAGCGTGCTCGGCTGCCCCGGCACCGCGACGGGCGGTGATATCCAACGGCCGGCCGCCGTCAGCCCGCGCGCCGCATGGCCCGGCAGGTAACGGTCGCGCAGCAGTGCAAGCACGTCGGGAATGCGCTCGGGCGCGAGCGTGATTTCGTCTACGATCTGGATCATTCGCGTGTCGTCCGTGGTCGTTCGTGACAGGGATGCGCAGCCGGCCTACGCCGTTCCGGCGAGGCCGAAGGCGGTCGGCGTGGATAGCATTCTTGCGTGGTGACGATTCGCAGCCCCCTACCGGCCCGCTCACCGCCCCCTGTCGCAACGATCAGATCGGGAAACTCATGAAACAGCGCGCCATCCCGGCCCGCAGCCGCGTCCTGCCGGGCCTCGGCGCGCGCCTGCTGAGCGAACTCACGCGCAGCGGCGCGCCGCCGGCCGACCGCGATGCGCAGCCGCCGCCACCGGCAGCGACGCCGGGCGATTTCGTCGCGCTGTATCGCGACGCGATCGAACGCCTCGAGGCGCAGGTCGCGCGCGGCGATGGCCACCCACCGATGCGCAAGCGCGAAGTCGACCTGATGTGCCGCTGCCTGCTGAGCTGCGCGACGCTCGCCGACGCGATCCGCTGCGCGCGCGAATTCGGCGAGATGCTGACCCCGCGCGCCGGCGCGCTGTCGCTCACCGTGCGTGACGGGCGCGCGACGTTCCGGATGGATTCGCTGCGCCGCACACGCAGCCCGGCCGCGTGCCTCGTCGACCTGACGGGGTTGTTCTGCTATCTGCAGCTGTTCGGCTGGCTGATCGGGCAGCCGCTGCGGCCGACCGACGTATGGCTCGGCCATCCGCGCCGCGACGACGCGATGCCGTTGCTCGGGTTGTTCAATGCGCCGGTCGAAGTGGGCCGCAAGACCTACGGCTTCGCATTCGATGCGGCGCGGCTCGAATGCCGTGTGGTGCGGCAGCCAGCCGAACTCGACGCGTTTCTCGTCGATTTTCCGTTTCGCCTGATCGATGCGGCGCCGGCCGTCGTGTCGTGGGCGCAGCAGGTGCGCGGTTTTCTCGACGCGGCGCTCGCGCACGAGCAGGCGTTGCCGGCACTCGCGGAGCTGGCCGTGTGGCTCGGCGTGAGCGAGGCGACGTTGCGGCGGCGGCTGGTGGCCGAAGGCAGCGGCTATCACGTGCTGCGGGAGCAATGCCTCTCCGAGGCCGCGCGCCGCTGCCTGCGCGAGTCGGACTGGCCGGTCGCGCGGATCGCCGCGCATCTCGGGTTCGGCGGCGAGGAAGCCTTCCGCCGCGCGTTCGTCAGGTGGACGGGTGTCGCGCCGAGCCGGTACCGGCGCGATTTCATCGCAGCGAACCATGCCATTTCGTCAGACATGAAACGCACCGCCGACGCCTGAAAGACAGGATTTCGAAAGTTTTTGCGCATCGATGACGTTTTTTCGCATCCGGGGGCTGTCCGACAATTGACGCGCCGGCGCGCACGCCATTACCCTTGCGCGCTGATGGTTCCCAGGGATGGGATCAAAAGGGAACGCAGGAGAGGCAGTGCCTCGAATCTGCGGCTGCCCCCGCAACTGTGAGCGGCGAATCCGTGCCACTGCGTGCCACTGGGAAACCGGGAAGGCCGGCGCGAATCAGGACCCGCGAGCCAGGAGACCTGCCATCGACCCGAGGTCCAAGCAGCCGCACCGGGCGGGGTGTCCCGATGCGCCAACACCGCCTTTGGCGGTGCCCGTTGCATGGACGGCCCGACCTCAGGATCCGCCCGATGTCCACTGTTACCGCATCCGCTTCCTCACCGGAAGCGTCGCGCCGGCACGCCGCCGGCATGCACGGCCCGCCTGCTCGCGCGCGTCGTTCTCTGTCGATCGCGTCCGCCGGCATGTGCCGCGCCGACGCCCGCGACCGCGGCCCGCTCGGCCCGCTCGCGCGATAGCCCGATCACCGATGACAAAACCGGCGCTGCCCGCCGCGCTCCCCCGATCGACGCATGCGCAGCCCGACCACAACGACAGCCTCATGAAGATTCGACACCTCCTTGCCACGTCGGCCGCGACCGCATTCCTCTCGCCGCTCGCCCACGCAGCCGGCGACACCGCGGTTGCGCAACCGGCCCCGGCCGCCGAAGGCGCCAACCTGCCGACGATCAATGTGACCGACACACGCCGGTTGCCCGAGTCGTTCGACCAGCGCTATGCGACGACCCAGGTGCTCACGCGCACCGATCTCGACCGGCTGTCGCCGAGCGACCCGAGCATCACGCAGGCGCTCGCGACGCTGCCCGGCGTGACCGTCTCGCAGAACGGCGGGCCCGGCTCGTCCGCGTCAGTCAGCATCCGCGGCTCGTCGGCCAGCCAGGTCGCCGTGTTCATCGACGGCATCCGGATCGGCTCGCCGACCACCGGCATCGCGCCTTGGGCGGACCTGCCGACCGAATCGTTCGAACGCGTCGAAGTGATCTCGGGGCCGGCCGCCGCGTCGTTCGGCGCCAATGCGATGGGCGGCGTCGTGCAACTCTTCACGCGCCGCGCGGCCAGCCAGCCGAACCAGACCACCGTGTCGTTCGGCGGCGGGTCGAACAAGACGTTCGACACGCAACTGCGCACGTCGGGCACCGTGCCGTCGACCGGGCCGCTCGCCGCGCTCGGCGGGCTCACCTACTCGCTCGGCCTGCATTCGTACAACACGGCCGGCATCGACGCGACGCGGCCTTTCGCGTACGGGCACGAGGCGGGCCGCAATCCGTACCACGCGCAGGATCTCGATGCGCGCCTCGGCTACGCGCGCGACAACTGGTCGATCTCGACGTTCGCGCTGTATCACCGGTCCGATCTGTCCTACGACAACCGCGGCTATGCGAATCGCCAGCTCGATCATCAGCTGACGACCGGTATCGCGTTCCACCTCGATATCACGCCGGACACGCAGTTCGACCAGTCGTTCGGTTATGCGAACGATCGCGGGTTCATCTACGCGAGCGATCCGACCACCCCGACCGACCAGATCAATTCGCAGCGCATCAGCACGTCGACGTCGTTGACGCACCAGGCGCGCGGATTCCATCTGTTCGGGCTGCCGCTGTCGGGCGAAACCAAGCTCGCCTACGACTTCACCCGCGAGCAGGCATTCCTGCCGGTCGACATTCCGAACGGCGTGCCGACGCGCAACGATTCCGCGTTCTCGCTGCATCAATCGGCGACGCTCGGCAGCGTGACGATGTTCCTCGCGGGGCGTCATGAAATCATCGCCGGGCGGTCGGTGAATACCGGTAACGCGGCGCTGTCGTGGGCGATCACGCCGGTGTACACGGCGCGTGTGTCGTACGGCAATGCGTTCAAGCTGCCGTCGTTCAACGACCTGTACTACCCCGGCTACGGCAATCCGAACCTCAGCCCGGAACGCAGCACGTCGGTCGAGGCCGCGGTCGATGCGAACACGTCGTACGGTACGTTCACGGCCGCGATCTACGATACGCGCGTCAGCAACCTGATCGCGTACAACCCGGCGACGTTCTCGCCGATCAACATCGGCCGCGCGCATATTCGTGGCATCGACCTGTCGTACAAGGGGACGATCGGCCGCTCGACGCCGGTGAGCGTCGCGGTCGGGATCCTGAATCCGCAGGACGAAACCAACGACTCGTGGCTCAACCGCCGGCCGCGCCAGACGGTCAGCCTCAACATCGATCACACGTGGGATGAACTGCACCTGCATGCGTTGAGCACGGGGGCGTCGTTGCTTTATGGCGGCACGACGTTCGACGATCCGGCCAATTCGACCTATCTGCCTTCGTATCTGACGGTGGGGCTGCGCGCGTCGTACCGGATCAATTCGCATCTGACCGTGTCGGCGACGGTGTCGAACCTGTTCGACCGGCAGTACATGACCGCGTATGGGTACAACACGCTCGGGCGGACGGCGTTCGGGAAGGTCAGCTACACGTTCTGACCGGGATGGGGAGGCTTCGCCGGATAGCTGGCGAAGCCTCCCATTTGAAATCGAGCATCCGATACCTGCGCCACCGGATGCCTGAAACGGGTGATGCCGCCCCCAAACCGGGCGACGGACTGACGGCTGACGAGCGACCGGTCTTTCGTCGCACTGCGCACGTTGCTGTCCGTATCAACACTGTTAGACTGCGGACGCCGTCCCCGCCCATGTACTCCACCATTCAGGATAGCGACATGACCGAATGCGCCCTAACATTCACCAGTCAGGTCGAATGGGAAAACTGGTTAGGGCAGAACGGCAGCACGTCGGCGGGAACATGGCTGCGCCTGGCGAAAAAAGGCGCCGGGCAGCGAACCCTCACCTACGAACAGGCGTTGGAAAGCGCCCTCTGCTATGGCTGGATCGACGGTCAAAAGCGGGCCGAGAGCGAGCAATACTGGTTGCAACGCTTCACCCCGCGCTCCGCAAAAAGCATCTGGTCCAAACTCAACACGGACAGGGCTGAAGCGCTGATCGCCGCAGGCAGAATGCGCCCGCCCGGCCTGTGCGAAATCGAGAAAGCGAGAAAGGACGGCCGCTGGCAGGCTGCCTACACGTCGGCAAGCAATTCGACCGTGCCGGACGACCTTCAGGCGGCCTTGGACGCCAATCCGGAAGCCCGCACGTTTTTCGCGACACTGAACAGCCGTAACCGATATGCCATCCTGTATCGGATACAGAATGCCAAGAAGCCGGAAACACGGGCGCGCAAAATCGGGGAATTCATCGACATGCTGAATCGCGGCGAAACCATCCATCCATAGACTTTTCGCTGACGGGAACGGCGCCAAACGGGGCAACTCGCCCGTCATGGCTGCTTCGGCTCGGCAGCCGGTAACGCAACGCGCATTCCCGAGCGCAGCGACTGGGGTGAACCATGGACCAAGGCGGTGACTTTATCGTGCGCACCATGTCGGCCGACGAAGTAGCGATGTCGGTCGAATGGGCGGCTGCAGAGGGCTGGAACCCCGGCCTGCATGATCCTCATTGTTTCAGGGAAGCGGACCCGGCCGGGTTCTTCGTCGGCGTCTGGCGCGGCGAACCGGTCGCGTGCCTCTCCGCTGTCGCTTACGACGAACGTTTCGGCTTCATCGGCCTCTACATCGTGAAACCCGGGTTTCGCGGCAAAGGCTTCGGCATGCGAATCTGGCAGCACGGCATGCGTTACCTCGGCGACCGCAACATCGGGCTCGATGGTGTCGTGGCCCAGCAGGCGAACTACAGGAAGTCCGGGTTCGCGCTCGCGTACCGCAACATCCGCTTTCAGGGGCGCGTGGACGGCATCGGGTGCGCGCACGTGGTGGCAGCGGCCGACGTGCCGTTCGAGCAATTGCTTGCCTACGATCGCGCATGCTTTCCGTCGGCGCGCGAGCGTTTCATCTCCACCTGGATCGCGCAGCCGGATGCCGTTGCGCTCGCGACGATCGACGCCGGCCGTGTCGCCGGCTACGGTGTCGTGCGCCGTTGCAGGACGGGCTGCAAGATTGGCCCGCTTTTCGCCGACGACGCGGGCGTCGCCACCGGGCTGTTTCGCGCGCTCGCGGCGCGAATGCCCGGCGAGGTCGTCGTGCTCGACGTGCCGGAAACGAACCCCGCGGCCGTCGCGCTGGCGGAACGGCACGGCATGACGAGCGTGTTCGAAACCGCACGGATGTACACGAAAGAAGCGCCGGCGATTGCGATCGACCGCGTGTTCGGGGTGACGTCGTTCGAGCTGGGGTGATCGTCATGGACATGGCTGTGACCGAATTCGGGAAATTGACATCAACCCAAAACCTAATACAATTAGCCTTTTCGCTAATCTGAATAGCATTCGCTATGGCACGCGCCGGCATCACCCTGGACAAACTCGTCGAAGCCGGCGCGCAACTCGCCGATGAAACCGGCTTCGAGCACCTGACCGGCGCGGCGCTGGCACGTCACTTCGACGTCAAACTGGCCAGCCTGTACTCCCATATCCCGAGCTTCGACGACCTCAAGAGCCGCATCGCACTCTTCGCGCTGAAGGAACTTGCCGATCGCGCGACCGACGCCTTGGCCGGCCGCACCGCCAAGGACGCGCTCACCGCGCTCGCCGACGTCTATCGCGACTACGCCCGCGAGCACCCCGGTCGCTTCGCCGCAGCGCGCCACCCGGTAAGCGCCGAACGCGCCGCCGAAAGCGCGGGCGGGCGGCTCGTCAGGATGACCTCGGCAGTGCTGCGCAGCTACGACATTCCGGAAGCCGAACAGGCGCATGCGATCCGTCTGCTCGGCGGCTTTTTCATGGGCTACGTCACACTTGAAAGCGCGGGCGGTTTCGCGCACAGCGCACCGGCTTCCGACACGTCGTGGTCGCGCAGTCTCGATGCGCTGGACGTGATGCTGCGCCACTGGCCCTCTGCCGCATGACTCGCCCAACGTCCAACGGAACCGAATCGATGAAAGACGAACCCGACGGCGTCGCCCTGCCGAGCCGCGTCGTCCCCTTCCCGGCCTCGATCAGCGACGAAGCGCGAGCCGCGTTGCAACGTCTGGTCGGCAGCGACGGCGTGCCGCTGAACGCGCTGCACGTGATGCCGGCCCCGGACGATTTCGACGCATGGATGCGTGTGAAGGCGGCCGCCGACGCACACTACGCGGCCGCCATCGAGCAACTCGGCGGCCATCTGCGTTCGAGCGTGGAGACGATCCGGACCGGCGCGGCGGACGTGCATGTCGCCACGCCCGAAGCAGCGGCTTCCGGCGAATGCGCGTACATCGACCTGCACGGCGGCGCGCTGGTGCTCGGCGGCGGCGCCGCGTGCCGCGCCGGCGCGCAGATGCAGGCCGACCGGCTCGGCATTCGGTGCTACGGCGTCGACTATCGCCTGCCACCCGAGCATCCGTATCCCGCCGCACTCGACGATTGCATCGCGGCGTATGCGTACGTGCTCGAGCGCTACGCGCCGGAAAACATCGTCATCGGCGGACGCTCGGCGGGCGGCAACCTCGCCGCGGCGATGGTGCTGCGCGCCCGCGACGAAGGCTTGCCGCTTCCGGCCGCGCTGGTGCTGCTGTCGCCGGAAGTCGACCTGACCGAATCCGGCGACAGCTTCGAAACCAATCGCCTCGTCGATGTCGTGCTGCCGGCGTCGCTGATGCCGAACAACCTGCTCTACGCGAACGGCGCCGATCTCGCGCATCCGTATCTGTCGCCGCTGTTCGGCGATTTCTCCGCCGGTTTCCCGCCGACCTTCATCCAGAGCGGCACGCGCGATCTGTTCCTGTCGAACGCGGTACGCCTGCATCGCGCGTTGCGGCGCGCGCAGGTGCCGACCGAGCTTCACGTATTCGAAGGGATGCCGCATGGCGGGTTCATGGGCGCGCCCGAGGACAGGGAACTGAGCCAGGAAATCGCGCGCTTCGTGCATGCACATTTGCCGGCGTTGAATTGAACCCGTCGAGCGTCAACCGATGAACGGCAAACCCCACAAGGACGACATCAGCATCGGCCCGGATCGCTGGATCGAATTCGGCGATCTGTCGGGTGGCCACGCACATGCGGCCACGATCGACGCCTGTCTGGCAGAGGTCATGCCTTTGATCGATGCGCTGGAGACAAACTGTGTCGCCAAATGCTGCGGCATCGACGCGTTCGGTTTCTGGCCGGACGAGATCGAGGTTGCGGTGGCCACGCGGGATCGCGATGCGCTGGCGCGACTCGCCGACGATCTGCTGACGGTTCAGCATTCGATCGACGCGTTGCCGTCCGATTTCGTCGTCAGCACGCGAATGAACCAGTATTTCCGGAAAGCCGTCGTGGTCGAGTTGCTCGCGCATATTCGGACGACGGTCGACGCGATCCACGCGGCGCATCGGCCTAAATGACACCGCGTACACCCGCGACCACCTGAATCACGCCAAATACCGCGATCACCGCCGCCGACACGCGCGACAGCCCGTGCATGAACGCGAACGACATCTTCGTGCGCAATGCGGCGGTCGTACCGCTCAGGCACAGCCACCACGTCGCGGAACCGATGAACACACCGGCGACCATCAGCGCCACGGCCGGCCACATCGCCCCTTCCCGCGCGCCCGACAGCGGGCCGAGCGCCGCGAAAATCCCGACGAACGACAGGATCGTCATCGGGTTCGACAGCGTCAAGCCGAACGTCGTCACAAAATCACGCAGGACGGTCGTGCGCGGCAGATCGCGCTGCGCCGTCGACGCGGCCGGCGCCTGACGCGCGATGGTCCACGCCAGCCACACGAGGAACGCGCCGCCGCCGATTTTCAGGCCGACGGTCAGCATCGGGAACGCCGTGACGACACCCGCGATGCCGAGCGCGCCTAGCAGGCCGTAGATCGCATCGGCGCACGCGGCGCCGACGCCCGTCGCGAATCCCGCCTGAAAGCCGCGGCTCAGGCTGCGCTGAATGCACAGCATGCCGATCGGGCCGACGGGCACCGCAATCGACAGCCCCATCACGACGGACTTGATGAACAGCATCGCCTGCTCCTTGCAACATGCAACGGGTGGAACAGGCATCGTAGGGAAAGTCCCGTCATCGCTGAATGCGGTTTTTAAGGAAAAATGGCCACTCCGCCTTAAAAAATACCGCCGCGATGGACGATCTGGACTGGAAGGTAGTGACGCTGTTGCAGGCCAACGGCCGCATCAGCTACACGGAGCTGGCGCGCCAGGTGCACCTGTCGGTGCCGGCGGTGACGGAGCGCGTGAAGCGCCTTGAAGCGGCCGGTGTCGTCGAGGGCTACACGGCCCGGATCAATCCTGTCGCGGCCGGCTATCCGGTCAGCGCGCTGATCGGCATCACGGTGCCGCAACCGGCAAAAGCAAAATTCCTCCGGTTGCTGGAGACCATTCCCGAAGTCGTCGAATGCCATCACGTGACGGGCGCGGACTCGTACATGATGCGGTTCGCCGCGATCAGCATGACCCATCTCGAACAACTGATCGAACGCATCAACCTGTATGGCGAAACACGCACGTCGATCGTGATGTCGACGCCGCTGCCCGCACGCGGGCTGGCGCGGCCGCCGTCGCAGCGCGACGTCGTGCGCGATTGACGCATCGAGAGGCCCCGTCCGATCCGCTTCCCGCAGGGGATCATCAAGCCATTCTGGTTGGCGGTAACCGGAGGCCGATTGTCGGTTGGCCGGTTACCGCCATGACGATCTCAATCGATCGGTTACTTGCCGGCCAAGCCACCCAAGCCGCCGAGCAGGCCGCCCACCAGCCCCGTCACGGGTGCGAGCGGGTTGGAGAGACCGCCCAACGGTGAGCCGCCGCCCGTGCCCGTCGTGGAACCGTTGTGGACGATCGCCGTATTACCGCCGACCACGCTCGTCACCAGGCCCGCGACCGGCACCGCGCCGTTCGCACCGCCCGGGTTCACGAGGCCGCCCGCATTGGTCACGGTGTTGCCGACCGCGCGCACGAGGTCGCCGACGCCACTGACCAGCGGCTGGGGCGACGTGGACGTCACCTTCCATCCCGCCGACGTGATCGCGCCGCCGATCTGGCCGAGCAGGCCCGCGACGGGCTGCCCGAGGCCGGTCGCCGTGCCGACCTGCTGCGTGACCTGGCCGACGGTCGTGACGAGCGGCGTGATCGCCGTGCTGATCGCCTGCGTCGTCTGCTGGACCGGGCCCGACGACAGGGCCGCGCCGAGCATCGTGCCGCCCGTCTTGAGGCCACCGGCGACGGTATCGAGCAGCCCGCCGACCGGCGTCGTGAGCGGCGCCAACGGCGACAGCGGGCCGGTGCCGAGCGCCTTCACCGTGTCGCTGAGGCCGGTGACCGGGTTGCTGGTCGAGCCGACGATGGAGCCCAGCCCGGCGACCGTCGTGCCGACCGGGTTCGCCGTGAAGCCGGTCTGGCCGATGCCGTTGCTCACGGCGTTCGACGTGTCGCGGATGATCGTGCCCGCGCCCGCGACCGTGTTGCCAAGGCCGGTGGTCACGCCCTTGGTCGGTCCCGGCGGGCTCTCGCCGGAAATCGTGGCGCCGGCGTCGATGACGACCGCGCCGACGGCGCTGACGATGCCGTTCGTGCCGGGGGTGCCGCTGGTTCCGCTCGTCCCGCCGGTGCCACTGGTTCCACTCGTGCCACTGGTTCCACTCGTCCCGCTGGTTCCACTCGTCCCGCTGGTTCCACTCGTCCCGCTGGTTCCACTTGTGCCGCTGGTTCCGCTCGTCCCGCTCGTCCCGCTGGTTCCGCTGGTTCCGCTGGTTCCGCTGGTTCCGCTGGTTCCGCTGGTTCCGCTGGTTCCGCTTGTGCCGCTGGTTCCGCTGGTTCCACTCGTTCCGCTGGTTCCACTCGTTCCGCTGGTTCCACTCGTTCCGCTGGTTCCACTCGTTCCGCTGGTTCCACTCGTTCCGCTGGTTCCACTCGTTCCGCTGGTTCCACTCGCTCCACTCGTTCCGCTGGTTCCGCTCGTCCCGCTGGTTCCGCTGGTTCCGCTGGTTCCGCTGGTTCCGCTCGTCCCACTCGTCCCACTCGTCCCACTCGTCCCGCTCGTCCCGCTCGTCCCGCTCGTACTCGTCCCGATGGTGTTACCACCCGGCTTCGGCGCCGTAACATCGCTGCCGCCACACGCAGCCAGCGCGCAAGCCGCGGCAATGGCGGCGAGCGCAACGTTCGCCTTGATGAAATGATTTTGCATGGAAGCCCCCGTTCGCTTTTCAGCTCGATCATCCAGACAAGCACCTATCGTGCCATTGCGATCGGCATCAACGACGACTTCACACACACGCCGCACAGCCTCATCCCGACGGCCTTCCCGGGCGCGATGCAGGGCATCCGGGCCCGATCTCACGACCGCGACAACGCCTTGCGCCCCGGGTAACGCGTGCGTAACACGAGGCCCTGCGTTACGTAGCATCGCGCGGCGACAGACATCGTCCTGCCCTGTATCGCCATCATCCCAGCACGCGAAACTGCGCTGCCGCCGACATCGCGGCGATGGAACCGGAGCATTCCGTCCATCCGTTGAACGAGAATGCCGTCCGCCTGAAGCGCTCGCTTGGGGACGCAACCGGACTGACACAACTCGGCGTCCACCTGATGACCTTGATGCCCGGACACGAATCCACCGAATACCACCGGCATCTCTACGCGGAGTAATGCGTCTACGTGCTTTCGGGATCAGGCGAGGCAATCATCGATGGCCGGACCCATGCGATCGGCCCGGGCGACTTCATGGGATTTCCACGCGGCGGCGCCGCACACACGATGCTGAATACCGGCGATCTGCCGCTGGTCTATCTCGTGGCAGGCGACCGGCCGGAACACGACGTGTGCGACTATCCGAAGCTCGGCAAGTGGCTGTACAAGGCAGGCGTCAACAAGGTCTTCGTGGATCTCGGCAACGCCTCTGAGTGATGCACGCGTCGCCCGGCGAATCTCACACGACCAGCGACGCGACGATCGCACACCACAGCGCACTCGCACCGCACAGAAACACACGCCGCGCGACGAACATCCGCGATTCGTCGTCGGGGGTCTTCATCGGTGACGTGGCGAGAAACGGCACACTGACGAGGCACGCGAACCCGGCCAGCGCCGGCAGGATCACGACGTAGTCGCCGATCCGCCACGGCAGCGGCTCGTGCCAGCCCCAGTAGCCGAGAAACAGCATGCCCATCGAAAACATCGTCGCGGCGGCCGAACTGAGCGCGACCACCGATCCCGTCGGAAATTGCATGGCAGCCTCCCCTCGCGCGGCGTGCGCGACGCCGGATCATTATCCGGGCACGGCAGGAAAAAGCACAATGACGGCCGACGGACGGCAACGCTCATCCCGACGTCGAAGCCGACCAGCACGTCGAACGAGCGGAGCCCGATCCCGGTGGCCGGTTGCGCCTGCGGCGCGAGGATGCGGAAGAGGCGCTGACGATTGCGGCGATGCCGCATCGATGATCGTTGTCACGGATTGACAGCGATGGGTTTCGCGTGACGGAAGCGCCCGGCTTCAACCCGGCTTCTTCGCGGCCTGCATGACGGAGATCCAGCCCACCACCGCCGCGGCGACCCAGCAGCACGCGATCATCAGGTCGAGATCCATCCAGCCTTCGAAGTTCGTGTTGTTTTCGAAACTGCAGCGCTGATGGCCCCTGACCCACACACAGCCACTGATGAACTGCTGGATGTGCATATAAACGCTGTAGACGGCAAATGCCGACGCAATGACTGTGAGCCGCAAACGGACGTGCTTTTTCATGTGACGCGGATGCCGGTGGGAAAGCCTGTGCCGATCTTACGGCAACGGCAAGCTGCCCGGCAATCCGTCACATCCTGGGCCACCCGGCCGCCCGGCTGCCCGCTCACCCGTCGATCCGCCTGATCGTCCTCAGGCAGTCCGCCGCCAGTTGCTGATAGATGCGCGTACCGTTCGCCTTCGCGTCGATCTCCGCGTCGCTGAGCCGCCGCACGACGCGCCCCGGCACGCCCGCGAGCAGCACGCCGCGCGGCACGTCGTAGCCGGCCTTCACGAACGCGCACGCGGCGACGATCGTCGTCGCGCCGATCGTCGCGCCGTCCATCACGACCGCATTCATTCCGATCATCGTGTCGGGTTCGAGCGTCGCGCCATGCACGATCGCGCCGTGGCCGACGTGGCTGTTGACGCCGAGCCGGCACGTCTCGCCGATCCCGACGTGCAGCACGCAGCCGTCCTGCACGTTGCTGCCGCCTTCGACGACGATCGCGCCGAAGTCGCCGCGCAGGCTCGCATGCGGGCCGATGTAGCAGCGCGCGCCGATCGTCACGTCGCCGATCACGACCGCGCTCGGATCGACGTACGCGGACGGATCGATGCGCGGCCGCATCCCGTTGAATTCGAACAGCGGCATCGGTCAGAGCGCCGCGGCCGCTTCCGGCACGAGTGTGAACAGGTCGCCGACCACACCGTAGTCAGCCACGCTGAAGATCGGCGCTTCCGGGTCCTTGTTGATCGCGACGATCACCTTCGAATCCTTCATGCCGGCCAGATGCTGAATCGCACCCGAGATGCCGACCGCGATGTACAGCTGCGGCGCGACGATCTTGCCGGTCTGGCCAACCTGGTAGTCGTTCGGTACGTAGCCGGCGTCGACTGCGGCGCGCGAGGCGCCCAGTGCGGCTTGAAGCTTGTCGGCCAGCGGCTCCAGTACCCTCGTGTAGTTCTCGCCGCTGCCCAGGCCGCGGCCGCCCGACACGATGATGCTTGCGCTCGTCAGTTCCGGACGGTCCAGCTTCGTCACTTCACGGCTCACGAACTGCGACTTGCCGGCATCGGCTGCCGCTTCGATCTTATCGACCGACGCGCTGCCGCCTTCAGTTGCCACCGGATCAAACGCGGTCGCGCGCACCGTGATCACCTTGACCGGATCGCCCGACTGCACCGTCGCGATCGCGTTGCCCGCGTAGATCGGGCGCTCGAACGTGTCGGCCGAATCGACTGCCGTGATGTCCGAGATCTGCGCGACGTCCAGCTTCGCCGCAATGCGCGGCGCGATGTTCTTGCCGTAGGCCGTTGCCGGCGCAACGATGTGCGAGTAGCCGTTCGCGACGGTCATCACCGTCGCTTCGACGTTCTCGGCCAGACCGTCGGCCAGCTGCGGTGCATCGGCCAGCAGCACCTTCGACACACCGGCGAGCTTCGCCGCTGCATCGGCTGCCGCTTGTGCATCGTGTCCAGCAACGAGCACATGAACGTCGCCGCCGCCCACCACATTGAGCGCCTGTGCGGCCGCGACGGCATTCAGCGTCGCGGCCTTGATCGACGCGTTGTCGTGTTCCGCAATCACCAGAATCGTCATTTCTTTCCGCTCCCTGTTACAGCACCTTGGCTTCGGTCTTCAGTTTCTCGACCAGCGTCTGCACGTCCGGCACCTTCACGCCGGCTGCACGCTTCGGCGGCTCGTTCACCTCGAGCACCTTCAGGCGCGGCGTCACGTCCACGCCGAGGTCGTCGGGCTTCACGGTTTCGAGCGGCTTCTTCTTCGCCTTCATGATGTTCGGCAGCGTCACGTAGCGCGGCTCGTTCAGGCGCAGATCCGTGGTGACGACGGCGGGCAGTTGAAGCGACAGCGTTTCCGCACCGCCGTCCACTTCACGCGCGACCGTCGCACGGCCATCGGCCACCACAACCTTCGAGGCAAACGTCGCCTGCGGCAAACCCGCCAGCGCGGCCAGCATCTGCCCGGTCTGGTTCGAATCGTCGTCGATCGCCTGCTTGCCGAGGATCACCAGTTGCGGCTGCTCCCTGTCGACCAGCGCCTTCAGCACCTTAGCGACCCCAAGCGGCTCGACGCCTTCATGCGATTCGACGAGGATCGCGCGATCCGCGCCGATCGCCAGCGCCGTGCGCAGCGTTTCCTGCGCCTGCGCGACGCCGACCGACACGGCCACCACTTCCGTCACGACGCCGGCCTCCTTCAACCGCACGGCCTCTTCCACCGCGATCTCGTCGAACGGGTTCATCGACATCTTCACGTTCGCGACGTCGACGCCCGTCCGGTCGGATTTCACGCCGACTTTCACGTTTGCATCGACCACGCGTTTCACTGCCACGAGCGCTTTCAACTGCCTGTCTCCTGTTCCGTTGCGTGCGCCGCGCCGCGTCAGCGCGCGGTAAAGCCGCCGTCGATCACGAGCTCCGCGCCTGTGACGTAACGGCCCGCCGGCGACACGAGATACAGGATGCCGGCCGCGATGTCGCGCGGGCTGCCGATCTTCGCCATCGGCACGTTGGTCTGCATGTACTCGAAGGCGCGATCGGGGTCCTGCCCCATCTGGCGGAACGCGTCCTCGAGCATCGGCGTGCGGATATAGCCGGGATGCACCGAGTTCGCACGGATGTTCTTCGCCGCGTACAGCATCGCATCGACCTTCGCCATCATCCGCACCGCCGCCTTCGACGCGTGATACGCGGGCACGTCGGGCCCGCCGACGATCCCGTACATCGACGACAGGTTCACGATCGAGCCGCCGCCGGCCGCGTCGATATGCGGAATTGCCGCACGTGTGCACAGGAACACGCCGTTCACGTTCACGTCCTGCACGCGCTGCCATTGCGCGAGCGTGAGCTCGTGCGTCGGCACGTTGTGGCCTTCGATGCCCGCGTTGTTCACGAGCACGTCGAGGCGCCCGAAGCGCGCGACGATCTCGCCGAACACGCGCGCCACGTCGGCTTCGTGCGTGACGTCGAGCGACCAGAACGCGGCCTGGCCGCCCTGCGCTCGGATTTCCTCGACCAGCGCTTCCGCCGGTTGCGACAGCACGTCGAGAATCGCGACGCTCGCGCCGGCGGCCGCCAGCGTGCGCGCGGTCTCCGCGCCGATGCCGCGCGCACCGCCGGTGATCGCGGCCACCTTGCCGCGCAGGTCGAACAGGTCTTCGATGAGCTTCATGTCGTCTCCAGGTTCCAGGTATTTGTTCAGACAGGCAGGCCGCCCGCATCGAGGCCGGCCTTCAAGGGCATCCGGCGTTATCGCGTAT
This sequence comes from Burkholderia sp. HI2500, assembly GCF_002223055.1. Classification (NCBI taxonomy): domain Bacteria; kingdom Pseudomonadati; phylum Pseudomonadota; class Betaproteobacteria; order Burkholderiales; family Burkholderiaceae; genus Burkholderia; species Burkholderia sp. HI2500. The sequence goes on along the minus strand of NZ_NKFL01000006.1, from coordinate 976,103 downwards.
TCCGCGTCGCAAGAAAATCGAGGCATTCCCGATTGAAATAGTCGGCGTGTTCCACCATCACCCAGTGGCCGCACCGGTTCATCAGCACGAAGCGCGCATCGCGGCAGCGTTCGAGGAACTTCAGCGCGCCGCCGACCGGATTGAAGCGATCGTCCGTGCCCCAGAACCCGAGCACCGGCGTACGCAGGTCGCCGAGCGCGTCGGTCAGGTTCGGCACGCTCATCGTCGACAGCACTTCGGTCGGCTGTTCGACGCACACCTTCATCCGCTCGGCGACGAGCGCGTCGGTGACGATCGCCGGGTCGTGCACGAGCAGCGTCAGCAGCTCGCGCATCGTGTCGTCATTCATCTGGCGGTTGGTGAACAGCTTCACCATCCGCTGGATGCCCTCCATCCGGAAATAGGTGTCGCGATCCTCGACGCCGCCCGGCGCCATCATGATCAGCCCGTCGACGTCGTCCGGGTAGTCGAGCGCGTACTTCAGCGCGATCGCGCCGCCGAGCGAGTTGCCGAGCAGCACGGCCGGCCCGATGCCGAGCGCGGTCAGCTGCGCATGCAGCGCGCCGACGAAGAAATCGAGCGTATAGGCGACGTCGGACGGCTTCGACGACTGCCCGTAGCCGGGCAGGTCGACGACGATCGCGCGATAGCCGGCCGCCGCGAACGCGGGCACGTTGTGCTTGAAGTTGCTGAAACCGCTGGCGCCCGGGCCGCTGCCGTGGATGAACACCACGGGCCGGCCTGCGCCCGCCTCGTAGTGGTGCAGGCGCAGGCCGCCCGGCACGTCGGTGAAGCTGCCGGCCGGCGGCGTCGTGAGGATCGTCATCGCGGGTTGTCTCCTTCGTCGTTCGATGGCTGTCTGCCACGATGATTGCGCCGCCGGCGCCGGCCGGCATCATCCTTTCAGACTACGAAGCCGCGCGCGCTTCTTCCTATCATCGGCCCACCGAAACGGAGGCAACGATGAACGGATTCGACTACAGCGGCAAGACGGTGCTCGTGACGGGCGGCACCAAGGGCATCGGGCGGCGCATCGCCGAACGGTTTCTCGCGGCGGGCGCGCGCGTGTTCGTGTGCGGACGCAGCGCGCCCGACACGCCGCCCGCGGACGGCAGCCGCACGGCGACGTTCGTCGCGGCCGACCTGCGCGACATCGAACAGGTCGACGCGATGCTCGCGACGATTCGCGCGGCGGCCGGCCGCCTCGACGTGCTCGTCAACAACGCAGGCGGCTCGCCGTTCGCGCTCGCGGCCGATGCATCGCCGCGCTTCACCGAATCGATCGTGCGGCTGAACCTGATCGCGCCGCTGCAGCTCGCGCAGCGCGTGAACGCGATCATGCAGCCGCAGCCCGAAGGCGGCGTGATGCTGTTCATCGCGAGCGTCAGCGCGTCGCGTCCGTCGCCCGGCACGGCCGCATACGGCGCCGCGAAAGCCGGCCTCGTCAACGCGGTCACGTCGCTCGCGGTCGAGTGGGCGCCGCGCGTGCGCGTGTGCGCGATCAGCCCGAGCCTCGTGCAGACGGAATCGGCCACCGAAGGCCACTACGGCGACGACGATGCGCTCGACGCGATCCGCGCGACGATTCCCGCCGGCCGGCTCGCGACCCCCGACGACGTCGCCGCCGCGTGCCTGTTCCTCGCATCGCCCGACGCGTCGTACACGTCGGGTGCAAACCTGCGGCTCGACGGCGGCGGCGAGCGGCCCGCGTTCCTGTCGGCCGCGCAGGTGGCCGCACGTTGATGCACGCACGGCAAATCGGTGCCGCACGAATCGTTGCCAGTCCTAGGGCCTGTTCACGCTAATAACGGGCTTGCGAACGTGCCTTTCCGCCCGCAGTGCAAGGAGAGAGGAGGCGCAATAGCCGTAGCTATTGCAACGACGAACGACGCCGCAATGCGGGCGGAAAGGCACGTTCCCCTGTTTGGAAAAATTCTCTCGTGGGGCTGGCCCCCAGAAGGGCCGATCGCCGCGTCATGCTCCTTGCGAATACGTTGAGTATTCGCTTCGTCGCATTCCTTGCGCTCGGCCCTTCTGGGGGCCAGCGCAAGCCCGTTATTAGCGTGAACAGGCCCTAGGGAAGTCATCTAGTTCATTTTGACGATTCCCTGCTACCGCGATCTCCCTACTCTGCCTCTCACGACAACACACACAGTCGACCGTCGTCGATACCCCAAGAGGAGACACCATGCATCAACGGATTTCGCGCCGTACCGACAAGCGGGCAGCCGCCACGCTGTCGACGCTGGCCGCCGCGCTGCTCGCGTGTGCCGCTCCCGGCGCACATGCAGGCAGCACGATCGAGCTGGGCGCCGACACGACGCTGGACTACACGTTCACGCTCAGTTACGGCCTCGGCATGCGCACCCGCGCACCGAGCGGCAATCTCCTCACGCCGGCGAACATCAACGGCGACGACGGCGACCGCAACTTCGCGAAGAACAAGCTGATCGAGAACCAGGTCAGCCTGCTCGGCGAAGTGAACCTGAAGCACGACGACTGGGGCGTGTTCGTGCGCGCCGACACGTTCTACGACCAGGCGTATCGCCGCCCGAACTACAACGACGCGCCGGGCACCGTGAACCAGTCGGGCCAGTACAACAACTTCACGAGCGACGCGCGCTACTGGTCGGGCGGCCACACGACGCTGCTGGCCGCATACGCGTACAACACGTTCAAGATCGGCTCGACGAGCCTGAACGTGAAGGTCGGCGACCAGGTCGTCGCGTGGGGCGAAAGCCTGTTCTTCCCGAACATCGCCGGCGCACAGGGGCCGTCCGACGCGACCAAGTCGTACATGGCCGGCGCCGAAGTGAAGGACATCCTGCTGCCGGTGCCGCAGATCTCGACGCAGTGGCAGATCACGCCGAACTTCAGCCTGCTCGGCTACTACCAGTTCTCGTATCAGCAGAACCGGCTGACCGCGCCCGGCACGTACTGGAGCTATTCGGACGTCACGGGCCCCGGCGCGCAGTTCATCATCGGCCCGGGCGGGATGATCATTCCGCGCGGCCCCGACGACAAGCCGAGCGCGCGCAACCAGTGGGGGATCGGCGCGCGCTTCCGCGTGCTCGGCGACACCGAGCTCGGCCTGTACCACCTGCACTACAACGACATGAACCCGAGCGTCGTCACGACCTACTTCCCGACGCTCCAGTACCAGCAGAAGTATTTCAGCAACATCAAGCTGACCGGCGCGAGCTTCTCGACGCAGGTCGGCCCGGTGAACGTCGCGGGCGAAGTGTCGTACCGCCAGGGCGCGGCCGTGCTCGTCAACACGCCGGCGGGCCCGCAGCCGACCCGCGCGAACGTGCTGCAGACGAACCTGTCCGGCATCTACTCGATCGGGCCGAGCTTCCTCGCGAATTCGCAGTCGCTGATCGGCGAACTCACGTACGTGCATGCCGGCAGCATCTCCGAGCTCGACGGCTCGACCACGCTCGCGAATTCGCGCAACGCGCTCGCGATGGAGATCGCGTGGACGCTCAGCTACAAGAACGTGTTCAACGGCTGGGATCTCGACGTGCCGCTGACCTACACGCACGACCTGACGGGCACGTCGCCGCTCGCCGGCGCGCTCGGCTCGCTGACCGGCCAGGGCGACCACCGCGTGACGGCCGGCGTGACCTTCACGCGCCTGAGCAACCTGCAGCTGTCGCTCGTCTACGCGAAGTTCCTCGGCTCGCCGAACCCGGTCACGCGCCCGCTCGCGGATCGCGACTACGTGCTGGCCACGGCGACCTACCACTTCTGAGCGGCCCGGCCGCTCGTCATTCAGCACTATGAGGATCGATATGAAACGCATTCATCTCCCCCTCCTGCGCGCGTCGGTGATGGCCGCGTGCGCGGTCGTCGCGACGGCGTCGTACCCGAAGGTCACGCCGGACGACCTGAAGGCGCTCGACGGCCCGCTGACGCCGATGGGCGCGGTGCGCGCCGCGAGCAAGGACAGCGGCGTGCCCGAGTGGTCGGGCAAGTGGCTCGGCACGCCGCCGGACGTGCAGTACAAGCGCGGCAACCGCTACCCCGATCCGTTCGCGGGCGAGAAGCCGGTCGCGACGATCACCGCGGAGAACATGGCGCAGTACGCCGAGCACCTGACCGACGGCCAGAAGGCGATGTTCAAGCGCTACCCGGCCACGTTCAAGATCATCGTCTATCCGAGCCATCGCGACTTCCGCTACGCGGATGCCGTGTACAAGGACATCCGCACGTACGCGCCGGATTCGACGATGACATCCGACGCGAACGGCCTCACGAACGCGCCGCCGACGGTGCCCTACCCGATCCCTAAAACGGCCGCCGAGCTGCTGTGGAACCAGCGCTTCTCGTCGGCGATCGGCGCCGAGCAGGCGACCTACGACCAGGCGGTCGTGTACTCGGACGGCAACATCGCATGGGGCAAGGTGCGCTACGACATCTACTCGCCGCGCAACGCCGGCAAGTACGACGTGAAGAGCGACCTGAACAACCGCACGTACTACCGCAACGCGACGGAGCTGCCGCTGTCCGACCGCGGGTCGCTGATCGTCGGCTTCACGAACTGGGACAAGGCCGGCGCGGACAACTCGTCGCGCACGTGGATGTACAACCCGGGCACGCGGCGCGTGCGCCAGGCGCCCGAGTACGGCTACGACCAGCCGCAGGGCCCGGGCGGCTTCCGTACCGTCGACGACGACCGCCTGTACAACGGCCCCGGCGACCGCTACGACTGGAAGATCGTCGGCAAGCGCGAGATCTACGTGCCGTACGACAACTACAAGGCGATGGACAGCTCGGTGAAGTACGCGGACCTGCTGACCAAGGGCCACGAGAACCCGTCGTATATTCGCTACGAGCTGCATCGCGTGTGGGTGCTGCAGGCGACGCTGAAGAGCAACTACCGCCACCAGTATGCGAAGCGCGTGCTGTACATCGACGAGGATTCGTGGATGACGCTGCTCGCCGACAACTACGACGCGCGTGGCCAGCTGTGGCGCACCAATGTCGCGACGACGCTGTACGCGTATGACGCGAAGGTGTTCTACCCGGGCGTCGTGTTCTTTCATGACCTGATCTCCGGCGCGTACATGGCCGACCGCCTGACGAACGAAGGCCCGATGCCGAAGCTCGACAACAGCCCGCAGTTCAACGAGGCGTACTTCTCGCCGGACGCGATCCGCAGTTCGGGTAACTAAGCAACCCGCCGACGCGGCACGCCCGCGCCCCACGCGCCGGAGCCTCGCTCCGGCGCCCGGCGCCGCCCGCGACGGCGGCCTGTTCCATTCGATTCATTCGAGATTCGAGGGCCCTTTCATGTCTTCCCGCCTGCATACGACGCTCGGCGACGAGCTGTACGCCGCGTGGCACGCGCGTGCGCCGGTCGCGCCGCTGTCGAGCCGCCCGCGCCGCCTGTCGCTCGACGACGCGTACCGCATCCAGCAGCGCTTCATCGAACGCCGCATCGAACACGGCGAGGCCGTGGTCGGCAAGAAGATCGGCGTGACGAGCCAGGCCGTGCAGGACATGCTGAACGTGCGCCAGCCCGATTTCGGCATCCTGCTGTCGGGCATGCACTACGCGGCCGGCGAAGCGATCGCCGCCGATTCGCTGATCGCGCCGCGCGCCGAGGGCGAGATCGCGTTCATCCTCGCGCGCGACCTGCGCGGCCCCGGCATCGACCGCACCGACGTGATCGCCGCGACGGCCGCCGTCGCGCCCTGCTTCGAGATCGTCGATTCGCGCATCCGCGACTGGGCGATCCGCATCGAGGACACCGTCGCCGACAACGCGTCGTGCGGCGTGTACGTGCTCGGCGATGCACGCGTCGATCCGCGCACGCTCGATCTCGCCGCGTGCGAGATGACGATCGACAAGAACGGCGAGCAAGTCGCGCAGGGCCGCGGCGACGCGGCGCTCGGCCACCCCGCCGACGCGGTCGCGTGGCTCGCGAACACGCTCGCCGCGTACGACGTGCCGCTGCTCGCCGGCGAGATCGTGCTGTCGGGCTCGCTCGCGAAACTGATTCCGGTCACGGCCGGCGACGCGCTGTCGATGCACATCTCCGGCATCGGCAGCTGCGACGTCCGCTTTATCTAAAGGAAAAATCCTGATGAAGAAAATCAAATGCGCACTGATCGGGCCGGGCAACATCGGCACCGACCTGCTCTACAAGCTGCGCCGCTCGCCGGTGCTCGAACCCGTGTGGATGGTCGGCGTCGATCCGGCGTCCGACGGCCTCGCGCGGGCGCGCGAGTTCGGCCTGAAGACCACCGACAAGGGCGTCGACGGGCTGCTGCCGCACGTGGCAGCCGACGACATCCGCATCGCGTTCGATGCGACGTCGGCGTACGTGCACCGCGACAACTCCGACAAGCTCACCGCGCTCGGCGTGAAGATGATCGACCTGACGCCCGCCGCGATCGGGCCGTATTGCGTGCCGCCGGTGAATCTCGACGCGCATCTCGACAGCGCGCAGGCGAACGTGAACATGGTCACGTGCGGCGGCCAGGCGACGATCCCGATGGTGTACGCGGTATCGCGCGTGCAGCCGGTCGCGTACGGCGAGATCGTCGCGACCGTGTCGTCGCGCTCGGTCGGCCCCGGCACGCGCAAGAACATCGACGAATTCACGCGCACGACGTCCGGTGCGATCGAACAGGTCGGCGGCGCACGCAAGGGCAAGGCGATCATCGTGATCAACCCGGCCGAGCCGCCGCTGATCATGCGCGACACGATCCACTGCCTGACCGACGGCCCGCCCGACGTCGATGCGATCACCGCGTCCGTGCATGCGATGGTCAAGGAAGTGCAGCGCTACGTGCCCGGCTATACGCTGAAGAACGGCCCCGTGTTCGACGGCAATCGCGTGTCCGTCTTCATGGAAGTCGAAGGGCTCGGCGATTACCTGCCGAAATACGCGGGCAACCTCGACATCATGACCGCCGCCGCGGCCGCCACGGCCGAGCGTTTCGCTGAACAGATGCTGGCCGCGACGGCCGCCACCGCTTGAGTTGAGGAGCCACGCGATGTCACTTGCAGGCAAGAAGATCACCGTCCACGACATGTCGCTGCGCGACGGGATGCACCCGAAGCGCCACCAGATCACGCTCGACCAGATGCGCAACATCGCGCGCGGGCTCGACGCGGCCGGCGTGCCGCTGATCGAGGTCACGCACGGCGACGGGCTCGGCGGCGCGTCGGTCAGCTACGGGTTCCCCGCGCACACCGACGAGGCATACCTGAGCGCCGTGATTCCGGAGCTGAAGCAGGCGAAGGTGTCGGCGCTGCTGCTGCCGGGTATCGGCACCGTCGAGCATCTGCGCATGGCGCACGCACTCGGCGTCGGCACGATCCGCGTCGCGACGCACTGCACCGAGGCGGACGTGTCGGAGCAGCACATCGGCCTCGCGCGCACGCTCGGGCTCGATACGGTCGGCTTTCTGATGATGGCGCACATGTCGTCGCCGGCGCAGCTCGTCGTGCAGGCGAAGCTGATGGAGTCGTATGGCGCGAACTGCATCTACATCACCGATTCGGCCGGCCACATGCTGCCGGATGACGTGACCGCGCGGATCAGCCAGGTGCGCGACGCGCTGAAGCCGGAGACGGAGCTCGGCTTCCACGGCCACCACAACCTCGCGATGGGCGTCGCGAACTCGGTCGCCGCGGTTGCCGCCGGCGCGAACCGGATCGATGCGGCCGCGGCCGGCCTCGGCGCCGGTGCGGGCAACACGCCGATGGAAGTGTTCGTCGCGGTGTGCGACCGGATGGGGATCGAGACGGGTGTCGACGTGTTCGCAATCTCGGACGTCGCCGAGGATCTCGTCGTGCCGATCATGGACGCGCCGATCCGCCTCGACCGCGATGCGCTGACGCTCGGCTATGCGGGCGTCTACTCGTCGTTCCTGCTGTTCGCGAAGCGCGCGGAAGCGAAGTACGGGATTCCCGCGCGCGACATCCTCGTCGAGCTGGGGCGGCAGCGGCTCGTCGGCGGGCAGGAGGACATGATCGAGGATGCGGCGCTGACGATGGTGCGGGCACGGGCAGTGGCGGCCTGAACGAACGCGGCCGGCCATCGTCCGGAAGCGGCGGGAAACGGGGCGCAAGCCCCGTTTTCATTTCGGATGCGCGGATCGAGTCACCTCGATCATGCATCGCCCGCCGACTTCAGCGATGCTTCCCGCCGTGCCGCTTGCGCCGATGCGCTTCACGCGCCTGCAACAGCGACGGCATCAGTTCCTCGATGTATTGCCGCGCCTGCCCGCGCGTCACGATCTCGCTGAAGCGCTGATGGGCCTTGTCATGCCCGACCAGCGCCGCATGCGCTTTCTTCAGGATGTGCAGATAGGCGATCAGGCTCGTGCCGTCGCGCACGGGCAGCGCATCGCGCGGGTCGAAGGCCGGTGTCGTACTCATGATCCGATCCTTTGCGGGCAGTCGCTGCGGCACGTCGTGGAGACGAGCGCCAGCAGGTCGTTCGCGAGGCGGTCGCGATCCGTCAGCGGCGCGAGGCCGAACAGCCGCTCGAGCGTTGCGGCAACCGACGCATGATCGTACGGCGTATGGTCGACCTGCCCGGCCGCGACCCACGGCGAAATCACGATCGCCGGCACCCGCACGCCATACACGTCGAACCCGAAGCCGCTCGCGTTCAGCGTTGCCGCCGCGCCGTCGTTCGGCGGCGGCGCGGCGCCCGGCCTGACCGAATCGTAGAAGCCGCCGTGCTCGTCGTAACAGATCACGAGCAGGCTGCTGTTCCATACCGGCGATTGGCGGATCGCGTTGTACACGCGCGCGGCGAGCTGGTCGCCGCCGGCGAGGCCGTCCATCGGGTGTTGCGAGCTGCCGTTCTGGTAAGTGCCGTGCACGATGTCGCCGTAACCGGGCTCGATGAACGTGTAGCGCGCCGTATAGCCGGCCGCGAGATCGGCCTCGAAATGGGCGAGGTCGTCGATGTCGAAGAAGCTGATGCCCTTCAGCGACGCGACCTGCGGCACGTGGCCGAGCGGGTCGCCGGTCTGGTCCTGGTAGATGCGCCAGTTGTCGTCGCCGAGCGCGGCGAAGATCGACCCCTTCGGATACGGAAAGCCGTTGAACGCGTCCCATCCGGCCATTTCTTCCTTGGTCGGCGAATGGTCGAGCCCGGCCGACGACGCACCGTGCAGGAAAAAGCGGTTCGGCCAGGTCGGCCCCGGCATCGACGCATGCCACGCGTCGCACAGAACGAACGCGTTCGCGAGCGCGTGCAGCGACGGCGCCTGCGTCGCGATATCGACGCCCTGCATGATCTTGCCCGCGTCGGCCGGCTGCGGCGGTGTGCCTTCGGAATGCGAGGTCGCGTAGTTCGACACGAACCCGGTGTTGACGACCGGCGGATACGGCTGCCCTTTCACGAACGGCACGCTCGCGCCGCACAGCTGCTCGAGCACGTCCGTGAATTCGTGGCACGGATCGGTCGGCATCCGGGCGGGCGCGCCGCCGCCGAACGGATAGACCGCATCGCCGTACGCATTGCTGTTACCCGGCGACGCGGCAACGATGTCGGGGTAGCCCGACAGCGCGAACAGGTGATCGAAGGAACGGTTCTCGAGCATCAGCACGAACACGTGCTGGATGCGGTCCTGAACCGACGGGGATGCGGGGGCTGCGTCTGCACTCATGGCGCCTCCTGGCGTCGCGCGACGAAAGTCCGGCTGGCACGGTCGTCGGCCCGCTGAAAGCTGCTGAAGGGATTGAAAGCCACGGCGCGGGCCGAGATTGCCGACGAGTGTACGACCGCGCCGGCCCGCGCGTAAAGCTGCATGCGAACCGTGTGGCGGTGTGCGTGTTCGACCGCTTGCCGGCCCGTTGCACGAGGCCCTCCCAGACTGGGGCGTCGACCGTTTCAACTTCATCATCGACCGTGCAAGCAGGTCGCATCACGCGCCGATCGCCGAGACGACCGTCGATGACGATGCGTTTCGCCGGCTCGTGCGATTCGTGACGGGGGGACTGTCGGCGCGCGGGGCCGACGTGAAGCTGCCGCAGAACCGCGCGCGTGGCGCCGGCTTGCCGGCTCGCGTATCTCGACATGCTGACCGGCACGGATTTCGTCGACGACATCCGCGGGCTCGACACGCGCTTCCCGGTGATCGTCGGCGACAAGGATCCGCGGGCTCGACGCAGCGGCGATGCAGGCGACCTTCCTCGCGTGGCATCCGAACGCGCGGCTCGTGACGATACCGAATTGCGGACATTACCCGATGCAGGAAGGTCCGCCGAATGTCGCGATGATCGTCGAGGATTTCCTGCGGGACGCGGCCGCCTGAGCGTTGCGCACGCGCGGCGGCCGGTGAAGGCGGTATTGGCCGCCGCGGCATGACGATGCCGCCGGCGACCGGTGAACGGCACGCGATGTGTCGCCCACCCGGTTCGTCCGGCCTCGTCGGCCGGACAGGATTCGATTGGCGAGGCGGTGCTGCGTGCCCGCGCCGATCGTTACCGCTTAACGGCGCGGCTGGCCGGTTCGCGGCGGACGCGGCGAATTCGCGTCCTTGTGACGGAAGTTGATGCGCCCCTTGGTGAGGTCGTACATCGACAGTTCCAGGGTCACGCGGTCACCCGCGAGAATGCGGATGTGGTTCTTGCGCATGCGGCCCGACGCGTACGCGCCGACCACGACGCCGTTTTCCAGCGTGACACGGTATTTGCTGTCCGGCAGCACTTCGTCGACGATCCCGTCGAGTTCCAGCGGTTCTTCTTTTGCCAAACCAATTCCTCCAGACAAGGTGATTGACCGCGGCCGCGGCGATCTGCCCGGCGCCGTTTCCCGCAACGGGACGGCGACCGGCAGGCTGCCGGGTGTCGGTTCGTTCAGACGGACCCAGGGTCTGTCTTGTGATCGGAGCCCGGCGCGATGCGGCGTTCAGGCGGTCGGTGGCGGCGGCGCATGGAGCGCCGCGCAAGTCGGGACCGCGCCTGCTACGGCATGGCGGCGGTCTGCTCAGGTTGATGCGTTGAAGCGGTGATGCGCTCGCGAAGCGACAGGCGCTCCACGAAGGCGTTGCGTCGCACGCGGGTCACGCATGCGATGAGGGAAGCGTCACGACCGATGCATCGCGAATGTCGCGATGCATCGGTCGTGCGCATCGGAACGCGCCGGCTGCCGCCAAAGCGGCGCCCTGCGCGCCAATCCATCCGGCAGCGGCCACCGTGTGGCGGCCGTTGCCGATGCGGCTTACTGCGGCGTGATGTTCGACGCTTGCAGACCCTTCGGGCCGCGCTTCACTTCGAAGCTGACCTTCTGGCCTTCGGCCAGGGTCTTGAAGCCCGTGCCGCGAATTTCCGAGAAATGGGCGAACAGATCGTCGCCGCCGTTGTCCGGGGAGATGAAACCAAAGCCCTTGGTTTCGTTGAACCACTTGACGGTACCGGTATCCACAAATACTTCCTTAATACAAATGACGAATAATTGAACATGCGCCCGCGACGGGCACATAAAGAATCAAAAGAGGGATAGACCAACGACTGCCGCACGGAGTGCGGCCAATGATGAGCAATCGAACTTCTTGAACACTTCGGCCATGGACACTACGCGATGGCAGTCGCTTCGTCAAGTCTTTTTGATGCGGCGCACAAGCCTGCCCGCCGCGTGCGCCTTGCGCAGCGGGTGTTGCCGGCCGACGGCACGTATTTCGATGCGCCCCCTTTTTCGGCCGGCCCGCCGGGTTTTTACTGCGGCTCGAACACGTGATGCAGCGCCGGCGGCGCGGCGCCTTCGCGAATCCGCATTTCGAATGCCTTGCGCGCGACGCTCGTCGGCCGCACGTCCGCCACGTCCAGATAGAACTGCGAATACCAGTCGCGCATCTGGTACAGCGGCCCGTCGCCTTCGCACAGCAGCGGGTTGTCGATCCGCGTCTTGCTGTGCCAGATGTCGACGTCCTCGTAGAACGCGCGCTGCGCCTCCTTCACGTATGCGTTCGCGATCTCCATGTTCTGCGCGTCGGTCAGCCCGGCCACCTTCTTCACGATCACGCCGTAACGCAGCTCGAAGCTGTTCATGTCGATCGGCACGTGGCAGTTCAGCAGCACCGAGTGGATCGGCTGCCCGCCGCTCTGCCCCGTCATCTGCGTGATGTGCACGGCCGGCCCGAAATACGTCGACAGCGCGGTCAGCGCATCACCGCCGAGCTTCTCGCTGCGGCCGACCATCAGCTGCGTCGCCTTGTGATCCTCGAACAGGTTCGCGAAATAGTCGATCGGCGCGCGATGCACGGTCGCGAAGTGCGCGACGTCCGAGATGTTGTCGACCAGCTCGCGGCAGTTGGCCTGAATCACCATCTTGTCGACGACCCAGTCCGACCATTCGTCGGAGAAGCACACGTCGAGCCGCGGAATCGCGACTTCCGGCGGCGGCGCGTTGCCTTCCGGGTCGTTCCACACGAACAGCAGGTTGTTTTCCTCGCAGGTCGGCCAGGCGCCGATGCGCGCCTTCGGCGGGATCCGCTTGCAGTACGGGATCGATGCGCACTGCCCTTCGCCGCTCCACGCCCAGCCGTGGAACGGGCACACGAGGTGGTCGCCCTGCACCGTGCCGAGGCTCAGGTCGGCGCCCATGTGCGGGCAGTAGGCGTCGACGACGTTGACCTTGCCGGTCGAATCGGCGAACGCGGCGAGCTTGCGGCCGAACGCGTTCAGCGTGTGCGGCTTGCCGTCCTTGAAATCGCGGGCGAGCCCGAGGCAGTGCCAGCCGCGCGCATAGCGCTGTGCGAGCGGCTGGGCTTCGATCTTGTAAGGGCGTGCGGACATGTGGGTTGACTCCTCTTGTGGAGAGCGCGCGGCGGCCGGCCGCGCGCGGGGGAAATGGGGGCGCCGGTCAGCGCATCGGGTTGCCGGGTTCGAGCGCGGGCGACGGCTTCAACGGCGCCGGGGCCGCCGGTGACGGCTGCTGCCGGTGCGCCACGCGGCGCTCGGCCCGCTCGACGCCGAGCCATGCGGCGAGCGCGGGCAGCAGGAACACCGCGCCGAACAGGTTCACGAGGAACATGAACGCGAGCAGCACGCCCATGTCGACCTGGAACTTCAGCGCGGAGAACGCCCACGTGCCGACGCCGATGAACATCGTGACGGCCGTGAACAGCGCCGCCGTGCCGCGCTGGCGCATCGCGTCGGCGAACGCGTCCGGCAGCGTCGCGCCGTGGCGGAGGTCGTGCTGCAGGCGCTCGTACAGGTAGATCCCGTAGTCGACCCCCACGCCCACGCCGAGCGTGATCACCGGCAGCGTCGCGACCTTCAGACCGATGCCGAGCCGCGCCATCACCGCATTGCACAGGATCGACACGAGCGTGAGCGGCACGATGATGCACAGCACCGCGCGCCACGAGCGGAACGTGACCGCGCAGAGCAGCGCGATCGCGCCGAAGATCGACAGCAGCATCGCGATCTCCGCGTCGCCGACGGCCTCGTTGGTCGCGGCCATCACGCCGACGTTGCCGCCCGCGAGCCGGAACGCGACGTTCGGCGTCGGGTTCTCGGCCGCGAAGCGCTTGATCTCGTCGACGATGTGCGCGATGGTCGTGCCTTCGTGGTTCTTCGTGTAGATCAGCACCTGGATCGCCTTGCAGTTCGCGGTGTTCATCCCGTTGTCGGGGTCGAACGCGTTGGAGCCCTGCGTGAGCCCGTCGCTGGAACGCGGCAGCGCGGCCCAGCGCGGGTTGCCCTCGTTGAACGCGGCGATGAACACCTTGCCCTGCGACGACACGCTCGTCACCGACTGCACGCCGGCCACGCCGCGCATGGTCATCTCGAACTTCTCGATCGCGCTCATCACCGGGTAATGCAGGCACGCGTCGTCGAAGCCGGTCGTCTCGACGATCACCGACAGCACGTCCACGCCGATGTTGTACTGGTGCGTGATCGCCGCGTTGTCGAGGTTGTAGCGCGAGTTCGCGCGCAGCTCCGGCGCGCCGGTGCCGATGTCGCCGATCTCCAGCTTGCGCGATTCGAGCGTGCCGTAGGCGAGCAGCGCGAGCGCCACCGCGAACACGCCGAGCGCCGGCGCCGGCCGGGCGAACACCGCGAAGCGCGACCACATCCGGCTGCCGCCGGCCGCCGCCGTGCGCTGCGCACGCGCCAGCGTGCCGCGCTCGAGGCGCGTGTACGACAGCAGGATCGGCAGGAACACCTTGTTCGTCACGATCATCAGCAGCACGCCGAGGCACGCGGTGATGCCGAGCTCGCGCACGATGTCGATCCGGATCCGCATGATCACCATGAAGCCGAGCGCGTTGGTCAGCAGCGCGACGGTGCCCGGCACGAACAGCTTGCGGAACGCGTCGCGCGCGGCATCGACCGACGACGCGCCGCGCACCAGCGCCTGCTTCCACGCATTGGTCATCTGCACCGCGTGCGACACGCCGATCGAGAAGATCAGGAACGGCACGAGGATCGACATCGGGTCGATGCCGAGGCCGAGCAGCGGCAGCGCGCCGAGCAGCCATACGACCGGCAGCAGCGCGACGACGAGCGCCAGCACGGTGGTCTTCAATGAACGCGTATAGGCAAACAGCAGCGCGGCCGTCACGAGGAATGCGAGCGCGAAGAACGCCATCACGCCCGCGATACCGCTCTCGACGTCGCCCACCAGCTTCGCGAAGCCGATGATGTTCACGTCGATCCCCTGCTTCGCGTACTTCGCGCGGATCTCCTCCAGTTGGCGCGCGACTGCGCTGTAGTCGAGCCGCTTGCCGGTGGCCGGATCGGTCTCGCGCAGCTCCGCGCGGATCAGCGCCGACTTCAGGTCGTTGCCGACGAGGCGGCCGATCTGCCCGGAACGCGCGACGTTGCGGCGCACCTTTGCAAGATCGTCCGGATTCGCGCTCGAGAACTGGCCCGGCACGACCACGTCGCCACGAAAGCCGGCCTCGGTCACCTCGGTGTAGTGGACGTTCGGCGTGAACAGCGAGAACACGCGCGAGCGGTTCACGCCCGGGATGAAGAAGACATCGTCGGTCGCGTGGCGCAGCGCGTCCATGAACGACTGGTTGTAGATGTCGCCGTCGCCCTTCCAGCGCAGGCTCACGAGGATCGTGTTCGCGCCGGGGAACGCGCCCGCATAGCGCTCGAACACCTGCATGTACGGATGCTGCATCGGGATCATCTTGTTGAAGCCCGGATCGAGCTTCAGCCGCGTCGCGGACAGCCCGAGCGCGAGCGTCACCGCGACGCACAGCAGCATCAGCAGCTTGCGCCGGCGGATGATCGTGTCGGCGCAGCGCTCGACGAACGCGGCGAGGCGCGACGCGGGGACGGCTTCAGGGGGGCGTGACAGGTCGTTCATGGAATTCTCTTGTCGATGCGAAACGAACGGGAGCAGGCAGCGGGACCGCCGCGCGTCAGGACGGCGTTGACGCAGCCGCGCCGGCGAGCGGCGCGACGCCGGCCTCGCCGCCGAGCAGCAGCGCGCCGTGGCCCATGTCGAGCACGGCCGCGAGGCTCTGCACGCCGCCGAGCTTGCGCACGTCGAAGGTCAGGCCGCCGTCGCGCGACGCGACGATCGCGCCGCCCTGGCCCACCAGCACCAGTTCGCCGTCGGCGAGCTGGGTCGCGCCGAAGTACGACACCGGCACGTGGCTGTCGACGTGCGTCCAGGTCGCGCCGCGATCGGTGCTGCGCACCACGTTGCCGCGCATCCCGTATGCGACCCAGTCGCCGTTCGCGAGCATCAGCGCGCCGAACAGCGAGCCGGCGTACGGCGACGGCAGCTTGTCCCACGTCGCGCCGTTGTCGGTCGAGCGCAGCAGCGTGCCGCTCTCGCCCGCGACCAGCAGGTTGCCGTGGCCGTCGCCGACGATCGCGTTCAGGTGACGGTCGCCGGCCGGGGTTTTCACGGTCTGCCAGGTGAGGCCCGCGTCGTCCGAGCGCAGCAGCTGGCCGAAGCTGCCGGCCGCGAACAGCGGGCCGCCGGCCGTGCCCCACACGGACAGCAGCGGATCGGCATGCGCGTGGTCCATGTGCACGTCGCGCCAGTGCAGGCCGGCGTCGTCGCTGCGCACGATCCGGCCGTCGTGGCCGACCGCGATGCCGAGCGTCGGCGTGATGAAGCGCACCTGCGTGAGCGTCGATGCGTGGTCGGGTGCGGTCGAGGCCGGCCGCCAGTGGGCGCCCGCGTCGTCGCTCAGCAGGATCACGCCGCGTTCGCCGACCGCGACGATGCGCGCGCCGGCCCGGGCGAGCCCGTTGATCTGCAGCCGGTCCGCGTGGATCGCGGTGACCGGGAACGCCGGCAGCGGGCGCGGCGAAAACGCGAACAGCGCGGCGCCGAGCACCAGCGCCGACATCGCGAGTCCGGGCAAAGTTCGTTTCATCGCTTGTCTCCTGTGTCTGCGTTCGACGACGGTTCGCGCCATCGCGCCCACCGCCGTCGCCTGCATGTCTCCGGGCCGTCGGTCGTTGCCGCGGCCTCGAATGGTCCTGAATGGAGAGCCGCCTGTGCAGCGCGGCTCGTCCGCGTACCGCTATGCGCCGACTTCGAACAGCGCGGCGGCGCCCATCCCGCCGCCGATGCACATCGTCACGACCGCGTGCCGCACGCCGCGCCGCGCGCCTTCGAGCAGCGCGTGCATCGTCATCCGCGTACCCGACATCCCGAACGGATGGCCGAGCGCGATCGCGCCGCCATCGACGTTCAGCCGGTCGTCGGGAATGCCGAGCGTGTCGCGGCAATACAGCGCCTGGCACGCGAATGCCTCGTTCAGCTCCCACAGCCCGATGTCGCCGACGGTCATCCCGAAGCGCGCCAGCAGCTTCGGAATCGCGAACACCGGGCCGATGCCCATCTCGTCGGGCTCGCAGCCGGCCACCGCGAGGCCGCGGAATGCGCCGAGCGGCGTCAACCCACGGCGCACCGCCTCACTGCGCGACATCACGACGACGGCCGCCGCGCCATCCGACAGTTGCGACGCATTGCCGGCCGTCACGAATTCGCCCTGCTCGACGACCTTGCCGCCGCTCCATGACGGCTTCAGCCCCGCGAGCCGCTCGGCCGTCGTGTCGGCACGCACGCCTTCGTCGCGCGCGGCGTTTACGTCCTCGAAGCCGGCCGGGTTGCCTTCCTTGTCGAACAGCGCGCGCCGCACGTCGAGCGGCGCGATTTCCGCGTCGAAGCGGCCGGCCGCCTGGGCGTCGGCCGTGCGCTGGTGACTCTGCAGCGCGAACTCATCCTGTGCGGCGCGCGAGATTCCGTAGCGGCGCGACACGATCTCGGCCGTTTCCATCATCGCCATGTAGGCCGCCGGCTGGTGGTCGAGCACGGCCTGCGAGCGCGCGCGATACGCGTTCTTGTGCTTGTTCTGCGTGAGCGAGATCGACTCGACGCCGCCTGCGACGACGATCCGTGCGTCGCCCGCGCCGATGCTGCGCGCGGCGCTCGCGATCGACATCAGGCCCGACGAGCACATGCGGTCGATCGCCATGCCGGGCACCGACGCCGGCAGCCCGGCCGCCGCGGCCGACAGGCGGCCGATGTTGTAGCCCTGCGTGCCCTGCTGCGCGGCGCAGCCGATCAGCACGTCGTCGACGTCGGCCGGCGCGACACCCGCGCGTTCGAGCGCGGTGCGCACGACGTGGCCGCCCAGCGCGGGCGCCTCGGTGTCGTTGAACATGCCGCGAAACGCCTTGCCGATCGGCGTGCGTGCAACGGAAACGATGACTGCGTCTTCCATGTGTCTGCTCTCTGGAACTAGAAGTAGTAGCGGCTGATCGTGTCGGCCACGCAGCCGGGCTTCGCTTCGCCTTCGATCTCGACGGTCACGCGAATCCAGGCCTGCACGCCGCCTTCGAGCGGCTCGACGCGCAGCAGCTCGCCGACGCCGCGCACGCGCGCACCGACCTTCACCGGCGCCGGGAAACGGATCCTGTCGCAGCCGTAGTTGACGCCGAGCCGCGCGCCGTCGATCCGCACGATCTGCGGCAGGAAGTCATTGACGAGCGACAACGTCAGGTACCCATGCGCGATGCATGCGCCGAACGGGCCGTCTTTCGCGCGCACCGGATCGACGTGCACCCACTGGTGGTCGCCCGTCGCGTCGGCGAAACCGTCGATGCGGAGCTGGTCGATCGCGAGCCATGCGCTTGCGCCGAGCGTGTCGCCGACGGCCTCTGCCAGTTCGCCGGGATGCGCGAACACGCGGGGCGTCGCGCGCACGGGGTCGAGGGTCGTGCTCATCATGCGTGCTGGCTGCTGACCGACAGCACTTCGCCGGTCATGTACGACGCGTAATCGCTTGCAAGGAACACCATCACGTTCGCGACCTCCCAGACTTCGGCGGCGCGCCCGAAGGCTTCGCGCGACGCCAGTTGATTCAGCAGGTCGGCCGGAGCCGACTTCTTCAGAAAATCGTGCATCGCGATGCTCGGCGCGACCGCGTTGATGCGCACGCCGTACGGCGACGCCTCGAGCGCCGCGCAGCGCGTGAGCGCCATCACGCCCGCTTTCGCCGCCGCGTAGTGCGCCTGTTCCGCCTGCGCGCGCCAGCCGAGCACCGATGCGTTGTTGACGATCGCGCCGCGGCCTCGGGCCTGCATGTGCGGCAACATCGCGCGCGTCATCCGGAACGTCCCGGTCAGGCTAATGTCGATCACGCGCGACCATTCGGCATCGTCCATATCGACGATGCGGGTCGAACCGCCGAGCCCGGCGTTGTTGATCAGCACGTCGACGCCGTCGAGCTTGTCCTGCGCTTGCGAGACCAGCGCCTGCACGTCGGCCTCCACCGCGACGTTGCACAGGCGGCCGTAGACCTGTTGCAGCCCCGTTTCCGCGCGCAGCGTCTCGACCGCCTGTTCGAGGCGCTTTTCGTGGATGTCGGAGATGAACAGCGCACGGCAGCCTTCTTCCGCACAACGGCGCGCGGCCGCGAAGCCGATGCCGGCGCCGGCGGCCGCCGTGATCAGCACCGATTTGCCGGCGAGCAGCTGATGGCCCGGCACATAGGCCGGCGCTTTCTGGATCTGGGGTTCGGTCATGCTGTTCCTCTGGCTTCCCTGGGCATGCCGAGCCCGCGCTCGGCCATGATGTTGAGCTGGATTTCGTTGGTGCCCGCGTAGATCGTGTCCGCACGGGAGAACAGGAACACGCGCTGCAGATGGGTGAGTTTTTCGTCGGCCGGGTCGATCACGTTCGCGCGCGACCCCAGTGCGTCCATCGCGAGCTGGCCGAGGTCGCGGTGCCAGTTCGACCAGAAATACTTGTAGATCAGCGCCTCGCGGCGCAGCGGCGTACCGGCGCCGGCATCGATGTCGTCCGCACCGGACAGCATCCGCAGCGCGTTGCAGCGCATCACGCGCAGCCCGGCCCACGCGCGACCGATCCGCTGGCGCAGCACCGGGTCGCGGTCCGCGCCCGATTCGCGCGCGGCGTCGATCACCCATTCGAGCTCGCGGACGAACTGCATCTGCTGGCCGAGCGTCGACATCCCGCGCTCGAATCCGAGCAGCGTCATCGCGATCCGCCAGCCGTCGCCGGGTGCGCCGACGAGGTCGCGGGCTTGAGCGCGCGCGCCGTCGAAGAACACTTCGTTGAATTCCGCGCCGCCGTTGAGCTGTTTGATCGGCCGGATCTCGATGCCCGGCTGGTCGAGCGGCATCAGCAGGAACGACAGCCCCTTGTTGCCCTTCGACGCGGGATCGGTGCGCGCGAGCACGAAGATCCAGTCGGAATCGTGCGCGAGCGACGTCCAGACCTTCTGTCCGTACACGCGCCACGTACCGTCCGCGTCCTGTTCGGCACGCGTGCGCACATTGGCGAGGTCGGAACCCGCGCCGGGCTCCGAATACCCTTGGCACCAGAACTGCGTGCCGGCCAGGATGCCGGGCAGGAAGCGCGCGCGCTGGTCGTCGGTGCCGCACGCGACGAGCGTCGGCCCAAGCAGCCCTTCGCCGATGTGCCCCATCCGCCCGGGGCCGCCCGCGCGTGCGTATTCCTCATGGAAAATCACCTGCTCGGCAACCGAGAAGCCGCGCCCGCCGGCGTCCGTCGGCCAGCCGAGGCCGGTCCAGCCGCCCTTCGCCAGTTCCTGTTCCCACGCCTTGCGCAGTTCGGGCCACGCTTCCTCGTCGCCGGGGCCGCCGCGGTATTTCAGGCATGCGAAGTCGCCGGTCAGGTGCGACTGCACCCAGTCGGCCACTTCGTGCCGCAATTGCTGTTCGCGCGTTTCGCTGTTCATTGCAGGGCTCCTGCGCGTGCGGCCGATGGGCGTGATGCCATCGCGGTGGCGGGGGCGAACGCTTGGTCGCGATGCGATGCGCCGCCGTCGATCGCATGGGTCGCGATCCATTCGAGCAGTTGCGGCGTGCTGCCGAACTGCGCACCCGATGCCTGTGCGCGCTTGAAATAGAGATGCGGGTCGTATTCCCACGTAAAGCCGACGCCGCCGTGCAGCTGGATCGCTTCCTGTGCGCAGAACGCATACGCGTCGTTCGCGGCGGATTTCGCGGCGGCGATGTCGGCACGCAATGCGTCGCTCGGCTGCGTGCGGCCGGTTTCGGCATCCCACGCGTGTGCAGCACCGAGCACGGCCGAGCGCGCCGATTCGATCAGCACCATCATCTGTGCGCAGCGGTGCTTGACGGCCTGGAACGATGCGATAGCACGGCCGAACTGCACGCGCTGGCTCGTGTAGTCGAGCGTCAGGTCGAGGCATTGCTGGGCACCGCCGAGCTGTTCGGCGGCGAGCGCGAGTGCCGCGAACCAGGCGGTGCGTTCCAGCACCTGCGCTGCCGCCGTGCCGCATGCGAGCAGCGCGTCGCGGCTCATGCGGGCTTCGTCGAACACCACGCGCGCGATCGGCCGTGTCGCGTCGAGCGTGTCGAGCGACGTGACTTTGAGCCCGGATGCCGTTGCGACGTCGATTGCGAACAGGCCGATCGATTGCCCTTCGTTCGCGATCCGCGCGGGCACCAGCAACAGGTCGGCACGCGCGCCGTCGATCACCTGTTCGAGCGTGCCGGACAGCGCGTAGCCGCCCGCCGCTTCTTCCGCGACGACCGGCAACGACCGCGAAACGGTCGGCAGGTCGACCGGCAGCGCGAGCGTCGCGCTGCACGCGCCTTCTGCGATCTTCGCGAGCCAGCCGCTTACCAGCGGCGTATCAGCGAAGCCAGCGAGCGCGGTCGCCGCAAGGCATGCAGTCGAAAAATACGGCACGCACGCCACGCGCCGGCCGAGCTGTTCCATCAGTACGGTCTGTTCGACCGCACCAAGCCCCAGCCCGCCGGCCGCCTCGGGCAATGCGAGCGCATTCCAGCCGAGTTCGCCGGACAGCGCAGCCCACAGCGCATCGTCGCGGCCGGCCGACTGCTCGAGCGCGCGGCGCACGTCGGCGGACGCGCTGCGTTCGACGAGCACGTCGGCCGCCGCGTCGCGGATCATCGCCTGTTCGTCGGTGAGCGCCAGATCCATCGCTCAACTCCCGTACACGCGCTGCGCGGGACGCGCAGCGGCGAGCAGCTGTGCCACCGCCGGGCCGACCTCGGCCGCTTCCCAGCGCGCGCCGCGATCGACGCTCGGGCCGGTGCGCCAGCCTTCCGCGACCGCGATCATCCCGCCCGCGACCTCGAACACCTGGCCCGTCACGTCGGCCGACAGCGCGCTGCCGAGCCACACGACCAGCGGCGCGACGTTGGCCGGATCGAAATAGTCGAAGCCGCCGTCCTCGGGCTTCTTCATCATGTCGGCGAACACGCCTTCGGTCATCGACGTGCGCGCGGCCGGCGCCAGCGCGTTCACGCGCACGCCGTAGCGCTGCAGCTCGGCCGCCTGCATCAGCGTGAGCGCGGCGATCCCGGCCTTCGCCGCGCCGTAGTTCGACTGGCCGATCGAGCCTTGCAGCCCGGCGCCCGAACTCGTGTTGACGATCCGCGCGTCGACCGGATTGCCGGCCTTCGCCGCATCGCGCCACACACGCGCCAGCACGCTCGACAGGCAGAAGTGGCCGCGCAGGTGCACGCGCATCACGTCGTCCCAGTCGGTTTCGGTCATGCTCGTGAACATCTTGTCGCGGCAGATGCCCGCGTTGTTGACGAGCACGTGCACGTCGCCGAATGCTTCGCGCGCTGCATCGACGATCCGCTGAGCGGTGTCGACCTGCGTGATGTCGTCCGCATTCGCGAGCGCGCGGCCGCCGCCGGTTTTACCTCGACTGGCGATCTCGTCGACGACCGCTTGCGCGGCATCGTGCCGGATGTCGTTGACGACGACCGCCGCGCCTTCGGCCGCGAACGCCAGCGCGTATTCGCGCCCGAGCCCGCCACCCGCGCCGGTGATGATGACGGTGCGTCCGTTACAGATTCCCATGCTTGTGCCTCGTGGATCGTGAAGGTGGCGCGCTCACAGGCGCTCGATGATCGTGACGTTCGCGAGGCCGCCGCCTTCGCACATCGTCTGCAGCCCGTAGCGGCCGCCCGTGCGTTCCAGTTCGTGCAGCAGCGTCGTCATCAGCCGTGCGCCGGTCGCGCCGAGCGGATGGCCGAGCGCGATCCCGCCGCCGTTCGGGTTGGTCTTTTCGTGCGGGAAACGCGTATCGGCGAGCCAGGCCTGCGCGACCGACGCGAATGCCTCGTTCATCTCGACGACGTCGATCCGAGACCAGTCGAGGCCACTCTTCTTCAGCGCCGCCTTCGTCGCGGGAATCGGCGCGGTGAGCATCCACAGCGGATCGTCGCCGAGCACGCTCAGGTGATGGATGCGTGCACGCGGCGTGAGGCCGTAGCGCTTCAACGCCTCCTCCGACACGATCAGCAGCGCCGCCGCCGCGTCGCACGTCTGGCTCGCGACGGCCGCCGTCAGCGAGCCGCCCGGCGTCAGCGGCTCGAGCGTCGCCATCTTTTCCAGCGACGTATCGGGGCGTGGCGTCTCGTCGTGCATCACGCCTTCGAGCGGCACGATTTCCCGCTTGAAATGCCCGGCCTCGATCGCCGCAACCGCGCGGCGGTGGCTCTCCAGCGCATAGCGCTCCATCGCGTCGCGCGACAGGTTCCAGTGATCGGCGATCCGCTGCGCGGCGACGAACTGCGACACCGGCGCATCGCCGAAGCGCGCGCGCCAGCCGGTGCTGCCCGAGAACGGGTCGTTGAAGCCGAGCGGCGCGGCGCAGGTCATCGCGGACGAGATCGGGATCTGCGTCATCGTTTGCACGCCGCCGGCCACCACCACATCCTGCACGCCGCTCATCACCGCCTGCGCGGCGAAGTGCACGGCCTGCTGCGACGAGCCGCACTGGCGATCGACCGTCACGCCCGGCACCTGCAGCGGCAGCCCGGCCGCGAGCCAGCAGGTGCGCGCGATGTTGCCCGCGAGCGGGCCGATCGTGTCGACGCAGCCGAACACCACGTCGTCGTATTCATCGGCGGGAATCGCGTTGCGCTCGACCAGCGTCTTCAGCACGAAGCCGCCGAGGTCCGCCGCGTGCACGTGCGCGAGCCCGCCCTTGCGGCGGCCGGTCGGCGTGCGCAGCGCGTCGACGATATAGGCTTGTCTCATCAGTTCAATTCCTCGAGGTCGAAGGTCTGCGCGGGGCCGATCGGCAACGCGTCGCCGAGGATCGCGTCGGCCACGCGGGCCTTGTGGAACGCGCTGTCGCCCCAGCTGCCGGACAGCGCCCAGATGCGTTTCATGAAGATCTGCAGGTCGAGCTCCCACGTGTAGCCGATCGCGCCGTGCACCTGCATCGAGTGGCGTGCGGCCAGTTGCGCGGCCGACGTCGCCGCGAGCTTCGCGTGCGACACGAACACCGCGCGCTGCGGGTGATCGTCGGCGATCGCCTGCGCGGCGCGCGCCACCACCGGCCGCGCGAACTCGTAGCGGATCGCGACATCGGCGAGCAGGTGCTTGAGCGCCTGGTACGAACCGATCGCCTTGCCGAACTGCTTGCGCTGCGCGCTGTAGTCGATCGCGACGTCGAGCACGCGCTGCGTGAGGCCGAGCAGTTGCGCGGCGACCGCGAACGCGCCGTGGTCGAGCGCACGATTCAGCAGCGGTGCGGCCGCGTCGGCGCTCGCGATGCGCGTGGCCGCCGACGGTTCCCAGTCGAGCGTGAACAGCCGCCGCGACGGGTCGACGCTGTCAACCGCACGCCATGCGCATTGCGCCGGATCGACGCGGTGCAGCTCGCCGCGGTGCTCGCACAGCAGCGTCTGCGCGACATGCACGTCGGCCGCATACGGATTCACCGGATGCACGAGCGCGACGCGCGCGCGCCCTTCGGCGATGTCGCGCAGCAATGCGTCGCGCCAGTCGCTCGCCGGCAGCCGCGCGAGTACGCCGGCCGATACGAGCGCCGTATCGAGCAGCGGCTCGGGGCTGCCGAAATAGCCGTAGGCCTGCGCGAGCAGCGCCCATTCCGCTTCGGTCAGGCCGAGGCCGCCGTGCGCCTCGGGCACCGACACGGCGGTCAACCCCTGCGACGCGAACAGCGCCCACAGGTCGTCCGAGCGCCCAGTCGGCGTGGCCCACAGCTCGCGGATCAGCTCGGGCGTCATCTCGGTCATCAGCAGGCGCTTCACGCTGTCCGCGAGCGCTTCCTGGTCTTCATCGAATACGAAATCCATACGATGTCCGTTCTGTAAGAGTGGCGCCGGCGCGCTTACGCACGCGGCATGCCGAGCATCCGTTCGGCGACGATGTTGCGCTGGATCTCGTTGGTGCCCGCGTAGATCGTGCCGGCCTGTGCGAACAGGAAGCCGTCGAGCCAGTGGCCGAGCGTCGCGTGCTGCGCGGCCGTCTGTGGGACGATCTCGCCGTGCGCGCCGAGGATGTCGAGCGCGGTCTGGTGCATGCGCAAATCGAGTTCCGACCAGAACACCTTGTTGGTGCTCGATTCCGCGCCGATATGGCCGCCCTTCAGCAGCCGGCTCGCGGTCGCGTAGGTCGACAGCGCATAGGCCTGCGCATCCATCCACGCCTGCACCACGCGCTCGCGCAGCGTCGGATCGCGGTCGGCGCTGTCACGGTGCGCGAGATACAGGTCGCGCAGCGCCTGTGCAGTGCGCTGGAAGCGTGCCGGCGAACGCAGCATCAGCCCGCGCTCGAACCCGGCCGTCGCCATCGCGACCTGCCAGCCCGCGCCTTCCGCTGCCAGCCGGTTCTCTACCGGCACACGCACATCGTCGAAGAAGATTTCCGCGAAGCCGGTCTGCCCGTTCAGCTGGCGGATCGGCCGCACCGTGATGCCCGGCGCGGACAGCGGCACCATCAGGAACGTGAGCCCGTGGTGACGCGACGATTCGGGATCGCTGCGGAACAGGCCGAACAACCAGTCGGCCCACACCGCGCGCGTCGACCAGATCTTCTGGCCGTTCAGCACGTATTCGTCGCCGATGCGGGCGGCCGTCGTGCGGATCGCGGCCATGTCCGAGCCCGCGTTCGGCTCCGACCAGCCCTGCGCCCACACGTGCTCGCCGGCCGCCATCGCGGGCAGGAAGCGCGCCTTCTGCTCGGCCGTACCGAAATCCATCAGCGTCGGGCCGAGCAGGAAGATGCCGTTCTGGTTCACGCGCATCGGCGCGTCGGCACGCCAGTACTCTTCCTCGAAGATCAGCCACTCGATCAGGTCGCAGCCGCGGCCGCCGAGTTCGCGCGGCCACGTGACCATGCTCCAGCGGCCGGAGTGCAACGTGCGCTCCCATTCGCGGTGCGCGGCGAAGCCTTCCTCGGTGTCGAAGCTCGGCAAGCGCTCGCGCGGCACGTGCGCCGCGAGCCATGCGCGGATCTCCGCGCGGAACGCCTGTTGCTGCGGCGTATAGGTCAGGTTCATGCGCGTGCCTCCTCGGCGGTTGCCTGCGCATCGAAACGCGCATCGCGCTTCTCGACGAACGCGGCACGCGCTTCCGTCGAGTCGTTGGTCATGTACGCCTGCAGCGTGAAGCCCTGCTCCCAGCGGTACTTGTCCTCGAGATCGCCGTCCTCGACGCCGTTCAGCGCCTCCTTCGCGAGCCGCACCATCGCCGGGCTCTTCGTCGCGATCTTGCGGGCGATCGCGAGCGCCGCGTCGCGCAGCGCGTCGCGCGTCACGACCTGCTCGACCGCGCCGAGCCGGTAAGCTTCCGCCGCGTCGATCATGTCGCCGGTGAAGTACATCGCGCGCACCTTCTGCACGCCGAACAGCCGCTGCAGGTGCGCGCCGCCGCCCATCGCGCCGCGGTCGATCTCGGGCACGCCGAAGCGCGCGCAGTCGGCCGCGACGACGATGTCCGCCGCCCCGCAGATGCCGATCCCGCCGCCGAGCACGAAGCCGTGCACGGCCGCGATCACCGGCTTCGGGTTGCGGTGCACCGCGCGGAACGTCTCGTAGTTGCCCGCGTTGACCGCCACGATCCGCTCCGGATGCGCGGCCAGTTCCTTGATGTCGACGCCCGCGCAGAAGCCGCGCCCTTCGCCGCGTACGATGATCACGCGCACGTCGTCGTCCGCGCCGAGCGCGTCGAGCGCGCGCGAGAGCGCAAGCCAGCCCTGTGCGTCGAGCGCGTTTACGGGCGGATGGGCGATCACCAGTTCGGCGATGCCATCGGCACGATCGATCCGGAACGGCGTCGCGCCGGCCGGTTGGTTGGATGCTGTCATCTCCAAAGCCTCCCTGTTATGTTTTCACGCAGCCCGTGCGGCCGGCGCGCCGCGCAGCGCGGCCAGTGCGTCGAGCCGCTCGCCGGCGTCCGCGACGATCCGTGCGATCAATGCGTCGCACGATTCGATCGCGCCGATCATCGCGGCCGCCTGGCCGCTCGGCAGCACGCCTTCATCCGGGCGGCCTTCGACGATCGCGCGCTGGATCAGGAACGGCGCGTTCGCGGCCATCAGCGTCTGGCTGGCGGTGTAGTCATGCGAGCGCAGTGCCTTGAGCGCGAGGCCGAGCATGTCGCCGGTGCTCAGCCCGTTCTGGCGCCGCCAGGCTTCCGCCGTCTTCAACGCGAACCACGTGCGGCGCAGCGGGCCGAAGCGTTCGAGCTTCATCAGGTACGGGTTGTCGATCATCCGTTGCGGCAGCCCGTCGAGCGCGTCCGACACGCGGATGCGTGCCGGGTCGCCGACCGCGACGTAGCGCTCGAGCGTCTCGCGCGGCACCGGCGATTCGGCGCTCATCAGGAAGCGCGTGCCCATCGCGATGCCGGCCGCGCCGTACGCGAGCGCAGCAGCCAGCCCGCGCCCGTCGAAGAACCCGCCGGCCGCGACCACCGGCACGCGCACCGCGTCGAGCACCTTCGGCAGCAGCAGCGTGGTCGGCACCGAGCCGGTGTGGCCGCCGCCTTCCGCGCCCTGCACCGTCACGATGTCCGCGCCGAGTTCAACCGCTTTCGCCGCATGCTTCGGTGCGCCGACGGTCGGCATGCAGACGATGCCGGCATCCTTGAAGCGGCGGATCGTCTTCGCATCGGGCCCGCGGCCGTAGCTCACCGCGCGCAGCCGGTGCTTGATCGCCAGTTCGACGACCTGCTGCGCGTTCTTCTGGAACATGTGGAAGTTGATGCCGAACGGCTGGTCCGTCAGCGACTTCACTTTCAGGATCTCGGCCTCGACCTGGTCGGGTTCGAGCGTCGCGCCGGCCAGGAAGCCGAAGCCGCCGGCGTTGCCGGTGGCCGCGACGAGCCGTGCATCGGCCACCCAGCCCATCGCGGTCTGCACGATCGGATAGCGGCAGCCGAGCAGGTCGCATAAAGGCGTATGCAGCGTCGTGCTCATGCGGCGGCTCCGTTGACGGCGACCGGCGCCGGTGCCGGCTCCTGTGCCTCGCTACGGTTCGCGCCGTTCGGCTGGCGCTGCGAGCTGGCCATGCTGCGCGCGTCGTAGCCGCCGAGGCGGTCGCCGCTCACCAGTTCGTTGTGCGCATGCGCAAAGTGATGCCACGCGAACGCCGCGTCCATCGCCGCGCGCTTGCCCTGCAGTTCCTCGACGTGGTTCAGCGCCTGCTTGGTCAGCGTGAGCCCGAGGCGCGGCATCGTCGCGATCTTCGCGGCGATCGCATAGGTCGCGTCGCGCAGCCGCTCGCGCGGCACCACGCGGTTGACCATCCCCATCTGGTACGCGCGCTCGGCCGGCATCCGCTCGCCGAGGAACAGGAACTCCTTCGCGATGCGCGGGTTGAGCTCGTACGCATGCGCGAAATACTCGACGCCCGGAATCCCCATCCGCACGACCGGATCGGCGAAGAACGCATCCTCGGACGCGACGATCAGGTCGCACACCCACGCGAGCATCAGGCCGCCGGCGATGCACGCGCCCTGCACCATCGCGATCGTCGGCTTCGGCAGGTCGCGCCAGCGTCGGCACATCCCGAGGTACACCTCCTGTTCGCGCGCATAGAGGAATTCGCCGCCCTCCTTGTCGACGTGGTCGTACCACAGCGACGCGCGATCGAACGACTCGTGGATGTCGCGGCCCGGCGTGCCGATGTCGTGGCCCGCCGAGAAATGCTTGCCGGCGCCCGCGAGCACGATCGCCTTCACCGCGTCGTCGTGCGCCGCGCGCCGGAACGCCGCGTCGAGCGCATACGTCATCTTCGAGTTCTGCGCGTTGTGATACTCGGGGCGGTTCATCGTGATCGTCGCGATGCCATCTTCGACCGCGTAGTCGACGACACCGTCGCCAAAGGTCACCTGGGTCGCTTCCATGTCGTGCCTCATCCCCGGCGCGGCGCCGGATTGTTGCGCACGATCGCCGCGCGCAGGTTGTGCGGATCGAGCGCACGCACGATGCGCAGGTCTTCCGCGTTCGGCGGGGCCGTCGTACCGAGGTCGGGTACGGCGATCAGCGGGAAGCCGGTCGCGTCCTGCACCTCGTCGAAGCTCACGCCCGGATGCAGCGAACGCACGCGGATCGCATGGTCCGGCCCGCCGAAATCCATCACGCACAGGTCGGTGACGATGCTGCGCAGGTCGACGAAGGTCTTCATCCCGGGCAGCCGGCGCGCCGGGTTGTAGCCGACCGTGCACACCATGTCGACTTCGCGTTCGACGAACGTGCGCTTGCCGTGGCCGCTGACGAAGAACGAGTTCGCGTGGTTCGTCGTGTTGCCGGGGAAGCCGCGCGCGCCGAGCAGCTGGGTTTTCGGGCGCGCGTAGTCGTCGCCGAGCCACGAGATGTTGGCCTGGCCGAAGCAGTCGATCTGCGTCGGCATCACGAGCGCATGGCGGCGGCCGTGCCACAGGCAGTCGAACACGCGCTCGTAGGTCATCCAGCCGCTCGCCTTCACGCGGTAGCCGTCGGGGCGGGGCCCCAGCGGCACCGGCTCCTCGACGAGATACGCTTCGCCGTCGGTCAGCATCAGCCCGTTGTTGTACGCGAGCCGCGCGAGGCCGGCCGCGAGCCGCGGGCCCGTGCCGATGCCGGTCGCCAGCACTTCGCCGTCGTCGCGCCAGAGTCGCGCGGACGCGACGATCATCAGTTCCGCGAGGGAATGGTCGAGAGATTCGCTCACAGGCGCTCCTTTACAGAATCGGCAACGGCAGCGTCGTCACGTGCGACAGACCGCCGACGCCTTCGAGGTACCGGCGTTCGTCCTGGCCGACCACGTCGCGCAGGTACGCCGTCGTTTTCGCGTCGTCTTCCGCGCTCGCGCAGTACGCGCGCAGGTGCGGCAGGTCCCAGCCGTAGGCCGGCCCGCACGACGTCGGGTGCGCGCCGCCCGGCGCATGCACGACGCCGGTGACGAGCGAGCGCTCGAACGGGTTGCGTTTGGCCGCGTCGAGGTCTTCGCTCGCGAGCGATGCGTCGAGCGTTTCCGCCGACACGTAGCAGCGCTGTGCGGCCCGCGCCATCCACGCATCGAAGAACGGATCGGGGCCGTCGATGCGCGTATTGCCCATCCGGTCGGCCGCGTTCACGTGCAGCAGCGCGACGTCGAGGTCGATCGCGGGCATCGCGAGCAGCGTCTCGCCGTCGTCGTACGGCGATTGCACGGTGCGCAGTTGCGGCGCGTGATCGAGCAGCGCGGTGCCGAGCCCGGCACGCGTCGGCAGGAACGGCAGGCGCGCGGCGGCCGCGCGCAGGCCGAGCTGCAGCATCCCTTCGTCGAGTTCGAGCACGTCGACGCGGCCCTGCTCGCGGGCCCGGCGGAAATGCGGTTCGAGCGGAATCACGTCGAGCGACACGAAGCCGAACACCACCTTGCGCACCTTGTCCGCCGCGCACAGCAGGCCGACATCGGCGCCGCCGTACGCGACGATCGTCAGGTCCTTCAGGTTCGAGCGCGCGATCTCGCGCACCAGCGCCATCGGCTTGCGCCGCGGCCCCCATCCGCCGATGCCGATCGTCATGCCGTCGGCGAGTTGCGCGACCACGTCGCGCGCGGACATCGTCTTGTCGAGAGGTTTCATCGTCATCGTGCTGGCTTACCGGTATCCGATGCTGAAATCGTGGCCCCACTGGCTCACCTTCGTGGCCTCGAACACCGCGTGCTTCGACCAGTCGACCGTGAGGCCGCCGAAGCCGTATTCGAGATCGAAGCCGCCGGGGGTCTTCATGTAGAAAGAGATCATCTGGTCGTTGCAGTGACGGCCGAGCGTCGCGGACAGCTTCACGTCGTGCGCGGCCACGCGGTCGAGCGCGCGGCCGACTTCGTCCATCGAGCCGACTTCCGCCATCACGTGCACGCAGCCCGACGGCACGGCCATCTCGAACAGCGCGAGGCTGTGATGGCGCGCGTTGCGGCAGTGCATGAAGTGGATGCGCTTCTCGGGTTCGGCCGGATCCGGGGTGAACTTCACGCGAAAGATGTCGGACAGCTCGAAGCCGAGCACGCCGCGCACGAACGCGTCGGTCGCGTCGAACTGCGGCGCGGGCAGCACCGCGTGGCCGAGCCCCATGTCGCCGGTGACGAAGTGCGAGACGCCCAGCGGCGACACGAAGCGGCGGAAGTCGCAGCGCGCGCCCCAGTACAGCTCGTGGCGGTTGCCGGACGGGTCGGTGCACCACGCCATCGCCTGCACGCGGCGCAGCGCGGCTTCGTCGCGGGTCGCGCGCACCGGCTCGACGCCCGCCCGCTGCAGTGCCGCCAGCGCGGCGTCGAACGCGGCGCCGTCGGGCAGTTCCCAGCCCGACGCGAAATAGCGGTCGGTCGAGCCGGGAACGATCACGTAGCGGAAATCGCGCTCGTCCATCTTCAGGTACAGCGCGCCGTCGGGCGCGTCGAGCGCCTGCATGCCCAGCACGTCTTCCGCGTAGCGGCGCCACGCATCGACGCGCGTCGCCTCGACGACGACATAGCCAAGCGCACGGACATCGATCATGTCGGCCTCCTCCTGGTTCAGAATCCGTTGTTCGTGAAAGGATTCTGGCCGGTCGGGGGTGGTGTTACATCGTCTGTTGGGACGAGAGGCGGCGGGGAATCGGCGCGGCGCAGGTGCGCGCGGAAGCCCGGCGGGACGGGCTGTGCATGCGGGAGGAGACGGGGAGCGGGTGCGGATTGCCGCGGCGCGGCAACACGGGTCAGTCGAACGGGTTCAGCAGCCGGACGCCGGTGCGGGCGAAATCCGCGACGTTGCGCGTGACCACGGTGAGATCGTTGATCAGCGCGGTGGCCGCGATCAGCTTGTCGAGTTCTTGCGTCGGATCGGGCACGCGCAAATGCCCCCACATCTGGCTGATCTCGATGTCGACCGGCAGGATGTTCGGCGCATAGCCGGACAGGATGGTCGCCATCCAGGCCTCGAGCGCCGACGCCTGAGGATGATCGCCGCGATGACGGATCAGATCGACGCCGCGGCGAAGTTCAGCAACCGTCACGACGGACAGGTAAAGCGGGCTCGCGTCCGCCGCGGCCTGCGTGAAGAACGCCCGCACGCCACGGTTGGTTCGCTTGCCCTTCCTGATTTCGCTGATGATGTTCGTATCAATCAAATACACGCCTGGCCTCGCCCGAATCCTGAACACGTTGAAAATCCGCGTCGTCGCCAACATCGGGCATGCTCATCAGCACTTGCGCAAATGTCTTTCGCTTCGGCCGGCCGAGCGCATCGGCCAGGATGGCCCGATGTTCGGCCTCGGCACTCCTGCCATTTGCCGCAGCCTGCTCGCGCAGGCTCTGAACGATACTGTCATCCACGTTACGCACCAGTAGATTTGCCATGAATTCCTCCATCCGGATTTGCTATCAATGATAGCGCCAACAGGATGAAGTGCAAGCATTGCTATCATCTTGATGACGGACGGACGACGATGTCGGCGCTGGCCCTCGGCACCGGACGAAACGGATCCGCCCACCGGCCGCCGCTGGCCCGACGCCTCGAACTGCTGTCGCCCAAGGTAAACCGGGACGGAGCGAGGTGAAAGACAGCCGAATGGGCAGTTTCCGACGCGCAGCCTGCCGCCACTCGCCGGCTCTGCGGCCATCGGCATCGTTTGATACCATCGAAACCATGAGACTGGCGATAGAACGCCGAGCAAAGCGCGCAGAAGACCTTGCATCGACGCGGATCATCCGTGCCTGAAATCCCGATCAAGACACGAGACGCCTTTCAGTGGACTTTGTTACGCCTTCTTTCGACACCCTCCTTTCCCCGACTCCCGACAAACTCTACTTCCCGGCCTGCCTTGCGGCCGTGGCGATCATCGCGTGGTTCGTCGCGCGACACACGCCGTTCTACCGGTTCGCCGTCGACCAGTCGCTGTCGATGCGCTATCGCAATCTGGACGGATTCCGCGGCATCCTCGCCACCTCCGTCGTCTTTCATCACTTCGCGTGCAACCAGGGCTTGCTCACGACCGGAAGCTGGGGCACGAGCCCCGGCTTCCTGCGCAATCTCGGGACGATTCCCGTCGCGATGTTCTTCATGGTCACCGGGTTCCTGTTCTGGGAACGCGCGTGCAAGGGCACGCTCGACGTGCGGACCTTCTTCGTCGGGCGCGTGCGGCGCGTCGCCCCGCTCTATCTCGCTTGCGCGATCGTCATCGTCGTCTGCACGCTGGTCTGGTTTCCTCGCCACGTCGTGGACGCGCCGACGCAGTTGCTGGCCGACGTGCTCAAGACCGTGTCGCTCGGCTGGTTCGGCGCGTTCCCGATCAACGGCGCCCGACACACCAGCTATCTGAGCGGCGTCTGGTGGACGCTCGGATATGAATGGCGGTTCTATGCCGTCGTTCCGTTTCTCGCGTGGTTCGTCGCGACGCATGCGTGGCGCAAGCTGTTCGCGCTCGCGATCGTCACGATCTGCGCGACGCTGTTCGGGCAGCCTGGCAGCCTGGCCCTGCTGTTTGCGCTCGGTGCCGTGGCATTCGAGATGTCGCGGCACCCCGCCATCCGCGCGCGGCTCGACACGAAATCGGCCGCCACCGTCGCGTTGCTGATCCTTGCCGTCGCCCCGAGCCCGGGTGAACGCTATTCGATCGAGGGCGTGTTGCCGCTGCTGCCCGTGTTCGTCTGCGTCGCGTGCGGGAACACGTTCTACGGCGTGCTCAAGACCCGGCCGCTCGCGTTGCTCGGCACGGTCAGCTTCAGCATCTACATGATCCACATGGTGATCGTGTACGTGCTGATCCACGCGATCAACCGGTTCGTTTTCCAGATCGGTTCCGCGGACGACCTGCAACGCTGGATGCTCTCGCTTGGATGCGCGCTGGTCGCAGTACTTTGTGCGTTGCTGACCTATCGCTACATCGAGCATCCATTCATCGCGAAACGCAGCAGCGCGCGTCCGGCACACCGATCGGTACCGCCCGAACGCGAGCGTCAAACGGCCACGCCGTGACCTGCCCACCGCTCAGAACCGATACGAAATCCCGATCTGCAACACCGGGTACCACCGATAGCGCGACATCACCTGCCGCAGCGAATCCAGCCCGCTCGCGGTCAGGATCTGGCTCTTCGCCGGCCCGGCCGCGGCCGCCAGTTCCGGCGACAGCGTGTACGAACATTTCGGTATCCCGTAGGCCACGCCAAGATCCGCGACGAAGCCCAGCCCCTTCGATGCCGGCCGGTGCCCGTAGCCGATCCCGAAGTACGGCATCACGGTCGGATAGCGCGCTTCAGCCACCGCGTTCATCCCCGGCATCGCCGGATAGCGCTTGCCGCCGAACACATAGGAGCCATTGGTCGGCACCGATACCCCACGGAGTTCGTCGTCGTTGAAGCGCAGGCCGAGCGTCGCCCGGAAGCCGCTGCCGCGCCATGGAAAGATGTCCGCGTACAGGCCGCCCTGGCGCAGCTTCAGGTCGTCCTGATAGCGATTGCCGGCTACCGTGAAGTCATGCGAAAGATCGATCGCATTGAAGTCCGCATGCGCACCGAGCATCGAATTGAAGCTCACGGCCGCGCCAATGCCGACGCCCTGCGTGCCGCCCTGCAGGTAGATCTCCTGCGCGAGTACATGCATGCTCGCGGCGCACGTCACCGCGACCGCTACCCATTGGTTCACCGTCGTTTTCACGGGCGCCTCCCCCGACATGTGCCGGGCGCGCCTCGCCAACGCATGCGACCTGCGCCGCCACGCGTGACGCGACCCCCGGCACGACACCTTGCAAGCACGCTTGCTGTTCGACGGATCGGGAGCGCGTTGCCCCTTGCGCATGGCCGATACGACATGCGCGGCATGTACGTCGCTCCAGGCGGCGCCCACGCCCCGATCCGATTCCCCGTTTGTTTCGATGTCGCTGCATGCCGCCGATGCGTTCATCGTGGTTGCGTGTTTCGTTTGCACCGGCGGCACCGGGTCAATCGCAAAGCGCGTGCCATGCGGCGCAAATCGAAGCGGGACATGCGTCATCGCCGGACGCGGGCAGTCGCGCGGCGTGTAATCGGAGGAAATGTTTCAGGAACGCATCGTTATTCGGCAGACGAAGCCGGGACATGCGATCCGATGTGTCCGCATCGATGCCGCAATGCGTATTGAACGAGGCGGGACGGCCTTCAGCGCTGCGAGTCGTCGTTGCCGTCAAGGGCTTGCGGCGCAATGCGTGGACGAAACGTTGCAAGGATGTGACCGCGCGCGGCTCGAGCGCGTGGCCGACGTGCGATCGCACATGGCAATTCAGGGTGAATACGGGTGCCGGCGCGTGTTTTTCATTTGAATGCAGCCACGATGCTCCAATTTATTGACTTTCCAGATCACCAACCAAACGAAGCAGCTTGGTACAATCCATCGACCAAGACCAAGCCGATTTATAAATCAATCCGGCCACCGGAAAATTGCAGACGAGGCATTCCACGTCGAATATCCGCGGCAACCATCGGCGATTCATAAGACCAATCGATTAGCGGGGGAAATGTGAAACACATCGCAATTCTTTTGTTGGTAGCAGCCACTGTTGCTGGTTGCAATTCGAAACAATCCGACAACGGCACTCAGTCGTCAGCAACGAGCCCCAGCACATCAAGCGATACTTCCACGCCGCAGCAACCGCCTCCAGTGGTGGCCCCTGCGCCGCCTCCCCCTTCACACAACTACGCAATGAGCCAAGATGGCACGTATGGTTACGAGCCTGCGCTTAGTGAAGACGACGTGAGAGCAGGAAAAGCCACGAAGGCGCTTGTCATGATGCGCTACGTTGGACTTAGGGATGGCAGCTATATTCTGCTCCTGGTCGATGAAGACAACCCGAACATTTCGAATCGCATTACCTGTTCGGCCCCGTGCAATTTCGCCAAGTCGCAAACCATGGCTGGTGATTCGATTCTTAAAACTGAAACAGTACGGGTTGTACCTAATTCACTGATCGGCGCGATGGTCGAAGACGCGATGTCGGGGCAACTGACACCTTATGGTCAACGCACGGCAACGTTGCCCCAACCTCAACAATCATCTACTACGGCAATCTCGACACAATCGAACTTGCCTGCTGCTCAGCCGGTGGCAAATCAACCAGCAAGCGATGCCGCAGCTTCACCGCTGCAACAAACAAGCTTCGACTGTGCCAAAGCCAAGTCCATTCCAGAATTTCTGATCTGTCACGATGCCGATCTTGCAGCTTCAGATCGGGATCTTGCCGCGACATATCAACAAGCGAAAGATGCCGTCATCGACAAGACCGCCTTTGTTGAGCGGACACGAAAGCAGTGGAATTTTCGCGAGAAGAATTGTCGAGACAAGGACTGTCTGACATCGTGGTACGCGTATCAGAAGCGCGTTCTGACGAAGATCGCCCAAACCGGCGATGTCAACGTTCAAGACAACTGACGCGACTCGGCGACGATGAAGCCTGCTCGTCCGAGCAGGCTTTTTGTACCCGTTACAACCCATACCCCCCAGACACATTCAACTGCTGCCCGGTGATGTAATTGGCCCGGTCCGACGCCAGGAACACCGCCGCCCGTCCGACATCGTGCGCCTTCCCCCAGCGCTTGAGCGCGAGCATCTTCTGCGTCTCGTCGATCCACGCCTGATCGAACTGCCCCTGTTCGAGCAGCACCGGAAACATCCCGGCCTCGATCACGCCGACCAGGATCGAATTCGCGCGAATGTCGTAACGCCCTTCCTCGCGCGCCAGCCCTTTCACCAGCGCCTCGTTCGCCGCCTTCGGCGCGACCGACAGCCCGTCGCGATCCGGCCAGCGCAGGTGC
This sequence comes from Burkholderia sp. HI2500, assembly GCF_002223055.1. Taxonomy (NCBI): domain Bacteria; kingdom Pseudomonadati; phylum Pseudomonadota; class Betaproteobacteria; order Burkholderiales; family Burkholderiaceae; genus Burkholderia; species Burkholderia sp. HI2500. The sequence continues at coordinate 939,603 of NZ_NKFL01000006.1, read as the reverse complement.
CCGGCCGAACCTAGCGTCACGAACGATCCGCCGCCCGACGCACGGAAGTGCGGCAACGCAGCCTTCGCCGCCACGAAGAAGCCGACCGTCTCGACGTCGATCGCGCGGCGCCAGTCGTCGTGCGTCATGTCGCCGATGTGACGCTGGTTCACGAACGGCCCGGCCGCCCAGACGACCGTGTGCACGCGGCCATGCGCGTCGATCGCGGCCGCGAGCGCCGCATCGACCTGGGCGGAATCGGTCACGTCCACGCAGTGCGTGGTGGCCGCGACGCCTTCGCCGCGAATCTCGCGCGCGACGCGCCCGGCCACGTCGGCCTTGCTCCGATAGCCCACCGCGACCGGCACGCCAGCACCCGCAAACTCGAGCGCGACACCCTGCCCGATCCCGCCGCTGCCGCCGAACACCAGCACCGCGCCCTGCGGAAACCCGTTGTCGTTCATGCGTTCATCCCGTTCGTGTGTCGCGGCGGCGCTCAGGCCGCCGCGTCGATCCCCGCCCGCAGGCGGTACTTCAGCACCTTGCCGGCCGCGCTCGTCGGCAGTTGCTCGACGAACGTGAAATGCCGCGGCACCTTGTAGTTCGCCATGTTGCGGCGTGCCCAGTCGTTCAGTTCGTCGGCGCCGGCATGCGCGCCCGGCCGCAGCACGACATACGCATGCCCGACTTCGCCGAGCCGCGTATCGGGCACGCCGACCAGCGCGACCTGCGCGATCGCCGGATGCGCGGCGAGCAGCCGCTCGATCTCGGCCGGATAGCAGTTGAAGCCACCGACGATGAACATGTCCTTGATGCGATCGGTGATTTTCAGGTTGCCGTTCGCATCGACGCAGCCGAGATCGCCCGTATGCAGCCAGCCATCCGTATCGATCGTCTCGCGCGTCGCGTCCGGCTGGTTGAAGTAGCCGCGCATCACGTTGTAGCCGCGCACCCAGATCTCGCCGGTTTCGTCCGGCCCGAGCGGCTCACCGCCTTCGCCCGCGATACGCAATTCGACATCCGGCATCGGGCGCCCCGACGTATAGGCAACGGTTTGCGCATCGTCGCCCTGACGGCACAGCGTCGCGAAGCCGCACGATTCGGTCAGTCCGTAGCCGGTCAGCACCGTCTCGAAGCCGAGCTCCGCGCGCATCCGCTCGATCAGGCTCGGCGCGATCGCCGCCGCGCCCGTCACCGCGATCCGCAGCGACGACAGGTCGCGCGTCGCGCGATCGGGTGCGTCGAGCAGCGCGTAGTACAGCGTCGGCGGCCCGGGCAGCACCGACACGCGATCGTCGGCGACACGCCGCAGCACGTCGACCGGCTGGAACACGAGATGCGGCAGCACGGTCGCGCCGCTCGACAGCGCGGCGAGCCAGCCGGCCTTGTAGCCGAACGTGTGGAAGAACGGATTGACGATCAGGTAGCGGTCGTCGGCGCGCACGCCGGCGATCGCCGCCCATGCCTGCGCGGCGCGCAGGTTCTGGCCGTGCGCGGTCATCACGCCCTTCGGGCGGCCCGTCGTGCCGGACGTGAACATCAGGTCCATCACGGTGTCGGGCGTGACCTGCGCCTCGCGTTCGCGCACCGCGGCCAGCGGCACCTCGGCGCCGCGTGCGAGGAACGCGTCCCAGGTCTCGTCGCGCGCGCCTGAAGGCGGCTCGCCGTCGAACACGACGACGCGCTCGAGCGTCGCGGGCCGGTGCGGCGCGAGCATCGCCGGATAGGATTCGCCGAGGAAGGTGCCGCAGCAGAACAGCAGCCGTGCGCCGCCGTCGTGCAGGATGCCGCCCACCTCCATCCCCTTCATCCGCGTATTGACCGGCACGAGGATCGCGCCGACGGTGTGGATCGCCAGCGCCGCGACGATCCATTCCGGCAGGTTCGGCGCCCACACCGCGACGCGGTCGCCTGTCTCGATACCGCTCGCGAGCAGCGCGCGGGCCGCGTCGACGCGCGCAGCATCGAGTTCCGCGTAGGTCAGCCGGCCATGCTCCGACTCGATCGCCGGATGCGCGCCGTGGCGCGCGGCTGCCCGGGCGATCAGCGCGGGCGTGGTCAGGATTTCGTTGTCCATCGTCATAGATCAGGGTGGCCGTGCGCGCCGCCGGCGCGCGACGGCTCAGTCGGGAAACACCACGCGCAGCGCGTCGCTCGCGGGCCGTGCGCAACAGGCGAGCGTCCAGCCGGCCGCGATCTCGTCGTCGTCGAGCACATGGTTGCTGTCGAGCGCGACTTCGCCGCGCTCGATCCGGCACATGCACGCGCCGCATTGCCCCATCCGGCAGGAATTCGGCGCCGGCACACCCGCGCGCAGCATCGCGTCGAGCAGCGTTTCGCCGGGGGCGCTGTCGAACGCGAACGCGTCGCCGTCGAGCACCGTCTCGATCGCCGCGCCGTCGCCGGATGCCGACGCCGCCGCTACGACGCTTGACGCCGTCGTATCCGCCGCCGTCGACGCCGGCGCCGGCGCATCAGGCAGCGAGGCAAAACGCTCGACATGGACCCGCGAACGCGGCAACCCGAGGCCGAGCATCGCGGCCAGCGCGTTCTCCATGAACAGCGCGGGCCCGCAGATGAACGTCTCCTGCTGGCTGAACGGCCGCGCGAGCTCCTCGAGATGGCGTTGCTGCGGAATGCCCTGCACGCTGTCGAGCCAGTGGATCACGCGCAAGCGGCCCGGATGGCGCTGCGCGAGCTGCTGCAATTCGGCGCGGAAAATCACCGAGCGTTCGTCGCGGTTCGCGTAGATCAGCGTCAGCATCCCGCGTCCGTGCACGAGCGCCGATTTCAGGATCGACAGCACCGGCGTGATGCCGCTGCCGCCCGCGAACAGCAGCAGGTCGCCATCGAGCGCGCGCGGCGTGAACACGCCAGCCGGCGGCAGCACGTCGAGCGTGTCGCCCGGCTTCACGCGGTCGCACAGCCAGTTCGACGCGCGGCCGTCGCGCACGCGCTTGACGGTGATCTTCGGCGCGGCGTCGATGCCGGGCGCGCTCGACAGCGAATAGCAGCGCGCGACGGTGGCGTCCGCGCACGGCACGTTCAGCGTCAGGAACTGGCCGGGCCGGTACGCGAAGGCGTCGCGCAACGCGGCCGGCACGTCGAACACGAACGAGCACGCGTCGTCGCTTTCGGCAATCACGTCGGCCACGGTCAGCCGATGGAAGCGCGAATCGCTCATGGCCGGCTCCTCACGTCACGCGGCCGCACGGGCCACCGGCGCGCCGGGCGTCGTGTAGGCGCCGTCGAGATAGACGAGCGGATCGACGTCGCCGCTCATCAGCACCTCGCGAATACGCCCGATGAACACGGTGTGCGTGCCGTATTCGAAGCGGCCGTCCTGCTCGCACACGAGGCTCGCCTGTGCGTCGCGCAGATACGGGACGCCGAGCGCCGACGTATGCCAGTCGCCGGTCGTGAAGCGCGCCTCGCCCTTCAGGCGGCCGCTGCAGTCGATCGCGATGCCTTCGTGCGCCGCCGACAACACGTTCACGCAGAACCCGGCGCCCGCGTCGAGCGGCGGATACAGCGACGCGCTGCGGTTGATGCAGATCAGCAGCGAAGGCGGATCGGTCGACAGCGAATCGACCGCCGTCGCGGACATCGAGTAGCGCCGGCCGTCGTGCGCGCTGCTGATGACCGTGACGGAGCGCGCGAGGCGGCGCATCGCGAGCAGCATGTCGGTGCGCAGCGGATGGGTGGTGAGATCGCTCATCATTGGACTCCGTCAAGTTCAGTCGTGGATGGCCGGGCGGGCGGGCCGCCGGCGTCGGCTGCGCGAGCAGCCAGGTGGTCGGCGGCGAGATACCCGAAGGTCATCGCCGGACCGAGCGTCGAGCCCGCACCGGGGTAGCTCGCGCCCATCATCGATGCGCTGGTGTTGCCGATTGCGTAAAGGCCGTCGATCGGCTCGCCGTCGGCGCGCAACACGCGGGCGTGCACGTCCGTGACGAGCCCGCCCTTCGTGCCGATGTCGCCCGCGTCGATCCGCACCGCGTAGAACGGCGCCTGGTCGACCGGCCCGAGGCACGGGTTCGGCGTGTTCTGCGGATCGCCGTAGTACGTGTCGAACAGGTTGTCGCCCTTGCCGAATGCTTCGTCGATCCCGGTGACTGCGTAGCGCGCCATGTCGCGCAGCGTGTCGTGCAGGCCGGCCGCGTCGACGCCGATGCGTGCAGCGAGCGCGTCGATCGTGTCGGCTTTCACGAGCACGTCGCGAAACGCGGCGGGGATCTTCGTGTCGGGCATCATCGACGCCGGCATGATCGGCCCGCACGGATACTTGCGGCGAAACCGCGCGTCGAACACCATCCACGCCGGCACGCTCGCGCCGGTGCGCGCATGGTCGCGATACATCGCCGGCACGAATTCGGAATATGGCGCAGCTTCGTTGACGAAGCGCTTGCCGAGGCTGTTGACGATCACGCAGCCCGGCAGGTTGCGTTCGACGAACAGCGCGCGCTGCTTCTCCTCGCCCGCGACACCGACCGTCGGCGCGCCCCACACGTGCGCCATCAGCGCCAGCGCGCCGCCGAGCCGGTGGCCTTCGGCGATCGCGTCGCCGGTGTTGGCCGGCGGCGTCGCGCTCCACTGCGCCTGCGTCGGCTGCGGCAGGTAGCGTTCACGCATAGGCTGGTTGCGCTCGAACCCGCCCGCGCCGAGGATCACGCCACGCCGCGCGACGATCGTCACCGGCTGCCCGAAGCGCTGCGCGCGCACGCCGGTCACGCGGCCGTCGACGTCGAGCAGGTCGCGCATCGGCGTATCGAGCCACACGGGCACGTTGCGGTCGAGCAGCGCACGGCGCAGCCCGCCGATCAGCGCGTTGCCGAGCGTCAGGCGCCGGTCGCGCCGCGTGCGGCGGCGCATCCCGATATCGAGCCAGTAGCGGCCGAACTGCGCGATCGCGAGCTTCATGAAGCCGGGCCCGCGCGAGAACAGCGTGTGCGCCTCCTTCGACGTCACGGCGACGCGCCCGTCGATCAGCGTGCCGGGCGACGCCGGCCGCAGCCGGTCGAGTTCGTCGCCGAGCAGCCCGCCATCGAACGGCATCGGATCGAGCGCGCGGTAGCCCGGCATCGCGCCCGGCACCTTCTGGAAATAGTCCGCGTATTTCGGCAGCGACTGGTAACGCACCGGCGTTTTCGTTTCCAGGTAGCGCAGCATCTCCGGCGCGCGGTCGAGATAGGTGTCGATCTTCTCGGGCGTCGATTCGCCGGCCACGCAGGCTTCGATATAGCCGCGCGCGGCCTCGCGCGAATCGGTCGCGCCCAGCTCGGCGATATGGTGGTTGCACGGCACCCAGATGCCGCCGCCCGACACGGCCGACGTGCCGCCGTACAGCGCCGTCTTCTCGATCACGACGACGGACAGGCCGCGGTCGGCCGCGCGGCACGCGGCGAGCAGCGCGCCCGCGCCCGAACCGACGACCACCACGTCGAACACGTATTGCGGTGCTTGCGGGTCGTTCATCGCGGCCTCGTCAGATGAAGAAGTCGGTGTTCTCGCGACCGAGCATCACGGCGCCGAGGTTCTGGCCGAAGCGGTCCACGTTGTTCGCGTAGTGCGCGCGGGCCGCATGCAGGTCGAGGAAGCGGCGCACCAGCGGATTGCGGTGATAGATGCCGTTGCCGCCCGCGTAGCGCAGCAGCGCGTTCGCCGCCTGCGCGCAACGCTCGGCGACCTGCGCGGACTGGTAGCGGAAATGCACGCGGCGCTCGATCGACACGGCCGGGCCGCCGGTGACCGACGCCATCAGTTCCGCGAAATTGCGCTTGAGCAGCACCTGCATCTCGTCGATCGCGACGGCCGCGTTCGCGCACGCGTTCTGCGCGCCCGGATCGTCGGTCGTCTTCGCGCCGCTGTTGGCCGACACGCGCGTGGCCGCATAGCCGGTGAAATCGTCGAGCGCACCCTGCAGCGCGCCGATGCACGACGTGCACACCGCGCGCACGAAGATCTGCGCGAACGGCAGCTTGAACAGCGGCGCGTCGTTGACGGCGAGGCCCGGGCTCGTGCCCATCATCCCGTCGATCGCCTTGTGCGTGCGGTACGCGGGCACGAACACGTCGTCGACGACGATGTCGTGGCTGCCCGTCGCGCGCAGGCCGAGCACGTCCCAGTCCTGCTGGATCCGGTAGTCGGCTTTCGGCAGCAGGAAGGTGCGGTATTCGGGCGGCTGGCCGGCAACGGCTGGCGGCACCAGCGCGCCGAGGAACACCCACTCGCACAGTTCGCTGCCGCTCGAGAACTTCCAGTGGCCCGACAGGCGGAAGCCGCCGTCGACCGGCGTCACGCGGCCCACCGGCATGTAGGTCGACGCGATCAGCGTCGTCGGGTCGTTGCCCCACACGTCCTGCTGCGCGCGTTCGTCGAACAGCGCGAGCTGCCAGTTGTGCACGCCGACGACGCCGTACACCCACGCGGTCGACATGCAGCCGCGCGCGAGCGCCATCTGGATGTCGAAGAACGCCTGCGGATCGAGCTCGTAGCCGCCGTAGCGCTTCGGCTGCAGCACCTTGAAGAAGCCGGCGGCCTGCATGTCGGCGATCGTCTCGGCCGGGATGCGGCCCTGCGCGTCCGCCTGCGCGGCGCGGCTGGCCAGCGTCGGCGCCAGTGCCTCGGCCCGGGCGATCAGCGTGGCGGCCAGTGCGTTCGAATCGTTGTCGCGATGCACGAATGTCTCCTGTGAAGCGGGTGATGCGCTGCGGCGCGGGCCCCGCTCTCGTTCAAAGTTGTCCGGCGCGGCCTGGCCGCGGGCGATGCTCGCCACCACCGATGGTCGGCTTCGCGCGAGCGCGCCGCATCGTCCGACCGGACGACGGGCGCGGCCCGGGGCATCACGCGCAGGCGCGCGCCTTCTCGCGGTTGAAGAACGGAATCACGTGCTCGCCGATGTTGCGGATCGTCTCCATCTGCGCGTCGTGCGGCACCGTGCCCATCTGGCACAGGAACAGCACCTCGTCGACGCCGGCTTCCTGCAGGCGGCCGACATAGCCGATGCAGTCGTCCACCGTGCCGTACGCGTGGTTCGGGTTCATCATCGCGAGCGCCGGGTCGGCGAAGTTCACGACGACTTCCTCCGATGCGAAGCGCGAGCGGATCACCATCTCGCCGGTATCGGCCTGCACGAGGTCGTCGCCCCACTTCGCCGGGTCCGGACGCTCGCCGCCCGTGTACCAGTACGCGAGCGATTCCATGAAGTAGCGCTGGCCGCGGATGCCGATCTTGCGGGCGGCCTGGCCGTCGGCCATCACGACCGTCGGGCACAGCGCCGCGAGGTGCTGGGTCGGGCGGAAGCCGACCTGGTCTTCCGGCTTGCGGTTCGCCCACGCTTCGCGATACACGGCGTTCTTCTTCGCGACTTCGTCGGGGCCGCCGAAACCGAGCACCAGCGCGCCCATCCCGCGCTGCCCGGCGCGCAGCAGCGCGTCGGTGTTGGTACACGCGAGGTACATCGGCGGATGCGGATCCTGGAACGGCTTCGGGTGGATCGGACGCTTCGGAATCTTGATGTACTTGCCGTCGTGCTCGATCTCGTCCTGCACGAACATCTTCGGCACGAGGTACATCGATTCGTCGATCATCGGCTGCAGTTCGTTGAGGTCGTAGCCGAACGCGCCGGCTTCCTGCTGGCTGCCGCCCTTGCCGACGCCGAAGTGCACGCGGCCGCCGGACAGGATGTCGAGCAGCGCGACGCGCTCCGCGACCTTGATCGGGTGGTTCATCGCCGGCGGCAGGCACACGACGCCGTGGCCGAGGCCGATGCGCGTCGTGCGGCCGGCCAGGTACGCAAGGAAGGTTTCCGGTGCGCTCATGTGCGCATAGTTGGTCAGCGACGTGTGCTCGACGCACCAGATCGTGTCGAAGCCGACCTGCTCGGCGAGCAGCGCCTGTTCGACCGTCTCCTTGAATACCCGGTGGTCGCCCTCGCGCGATGCGTCGGTGGTCTGGGCTTCGTAGATGAGGGAAAACTTCATTGCGTGCGTCTCCATGGTTGTTGGACGAGTCGGGGTCGTGCAGCACGCCCGCACGATACGGACGAAGCGCGACGGTCCACGAATGGGAGTGTCGGCGCGCGCACGGGTGCGGGCATCGTCTGTTCGGAGTACCGGCGCGCCTGCGGGGACAGAGGGGTTTCACCGTCATCCGATCGGACTGCGTGAGCGCGCGACCGGCGCGCTAGCATCGAACGGCGGGCGCGTGGCGCGCGCCGACCAACGACAAGGGAGAGAGGGAATGAAGGTATCGATGCTGCTGTATCCGGTCGACGACATCGACACGGCGCTGCCGCTGTTCGTCGACGGACTGGGCCTGAACGTGAAGTTTCGCGACGGCGACCGTTATTGCGCGCTCGACGGCGGCCCGCTGACGATCGCGCTGGTCGCGGGCGACGAGCAGATCGTCGAGCGCGCGGCGCTCACGCTGCGCGTGGACGAGGACGACGACCTGTATGCGGCGATGGCGCGAGTGGTGAAGGCCGGCGCGTCGGTGCGCGTGCCCGTGCAGGCCGGGCCGCACGAATACCGCGCGGTGCTGGAGGACAAGAACGGTGCATTGCTCGTGATTTCGCAGAAACGGGCCGCATGACCGCACGCCGCGCGGGCGCCGGATACGGGCGCCTCGTGCGCGGCGCGCCCGCTAGGCGTGCGCGCCCGGCGTGCTCAGGTCGCTCGCTTCGAGCAATTCGAGCAGTGTGCGCGCCGGCTGGCTGAGCCGCTTCGCGGCCAGCGCGATGAATTCGATGTCGGGCAGCACGGGCAGCGCATCGCCGTTGACCAGCGGCGCGAGCCCGCGCGTCGACAGATAGTGCGACGTCGCGGTCAGGCCGAGCCCCGCGCGCGCGGCCGCGATGCAGCCCGGCTGGCTGCTGCTCGAACACACGACTTCCCAGCCGATCCCCTTCTCCGCGAGCGCGTTCAGGACGATCGCGCGCGTCACGCTCGGCTCGGCGACCAGCACGAGCGGCAGCGGCCGCTCCGGATCGACGACGGTGCCGGGCCGCGCGACCCATTCGAGCCGCGTGCGCAAGAGCGGCGTGCCGCGCCGCTCGCCGAGCCGCCGCTTGCCGATCATCAGGTCGAGCGCGCCCGCGTCCAGCCCTTCATACAGCCGACTCGTCATGCCGGTGGTGATTTCCAGCGCGACGTCCGGATGCGCGGCGCGAAACCCGGCGAGCACGTCCGGCAACGCGACGAGCGCGAGATCGTCCGGCGCGCCAAGGCGCACCCGCCCTTTGAGCCTCGGCTTGCGAAACTGCGATTCCGCGCGATTCAGCGCCTGCAGGATCACGTTTGCATGCACGAGCAGCGCCTCGCCGTCGGCCGTCATCGCGATCGAATGCGTGTCGCGCACGAACAGCCGTCGGCCGACGCTCTCCTCGAGACGACGGATGTGTTCGCTGACGCTCGACTGGTTGAGCCCGAGCTGCCGGCCCGCTTCGGTGAAGCTGCGGCAGTTCGTGACGGTCGCGAACGTGTTGAGCCAGACAGGATTGAGCATGGCACATTGTCATCGGCAATACCGATGACAGTCAACGTCTTCAGGCAGCTTCCCGATGACCGTCGGAATCGGTACCATCGTGCGCTTGGAGACCGCAGGCGCCACGCAACCGCGTGAAGGCGCCCTCCGCGCCGGCCTTTGCACCACCGATTTCGCCATGTCCCGGGAACCCACACATTCCGCGCTGCTCTGGATCGTCGCCGCTGCATTCTTCATGCAGTCGCTCGACACGACGATCGTCAACACTGCCCTGCCTTCGATCGCGCAAAGCCTGCATGCGTCGCCGCTCGCGATGCAGCCGGTCGTGGTCGTCTATACGCTGACGATGGCGATGCTCACGCCGGCGTCCGGCTGGCTCGCCGACCGGTTCGGCACGCGCCGCGTGTTCTCGCTCGCGATTCTCGTGTTCGTGCTCGCCTCGATCGGCTGCGCGGCGTCGCATACGCTCGGCCAGCTCGTCGCCGCGCGCGCGCTGCAGGGCATCGGCGGCTCGATGCTGCTGCCGATCGGCCGGCTCGCCGTGCTGCGCCGCGTGCCGGGCGAACAGTACGTCGCGGCGATCGCGTTCGTGTCGATCGCCGGCCAGCTCGGCCCGATCGTCGGGCCGACGCTCGGCGGCTGGCTCACGCAGGCGATTTCGTGGCACTGGGTGTTCATCGTCAACGTGCCGGTCGGCGTGGTCGGCTTCGTCGCCGTGCAGCGCTACCTGCCGCACGACCAGGCGCACCAGCCGCCGCCGTTCGACTTCGTCGGCTGTGCGCTGCTGTCGGTCGCGATGATCGCGCTGTCGCTCGCGATCGACCCGCCGATGCCCGCGCATCGAGCCGCCTGGGCGGCCGGGCTCGCCGTGGTCGGGCTGGCGAGCGCGCTTGCGTACCTGCCGCACGCGCGGCGCCGCGCGCAGCCGCTGTTCCGGCTCGGGCTGTTCCGTGAGCCGAACTTCGGCTCGGGCCTGCTCGGCAACCTGCTGTGCCGGATCGGCACGAGCTCCGTGCCGTTCATGCTGCCGCTGCTGATGCAGGTGCAGCTCGGCTATACGCCGCTGCAGTCGGGGCTGATGATGCTGCCGGCCGCGATCGCGGGCGTCATTGCTAAACGCTGGATCGCGCCGCTCGTGAAGCGGTTCGGCTACGCGGCGTTTCTGGTCGTGAATACGGGGATCGTCGGGTGCGCGATCGCGGGGTTCGCGCTGGTGTCGATGCGGCCCGCGCCACTGCTGGAAGGCGCGCTGCTGATCGTGTTCGGCACGGCGAACTCGATGCAGTTCGCCGCGATGAACGGCGTGACGTTGAAGGGGCTGTCGCATGCCGACGCCGGCAGCGGCAACAGCCTGTTCACGATGATGCAGATGCTGGCGATGGGGCTCGGCGTGTCGATCGGCGGCGGCCTCGTCAACCTGTTTGCCGACTATTGGGGCTCGATGGCGCATGGGTTCATGCTGTCGTTCACGTGCATGGGCGTGGTGACGCTGCTGTCGTCCGTCGTGTTCCGGCGGATCGATACGGCCGCGCCGCCGGCCCGCGCGGCAGCGCGCCCGTCCGCGTGAGCGCGGCCGTCAGTTCACCTGGCGGCGCTCGACGACGCGCTTGAGCACCCAGCGGATCGACGAACCGTCGGCCGGCGGCTGCGCAACGTGGTACTCGTCGATTTCGAGCGTGTACAGGTAGCCGGGCTGGTACGCGAAGCCTTCGATGCCGGCGTACCACAGGCTCCACGGCTCGTTCGGGCTGTTGCGCACCTGCAGGCACTCCATCGGCGCGACACCCGTGCAGCGCGTGGACTGCGGCGCGACATACACGGTCTTGGTCACCGGCTTGCTGTCGGCCGGGCGCACCGCGTTCGGCTGCGTGGCGACGGCGTCGGTCTGGCATGCGGCGAGGAGCGTGCTGCCGGCAATGACGGCCGCGCCGAGCAGCGTTCTGGATGGGCGAATCATCGGGTGTTCCTCTGGAAGCGTTGGAGGGCCGATTAGAGGCTCTCACGGCAAGAAAGTTCACAAATACCTTACAGAATTCACGCCACCTCTTTCATGCCCGGCGGATCGCACGACCTCGCGGTAGCGGAGACGTGACTATGCTCGCCCGCCGCGCGTTTCGTCACCGGTCAGACGATCGCCGCCGACGGCGAATTCACCGTGTGCTGATCGTGTACCATCGACGCTTCCCGATATGCCTGATCGCACTGCATTCGTCCGCCTTTTCACATGCGTACGATCCGCACAGCGCACCCCGCCTCGCATGACCTCACCCGTTCCGTCCGACACCGCGCTGCGCCCGCTGCCGATCGATGCGCTGACCGTGCCGGCCGCGCTCGACGGACGCACGGGCACCAACCGCTCGAGCAGCGCGCATCCGCAGATTGCTGCGGCCAACGATCTGGACGCGGTGCGCGCGTGGCTCGCCCGCTTCGTCGATACGCCGACCACGTTCCAGAACTACCGCAAGGAAGCCGAACGCCTGCTGCTGTGGGCCGTGATCGCGTGCGGCAAGCCGCTGTCGTCGCTCACGCACGAGGATCTGGTCGTCTACCGCCAGTTCCTGCTCGCACCCGCGCCGGCCAAGCTGTGGTGTGCGAACGGCGGGCGCAAGCATCCGCGCGACGATCCGCGCTGGCGGCCGTTCTACGGGCCGCTGTCGGCGGCCAGCCAGCGGCAGGCACTGGTGATCCTGAACGTGATGTTCTCGTGGCTCGTGCAGGCCGGCTATCTCGCCGGCAATCCGCTCGCGTTGTCGCGCCAGCGGCAGCGCCGGCCCGCGCCGCGCGTCACGCGCCATCTCGGGCAGCCGCTGTGGCAATCGGTCAAGGATGCGATCGCCGCGATGCCGCGCGACGACGCGCGGGCGAGCTTCCATGCGGATCGGGCGCGCTGGCTGTTCACGCTGCTGTATCTCGGCGGGCTGCGCATCACCGAAGCGGCCGACACGACGATGGGCCAGTTCTTCTGCCGGCGCGATGCGGACGGGCGCGACCGCTGGTGGCTCGACGTGACGGGCAAAGGCGGCCGGCAGCGGCTCGTGCCGGCCACCGACGAGATGATGGCCGAGCTGTCGCGCTACCGGCGCGCGCACGGCCTGCCCGCGTTGCCGTCCGACGGCGAGGCCACGCCGCTCGTGCTGCCGGTTGGCCAGGCGCGCAAGCCGCTCACGCGCGCGGCGCTGCACCGGATCGTGAAGCAGGTGTTCCGGCACGCGGCCGACCGGCTGCGTGCGAACGGCGAAGCCGGCGCGCAGCAGGCGCGCGTGCTCGAACAGGCGTCCGCGCACTGGCTGCGCCACAGTGCGGGTTCGCACATGGCGGACGGCCGCGTCGACCTGCGGCTCGTGCGCGACAACCTCGGCCACGTGTCGCTCACGACCACGAGCCAGTACCTGCACGCGGACGACGACTGGCGGCATCGCGAGACGGAGGAGAAGCACCGGATCGGGTGGTAGGCGCGCATCGGCCGGCTCGGCGCGTCACACACGATCAGTACACGCCCACCCAGTGCCCGGGCACCCACGCCCAGTGATTGCCGGCCCACCGGTAATGGCCCTTCACCCAGCGATAGCCCGGCGCGGGCATCGGCGGCGGCACCTCGACGATCGGCGCCGGTTGCGGCGGCCGCACGGGTTCGACAACGCACGCGGACATCAACGCTGCGCTGGCCGTCACCAGCATGGCGAGCGAAACGGATCGGATCTTGATCATCTTGCATTCTCCCTTTTTGTAGTGAATGGATTGAGTGCCGACGCGGCAACGCTGTGCGTCACGCGGTTCCGCGAATCAGCCCGCTCATCGGCCGCGTCGCACCGCTTTCCGCGAACAGCGCGGACGCGGTACGGCGCGGATCGAGCCGCAGGCTGTCGGCGGCGGCGCCCGAGATCAGCGCGTCGAGCGACGCGGTCGGTTTCAGGTCGCGCCCTTCGTACAGGTCGCCCGGCCTCAACCCCGGCCAGTCGGCGATCACGCGGCCGCCCGCGACCGCGCCGCCCGCCAGCATCGCGACGGATGCCTGCCCGTGATCGGTGCCGCCCGTGCCGTTCGCGGCCGCCGTGCGGCCGAACTCGGTAGCGACCAGCACCGTGGTCTGCTGCCACGCGGGCCCGAGGCCGTCGCGCAACGCGGCGAGCATCGTGTCGAGCGCTTTCAGCTGATTCGCGAGCCGTGCGTTCTGCGCGCTGTGCGTGTCCCAGCCGCCCGTCTCGATCATCGCGATGCGCGGGCCGTCGTCGCGCGCGAGGAACGTCGCGGCGAGCTTGCCGACGCCCGCCGGATCCTGTCGCGCATGCGCATCGCCGGCGAGGCCGCGCGCGTCCATCGCCGACTGCCACAACGGGCCGAGCTGCGCATCGGCCTCGTAGAGCGCCGACACGCGCGCGAGCAGGTCGTCCGGCGCGGCCGGCAAACCGGACGGCGCGTACGACGCGGCCTGCACGGTGCCGCGCAACGCGAGCGGCACGGTCGGCGCGAACGCGATCGCACTTTCGCGCGTGGCCGGCAGCAGCGCGGCGAGCCGGTTCAGCCAGCCGTCCTTCACCTGGTACGGCGCGCGGCCGCCCGTCTCGAGCACGTTCTGCCCGTCGAAATGCGAGCGGTCGCGATACGGCGAGGCAATTGCATGGACGAACAGCGCCTGCCCGTCGCGGTACAACTGCGCGGTCTGCACGAGCGACGGATGCAGCGCGAACGTGCCGTCGAGCCGCGTCGCGGCCGACGTGTCGATCGCCAGCGGGCCGCGCAGCGACGCATACGCGGGCTCGGCATACGGGACGACGATGTTCAGGCCGTCGGCCGCGCCGCGCTGGATCACGAACACGAAGCGCCGATCGGTCTCGACGTTCGCGAACACGATCCGCGGTGCGACGAGGATCGCGCCTGCGCCGGCGGCGGCCACGCTCAGGAATTGTCGGCGGGACAGTGACATGGTCATCTCCGTTGGAAATCGGGTGAGACGAGCAACAGCGCGAGCGACGTGGTCGCGCTTTCGGCGCGCGACAGCGCGGTCGCCGTCGGCGCGCTCAACGAACCGGCGAGCAGCGTGTTGCCGAGCGTGCGCGGGTCGAGCCGGTCGCCCGTGCGCGCGGCCAGCCGCTGCGCGAGCTCGACGCGGCGCACGAGTGCGTCGGGCGCGGCCCAGCTCGCGGCCACGTCGTCGTAACCGGCCGGCGAGCCGGGCCGCCACACCGGCTGGCCGAGCTGCGCGAGCAGCGGCGCGGCCTTCAGGTCGCCCGTTTCGCGCCAGCCGAGCCCGCGCAGCGCCGACACGGCCCACTCCCACGGCGTCTTGAACTTGCGGTTGACCGGCGACCATGCATCCGTCGAATCGACGAGCGCGCGATAGACGGTCGGCAAATCGCCGCCGCTCGCGTCGAACGCGCGGGCCAGCCGGTCGGTCAGCGCGGGCGGCGGATTGTCGGCGACGAAATGACGGGCCAGCTGGAACGCGATGTGCCGGCCGGTCGCCTCCGCATGCGCGAGGTCGTGCAGGATCGCGCGCGCCTGCGCTTCACCGGGCTGGTCGTAGCTGCGGCCCATCACGGTACGCACGCCGGGCTCGTGCAGTTTCGGGCGAAACACGAACGCGCCGGGCGCCGCATCGCCGGGCTGCGGGCCGCGTCCGCCGGCGATGCTCCAGCCGGTCAGCGCACGCGCGAATTCCGTCACGTCGGCCTGCGTGTATCCCGTGCGTACGCCGAGCGTGTGCAGTTCCATGATTTCGCGCGCGAGATTCTCGTTGAGCCCGCGCCTGGCCGACGGATTGCGTGCTTCGGCACGCAGCGCGGCCGGGCTGTCGGGGCCGACCGAGCGCGCCTGGTCGAGGAAAAGCTGCATCGCCGGATGCTGTTCGACGGCGACCAGCATGTCCTCGAAACGGCCGAGCACGTGCGGGCGGATCGCGTCGCGTTCGAACGCACCCGCGTAGGCCGCCACCGGTCCCTTGTCGACCGATACCGCGAAATGGTTCGCCCAGAAATGCACGAGACGCTCGACGAACGGTGCGGGCGTATTCAGCGCACTGTTCATCCGCGCGACGACCGCGCTGCGATACGTGTCGTTGCCGTCGCGCCGGATCGACTGCTCGGTCGCGCGCTTCGTCGCCGGATCGTTGGCCGTCATCGCATTGCGTGCGTTCGCGAAGCGTGTCGCGAGCGTGACCGCGTCGGGCTCGCCGGCCCATGCGGCCGGCCGCGCGTCGTAACGGTCGAATTGTGCGACGAGCGCTGCCTTCGGGTTCGCCGGCGGCGCTTCGTCGGCCCGCGCGCCGAGACCGAAACGGTTCAGCGCGATGGCGGCCGGTGTGATGTCGTTCGGGTGGTCCATGACAGGGCTCTCGCGATGCGTACCCGTGTTTAACGTGGGTCGGCGGGAAATCCGTCGCTGGGGAGACGAATATTTCCGGTGCGTCGCGCGGCCTTGGATGCGTGCGTGTTGCCGCTCGAATGCCGGTCGCGGATTCGGCTGATCAAAGTCGCGAATCGGTGGGTCGCTCAGCGGCCGTATCGGGGTCCCGCGTCCCTGCGAAGGACGGGCCTGTTTCGACATTCGGTTAGCCGGCTTTCACTTGCCTGACCGGCCTCGATCTCAGCGGAAGGCTCGCCGACCGCCCCACCCGGACGCTTGCCGTTCCCGGAAAGCCACCTAGACTCAATGAAAGGTATCGCCCCCGCGTCACGGCGTTTTGCCGTCCCGACCCAGCGACCACTACGATGCCCACTCTTCCCGTCAGCTTGCGTGCGCGGTTTCGTTGCGTCGGTTCGATGCGTCCGCACTCGCACTGGATCCGTGCGTGGCTGCTTGCCATCGCGCTGACGCTGCCCGGCTATCCGGCCCATGCGCAGAATGCGCCCAAGGTCGTCGACATCCCGACGCGCCCCGGCGTGACTCAACGGATTCTCTTCATCGCACCCGACGCACCCAAGGCAGCGGCCATTCTCTATGCCGGCGGACATGGCGGGCTGCAACTGGAACCGTCCGGACAGTTCGGATGGGGCGCAGGCAACTTTCTCGTCCGCACCCGGCAGCTGTTCGTGAATGACGGCATCGCCGTCGCGGTCATCGATGCACCGAGCGACCGGCAATCCGCGCCCTACCTCAATGGCTTTCGACTGTCGAAGGAACACGCCGACGACGCACGCGCCGTGATTGCGTGGTTGAAGGAGCAACTCCATGTACCGGTCTGGCTGGTCGGGACGAGCCGCGGCACGCAGTCCGCCGCCGCCATTGCGGTTGCGCTGGCCGGCGGCGGCGGGCCCGACGGTCTCGTGCTGACGTCCACCATCCTCCGCGAAGAGCGAGGCGGGACCGCGGTTACGGACATGAACCTTGCCAGTCTCACGATTCCGGTGCTCATCGTTCATCACCAGAATGACGGCTGCAAACATTGTCCGGTATCCGAAACGGATACGCTGCTGAAGAAGCTGGAGCAGTCTCCGAAAGCCGAACTGATGATCGTGTCGGGCGGCACGTCCCGGGGCGACCCGTGCGAAGCCTTTGCTTATCACGGCTTCAATGGCCTTGAGAGCGGTGTGGTCGACGCGATCTCCGCGTGGATGCTGGCGCGCTGAACGGGCGCGCCGCGTAGCGAAGTCGAAGCTGCTCCTTGCGATCCTTTGTCGAAGCTCAGCCTGCAAGCATTGCCGACCCACCTTCGGCGTACGCGTTGCGCATCACCGAAAAGGCACGCCGCCGCACGTTGCCCGTGCGGCGTTGGCTTACTTGCTCGCTGCGTCGTCCTGCTTCTTCTGCCACTTCGCCGGCAGCCGCCAGTTCCCGCTGCGCCGCAACCCGTCGACGAACTTCGCGCGCTCGTCCGGCGTCAGCGTCGCCGCGAAATCGACGACGCGGCGCTCGACCTGCGCACGCAGCGCCGTATCGGCCGCACGCGTGCGGTCGAGCGCCGCGTCGATCGCCGTGCGATCGAGTTGCGGCGCGGCGAGCAGGTCCAGCACGGTGATCCGGTCGTCGCGCCCTTCCCGCGCGAAATCGCGGCCGTCCTTGCGCGCCGCCTTCAGCGCCGCCACGAATTCCTGCTGGCGCGCGTCCGGCAATTCGTCCGCGGCGAAACGCAATGCGGTGTGCGACGCCGGTGCGCCCGCGGCCCGCAGGTCGCGATGCGTCGAAAACCACTGATACGCACCGCCGCCGATCGCGCCGAGCATGAATACGTTCAGCACGACCGACCCGACGAGGACGAATTTCCAGCCACGCTCACTCATTCATCACTCCAGTCCACGCTCGGCCCACCGAACGTCGTTGTCAGATAGCCCGGCTCATGCGCAGGCGGCACGCTGCCGAGCATCAGCATCGACACGGCCACCGCACCCGCGAGCGCGCCGGCCAGGCCCACGCCCGCGAATGCCGCGCCCGACCACCACACGGCGCCCCGCGGCCGCGCGCGCCGCGGGGCCGGTGCCGTCGCGACGATGCGCTCGACGAGCGCCGGCGCGGGCGGTGCGACCGTATCGTCGGCGAGCCACGCATCGAGTTCGGCGGCATCGTCCAGCGCGGCCAATGCGTCGCCCGGATGCGCGCGCGCCCATGCCTCGGCGGCCGCGCGCTCGCCGTCCGGCCAGCGCCGCGCATCCGAGCCGTACGCGGCGACGATGGTACGAAATCGTTCGGGTGTCATCGGATGTCCTCGCTAGGTGAGTCGCCCGCCAGTTGCGCGCGCAAGTTTCGCCGCGCACGTGCAAGCAGGCTTTCCAGCGCGTCGACGGTAATGCCCATCAGGTTGGCCGCCTCCACGTTCGACATTTCCTGATAGTACTGGAGCACGAGCGCTTCGCGCTGCCGCGCCGGCAACGCCGCGAGCGCCTGCCGCACGCGCGCGTCGCGCGAGCGGGTCTCTGCACGGGTGGCCGGCTCCGGTTGCGGATCGGGCACATCGGGCAACACGTCGACCGGCTCCTCGCGGCGGCCGCGCAAGCGGTCGTAGCACAGATTCAGCACGACGCGATGCAGCCACGTGTCGAACCGTGCCTCGCCTTCGCGCCAGCCCGGCGCCTGTTTCCAGATCCGCAAGAACGTCTCCTGTGCGACGTCCTCGGCTTCCGTGCGGTCGCCGAGCATGCGCGTCGCGAGTGCGAGCAGCCGCGGCAGCTTGCGCGCGACGAGCATGCGCACGGCCGACGCGTCGCGCGCGCCGACCCGTGCGACCAGGGCCGCGTCCGGATCGCCGTCGCTCAACGCGGGGCGCTCCAGCGCATCGCGCGTCTGTGCCGCGGCGCGATCGTTGATGCGCCCGCCGGCAGACTCAAGCTCATCGTCGTGCTCTCCTTGCATGCGCCGCGCCATTACCCGGCCCCGCCCCAGTGGCGGTTCGGGATCGCCGCGCGCATCGCGCACGGCCTCGGCAAGGTCCGTTTCATCGGCATCCGTTTCAGGCTGCATGGCGATCGGGTCGATCGGGTGCCGGCCGCCCGTTTGCGCGAGCGGCGGCCGGCGTGCTCAATATACGACGACCGGCGCGGGCCGGTAATAGACCGGACGCGCCGGCACCACGACACAGCCGGCCAGCACGACAACTGCGGCCGCGAGTATCACCACGGTTCGAAAAGGCATGGCTGCTGCGCCTCATGACGTTGCGGGAAAGCGCCGCCGCGCCGGCATCGCGTGCCGTGCGGCGGCATGCGCATCAGGCCCAGTGACCCGGCACCCAGCGCCAGGCCGGGCCGCGCGCGGCCCAGTGGCCCGGCACCCAGTGATAGCCGACGCGCACCACTTGCCAGTGGCCCGGAATCCACACGTAGCGGCCCTGCCGCCAGTGCCAGTGGCCCTGGTCCCACACGTAGCCCGCGCGCGGCGCCGGCATCACTTCGACGCGAGGCGCCGGCGGCGCGTAAGGCGCGACGATGACCGCCTGCGCGAAGGCGGCCGACGCCGCCAGCGCGGCCACGCATGCCGCTGCGAACCGCAATGGAATGGAAAGCTTCATGCAAGACTCCGAAGTAGCGGGTATCGACCGGAAGCGGCCGTTCATGCGTTAAACGGCGCGGGCGAACGGAATCCGTCGCGGAGTCTGCAAATAAATTTCGGTCGGACCGGATGCGCGCCGGCACGGGCCGGATGCCGTGATGTGCACACGCGGACAGTCGCCGACACGCGCGCGGGGTTGCCCTGCTGTCACAACCCGGCAAAACTGCCCTTCGACAATGTCTCGCACCGGGATCCCGCTCGTTTCCGGCTCACGCACTGGCCGCGCTCGCGCATGGCCAGGCGGTTCCACATCTCGCGTCTCCACCCACGAAAACACCGACCATGTCGAACCAGGACAACTCCCCGATCCAGCCGAACGAGCCGGCCGCGTCCGTGTCGCGTCGCGGCTTCCTGAAACTTGCCGGCGTATCCGGCCTCGCCACCGCCGCCGGTGGCCTCGCGGCAGCCCGGGCCGCCGCGTCGAACCCGGACGGCACGCCCGAACAGGTGCACCTGACGTGGGGCAACGACCCGACGTCGGAAGTCGTGATCTCGTGGGCCTCGCTCGCGCCGGCCGTCAATCCGCGCGCGCGCATCGTCGCCGACGGCGAGCCGGCGCGCACCGTGCACGGCGTCCAGCGCGTGTACACCGACGGCCTGAACGGCGAGACGGTATTCGCGTACCACGCGCGCGTGCACGGGCTGAAGCCGAATACGCGCTACCGCTACGAGATCACGGCCGACAACGACAGCAACGCCGCGCAGCCGTTCTCCGCGAATTTCTCGACCGCGCCGCGCGGCCGCGCGCCGTTCCGCTTCACGAGCTACGGCGATCTCGCGACGCCGAACGGCGCGTGGGTGCTGTCGTCGCCGCAGAGCCGCTTCGCGGTGCAGGCTGTCGAGCAATTCCAGCCGCTGTTCCACCTGCTGAACGGCGACCTCTGCTACGCGAACCTGAACCCTGCGCACCAGCCCGAGGTGTGGCGCGATTTCGGCAACAACAACCAGACGTCGGCCGCGAATCGTCCGTGGATGCCGTGCCCGGGCAATCACGAGATCGAGTTCAACAACGGCCCGCAGGGGCTCGACTCGTATCTCGCGCGCTATACGCTGCCGGAGAACGGCACGCGCTTCCAGGGCCGCTGGTACAGCTTCCGCGTGAGCTCGGTGCTGTTCGTCTCGCTCGACGCGGACGATGTCGTGTACCAGGACGCCGCCGCGTTCGTCGGCGGCCCCGCACCGCTCGTGCCGGCCGCGAGCACGGGCCGCCCGCCGATCGAGCCCGGCACGTCGTTCTACGTGCGCGGCTACAGCAACGGCGAGCAGACGCGCTGGCTCGAACACACGCTGCGCCATGCCGCGCATGACGACGACATCGACTGGATCGTCGTGCAGATGCATCAGGACGCCCTCAGTTCGTCGAAGACGGGCAATGGTTCCGACAAAGGCATTCGCGAAGCATGGCTGCCGCTGTTCGATCGCTACGGCGTCGACCTCGTGCTGTGCGGCCACGATCACGACTACGAGCGCAGCTACCCGGTGCGCGGCTGCAATCACCGCGCGGGTGTCGATGCGACGACCGGCGAAGTCGTCGAGACGCTGCAGCCGCGTCCGGTCGGCTCGAACGACCCGGACCGCACGACGTTCGACACGAGCCACGGCACGATCCACCTGATCCTCGGCGGCGGCGGCACCAGCGCGCCGCTCGACGTGTATGGCGAGAACCCGGCGACCGGCTTCGCGCGGGCGAAGGTGTTCACGAAGCCGAACCGACCGGTGCCGGGCACGGCGCCGAATACGTTCGTGCGCGCGCCGGCCGATGCGCTCGAGGATGCGATCTGGTCCGCGCGCCGCGATACGGGCACCGGCTACGGGATCGCGGTGTTCGACCACGACCCGGGCAAGCCGGGCGGGCACACGACGATCACGATGCGCTACTACCACGTGCCGGGCGCCGACCAGCACCCGACCGCCGACTACGAACTGTTCGAGACGATCGAACTGAGCAAGAAGCGGCGCGAGCGGTGATCGGGCGGGCGCCCGTTGCGGCGGGCGCCTGATGCGGTGCTGTCAGGGCGTGTTGCGGCTTGGCACGCGTTAGACTGCCCGCCTCGCCCACCGGCCCATGCAGATGAGTTTCGAATACCGGATCCACACGACGCCGTCGGCCGACGCATTCGATGCCATCGCGAATGCGTTGCGGCAAGCGAATGACGACATCGACATCGATCCCGACCGACGACAGCTTGAAGTCCGTGGCGATGCTGGCGGCTGGCCGCTGATCGGCCTGTCGACCGACGCAGACGATTTCTTCCTGGTCACGACGCGCGGACCGACGCGGGACGCGATGCTCGGCTCGATTAGCTTCGCGTTGTCCGCACTCGGCGCGGCTTGGCGCATCGCCGACGCGTGACGGGTTGCCGCGTGACGCCCATGCGCCCGGATGATCGGCCTCAAGCGCAGGGCTGATCACCGCCGACGCCACTGCTCGATCTCCGGCACCCCGTTAAACTACGCGCCTCCGTCCGCACTGGCCGTTCCGCATGCCGAATGCGCGCGTGGCTCATGCAGGCGGACCCGAATCACCCGAAATCGAATTTGAATGTTGAAACAGGCAGGAAGCATGAAGCGCAAGAACAAGGCCACGCTCGCCGGGCTCGGTGCGGTGTTGTTGTGGGCCTCCGTGGTCGCCCTCGTTCGCGGCGTGAGTGAAAGCCTCGGCGCGACCGGCGGCGCCGCGATGATCTATACGGTCGCATCCGCGCTTCTGCTGTTGACGATCGGCTTCCCCGATCTCAGCAAATTCCCGAAAAAATATCTGCTCTGGGGCGGGCTGCTGTTCGTCGCGTACGAGCTGTGCCTGTCGCTGTCGATCGGCTATGCCAGCAACGGCCAGCAGGCGATCGAAGTCGCGATGGTCAACTATCTGTGGCCGAGCTTCACGCTGGTCGCGGCGATCGTGTTCAACAAGCAGCGCGCCAACCTGCTGGTCGTGCCCGGCGTCCTGCTGTCGATGCTCGGGATCTGCCGGGTGCTCGGCGGCGACCAGGGGCTCGACCCGGCCGGCATGCTGCACAACGTCGCGGACAATCCGCTGAGCTACGGCCTCGCGTTCTTCGGCGCGCTGATCTGGGCCGGCTATTGCACGGTGACGGCACGCCTCGCCGACGGCAAGAACGGCGTCACGCCTTTCTTCATGCTGGTGGCGCTGGCGCTCTGGATCAAGTTCGCGATCGAAGGCGGCGGCGGCATGACGTTCAGCCTGCATGCGGTCATCTACATCGTGCTGGCGGCATCGGCGCTGGGGTTCGGCTATGCGGCCTGGAACACCGGCATCATGTACGGCAACGTGACCGTCATCGTCGGCGCGTCGTACTTCACGCCGGTGCTCGCCGCGCTGCTCGCCGCGACGCTGCTGCATGCGCCGCTGTCGATCGAATTCTGGCAAGGTGCATTGATGGTGTGCGGCGGGTCGATCCTGTGCTGGCTCGCGACGCGCAGCCGGCGCCATGAAAAAGCCGCACCTGTCCCGGTCGGCAACGAAGCGCAGGGCAACTGCCAGGGCTGACGATGCCGGGCGCTTGCGTTGCGATGCCGCTTGAGAGCCCCCCGGCGATCCTGCATACCGCCAATCATTCGCGCTAGCGCGACTCCAGTGCGATACGCACGGCCAGCCCGGCCAGCACCGTACCCATCAACCAGCGCTGGGCCGACGCCCAGACCGGCCGCCCCGCCAGAAAGCCCGCGATGCCGCCTGCCATGCAGGCAATCAGCGCATTCACGCTGACGCTCACCGCGATCTGCACGCAGCCGAGCGCCAGCGATTGCACGAGCACGCTGCCGTGCCCCGGCGAAATGAACTGCGGCAGGAGCGACAGGTACATCACCGCGATCTTCGGATTCGCGAGGTTCGTGACGAAGCCCATCGTGAACAGCCTGGCACGGCTGTCGGGCGGCAGTTGCCTGACCTGGAACGCCGAGCGACCGCCCGGCCTCAACGCCTGCCAGGCGAGGTACGCCAGATAAAGCGCACCGGCGAAACGCAACGCGTCGTACGCATACGGCACGGCCATCACGAGCGCGGTGATGCCGAACGCCGCGCACACCATGTAGAACACGAACCCCAGCGCGACGCCGCCGAGCGACACCAGCCCGGCACGGCGCCCCTGGCAGATCGAGCGCGACACCAGGTAGATCATGTTCGGCCCGGGTGTCAGCACCATGCCGAGCGACACGAGTCCGAAAGCAAGCAAGGTGGGCAAGGCCGGCACGGCAATCTCCTTCGGGACGAAGCGGTCAGGGGCGAGTTCGAACAATGTATTGCATCTCGAATGCCACCGGCTTGAATAAACTTCAAGTCGCCCATGAGCGCTGTTCATCGCTGAAGCCGCTCGTCACCGGGCCTTTCTTGCACGCGTGTTGACCGCCTTCGCCGCCTTCGCGCGTTGCGCGTCGACGAGCCGCACGAATTCCTCTGCGACCGCGTTGCCGGCCGTATTCCACGACAACCGCACCGAGCGATGCAGCCTGGGCGACAGTTCCAGCACGCGGCCGCCGAATTGCGTGTACGTGAGCGTGATGCGCGGCACGATCGACACGCCCATGCCGGCCTCCGCCATCGACAGAATGGTGCGCATCTCGACCACGTTGAACGCGGCCCGCAGCGGCACCCCGCCGCGCGCGAAGTAATCCGCGATCACCGGCCCGCATCCTGCCTTCGAGAAGATGAACGGCGCCGCGGACAACTGCTTCGCCGACACGCTCTTGCGGCCGGCGAACATGCCGTCGGCCGCCACCGCGACAAAATCCTCGTCGAGCAGCGGCAGAGTGTGTGCGAACGTCTTCGTGCCGGCCACCACGCCGACATCGGCCGTACCGTCGTCGATCCACCCTTCCACTTCGCTGTCCGTGCCTTCGAGCAGCACCGCCGACACGCCCTGGTGCATTTCCTTCAACGCCTCGAGCGCGGGCACGACGAACGCCAGCGACACGCTCGGCAACGACGCGACCACCAGCTTCCCTTCGAGCTTGCCGCGCGACAGGCTGAACTGCTGGCGCAGCAGCTGCGCTTCCCGCACCACGTTCTGCACGTACGGCCACAGGCGTTCGCCCGCCGCCGTCAGGACGACCGGCTGCCGGTCGCGCCACAGCAGCTTGACCTCCGTGAGGTCTTCCAGCTCGGTCAATGCATGACTGATCGCGGATTGACTGCGGCTCAACCGATCGGCCGCGGCCGTGAGCGACCCGAGTTCGACCACGGCCGCCAGGGCCTGCAACTGGGCCAGCGTCATCGATGCCTCCTCGTTCAAAGATATGAGAACTTCACATGAAACGACAAACTGTCATGAATTATATTGAACCGCGGAAATGATCACGTCGACGCGCCCCGTGACGCGCCACAGTCCGTGCCGAATGTCCTTCGCGACGCTCAGGTAAGATGCACCGTCGAACCGCCCATCGATTGCCCGCGGCCCCGGCCGCACAACGGCGCGACGCCACGCGATCGACTTCCGGTTCAAGCCAATCCAGAACACACGCGTGCCAGACACACGCGACCGCCACGTGCGCCATCGACAGCGCTCGCTGCCGGATATGCCGCGACATGCCATTCCATGATGCATTTCAATCTGACTGAAGGGGTGCTGGTCTCCAGCCTGCAGGGGCTCAGCGCGTTCGAGCTGGCCGGCATCGCCATCGCGCTATTGCTGGGCGGCATGGCCAAGGGGATCACGGGCATCGGCGTGCCGCTGATCGCGATGCCGATACTCAGCCAGTTCCTGCCGATCCGGCATGCGGTGCTGCTGTTGTCGATGCCGATCATCCTCGGCAACATCCCGCAGGCGCTGGAAGGCGGCCAGCTGCTGGCGACGGCACGCAAGATCGCCGCGCCGATCGCGGGCACCGTGATCGGCAATATCGTCGGCGTGGCGATCCTGCTGTCGCTCAATCCGGGCCACGCGCAGGCGGCGTCCGGCGCACTGC
This sequence comes from Burkholderia sp. HI2500, assembly GCF_002223055.1. Classification (NCBI taxonomy): domain Bacteria; kingdom Pseudomonadati; phylum Pseudomonadota; class Betaproteobacteria; order Burkholderiales; family Burkholderiaceae; genus Burkholderia; species Burkholderia sp. HI2500. Next base: position 914,244 of record NZ_NKFL01000006.1, on the reverse strand, counting down.
TGATCGTGGCCGCGGCGCTGATGCTCGCCGCGCCGAAACTCAACCTGCCGGACGCATGGCAGAAGCCCGTCGGCTTCGCACTCGGCTTCGGTGCGGCGCTGATGGAAAGCATCGCGTCGGTTCCCGGCCCGCTGCTCGCCACCTACCTGATTTCGTCCGGTGCAACCGGACGCGTCTTCACGAAGCAGATCGCGATCATCCTCGTGGTGTCGATCGTCACGCTGATCACGACGTTCAGCGGCGCCGCGCACGCGAGCGGCGCCGACCTCGCGATCTCGGCCGCAGCCAGCCTGCCGGCGATTGCCGGCATGTGGCTCGTTCGCCCGCTGCGGGACAAGATGTCGCCGAAGATCTTCCGGATGGTCGTGCTGCTGTTCGTGCTCGTCGCGGCATCGCAGATGATCTGGAAATCGGGCGTGTTCCGGCACGGTGGCTCGCACGTTAGCCAGATGAACAACGCACACACGGGCAAGAACTGAGAGACGGCGCGAAGCCGTCGATCGCGCATGCGTTCTGAAAGCTGCGAAGCGTAGTATTCGCGGACCCGGCGTATCGCCCCGCCCGACGGGTCGAACGATACGTCACCGATGTTGCTGCTCGCTCACTGATGCCCGCATCGGCGCGGCCACGCTTTCAGAGGCATGACATGGAAACCTACGTATTGCTCGGCTGCGGATTGGGCCTTGGCCTGTTGATCGCCGTCTGGGGCATCTGGCAACTCAAGTAACGCGTGCCCGCCCCGTCCACGCGCAAGCTATTCGTATGGAGACGAACGGGAAACTGTAGTTTGCATCCGCATTCGTCACCCGACTACTTCGCACTCCGATTCAGCTATCCGACAGCGTCGGCTACCCGCGTTTGCTTCCGTTCGAAAGCAAACGTGAACGCGCGGCATCGAAGCGCGTGCACTCGGCCTTGAGCCAGTCCGAAAACGCCTCGGTACGCGGATCGTCGGGATGGCGTGACAACAGCATGTAGCGCGCCGGCGCACGCACGTGCTTGCCGAAGACATCCACGAGCCGCCCGCTCGCGATCTCGTCATGCACGAGCGCGGCGCGCCCCATCGCGACACCCTGATGGTTCAGCGCGGCCGTGATCGCCAGGCTGGAGAAGTTGAACTGCGGGCCGTCAAGATCGGCCGCCCACGCCGGACGGACTGCCTCCAGCCACGCGCGCCACTCCACGAACTCGGGCGCGCCGCCCCACGGCGCGGCGTCGTGCAGCAGGACGACGCCATCCAGCGATTCGCCACGGGCAAAGGCCGGATGCTGCGCCAGATACGCCGGTGTGGCGACCGGAAACAGGATTTCGTCGAGGATGGCCTCGGCATGCAGCCGATCGTATTGCACCGGGTCATAGCGCACCGCCACATCGATGTCGTCGGTCTCCATGGCCTGGCGATCCAGCACCTGAAACTCGGCCTTCACGCGAACCGGCACGTTCGGCTGCTGCCGGTGAAATTCGGACAGGCGCGGCATCAGCCACTGCAGCGCAAGCGACGGCAGGCAGCTGACCTGCAGCGGGGCATCCGACGTGCCAAGCGCCTGAAGCGTGCGGTTGATGTCGACGAACGCGCTCGACATCGTCCCGAGCAGGATTGCGCCCTTCTCGGTCAGCTTCAGTCCGCGCGCCTGGCGCACGAATAGCGGATAGCCGAGCCGGTCCTCCAGGTTCCGGATCTGCTGGCTCACGGCGCTTTGCGTCAGGTTGAACGCCTGTGCCGTCTTCGTGAAGCTCAGCAACCGGCCGGCGGTTTCAAAGCAGAGCAACGCACCCAGGGTCGAACCGTCGAGTCGCATAGGTATCAGTCAGGCTAATGGATCCATTAGAAATCGGCGCTTTCGCGCAGGCGTCCCGGATCGTAGCATTCCGGCCACCCCTCACGTTTATCCAGCGCAAGACCGATCCATGACCCTCACGCTCCTGCCCGACGATCTATTAGCCAAACTGCAATCCCGCCATCCGCTACTGTGGCTGAATCCCCATGCCGGCAGCCCGTTGCCGCACGACGCGCCCGGGCTCGGCGCCATTGCGATGGCCGAAGCGCGGCTGGCGCGCTGCGAACCGCTGGTGGCCGAGCTGTTTCCCGAACTCGCGGCAAGCGCGGGAAAAATCGAATCGCCGCTGATGCCGGCAGACGACCTGCCGCGCAGGCTGTCGCTGCCGGCAGGCGCACACGGCGCCTGGTTCATCAAGCGCGACGACGCGTTGCCGATCGCCGGTTCGATCAAGGCGCGCGGCGGCTTTCATGAAGTGCTCGCACTCGCGGAGTCGATCGCGATCGAACACGGGTTGCTCGCCCCCGCGGGCGACCGGCGGATCCTCGCATCGGCCGCCGCACGCGAACGGTTCGCCGCGCACACCGTCATCGTCGGCAGCACCGGCAATCTCGGCCTGAGCATCGGCGTGATGGCCGCCGCGCTGGGGTTCGAATCGGTCGTGCACATGTCGACCGACGCGAAACCGTGGAAGAAGGCGCGCCTGAGAAAGCGTGGCGTTCGCGTGATCGAACATGACGGCGACTATGCGCAAGCCGTCGCGGCCGGACGCGCGCAGGCACGCGATCAGCCACGCAGCCACTTCGTCGACGACGAAGGCTCGCTGATGCTGTTCCTCGGCTACGCGGCCAGCGCCCGGCATCTCGCCGCGCAGCTCGCCGACGCGGGCCGCCGCGTGGACGCGACGCATCCGCTCTTCGTTCATATCCCGTGCGGGGTCGGCGGCGCACCGGGCGGCATCGCGTATGGCCTCAAGGCGCTGTTCGGCGAGCACGTGCATTGCTTCTTTGCCGAACCCGTCGCGTCGCCGTGCATGCTGGTCCAGCTGGCCGCCGGCCCCGGGAAGCCCGTGTCCGTCTACGACGTGGGGCTCGACAACCGGACCGAGGCCGACGGCCTGGCCGTCGCACAGGCATCGCACCTCGTCAGCCCGCTGATGGCGTCGCTGCTGTCCGGCGTGTTCACCGTCAGCGACGCGCAGCTCTACGCGCAGTTGCTCGCGGTTCAGCGCGCGACGGGCGTGGAACTCGAACCGTCGGCCGCCGCGGCCGTCAGTGGCCCCGGCTGGCTGACGGCGTCCCCGGCCGGCCGCGACTTCGTGCGTCGCCGCGCGATCGACCTGCGCCGGTCGACGCACGTCATCTGGGCGACGGGCGGCTCGCTCGTGCCGCCGGAAGAGCACCGACGCTTCCAGTCGCATGCGAAAGCGCTCGCCGGTGTCGCAACCAACACGTGACGCTTCGGGGCAAGCGTTCAGCCCCGCTCCCGAAGACGCGTTAGACTGTCCCGATGGAACAATGCCGTTATTGCCAGAGAATCCGCGATGAATGGGATTGCCACGGTGACGAATGCCGCCGGGCAATTGCCAAGGCGCTGCGCCGGCAGCGCGCGGGCCTGCCCATGGTGCCCGATCGCATCCGCAACGAACTGCCGTCCGGCGCGCCGACCCAGCAGGTGATCGCCGTGCTGTCGCGCCAGCGCCTGCGCGCGCGCCGCGGCAACGAAGAACGCCGGGAGCGCAAGGAAATCGACGACGACGTCTGATCCGCCAGCGTCACAGTGCGTCCCCCTCTCCGCCCGCGCCTTCGCCGCCGCGCGCCCGTCCGTGCGTGCGCGCGCATCCGCCGCCCGTTCCCTTGCAAATCCGGCAACGTCGATTAGGGACGGAAGGCATTTATCTCGAAATTATTGCCCCGGCTGCAACGATCTTTCGCCGAAACTCACGTTTACCCTAGGTCGACCGACGCCTACGATGTAATCAACCGCTTACGACATGGTGTCGAACGCGGAAAGCCAAAAACATCGGAGGTCATCATGAAATCGCTCGTTTCCGCAATCGTTGCTGCTGCCGCCCTGTCCGCCTCGTTCGGCGCCTTCGCCCAAAGCACCGTGACCCGCGCTCAAGTGCGCAATGAACTGGTTCAGCTCGAAAGCGCCGGCTACAAGCCGAGCCAGTCGAGCCCGTATTACCCGGCCGACATCCAGGCCGCGCAAGCCCGCGTGCAAGGTGCCGACAACAGCGGCTACGGTGCGCAACCGGCCGCGACCGTCCAGGGTGGCGCACCGGCCGTCAAGGCGCAAAACCCGCGCGACTCGGTCTACTTCGGCCACTAAGCAAGCCTGCCGCCGCGCGCCTTCGCGCGCAGTCCGCAAACGCCACGAGCCCGTCTTGCGACGGGCTCGTGGCGTTTGCAACGCGTGGATCAGCGACCGGCTGCAACCGGTCACCGGCCGCCGCCCGACGCGACCCGGCCGGCCGCTTCGTCCGTCCCGCTGCCGGCGCCGCTCCCGTTGCCGACCAGTTCCTGATAGCGCACGAACGCGCGCTGCGCGGACGCCTTCGCCGCGTACATCGCCGCATCGGCCTTGACGAGCAGTTCCTCGGCCGACGCACCGTCGGCCGGAAACTCGCTGACGCCGATACTCGCGCCCACGGCCACCCGCCGGTCGCCGAACTCCAGTTCCTCGTCCATCACGCGCTGGATGCGCGACGCGACGTCGCCGATCACCGCCGGTGAGCGCACGTCCGTAACCAGTACGATGAATTCGTCGCCACCGAGCCGCGCGACCATGTCGCCGCCACGCAGCACGAGGCTCAGCCGCTTGGCGACCGCGACGAGCGTGCGGTCGCCGGCCGAGTGGCCGTGCTGGTCGTTGATCTGCTTGAAGCGGTCGAGGTCGACGAACATCACGGCCAGCCCTTCGTGCAGCGCGGCCGCACGCCGGATCGCGGCATCGAGATGCTCCATGAACAGCAGGCGATTCGGCAGTTCGGTCAGCGCATCGTGCCCGGCGAGGTGCGTGAGCTCCAGCTGCTTCGCGCGCAACATCGCGACCTGCGTGCGGATCTCGACGCGCATGCTGTCGAAACAGCGCGCGAGCACGCCGATCTCGTCGGCACGCCCAACCGGCAACTGCTCGGTGGCCGGATCGTCGAACACGTGCGTCGCGGCGCGCGCGAGCGTCTGCAGCGGCCGCGTGATCGCACGCGCGAACAGGATCGCGAGGATCACCGCCATCAAGCTCGACACCAGCACCATCCGGACGATCCGCTCGCCAAGCATGCCCGCCGGCGACAACACATCCGCCAGCGGGCGCCCCATCCCGAGCACGACGAAGCGGTTGCCCTCGTCGTGCCCGAACGGCGTGCGCACGAACGCGAACATCTGGCCCGGCGCCGCGGCGGGGTCGGCCAGGCCATTGAGGGTAACGTTTGCGCGCGCACTGTCGAACAGCGCACGCGTGACGGCGAAGCGGTCCTGCATCAGCACGCGCCGGCCGCGATCGAAGCCGAACGTCTGCGTCGGATCGGGATGCACGAGGAAATCGCCCCACTCGTTCGCGAGGTACACCGTGTAGTCTTCCGGCAGATCGCGCTCGAGCCGGTCGAACACGCGCGACAGCTCGACGTCGACGACGAGCGCCCCCACCGTCTGGCCCGACGCGTCGACGACCGGCGTGCCCACGCGCAGGATCGGCAGCCCTTCGGCCGCGTGCGCCCCAGTCTCGTGGTTGATCACGATCGGCGACAGGTAGATATGACCGGGCGCCGTGGCCAGCGTATCGAATACGTAGGAAAACTGTCCTTTCTCCTGCAACGCACTGTCCGGCAGGACGACGATGCCATGCGCATCGCGATCGACACGGATGCGTTCGAGGCCGAAATCCCCGCGCGCGATCAGGCGGACCTGCAGGTACTCCGGGTGATTTCTCATGAAGCTGTAGAACACCTGCTCGAGCCGCGCGCGTGGCGCGCCATCCCGGTTGCCGCCGCTCGAGACCCGTGCACACGACGGCAACTGTGCGAGCACGAGCGCATCGTCCGAGACGTCGGACAGCGCCGTGGTGAAGCGCTGCCCGAGCAGTTGCGTCGACATCAGCAGGCTGTGCTGCGCTTCCTGCACGAGCATCGTGCGGTTCGCGCGATACGCGTAATAGCCGGTCGTGCCGGACGCGATCACGCCGATGCAGGCGAACAGCACCGACAGTTTCGACGTGAGCCCGAGCCGGATCATTTTCCGAAACGCTCCGGCCGGTCGCCCGACACGATGCGGCTCCACAGCGATTCGCGCCGCGCGATGTCCTCGACGGGCTGGAGCCAGACGAGATGCTGGTGCCCGGTGTCGAGTCCCGGCGGCGACGCGAGCGTGTTCGCGAGGCCCTGGCGTTCGGTCAGCAGCGCGCCGATCGCCGGTTCGAGCATGTAATTGATCCACGCGAACGCGAGCTCCGGATGTTGCGCGCCGCGCGTGACAGCCCAGCAGTCGAGCCACGCGAGCGCGCCTTCATCCGGGATCACGTAGCCGACGTCCGCGCCGGCCCGTCGCAGCAGTTCGACCTGTTGCGTGCCGTAGTTGCCGAACATCAGCGCCGCACGATGCTGGACGAACAACGCGGTCGCCTCTTCAGGAAGGGTGTAGTACGTCAGCAGGTTGCGGCGCAGGTCGATCAGCTTGTGCGCGACGGCGAGCGTCTGCGCGGGCGACAGGCGAAACGGATCGGGAAAGCCGAGTGCCAGCGCCGTGAACGAAAAATTGTGCTGCGCGCTGTTGAAGTCGAGCACCTTGCCGCGATAGCGCGGATTCCACATCTCCCGCATCGAGCGCGGCGCGGCCGGCACCTGCTTGCGGTCGTAGATCAGCCCCATCGACGAATACGTGAACGGAATCGCATACGGGGCGCCCGCTTCAACGAGCCCGTCGATCGCCGCGAGTTGCTGGAAGTTCGGCAACTGCCGCCGCCGGTTCGGGATGCGCGGCAGGTCGATCGGCGCGAGCAGGCGTTCGTGCGCATAGCGCTGGATCTCGGCCGTATTCGCGGCCAGCACGTCGTACGGCGGTGGCGCCGCGCTGTGCATGCGCGTCCACAGTGCTTCGTCGGAGTCGACGAACGTGACTTCGACGCGGACGTGAAATTGCGCCTCGAACGCACTGACGACATCGTCGTCCGCATAGCCGGGCCATGCGAGCACACGCAGCACGTTGTCGTTGACGGTTTCGGGAGAGGCGGCGAACGCGGGGGGAAGCACGGAGGCCAGTAAGCCCGCCGTCAAAATGACAAGCAGCCGGCGCACGGCGAACCGTACGCATGTACGTCCGCCGATTCCCCTGATCAATTGGACCCCGTGTGAATCGCCCGGCTGCATTCGACTGTCCTTTTTTGAGTCGATGCGATATCCCGCAACAAGACCATAAAACCTACGGTCATGCAATCGGAAGAAGCCGTACAACGGGGCCGCGCGCGCCAACCCTCACCGCCGTATGACGGTAACGTTACGCCGGCCTGTTCCCTCTGACGGAACGCGCGTCAGCGCCACGCCTGCGTGAATTCCGCGATCACGCGCGACAGGTGTGCACGCATCGCGTCGCGTGCCGCCGTTGCGTCGCGCGCCATGATCGCCGCGAAGATCCGCTGGTGATCTTCCTGCGACGCCTCGCGCAGCGCGGTCGAGTGAAAATGCTCCTCGATCTTGTCCCACAGCGGATCGCTGCGCGCGCAGTCCCACATCGCGGTGACCATGTGCAGCAGCACCGTGTTGCCGGTCGATTCCGCGATACGCAGGTGGAACTGGCGATCGGCCGCGTCGTACGCGACCTTGTCGTCCATCTGCTCGCGCATCGTCGTCAGCGAGAAGAACAGCCGGTCGAGATCCGCGTCCTTGCGTTCGGTCGCCGCGAGCGCCGCGACTTCCGCCTCGATCAGCCCGCGGGCGCGCAGCGTCTCGATCGGCCCCGGGCCGCGCGGCACCTCGAACGTCACCGGCCGCGCGGCGTCGGCCGCCGATACGTAGATGCCCGAACCGATTCGCACCTCGACGATCCCCTGCACCTCGAGCGCGATGATCGCCTCGCGCACCTGCGTGCGGCTCACGCCGAACTGGTCGGCCAGGCTGCGCTCGGACGGCAGCCGCGCGCCGGCCTCGAACGCACCGGCGGCCACCATCGCGTGAATCTGCCGCGCAAGGCCGATATAGGAGCGGTCCGCGGCATCGGTATCGCGGCTGGCGGGCAGGCTGGAAAGATCGGTCATCGAAAGGCTCGCAACAGGCTGGCCGGCGCCGTCGCGGCACCGAATCGCCAAAATGGTACACCAATTTCGGGCCGCCTCCGATTCGGCGAGGTGGCCGGCGCGACGCATGCCTTTCCTGTGATGCGCTGACACCCCGATTCCACCTCGACAACTGGTAAACCACTATCCCGCACAACTGGCATACCAATCATAATCCGCACACCGGAGACGGGGCCGGCACGCTGCCGCCCGTTCGTCCGATGTCACAACCGCCAGCCAGGAGCCGCGCCAGTGAAGATGTCTTTCCGTTGGTATGGCGAGTCCGATCCGGTCTCGCTGCAATACATCCGCCAGATCCCGGGCGTCACGCATATCGTGTCCGCGATCTACGACGAACCGGTGGGCGCAGTCTGGCCCGCGCACAAGATCGACGCGCTGAAGGCGACGATCGAGCGCGCCGGCCTGCAGTTCGAAGTCGTCGAGTCGGTGCCCGTCCATGAGGACGTCAAGCTCGGCAAGCCGGGCCGCGACCGCCTGATCGACCACTACCGTCAGACGATTCGCCATCTCGGCGCGGCCGGCGTGCGCGTGATCTGCTACAACTTCATGCCCGTGTTCGACTGGACGCGCACCGAGCTGTCGAAGACGCTCGACGACGGCTCGACCTGCCTCGCGTTCAGCACCGATGCGGTCGACCGGATCGATCCGGACGACGGCATCGCACTGCCGGGCTGGGATTCGAGCTACCGGCCCGAACAGTTGAAGGCGCTGCTCGCCGAGTATCGCGACGTCGACGAAGCCGCGCTGTGGGCGAACCTCGAATACTTCCTGAAGGCGATCATCCCCGTCGCCGAGGAAGCCGGCGTGAAGATGGCGATTCACCCCGACGATCCGCCGCGCCCGATCTTCGGGCTGCCGCGCATCGTGAAGAACCGCGACGATCTCGCGCGGATCGTGCGCATCGTCGACACACCCGCGAACGGGCTGACGCTGTGCTCGGGCTCGCTCGGCGCAGGCCCGCAGAACGATGTCGAGGCGCTCGTGCGCGAATTCGGCGCGATGGGCCGCATCCACTTCGCGCACATCCGCAACGTGAAGGTCGACGCGAACGGCGATTTCGAGGAAACCGCCCACCTGTCGAGCTGCGGCTCGCTCGACATCGCCGCGATCGTGAAGGCGTACCACGACACCGGCTTCACCGGCTACGTGCGCCCCGATCACGGCCGCATGATCTGGGGCGAGACGGGCAAGCCCGGCTACGGCCTCTACGACCGCGCGCTCGGCGCGGTCTACCTGAACGGCCTGTGGGAAGCGCTCGCGAAGTTCGACCGCACGCCGTCGCACGCCACGCGATAACCCGCCCATCGAGGCCGCCGGCGCTGCGGATCGCCGGCGGCCCGTCACGACATTCCGCGCGGAGACACCGCATGCCACGCATCCGATGGGCCATGATCCTCATGTGCTTCCTCGCCAACGTCATCAACTTCATCGACCGCGCGAACCTCGCGATCGCGGCGCCCAGCATCCGCGCCGACCTCGGCCTCGACGCGGTCGGCATGGGGCTCGTGCTGAGCGCATTCTTCTGGACCTACGCGTTCCTGCAACTGCCGGCCGGCTGGTTCATCGACAAGGTCGGCGTGCGCGTGAGCCTCGCGCTCGCGGTCGGCTGGTGGTCGGTGTTCACCGTCGCGACGGGCGCCGCGCGCGGCCTCACGCAGCTCGTCGGCGTGCGGCTGATGCTCGGCGTCGGCGAAGCGGCCGCGATCCCGTCGTTCGCGAAGGTCGCGTTCAACTGGTTCCCGCGCAGCGAACGCGGGCTCGCGAGCAGCATCTTCGACAGCGGCTCGCGCGTCGGCTCCGCGCTGTCGCTGCCGCTCGTCGCGTGGCTGATCTCGATCGTCGGCTGGCGCGGGTCGTTCGTGATCACGGGCGGCATCGGCATCGTGTGGGCACTGGCGTGGTGGTTCGTCTATCGCGATCCGGAACGCTACCGTGCGATCGCGCCCGACGCCGTCGATGCGCTGCTCGCGCAGCGCGGCGCACCGACCGTTGCGGCCGCAACCGACGGCCCGAAGGTGTCGTGGCTCGACCTGTTCCGCTACCGCACCGTGTGGGGCATGATGATCGGGCTGTTCTGCCTGAACTTCGCGATCTACTTCTTCATCACGTGGTTCCCGAGCTACCTGCTGCAGTCGCGCGGCTTCTCGCTCGCGTCGCTCGGCACGTGGGGCATGCTGCCCGCGCTGCTCGCGATTCCCGGCGGCTGGCTCGGCGGCTATGTGTCGGACAGCCTGTTCCGCCGCGGCTGGAGCGCGACCGCCGCGCGCAAGACCTGCCTCGTGCTCGGCATGCTGCTGTCTTCGTCGATCGCGCTGTCGGCCTTCGTCGAGAACGTGTGGGCCTGCCTCGGGTTGTTCGCACTGGCGTATGCGAGCCTGTCGTTTGCAGGCGCCAACGTGTGGACGCTCGTCGGCGAAGTCGCGCCGACGCCCGCGCATGTCGCATCGCTCGGCGGCATCCAGAACTTCGCCGGCAATCTCGCGGGGATCTTCATCACGACGTTCACGGGCGTGATGCTGTCGATCACGAAGGGCTCGTTCGTCGTGCCGCTCGCGGTGGCCGGTGCGTTGTGCGTGGTCGGCGCGCTGTCGTACCTGTTCATCGTCGGCAAGGTCGAGCCGTTGCCGCCGTTGCGCGGCGCCCCGAACCGGCAGAACGTCGAGCCGAACGCGGCCTGACGCAGCCGGAAAGCGCGGCCGCCGCGCCTGCGCTTTCCTTTTCGGGCCGCGCATCGGACAATGAGCCGCGCCCGCCGGCGCGGCGCCACCCCGGCCCGCGCGTGGCGACGGCGCGCGCCACCCTCGCCGATGAAACGCTACGAAACCCTCGCCCACACGATCGCCGACGACATCCGCAACGGCAACCTCGCCGTCGGCACGCGCCTGCCGTCGCTGCGGCAGATCATCGCCCAGCACGGCGTGAGCCAGTCGACGGTGTTTCGCGCGTACTACCTGCTCGAACAGTGGGGGCTGATCCGCGCGCGCGAACGCTCGGGCTACTACGTCGCGCCGGGCGCCACGCCGGCGGCAAGCCCGGCCGCCAAACGCCAGGCAAGCCGCGCCGGCGTCACCCGCAAGGTCGACATCAGCAGCCTCGTGTTCTCCGTCCTCGACGCGGCGACGCAACCCGGCATCGTGCCGCTCGGCTCCGCGTTCCCGTCGCCGCAACTGTTTCCGCTGCCGCGTCTCGCGAAATCGCTCGCGCAAGCCACGCGGCTCGTCAGCCCGTGGAGCACGGTCGTCGACCTGCCGCCCGGCAACGAGGCGCTGCGCCAGCAGATCGCGCGGCGCTATCTCGCGACCGGCATCTCGCAGCCGATCGACGAGATCGTCGTCACGAACGGCGCGCTCGAAGCGCTGAACCTGTGCCTGATGGCCGTCACGCGGCCCGGCGACGTCGTGGCCGTCGAAGCGCCCGGTTTCTATGCGGCGCTGCAGGCGCTCGAGCGGCTCGACCTGCGTGCGGTCGAGATTCCCGTCGATCCGCGCATGGGCCTCGATCTCGACGCGCTCGCGAACGCGCTCGACCGGCACGACATCCGCGCGTGCTGGTTCATGACCAACTTCCAGAATCCGACCGGCGTCACGCTGTCCGCCGAGAAGAAGCGCGCGCTCGTCGCGTTGCTCGCCGCGCGCGACGTGCCGCTGATCGAGGACGACGTGTACGGCGAGCTGCACTTCGGCCCCGACTATCCGCTGCCCGCGCGCGCGTTCGACCGGCACGGCCTCGTGATGCATTGCAGTTCGTTCTCGAAGACGCTCGCGCCCGGCTACCGGATCGGCTGGGCCGCCGCCGGCCGGTTCGCGGAGAAGGTGCAGCGGCTCAAGCTGATGACGACGCTGTCGGCCAGCATCCCCGCGCAGGTCGGCATCGCGAACTATCTCGAGCACGGCGGCTACGACCGGCACCTGCGCAAGCTGCGCGGCGCGCTGCACACGCAGCTCGACCGGATGGACGACGCGCTGCGGCGCTGGCTGCCGGCCGGCGTCGAATGGGTGCGGCCTGAAGGCGGCTATTTTCTGTGGCTCGCGTTTCCCGACGCGATCGACGCGATGGAACTGCATCGCCAGGCGATCGCACGCGGGATCAGCTTCGCGCCGGGGCCGCTGTTTTCGGCCGCGCACGGCTTCGAACGTTGCGTGCGCGTGAACTTCGGCCATCCGTGGAGCCGCGACATCGAGCGTGCGATCCGTGTGCTCGGCGAGCTCGTCGCGCAGCCGTCGGTCCGCAAGGGCGGCTGAATCTCACCCGGGGCGCACCGCCTGCGTCACGGTGATGCGCGCAATCCGCACGCGGGTTACAGTGCTGTTCCCGCCGCCCTTCATGATTTCCGATGAGTCAACTGCCCTACCTCGATCACGACGCGCTGTTGAAACTGACCGCTGAAGCCGCGCACGTCACGCAGTCGTGCATCTGCACGAAAACGCCGCTCGCCGGATGGACGACCCTGCCGCTGTCGCTGCAGGACGCGCAACTGACCGAAGTCGCCACGCTCGCGCCGCCCGACGAGACGGAGCCGACCTACGCCGAATATCACCCGGCCGGCACGCGCTACGCGTCGGACGACGCGCCGATCGCGCTGCGCCATTTCCCGTACAACCGCTGCACCGTCAACCGCTGCCGCTCGTGCGGCCGCCTGTTCCTGCGCTATCAGGAAGGCGGCGGCTACTTCATCGACCAGCGCATCCGCGCGCTCGATCCGGCGCTCGTCGTCGACGCCGCCGTTTAAACGCCCGCCACGGGCATGCCCGCACGCATGCCCGGCCCGCGCCGGCGTCACGCCGGCCATCTGCTGCGCCCTTTTCGTCCCCATCTGCTGCTTGTCGCGCCGCACCGCGTTCCCTACGCTGTCTCCGGTTGCCTGACACCCGTCGCAACGTCTGTCCCGAGCCGCGCGCTCCGCGCCACGGCTCCTCTCGCGTATCACGTCATGTATCGATATACCGTTTTCGACCGGGCGCTCGTGCACAGCCGCGCCGCCCAGTTTCGCGATCAGCTCGAACGCTGGCAGCACGGCACGCTGAGCGAAGACGCATTCCGGCCGCTGCGCCTGCAGAACGGCTGGTACGTGCAGCGCCACGCACCGATGCTGCGCGTGGCCGTCCCGTACGGCGAACTGTCGAGCGCACAGCTGCGCGTGCTCGCGCGGATCGCGCGCGACTACGACGTGCCGGACGACGCCACCTACCGCGCCGCATCCGACGCGCAGGCCTTGCTCGGCACGCTGCGCCTACCGACCCGCAGCGCGCACTTCACGACGCGCACCAACGTGCAGTTCAACTGGATTCCGCTCGACAAGGCCGCCGACGTGATGGACCTGCTCGCGACCGTCGACATGCACGGCATCCAGACGAGCGGCAACTGCATCCGCAATATCTCGTGCGACGAGCGCGCGGGTGTCGCGCCGGACGAGATCGCCGATCCGCGCCCGTTCGCCGAAGTGATGCGCCAGTGGACCACGCTGCACCCCGAATTCGCGTTCCTGCCGCGCAAGTTCAAGATCGCGATCACCGGCGCGACCGAAGACCGCGCCGCCACCGACTGGCACGACGTCGGGCTGAAGCTCGTGCGCAACGACGCGGGCGAGCTCGGCTTTCGCGTGAGCGTCGGCGGCGGGATGGGCCGCACGCCGATGATCGCGACGCTGCTGCGCGCGTTCCTGCCGTGGCAGCACGTGATGAACTACATCGAGGCGATCGTCCGCGTGTACAACCGCTACGGCCGGCGCGACAACAAGTACAAGGCGCGCATCAAGATCCTCGTGAAGACCGAGGGACAGCGCTACATCGACGACGTCGAGGAAGAGTTCCGCCAGATCGTCGATCACGACGGCGGGCTGCATACGATTCCACAGGTCGAGTTCGACCGCGTCGCCGCATCGTTCGTCCCGCCGCGGCTCAAGCCGCGCACGGTCAGCCTGCGCGACGCGAACCTGCGCCTGTCCGCCCAGGCGGCACGCCATCCGGCCTTCGCGCGCTGGCTAGCACGCAATGTGGCCGACCACCGCGATCCGGCGCTGCGCATCGTCACGCTGTCGTTCAAGCGCCGCCTGCAGGCACCGGGCGACGCGTCGCCGGACCAGCTCGACGCGCTCGCCGATCTCGCCGACCAGTTCTCGGCCGGCGAGGCGCGCGTCACGCACACGCAGAACGTCGTGCTGCCATGGGTGCATGTCGACGACCTGTGCCTGCTGTGGGAAAACGCGCGCGCGATCGGGCTCGCCAGCGCGAACGTCGGACTCCTGACGGACATGATCGCGTGCCCGGGCGGCGACTTCTGCGCGCTCGCGAATGCTCGCTCGATCCCGATCGCCGATGCGATCGCCGAACGCTTCCAGGATCTCGACATGCTGCACGACGTCGGCGACATCGACCTGCACATCAGCGGCTGCATCAACTCGTGCGGCCATCATCACAGCGGCCACCTCGGCATCCTCGGCGTCGACAAGGACGGCGCCGAGTGGTACCAGGTCACGCTCGGCGGCTCGGACGGCTCGAGCGCGAGCGGCCCCGCGCGGCCGGGCAAGGTGATCGGCCCGTCGTTTTCGGCGGACGAAATCGTCGATGTCGTCGATGCGCTCGTCAACGCGTATCTCGACGCGCGCATCGACGACGACGGCCGCAGCGAGCGATTCATCGACACCGTCCGCCGCATCGGCACGGAACCCTTCAAGGCCGCCGCGAACGACGCGCGCCATCAGGTGGAGCAGGCATGACGCACGGAGAGAATTCGACCACACGCATCCGGCTGCTGACACCGGCCGAACACGCCGGCGACACGCAGCAGCACGGCACGGCGACGCTGACGATCGGCAACGACGAGGAACTGCCGCCGCTCGCCGAACACATCGCGCGGGCCGCGCGCATCGACCTCGCGTTTCCGTCGTTCACCGATGGGCGTGCGTACAGCCAGGCGTACCTGCTGCGCAAGCGCTACGGCTTCGCCGGCGACCTGCGCGCGACCGGCGAGGTGCTGGTCGACCAGTTGCTGTTGATGGAACGCACGGGGTTTTCGAGCGCGGTGCTCGGCGACGGCACGGACCTCGCGGCCGCGCGGCGTCAGCTCGACCGGTTCACCGGCTTCTATCAGCACGATGCGCGAACGGCAACGCCCGCCGGAAAATGAAACGGGCGGCCCGCAGGCCGCCCGTACGATGAACCGGAAGCTACCGGTCGGCGCCCGCCGCAAAGCGGGCGCCGGCGTTCAGCGTGCCGCGACCGGCTTGCCGAACGCGCCGAGGATCCTCTTCTCGAGCGCGATGTAGTCGCGGCCGAAGTGGTGATCGCCTTGCGTCTTGATCACGTCGGCGCCCGTGTTCGCGAGTGCCGGACACATCGTGTCCTTCTCTTCCGCGCCATAGAAGCACTGCACGAGCTGCGGCGGCACCTTCGCGATTTCCGGCGCAACCTTCAGCGCCTTGTCGCTTGCGGGCATGCCGAGCCAGCCCGTCACGCGGATCTGGAAATCGGCGGCCGGCGCGAAGCCGAGCAGCGACATCACGGCGACCTTGTCGCGCAGGTCGGCCGGCAGCCGGTTGTACGCGAACGGCATCACGTCGGCACCGAACGAGTAGCCGACCAGCGCCACGCGGTTCGCATGCCAGCGCGCCATGTAGGTGCGCATCACGCGTGCGAGATCGCGGCTCACCTGCGCCGGCGGCTTCTCGCTCCAGAAATAGCGCAGGCTGTCGATGCCGACCACCGACACGCCGTCGCGCTGCAGCGCCTCGGCGATCGTCTTGTCGAGATCGCGCCAGCCGCCGTCACCCGAGATCACGATCGCGAGCTGGCCGTTGCCACCCTTGGCCGGCAGCTCGACGAGCGGCAGGTCCGACACGTCGAGTTCGTCGCCGCGGGTAGTGTCCAGCAGATGCGACGTGACGAGCGACACGAGCTTCGCGGAATCGCCCGTGGCCGCCGTGTCGACGAAGCCCGGCATCGCGCGGCGCACGATCGTCGGATCGGGCGGGCACGGCTTGAAGCGCGGATCGAGCTTGGCGGCCGGATCGACCAATACGACACCGGCGATCGTGTTCTCCGGCGCCATCGACAGGATCTGCTTCGCGATCGTGCCGCCCTGGCCGACGCCCGCGACGATCGGCGTGAAGTAGCGCGACGACTGTGCAAGGCGCTCGAGCTGGTGACTGACCGCTTCAGCGTCGCCGTCGAGGTGATGGCAGGTCTCCTGCTTCGCGGCGAGATTCATCGCATACCGCTCGGAATCGACGCCGACCGTCATCGCCCCGGCCTTCGCGAGCGCCTCGGCGGCCTGCTGGTCGGCCGCATTCCAGCCGGCCTCGCGCGAGAACAGCACGACGAAGCCGCGCAACGGCCCGCTGGGTTTGGTCACGGTCACGGGCCCGTAGCGGCCGCCCGATACGGTTTCGGCCTTCATTGCGGCTGGCTGCGTGGCGCACGCGGCGCCGGCCAGCATCATTCCCGCGCAGGCGGCTGCCGCCCGCGCGATTCCCTTCTTCAACATCATGAACGCCGACCTCCAGCCAGCAATGACAGATCCGCCAGCGTGACGAACACGCCGACCGTGCCCGAGGCCGCGAGGTAACGCGGCTCCCAGTGCGGTTCGAACTTGCTCTTGAATGCGCGCAAGCCGCGGAAGTTGTAGAAGCGGCCGCCGAAGCGCCAGACCATCAGGCCGATCCGGTGCAACGGCGACGGCATCTTCGCCGCCCCCATCCCCGAGAACGGCGCGATGCCCAGGCTCAGCTTGCGGAAACCCGCTTCCTTCAGATGCAGCGCGAGCTGCGTAAACAGATACTCCATCGCGTACGGCGACGCGTCCGGCAGATGGCGCATCACGCCGACCGTCGCCTCGGTGTTGAGGTCGGTCGTCATGAACGTGACGAACGCGATCGGCTTGTCGGCCTGCCGCACGAGCATCACCGACTGCGTCGCCAGATAGCCGTCGTGGAACGCGGCGACCGAGAAGCTCTTCTCGCGCGCGTCGCGGCTGTCGAGCCAGCCGTCCGAGATGTCGCGCAGCGCCGGCAGCGCGGCCGGCACGTCGCTCGGCGCGATCACCTCGACCGTCAGCGCGTCCTTGTCACCGCGGCGCAGCGCGTAGCGCAGGTGCGAGCGGTTCGAACCCTTCAGGTCGAACCGGTCGAGCGCGATATGCGCTTCCTCGCCGAGCTTCATCAGCGTGAGCCCCGCGTCGAGATACAGCGGCAGCGCGTTCGCGCGCACCTGGTAGAACGCCGCACGGCCGCTATGCGCGTGGGCGAGCGCGATGAACTTGCTGATCAGCGCCGGCCATTCCTCGCGCGGCCCGACCGGATCGTGCAGCGCGGCCCACGTGCGGCCGTTCTTCGCATACATCAGGAAGGCCCGGCGGGACTCCGAGAACAGGAACGACTTGTCGCCCATCAGCGCGAGGCCCGCATCGCTGCATTCCTGCGCGCGGATGATTCGTTCGGCATCCGACAGGTCCTGCTCCGCGGGCTTCACGAAACGGCCCGGCGCCGGGCGCAGCAGTTGCCACAGCGCGAACAGCGCGACGAACACGCCGGACGCAAGCGTCGCGCGCAGCGCCCGCGGCGCACGCGCGTCGAACGAGAAATGCGACCACAGCTCGCGCGTGTACGGCACGTCGCGGAACGCGAAGAACAGCACCCACACGGCCAGCATCAGCACCATTGCCACCGATACGAACCAGCTCACCGTGAAGCGCTCCGCCAGCAGCGACGAATGGCGGTTGAAGCGGCGACGGCTGACGAGCAGCAGCACCAGCAGCGTGCCGAGCACGCCGGCCTCGACGAACGCGAGGCCCTTCGCCAGCGACAGCGCGAGGCTGGCGAGCGTCAGCGCGAAGGTCATCCACCAGGCACCGTCGAGGCGGCGCAGCAGCCCGCGCGCGACGAACAGCAGCGCGACACCGAGCACGCTGCAGATCACCTGCGAGCCTTCGAGCACCCACAGCGGCACGAGGTGGCGCAGGATCGCGATCCGGTGCCAGAACGCGGGCGTCGCGCTCGAGATCACCAGCATCCCGCCGACCGCGAACGTCACGAGGCTCAGGAACACCGGTGCGAGCTGCGACACGCGCACGGCCTGCCGCGTCACGAGCCGGCGCCGCAGCGCGCGGCCCTCGAAACCGGCCAGCAGGCCGGCCGACAGCACGAGCGGCACGCCGAAATAGATCGCGCGATACGCGATCAGCGCGGCGACCATCGCGTGCGGCGGCACTTCGCGGCCCAGCGTGAAGACCATCGCGGCTTCGAACACGCCGATCCCGCCCGGCGTATGGCCGATCATCCCGAGCAACAACGCGGCGGCGTAAACGGTAATGAAGGTCGGGAAGCCGACCGGCGCGGCCGGCAGCAGCACCCACAGCGTCAGGCCCGCCGCGACGACGTCGAGTACCGCATAGACGACCTGCGCGACGAGATCGCGCCGTGCCGGCACGTCGAACGACAGCCACTTGAAGCGCGTGACGACCGGGCGCGCGGTGTGGCCGCACATCACGACCATCGCGGCCAGCACCACCAGCAGCGCCGCCCCGGTCCAGGTCAGCACGCCGGGCGCGACGTGCAGCATCGCGGCGAGCGCTTCCGGCATGCACACCATGCCGACTGCCGTCATCAACACCATCGCGAGCGCCAGCGTGCCGCTCGTGAACACCGTCATCCGGCCGATCTGCGCGGGCGTGACGCCCGATACGCCGTACACGCGTGCGCGCACCGCGCCGCCCGTCAGCGCGCCGAAGCCGGTCGCGTTACCGAGCGCGGACCCGGCGATCGCGCCGATCCACAGCGCGACGCGCGGCACCTTCGCGGCGACGTAGCGCAGGCCGACCGCGTCGCGGGCGACAAGCGCGAGATAGCTGAGGGCCGTCGCGGCCAGTGACGCGCCCCATTCGCCGACGGACATGTGACGCAGCTGGCGGATCACCGACCGGTAGTCGACGGATTCCGACAGGTGCTGGAAAACCACGATCAGCAGCAGGCCGATGCCGAGCGCGAGCAGCGGCGACAGCACGCGCTCGTTGCGGATCAGCGCCCGGGCACGGGCGATCACCGCCGCGGCACGACCAGGCGAACCAGAGTGGCGGGAAGACATAAGTTGTTCAGTGGTGGTGCATAGCGTGTCGCGGCGCGGGTTGGCCGGGCGGCGACGTATCTGTGGTTGTTCTGCGTGGGCGGCCGGCCGAAGACGGGCTCGGAGGCGCCTGGGTCAGAACTTACGAGTATACGGAATTTATATTACAGAATCTTTCACGTCGGCTTTGTGCGGATTTGTGGTAACTCGACCATCAAAAACGCATAAAGAAACAAGGCGTCCTGCGACGCAAGGTGCGCATCATACCGGGAACCGGGATGGTTTTTTCATCTGATGAATGACTTGTGATGCATTTGGGAAAAAATCGCCGGGAGTGCCCGCGCGGACAGGGACAAATACGCAACGCCGCGCGGCTTTCCGGGACGGGAGGCGCCGTCTCGGGCAAGCACCCGCTTGCCGTCACTTCGCCCGCTCATGCTCCCCCAACCCGATCGCCTTGTAGTCGTAAGTCGGATAGAACTCCGTCCGGTACGCGCCCCACGCCGTATCCTCGAGCACGCGATTGACCTCCCGCAGCCGCGACGCCGGCAACCGCAGCACGACGATCTGCCCGATCCCCATCGTCACGGTCCAGCTCACCACTTCGACACCCGGCGGCGGAAATGCCTTGTAAAACCCCTGCTTCGCGAGCTGCGCATTGAGCTCGGCAAGCGGGCGCGACTGGTCGTGTTTCAGGAATACCGTGAGCAGCACCGCGTTGTCGGGGGTCGCGGCGGCCGACCCGACGGGCGACGACGCGCCCTGCGCGGCGGCGGGCAGGTTCCCTGCCGCTGCCGCCATCAGGATGCCGATGGTCGCGGCCCGGGCCGCCGCGCTGACAAATCTCGTCTTCATGTTTGCTCCGGTCGATCGTGAAGGAAGGTGCGCGCCGGCCGCGAAACGAACCGGCCATTGCCGGCGCCGACGCCTGTGCTACGCTGCGACGATCGATTCCCGCCTGCGGCCGCGACGCCGCCAGCCGAGCGCAAGCGGCATGCCCGCCGCCGCGAAGGAACCCATCGGAATGAAAATGACTTCGCTGAAGAATATGCCGATTTTCGGCGGAGATACGCCGGAAACGGTCCGGGTGGCCGTCACGCTGCTGGCAGGCGCGTGGTGCATCTTCGCGTACCGGATCGCCATTTTCGAGTCGGCCATCGTTCCGGCCCTGCTCGACCGCGTCTCGGGTGACGCGTTACGCGTCAGGATCGTCCAGATGCTCGCGGCGGCCTTCATCGCGATCGCCCTCGCCCTCGCGCTGCTCGTCGTGCAGATCGCGCGCCGGAAGAACTGGGCGCGCATCACGATGATCGGGCTGGTCATCGCCACGCTCGCCTTGATGGCCTTTACGGTCGCCCATCGGCCGGTCGATTTCCTGAGCGCCGTCTACTGCCTGTTCACGCTGGCGACCTTGCTGTTGCTGTCGCGCTCGAGCCGGCAGTGGTTCAACCGGCCGCAACCGGACGATCAGGCGTAACCCGCCGGGCCCGCGTCGCCGGCGTTCAGTACACGTCCCGCATATAGCGCCGCGCCTTCGAGAGCCGCGCGACATAATCGTTCGCGGCTTCATCCGACATCCCGCCGTGCTCGGCGACCACCGCCTTCAGCGCCGTGTCGACATCCTTCGCCATCCGCGCGGCATCGCCGCACACGTAGAAGTGCGCGCCTTCCTCCAGCCACGCGAACAGCTCGGCACCCTGCTCGCGCATCCGGTCCTGCACGTAGATCTTGTCGGCCTGGTCGCGCGAGAACGCGAGGTCGAGCCGCGTCAGGAAGCCGCTGTCGTGCATCGCGCCCAGCTCGTCGCCGTAGTAGAAGTCGGTCTGCGCGTGCTGCTCGCCGAAGAACAGCCAGTTGCGCCCGCGCGCGCCGCGCGCCTGCCGCTCGTGCAGGAAGCCGCGGAACGGCGCGACGCCGGTGCCCGGGCCGACCATCACGATCGGCACGTCGCCGTTCACCGGCGGCCGGAAATGCGCGGACTTCTGCACGAACACCGGCACGCGGCCGTCGTCCGCGCGATCGGCGAGGAACGTCGACGCCACGCCTTTGCGCGCGCGCCGACCGTTGTGATAGCGCACGGCCGACACGGTCAGGTGGATCTCGCCCTGATGCGCGCTCGGGCTCGACGCGATCGAATAGAGGCGCGGCTGCATGCGCTTGAGCATCCCGATCAGCTCCGTGCCCGACAGCTCGACCGGAAACTCGTGCAGCACGTCCGCGAGTTGTTGCCCCCACAGCCATTGCTTCAGGTCGCCCTTGCGGTCGTCGCCGAGCAGCGACTTCAGCGCGCCGTTCGGGCTGCGCGACGCGATGAACGCAAGCGTGTCCGGATGCGGGCGCGTGATGTCGAAGTGACGCGCGAGTGCATCACCGAGGCGCACGTCGCCGACGCCCGCCACCGACACGGGCGCATCGGCCTTCAGCGCGGTGACCGACAGCAGCTCGTCGACCAGCTCCGGGCAGTTGGTCGGCCACACGCCGAGCGCGTCGCCGGTTTCGTATTCGAGGTTCGCGCCTTCGGTCGACAGCGACACGTAGCGCGTGTCCTTCGCCGCGCCCGGGCGGTTCAGCCGCAGGTTCGCGACGAGCTTCGACGGCGCCGGATGCGCCTTGGTCGGCAGCAGCCCCGACGGGCTCATCGCGCCGGTCGGCACCGCGTGCAGCGCGGCATCGGCCTCCTTGATCCGCGCGACGACGCGTTCGAGCCACTGGTCGGCGTCGCGCTGGAATTCGACGTCGCAATCGACGCGTGCACAGAGGCGCGCCGCGCCGAGTTCCGCGAGCCGCGCGTCGAGCCGGCGGCCGTGGCCGCAAAACTGGTCGTAGTTGCGATCGCCGAACGCGAGCACCGCGAAGTGCACGCCATCGAGGCGCGCGGCGCTGCCGGCCCGCAGCGCGTCCCAGAATTCGCTGCCGTTGTCGGGCGCATCGCCGTCGCCGAACGTGCTGGTCATCAGCAGCACGTATTGCGCGCCGGCGAGCGACGCCGCCGGATAGTCCGACATGCACGCGGTGCGGATCTCGAAGCCCGCGTTCATCAGTTGCGTCGCGTAATCCTCGGTCAACGATTCGATGTTGCCGGTCTGCGACGCCCATAGCAGCACGACCTTCGGCCGTGTACGCACGATCCGCACGCCGCCCGACGCAGTGGCATCGGCCGGCAACGCAGGCGCCGCGGCACCCGGCACGCTCGCCGGCAGCGTGCGGCTGAACAGCCCGGCCAGCATGCCGTCGAGCCAGAACCGCGCCGGCGGCGTGAGCGGCGCGCCGGCCGGCAGCACGGGCACGCCGCCCTCGCGCCGGCCCGCGCTCGCCTTGAGCCCGCTGACGAGGCCGGCCACGTACAGCCGTTCGGTGTCCGTCAACGGCGGCGGCGCGAGGTCGGCCACGCCGAGCGCGGCCGCGAAAGTGTCGATGTCTGCCATGTCGGATTCCTGTGAAGCAAGCGTCGGCGCGGGCGCGGGCAGCGTGTCGTCGGCGCGTGCATCGGGTTGCACGGTCGCTTCATCGGCGGACGCGAACGCATCCGTCTCGACGCGCCGCAGCGCGACCGCGCAGTATTTCAGTTCGGGTTGCTGCGAGTCGGGATCGATTGCGTCGTTCGTCACCGCGTTGATGCACAGGTCGTCGCCGTACACGTCGTTCCAGTGCATCGGCGCGAAGCAGTTGCCGCGCCGCACGCGCTCGGTCACGACGGCCGGTAGCACCGCGCGGCCGCGCGCCGAACGGATCTCGACGCTGTCCTTCGCGGCAATGCCGAGCGCGCTCGCGTCGTCCGGGTGCAGCTCGACGAACGGGCGCGGGTTGAGCTTGTTCAGCATCGCGACCTTGCCCGTCTTCGTCATCGTGTGCCACTGATGCTGCAGCCGCCCGGTGTTCAGCACGATCGGGAACGTGTCGTCCGGCAGCTCTGCCGGATCGACATGCGGCCGCGCGAAGAAGCGCGCCTTGCCCGACGGCGTCGGGAATGCGAGGCGCGGCGCGTCGGTCGCGTCACCGTTGCCCGCCGCGCGCAGCGTCTGGCTCACGCCGTCGTTCAGGTAGCGGATCGGGTGCCGCTCGCGCGCGGTGCCCGGCGCGACCGGCCACTGCACGGGCCCGTCGCGCAGCGCCGCATGGCTCGCGCCGCGCAGGTCGTAGCCCGTCGCCGGATTCGAGAAGCGCACGATCTCGTCGAACACGTCGGCCGCCGACGCATAGTCGAACGCATCGCCGAAGCCCATCGCACGCGCGACTTCCGCGACGATGCGCCAGTCGGGCAGCGCGTCACCGGGCGGCGCGACCGCCGCGCGCATCAGCGTCATGTTGCGCTCGGAGTTGACCATCACGCCGTCGCCCTCGGCCCACAGCGCGCCGGGAAGCAGGATGTCCGCATAGCGGTTGGTCTCGGTATCGAGGAACGCGTCCTGCGCGATCACGAGCTCGGCGGCCTGCAAGCCGGCGATCACATTCTGCCGGTTCGGCACCGTCGCGACCGGGTTCGTGCAGATGATCCAGCACGCCTTGATGTCGCCGGCCGCCATCCGCGAGAACATGTCCACCGTGCCGTGCCCCGTCTCCTTGCGCAGCGTGCCGGCCGGCACGCGCCACAGGCTCTCGACGAAGCGGCGATCGTCGTCGGACGCCACCGAGCGCTGGCCCGGCAGCCCGGGGCCCATGTAGCCCATCTCGCGCCCGCCCATCGCGTTCGGCTGGCCGGTCAGCGAGAACGGGCCGCTGCCGGCGCGGCAGATCTTGCCCGTCGCGAGATGCAGATTGCAGATCGTATTGGTGTTCCACACGCCGTGCGTGCTCTGGTTGAGCCCCATCGTCCAGCAGCTCATCCACTCCGGCGCATCGCCGATCCACTCCGCGGCCGTGCGGAGGTCGGCTTCCGCGAGCCCGGTGATTTCCGCGACACGCTCGGGCGTGTAGTCGGCGAGGAACGCGGGCATCGCGTCCCAGCCTTCGGTGTACGCATCGATGAACGCGGCATCCGTGCGGCCGTTCGCATGCAGCAGGTGCAGCAACCCGTTGGTCAGCGCGAGATCGGTGCCCGGCCGGATCTGCAGGAACAGGTCGGCCTTGTCGGCCGTGCCGGTGCGGCGCGGATCGACGACGATCAGCTTCGCGCCGGCCTTCACGCGATCCATCATCCGCAGGAACAGGATCGGATGACAGTCGGCCATGTTCGCGCCGATCACGAAGAACAGGTTCGCGCGATCGAAATCCTGGTACGACCCGGGCGGGCCATCCGCGCCGAGCGACTGCTTGTAGCCGGTACTCGCGCTCGCCATGCACAGGCGCGAATTCGACTCGATGTTGTGGGTGCCGACGAAGCCCTTCGCGAGCTTGTTGACGAGGTATTGCGCCTCGATCGACATCTGCCCCGATACGTAGAACGACAGCGCGTCGGGCCCGTGCGTATCGAGCACCGCGCGCAGGCGGCGCGCGGTGTCGGCGATCGCGTCGCGGGCCGGCAGCGGCACCAGGTCGTCCTCGCGCGCGCGGCGCACGAACGCGCGGTCGAGCCGCCCCGAGCGGCGCAGCGCGACGTGCGCCGACGAGCCCTTCGTGCACAGCCGCCCGAAGTTGGTCGGATGGTCGGCGTCGCCGGACACCTTGACGACTTCGCCTTCCTCGACGTGCAGCACCATCCCGCAACCGACGCCGCAGTACGGGCACACGCTCTTGACGGGGGTGGCGGTCATGCGCGCTCCGGGGTGGTCAGGCTGCGATCCACACGAAACCGTCCTCGACCCGCGACGGATACGCGCTCACCGACTGCTCGGGCGCCTCGAGACATTCGCCGGTGCGCAGGTCGAAATGCTGCTTGTACAGCGGCGACGCGACGACGACGCGCTCGCCGAGGCTGCCGATCAGCCCGCGCGACATCACGGCCGCCTGCGATACGGGATCGACGTTGTCGATCGCGAACACGCCGCCTGCTTCGGCATGCGCGACGTGAAAAACCGCGACCTGCTCGCCGTTGACGAGTGCACACACGCCGGTGTTCGGCACGATGTCGTCGAGCGGGCACACGCGGGTCCAGGACAGCGGAAGACGATCATTCATGATGGGCTCCTTGGAAAAGACGCGGGTGTCGGTCAGGGTCAAACGGTGGCGGGTTCGGTGGCGGCTTGCGTCACGCCTTCGGCCACGACGGGAATCGACACGCGCTTGCCGCCCGCGCGTTCGCCGGGCGTCGCGGGCCGGATCTGGCCGCGCGTCTCGACGAACTCGATGGTCGTGTCCGGCGCGTCGCTGTTCACGAAGTGGCGGAAGCGCTTGCGCGTTTCCGGATCGGTCACGGCCTTCTTCCATTCGCACTCGTAGGTGTCCACCACGTGCTGCATGTCGGCTTCGAGTTCGGCGCCGAGCCCGAGCCGGTCGTGCACGACGACGTCGATCAGGTAGTCGAGGCCGCCTTCGAGGTTGTCGCGCCACACGCTCGTGCGTTGCAGCCTGTCAGCGGTGCGCACGTAGAACATCAGGAGACGGTCGATGTAGCGGATCAGCGTCGGACGATCGAGATCGGACGCGAGCAGTTCCGCGTGGCGCGGCTTCATCCCGCCGTTGCCGCACACGTACAGGTTCCAGCCCTTCTCGGTCGCGATGATGCCGACGTCCTTGCCCTGTGCTTCCGCGCACTCGCGCGTGCAGCCGGACACGCCGAACTTGATCTTGTGCGGTGCGCGCAGCCCCTTGTAGCGGTTCTCCAGGTCGATCGCGAGGCCGACCGAATCGTCGACGCCGTAGCGGCACCACGTCGAGCCGACGCACGATTTCACGGTGCGCAGCGCCTTGCCGTACGCGTGGCCCGATTCGAAGCCGGCGGCGATCAGTTCTTCCCAGATCGAAGGCAGCTGCTCGACGCGCGCGCCGAACAGGTCGACGCGCTGGCCGCCGGTGATCTTCGTGTACAGGCCATACTTTTTCGCGACCTGGCCCACCGCGATCAGCCCTTCCGGCGTGACTTCGCCGCCCGGCATGCGCGGCACGACCGAGTATGTGCCGTCGCGCTGGATGTTCGCGAGGTAGTAGTCGTTCGAATCCTGCAGCCCCGCGTGCTCCTTCTTCAGCACGAATTCGTTGAAGCACGACGCGAGGATGCCCGCCACCGCCGGCTTGCACACGTCGCAGCCGAGGCCGTGGCCGTGCTTCGCGAGCAGTTCGTCGAAGGTCGTGATGCGCTCGACGCGGATCAGATGAAACAGCTCCTGGCGCGAATGCGGGAAGTGCTCGCACAAATGGTTGTTGACCGCGAGGCCCTGCTTCTTCATCTCGGCCTTCATGATCTGCGTGACGAGCGGCACGCAGCCGCCGCACGACGTGCCGGCGCCGGTGCACGTCTTCAGCGCGCCGAGGCTCGTCGCGCCGTCGGCGACCGCCGTGCAGATCTGCGACTTCGACACGTTGTTGCACGAGCAGATCTGCGCGGCCGCGGGCAGCGCCTCGACGCCGATCGCCGGCTTCGCGACGCCGTCCGACGACGGCAGGATCAGGAATTCCGGCGATTCGGGCAGCTCGATGCGGTTCAGCATCATCTGCAGCAGCGTGCCGTACTCGGCTGCATCGCCGACCATCACCGCGCCGTGCAGGAACTTGCCGCAGTCGGACACCACGAGCTTCTTGTAGACCTGGCGGCGCTCGTCCGCGTACTGGTAGGTGCGGCTGCCGGCCGTCGTGCCGTGCGCGTCGCCGATGCTCGCGACGTCCACGCCCATCAGCTTCAGCTTCGTGCTCATGTCGGCGCCGGCGAAGGCGGCCTCGGCCGCACTGTTCGCATCGCCGCAAAGCTGCTTCGCGACCACGCGCGCCATGTCGTAGCCGGGGGCGACGAGGCCGTACACCATCCCGTTCCAGGCCGCGCATTCGCCGATCGCGTAGATGTCGGCATCGCTCGTGCGGCATGTGTCGTCGATCGCGACGCCGCCGCGCGGGCCGATGTCCAGACCGCAAGCGCGGGCCAGCTCGTCGCGTGCGCGGATGCCGGCCGAGAACACGATCATGTCGGCGTCGAGGTGCGAGCCGTCGGCGAACGCCATCCGGTGCGTACCTGCCTCGCCATCGACGATTTCCAGCGTGTTCTTGCCCGTATGCACGGTCACGCCGAGCGCCTCGATCTTCGCGCGCAGCATCCGGCCGCCACCGTCGTCGACCTGCACGGCCATCAGCCGCGGCGCGAATTCGACGACGTGCGTGTCGAGCCCCATGTCGCGCAGCGCCTTCGCGCATTCGAGGCCGAGCAGGCCGCCGCCGACCACGACGCCCCTTTTCGCATGCGTGCCGCACGCCTGCATCGCTTCGAGATCCTCGATCGTCCGGTACACGAAGCAGCCGTCACGATCGTGCCCCGGCATCGGCGGCACGAACGGGCGCGAACCCGTCGCGAGCACCAGCTTGTCGTACGCGAGCGTTTCGCCGGATGCGAGCGTGACCGTATGCTCGGCGCGGTCGATCGACGCGACTTGCGCATTCAGGCGCAGGTCGAATTGCGGATGACGCTCGAAGAAGCCGGGCTCGACGAGCGACAGGTCGTCCGCCGACTTGCCCGCGAAGAATTCCGACAGGTGCACGCGGTCGTACGCCGGACGCGGTTCCTCGCCGAGCACCGTGACCTGCAGCGCGCCCGCGGCGCCCGCTTCCGCCGCGACGCATTCGAGGAGCTTGTGGCCGACCATGCCGTGGCCGATGACGATGAGTTTCATGGTGACGTTTCCTTCGGTCGATCAGCTCGCGACGCTGCTGGCAGCCAGCGCGCGGTCGCGCAGCTCGGCTTCGCGCGCCTTGTGTTCTTCGCTGAAGCGCACGGCCATCGCGCACAGCGCGGTCGCGGTGACGGCCAGGCCGAGCAGGCTCAGCGTGTGCTGCACGTCGCCGACACCCTTCAGCAGGAAGCTGGCGGCCACCGCGCCGACGTTGCCGCCCGCGCCGACGATCCCCGCCACGCCACCGAGTGCCTTGCGGTCGATGAACGGCACCAGCGCGTAGGTCGCGCCGCAGGCCATGTGCGTGAAGAGGCCGAACGCGAGCATCGCGACGAGCGCGATGCCGACGCTTTGCGCATGCGAGAACCAGATCAACCCGAGCCCTTCGCCGACGATCAGCGCGCACAGCAGCGTCGCGCGCACGTCGAGGCTGCGGCGCGCGGCGATCCTGTCGGACAGCCAGCCGCCGAGCGCACGCGCGAACAGCGCGAGCAGCCCGAACAGGCCGACCGCGAACCCGGCGTCCTTCAGCGACAGGCTGAAGTGATCGACGTAGTACAGCGCGGCGATGTTGTGGATGAACACCTCGACGCCGAAGCACGCGCCGTACGTGACGAACAGCATCCACACGCGATAGTTGCCGCAGGCCGCGAAGAAGCTCGCCCAGCCACCCTTCTTGCCGCTGTCGACCGTCACGCCCGCCTTGCGCAGCGCGATGATGTCGCCTTGCGGGCAATCCTGCGTGAAGCGCCAGTACGCCCAGGCCATCACGAGCATCGCGACGCCCGGTACGACCAGCGCGATGCGCCACGACGAATCCTCGCCGAAGCCGAGCATCAGGCCGGCAGCGACGAGCAGCGGCATCAGCGCCTGCGTCGCGCCTGCGCCGGCGTTACCCCAGCCGGCCGTCGTCGCGTTCGCGGTGCCGACCACGTTCGGCGCGAACATCACCGACGTGTGGTACTGCGTGATCACGAAGCCCGCGCCGATCGCGCCGATGCCGAGCCGGCAGATCAGGAACGACAGGTAATCGTGCGTGAACGACACCGCGAACACGGGGATCGCGCCGAGCAGCAGCAGGCCCACGTACACGCGACGCGGGCCGAAGCGGTCGCACAGCGGGCCGACCAGCAGCCGCACGGCGATCGTCGCGGCCACCGCCGCGATGTTGATGTTGGCGACCTGTGCGGCCGTCAGGTGAAATTCGCGTGCGATCAGCGGCATCAGCGGCGCGCACGCGAACCACGCGAAGAAACACACGAAGAACGCCATCCACGTCAGGTGGAACGCGCGCATCGGCGCGGTGCGGAAGCTGAAGAGATCGATACGGGTAGCTTTGTCGGTCATGTCATCCGCCAAACGAAAAACGGCGTCCTGCGCACCCGGTCTCGTCGAGACCCGATGCGTAGGACGCCGTTGCCCATGAAGCCCGTTGCCGGGCGCGTCGGTAATCGGTACTGCCGGACGAATCGCCATTGATCCGCCCGAACCTCCCAACGCAAACGCCGTGCCACGTCGTCGCGAATCGGGCCCACATCCCCGCCACGCAAGGCGCGTCGGGCGTCATGCGACGCGCGGCGCCACGTCACCCACGATGCGTCGTGAGGCAGCGAGGCACAGATGTGGTGCGATGCAGCACTGTCGTCGTGCGACATCGCGGTGCGTGCTGACGAGGCACGATGCACGTCGATGCGGCATTGCGGCTGCCCGCGCGCGGCGGCCGCCTTCACGCTCGGGGCCATCGCGCGGCGCAATGCGCACCGTTGCCGCCGCCCCCCGCGCGACGCGTCATGCCGGTTGGCCCGGATATTGCTGAATCCGCCGCATGACACCGGCAACGGCGCCGGTGGGCAGTCCCCACAACCCATGCCCGTCATTCAGGCGGGCCGATCAGGACAACGGCGTCCTTCCGTGCGCGGCACGGCCGGATGCCGGTGCGTTTCGACCGCCCGTCGCCGCCGCGCAAGACAATGCGCTATCGACCGCCCCATGCAGGCGGCACTGGAACACGACATGACGACAGGCAAAGTCACGCTGCTGGGCGCCGGCCCCGGCGATCCCGATCTCCTCACGCTGAAGGCCGTGAAGGCCTTGGCCGCCGCCGACGTGCTGCTGCTCGACGATCTCGTCGCGCCCGGCATCGTCGAACTCGCGCCGCAGGCACGCGTGATCCGCGTCGGCAAGCGCGGCGGCTGCCGCTCCACGCCGCAGGCATTCATCGAGAAGCTGATGCGCCGCTACGCGCTGCGCGGCGCCCACGTGGTGCGCGTGAAAGGCGGCGATGCGCTGCTGTTCGGGCGCGCCGGCGAAGAACTCGCGACGCTGCGCGCCGCCGCGATTCCGGTCGAGATCGTCAACGGCATCTCGTCGGGCTTCGCGGCCGCCGCGAGCCTCGGCATCTCGCTCACGCACCGCGCGCATTGCCACGGCGTCACGTTCGTCACCGCGCACCGTCAGGACCACGGCGAACCCGACTGGGCGCGTCTCGCGGCGACCGGCACCACGCTCGCGATCTACATGGGCATGAGCCGCGTCGACGGCATTGCCGCCGGCCTGCTGGCCGTGCTGTCGCCCTCGACGCCGGCCGCGGCCGTGCAATGGGCCGGCACGCCCGATGAACGCCGCTGGACCGGCACGCTCGGCGGTCTCGCGCGCGGCATCGACGCAGCGCGGCTCGGCAGCCCGGCCGTGATCCTCGTCGGCGGCGCGATCGGCGAAGCAGCCGTGCAGCACGTGCCGGACGCGGGCGCCGCGATCGAGACGGCCTTGTCCCGGGCCGCGTAGCATGCGCGACGCCACGCGGCACCGGCCGCCCCCCTATCATGAATACGGCGGCACCGGCCGCCGGGCCGCCGTGCGCGGCACCGACACGATGTCCGCACGGGGCCGCCGCCCCCGATCCGCCCATCGCGCCACGCTTTCGCCGCCGCCGTTCACGTCATGAGTACGTCTGCTTCTTCCTCCCGCCTGCGCGTGCTGCTCGTCACCGACACCGACAAGCCGATCGGCGAGCTCGGCGACGCGCTCGCGCACCTCGGCTACGAGATGCTGAACGACGTCGCGACGCCCGCGCGCCTGCCGGCCGCCGTCGAGGAGCAACATCCCGACGTCGTGATCATCGATACCGATTCACCGTCGCGCGACACGCTCGAGCAGCTTGCCGTGATGCACGCCACCGCGCCGCGCCCCGTGCTGATGTTCAGCCATGACGCCAACCAGTCGCTGATCCGCGCGGCGGTCGGCGCGGGCGTCAGCGCGTATCTCGTCGAAGGGCTGTCGGCCGAGCGCCTCGCGCCGATTCTCGAAGTCGCGCTTGCCCGCTTCTCGCACGACGACGCGCTGCGCCGCCGGCTGGCCGACGTCGAGCGCGAGCTCGCGGAGCGCAAACTGATCGACCGCGCGAAGCGCTTGCTGATGGATGAGCGCAAGCTGTCCGAACACGACGCCTACGCGGCGCTGCGCAAGCGCGCGATGGACCAGGGCCTGCGCATCGTCGACGTCGCGCGGCAACTGCTCGACGCGTCACCCCAGTCATGAATGTCATGGATACCTCCTCTCCCGCCGCGCCGGAACGCGCACATCTTCGCCTCGGGTTCGTCGCGCTGAGCGACGCGGCCCCGCTGATCGTCGCGCAGCGCCTGAACCTCGGCGAACGGCACGGCCTCACGCTCGAGCTCAGCCGCCAGCCGTCGTGGGCCACCGTGCGCGACAAGCTGCTGAGCGGCGAGCTCGACGCCGCGCATGCGCTGTACGGGCTCGTCTGCGGATTGCAGCTCGGGATCGGCGGCCCGCAGGCCGACATGGCCGCGCTGATGGTGCTGAACCGCAACGGCCAGGCGATCTCGTTGTCGCGCGGCCTCGCCGACGCGTATCGCGCCAGCGGCAGCGTGCGCGACGCGTTCGCGACGCTCGGCCGCAAGCCGCTCCTTGCCCAGACGTTCCCGACCGGCACGCACGCGATGTGGCTGAACCACTGGCTCGCATCGCACGACGTCGATCCGCTGCACGACGTGCGCAGCGTCGTGATCCCGCCGCCGGAGATGGTGGCCGCGCTCGCCGGCGGCGAGCTCGACGGCTTCTGCGCCGGCGAGCCGTGGCATGCGGTGGCCGAGGCCTGCGGCGCGGGGCGGACCGTTGCCGTCACGAGCGAGATCTGGCCCGATCATCCGGAGAAGGTGCTCGCGGCCCGGCGCGATTTCGTCGCGCTGTATCCGGCCACGGCCCGCGCGCTGATCCGCACGCTCGTCGATGCCTGCGCCTGGCTCGACAGTGCCGCGCACCGTCGCGAGGCGGCCGACTGGCTCGCGTCGCCCGATGCGCTCGGCGTGCCGGCCCGGCTGATCGCGCCGCGCCTGCTCGGCGACTACGGCTCAGGCCCGTTCGCCGTGCCGCCGCTGCCGATCCGCTTCCACGACGGCGGCGCCGTGAACCGCCCCGATCCGCGCGAAGGCGAGTGGTTCCTGTCCCAATACCGGCGCTGGGGCATGCTCGACGGCGCGCACGACGACGCGGGGATCGCCCGGGCGATCGCGCAAACCGCGTTGTATGATGCTGCCGTCGCCGAAAGCGGCGCACCGGGCCTGTCGCAGGCGTGATGCGCGCCGCATGATGCAGGCGGCGCGCGCTCCCGCGCCACGCCTGTCCGGGCCGCCTGCCGGCGCCCGGCACGCGGCCCCGGGTGACGCCGCATGACCACTCCGTCCCCCGATCCGATTCGATGCCAAAACCCACGCGCGCGCCGCTCGACGTGCTGCTCACCGAAATCCGCGCGTGCCGTGCCTGCGAAGCCGACCTGCCGCTCGGCCCGCGCCCCGTCGTGCGCGCCCATCGCGACGCGCGCATCCTGATCGTCGGGCAGGCGCCGGGGGCACGCGTCCATGCAAGCGGCATCCCGTGGGACGACGCGAGCGGCCAGCGGCTGCGCGGCTGGCTCGACGTCGATGCCGACACGTTCTACGACGAGACGCGCTTCGCGATCGTGCCGATGGGCTTCTGCTACCCGGGCCGCGGCACAAGCGGCGACAACCCGCCGCGCCCCGAATGCGCGCCGCTGTGGATCGACCGATTGCTCGCCGAGCTGCCGTCGATCCGGCTCACGCTGCTGATCGGCCAGTACGCGCAGCGGCATTTCCTGCGCGAGTCGCGCAAGGCCACGCTGACCGACACCGTGCACGCGTGGCGCGACTATGGCCCCGACGTGTTGCCGCTGCCGCATCCGTCGCCGCGCAACCAGGCGTGGTTCAAGCACCACCCGTGGTTCGACTCCGAGGTCGTGCCCGAACTGCGGCGCCGAATCGCGCCGCTGGTTGCCCGATAAACGCACACCGCTGCCATGTCGCGACGCGTCGCGACATCCCCGTTATCCGTATCGAATCAAGCATGAACGACACCCCCACCGACCTCGACTTTGCCTGCAACGGCTGCGGCGGGTGCTGCCGCGACCTGCGCATTCCGCTGACGATCGACGAGGCCACCGATTGGCTGCAGCGCGGCGGCCACGTGGAGTTGCTGTGCGACGCGATGCCGTGGCTCGTCGAGCCCGAGCCCGACAACGCGTTCGCCGCGTACAAGCGCGTGCGCTCGAGCGCCGCGCTCAGCGGCTCGCTGCCCGTCCGCATCACGGTCATGCTCACCGCGACCCATGCCGGGCCATGCCCGAACCTCGGCGATGACATGCGCTGCGCGATCTACGACGCGCGGCCGCTCGTGTGCCGGATCTATCCGGCCGAAGTGAATCCGTTCGTGCCGCTGGTGCCGGACGGCAAGCAATGCACGCCCGACGCGTGGCAGCAGGCGCCGTTCGTCCGCGGCGGCACGATCGTCGACGCGGCCACCCGCGAGAACATCGCGCGCTCGCGTGCGGCGAGCGAAGCCGAGACGCCGCTGCGGGCGCGGTTGTGCGCGATGCTGGGGATCGATACGGCGGCGGTGGCCAACGAAGGGTTCGCGGTCCATGCGCCGCCGGCTGCCGCGCTGCTCGCCGCGCTGACGGCTTTGACGGCGCAGCGCGCAGCGGAGTCGGCCCCGGCCAGCGCCGACGCCGCCATCGCCTGGACGCTGGTGTCGAACCGTACGTCGACGCTGGATGCGCTCGTGTCGGTCGGCGCGGCAGCTCAGCGTGCCGATAGCGCCAACCCGCATGCCAGTTATCTCGGCTTCCATCCGGACGAGTGATCGCCGCGCGGCACGCCGCGAGCGACACCGGGCGAAGCCGTGCGGCCGCACGGATCGCCGCCGCGCCCGGTTCGCTGTACCATCGCGGCTCAACCGCGTCACGAACAGCAGAATCCTTCATGCCCTCCACCGCCCCGCCGCGCCTGTACGGGATGCCCGAACGCAGCGACCGGCTCGACTTCTACATCCGCGACCAGGCGTCGCGCCAGGCGATCACCGAGCCGCACCGGCACGCGTATTTCCAGATCCAGTTCAATCTCGGCGGCGACACCGAGCAGCGAATCGGCGGCGTCACGCGGCCGTTTCCGCGCGGCGCGCTCGCGTTCGTGCTGCCGCACCGCGAGCACCTGATCCCGCATCCGGAAGGCGCGCACTTCATCGTGATCAACTTCAGCCAGGCGTTCCTGCGCGCCGATCTCGACGTCGACCCGCTCGATCTCGAGGACGTGCCCGCGCACCGCTTTCCCGAGCTGACGCCATTCCGCTTCCAGGAACACCTCGACTTCATCCTGACCGGCGACACCTACGAAGAAGCGCGCCGCCTCGCGCTGTGCATGCTCGACACCGATCGCGTGCGCACGTTCGGCTCGACCACGCTGCTGCGCGGCTACCTGCTGCAGCTGATCGGGCTCGTCTGCACGCAGTACGCGGGTGCGCTCGACAAGCTCGCGCAGCGCGGCGCCCAGCGCGCGGGCCGGCGCGACGCGCTCGCGCGCGTGCTGCGCCACGTGCGCGCCAACCTGACCCGCGAGGACCTGACGCTCGCCGCGACCGCCGAGGCCGCGTTCCTGTCGCCCAACTACCTCGCGCACCTGGTCCGCAAGGAAACCGGCAGCACCTTCACCGATCTCGTGACCGAGCGCCGGATCGCGCTCGCGCAGTCGCTGCTGGCCCATACCAGCCGGCGCATCGCCGATATCGCACGCTCGGTCGGCTTCCGCGACGAAGGGTATTTCGCGCGGCGCTTCCGTGCGCGGGTCGGCGTGTCGCCGAAGGCGTACCGGGACGCGAACGCCGCGCGGCCGGACGGCGACGATTCCCCGGCGGCGGCCGACGCGTAGTTTTGTCCCGGTAAAACGCAGTTGCGTCGCATCCGGCCGCACGGCTGTCGGGTATCGTTTCACGCATGCCGGCCCGTGCACCGCACGGGCGCGGCATCCGTCTTATCACCGAACGAGGCCATCCGATGTCCGCTTATGTCATCGACGCTGCCGAGCGTCCTTCCGTCGAAGTCGACCAGTCGTCCGCGCGCTTTCCGGTGCGCCGCGTCTTCTGCGTCGGCCGCAACTACGCCGACCACGCGCGCGAAATGGGTGCCGATCCCGACCGCGAACCGCCGTTCTTCTTCACGAAGCCGGCCGACGCGATCGTCCCGGCCAGCGGCACCGTCGCCTATCCGCCGCTGACGAACGACCTTCATCACGAAATCGAGCTGGTCGTCGCGATCGGCAAGGACGGCCGGTCGATCGACCCGGCCGACGCACTGTCGCACGTGTGGGGCTACGGCGTCGGCGTCGACCTCACGCGCCGCGACCTGCAGGCCGAAGCGAAGAAGCTGAGCCGTCCGTGGGACTGGGCGAAGGGCTTCGACGCATCGGGCCCCGTGACTCCGCTGCGCGCGGCAGCGGCCACCGGCCACCCGGCGACGGGCCGCATCTGGCTCGCGGTCAACGGCGACACGCGCCAGCAAGGCGATCTGGCCGACATGATCTGGGCCGTGCCCGACGTCATCGCGTATGTGTCGCGCTCGGTCGAGCTGAAGGCCGGCGACCTGATCTTCACCGGCACGCCGGCGGGTGTCGGCGCGCTGCAGCCGGGCGATCGCGTCACGGGCGGCGTCGACGGCGTCGCGACGTTCGAATTCGTCGTGGGCGCGAAGCCGTAAACCATAAGCCGACACGCAGCACGCACGGCGGCCGCCTGCGCGGGGCCGCCGTGCGCTATCCCGCTTTCGGTCGGTCGTAGCGGCGCAGGAATGCGTCGGCGACGGCCGGCGGATTCAGCGCCTTCGCCGATTCGTTTTCCAGCGCCTCGGCCGCGTCGTCGTCGCTGATCGACACGAACAGCGTGATCGCCGCCCGGTCGTCGCCCGTGCCGAACAGGCCTTCGCGGTCGAGCAGCCGCAACGCCGCGATCATGTCGGCGTGCAGTTGCCGCGAAAATTCCGGGAATCTCGAGCGGATGAACTGCGGGCTCAACACGTCATCGGCGAGCTTGCCGCAGATCGCATTGAACGGCGACGCTTCCGCCGCCGCGTACGCCCATTCGGAGAAACCCCACGCATACCACGGGTCGTCGTCCGGGACGGCCTGCTGCTCGCGGATCCGGCGCAGCCCTTCGACCGAATTGGCTGCCGGCACCACCGTCATCGCGCCGCTGTCGGTATACAGCGCGAATGCGTAGAAATGCTCGTCCGGGTGCAGCGCCCGCAGCGCCCTGAATGTCGCTCTCGCGGCGTCGGCAATGTCTCGCTGGAAATCAGAAAAGTCGCTCATCGCATCCTCGTCCAGTCGCCCTTCCCGCGTCGGAGCATGCTCGGCGCGCGGCGGGTTCGTCGTCTCCCGATAATCGATCGATTGTCCGCCAATCGTTCACGGCACGGTAGCGGTGCCAGCCCCCATGTCCGATGCCGCGTGTCTTCGTTCACCGCCCCGCGTCCCGCGCATCGAACACCCGCACGCAGACGGCAGCCGCCAGGGCGATCGCGGCCGACAGCAGCATCATCGCGAGCGGCGCATAGCCCGCGTTGCCGGCTGTCAGCACCGCCCCCGTCAGCGACGAAAGCGCGGCCCCGCCAGCGATCGTCATCGCGCCGGCCAGCCCCGACGCACTCCCCGCCAGTTCCGGGCGCACCGACACTGCGCCTGCATGCGCGCCGGGATTCGTCAGCCCGTTGCCGATGCCGACCAGCACGCACGGCCCGAACCACGCGATCGCCTGCGTCGCGCCACCGAACCTTAGCGCGAGCCCGATCAACGGCCCCGCGCACGCGACCACCCGCCCGCACAGGATCGTCGTGGCCAGCGCGTAGCGGCGCGCGTAACGCGCGGCCAGGAAGCTGCCGCACACGAAGCCGGCCGTGATGGTTCCCATGTAGAAGCCGATCTCCGCCGGCGCGATGCCGAACACCGTTTGCGCGGCGAGCGGCGCACCGGCCAGAAACGCGTAGAACGCGCCGCTCGAAAACGCCATGCAAAGCGCGTAGGCCCAGAAACGGCGCGCGCGGAGCAGCGCCGGATACGCACGAAGCTGCTGCCCGAGGCTCGACGACCGGTTCGCATGGGTTTCGACGAGGTCGAACGCACACCAGACGAACAGCGCGATGCCCACCGCGCCGAGCAGCCAGAAGCTCGCGCGCCAGCCCAACGCCTGGTCGAGCGCGCCGCCGAGCGTGGGGCCGAGCATCGGCGCGAACGCGGCCGCCATCGCCGCATAGCCGATCCGGCTCGCGGCGCGCGCACCGCCGCCGGTGTCCCGGATCGTCGCCATCGACACCGGATAGACCGACGTGATCGCCGCCTGCATCAGCCTGCATGCCAGAAACGCCCGAATATCGGTCGCCATCGCGCAGCCGAGCGAGCCGAGCGCGAACACGCCGACGCTCGCCAGTACGACCGGCCGCCGCCCGAACCGGTCCGACAGCGGCCCCATCACGAATTCGAGCAACGCGGCCACCGCCGCGTAACCGCCGAGCGACAGCGCGACGAGCGCATAGTCGGCGCGCAGGTCGCGTGCGATGGCCGGCAGCGACGGCAGGAACAGGCTCAGCGGCAGCACCGAGCACGCACACAGCAGGATCAGCGTCGCGAGTCTCGGCGACGCCCGTTCGGAAGCGATCGGCAGGTTCGATTGCAAGCGGATGCCCTCCGCGCACGTGCCGCACGGCCGTGCGCAATGCAAAAAAAAGCCCCCGAACGAGTCGGGGGCGCATGGGTGCCGGCGCGGTGCCGCTACCGGACCCTGCGCCTGGGTACTACTACGATGATGAATGCTGCGTTCATGCCGGATGGCTCCTGAATGCGTCGCTGACTGCGTGCGAGATGGGACGATGGTAGGCGGACGATGCCGAGCGCGTCAACGCCCTAACGCGCACGCACCGACACGAATTTCCGGGCGTTGTTGCGCTGGATCAGCACCGCGATCACGCTGCCGTTCGCTTCGAGCGTCGGTATGTCATCGGGCGTCTCGAGCAGCGTGTCGTTGAGCTCCAGCACGACATCGCCCGGTTGAATACCGGCCTTGGCTGCCGGGCCGTGCACCGCGTCCACCATCATCCCGACGGCGAGCCCCGTCGAGCGGCGCTCGTCGTCGCTGAGCGCATGCATCGTCAGCCCGAGGCGGTCGCCGCCGTCGGCAGCCGCTGCTCCCGCCGCCGGTCGTGCAGCCGCCTTCGGCGCGGCCATGGCGACAGCAGGGCCGGCGGTGCCGGCGGCCTCGTCGGCGCCCGTGATCGTCAGCATCACCGGCGCGCGGTTGCGGATCAGCCGCAGCGGCGCCTTCTGGCCCGGCGGCAGCGCGGCGGCCAGGTCGTTCAGCTCGGCCGAACGGCCGATCGTCTTGTCGCCCAGCTTCACGATCACGTCGCCGGGCTTCACGCCGGCCGCGGCGGCCGGCGAGCCGGGCGCGACGCCGTTGACGAGCGCGCCCGCCGGCCGCGGCAGCCCGAACGCCGCGGCCAGCCCGATGCCGACATCCTGCACGTCGACGCCGATCGCATTGCCGGACGACGACTCGCCCGGCGCCTGGGCCTGCTGCGCTTGCGCCTGCATCTGCTTCTGCAGTTGCGCACGCACCTTTGCGGCAAACGCGATCGGGATCGCGAACGTCGTGCTCGCGTAGCGGTCGGTGCCCGTGTAGACCTGCACTGCGATGCCGATCACGTCGCCGGCCCGATTGAAGACGGGGCCACCGGAGTTGTCGGGGTTCGGCGCGATGTCGGTTTCGAAGAACGGAAACGCGCTGCCGTCCGGCAGCCGGTGCGACGTCGCGCTGACGATGCCGGCCGTAACCGTGTTGCCCGATCCGTCCGGCGCGCCGATCGTCATCACCGG
This sequence comes from Burkholderia sp. HI2500, assembly GCF_002223055.1. Taxonomy (NCBI): domain Bacteria; kingdom Pseudomonadati; phylum Pseudomonadota; class Betaproteobacteria; order Burkholderiales; family Burkholderiaceae; genus Burkholderia; species Burkholderia sp. HI2500. Next base: position 875,209 of record NZ_NKFL01000006.1, on the reverse strand, counting down.
CTCGCCCGCGCGGACCTTCGACGAATCGCCGACGCGCACGAACGGCAGCTTCGTTGCGTTGACACGCAGCACGGCGACATCGCTTTGCGGATCGACGGCCAGCACGGTCGCCTTGAATTCGCGGCGGTCGGTGAGCCGCACCGTCACGTCGGTCGCATCGTCGACCACGTGGGCGGACGTGAGGATCACGCCGTCGGCGCTGACGATGAAACCCGAGCCGCTGCCCGATACCGCGCGCGGCGCGGTGTCGGGTGCTGGCGCCTGCTGGCCTGGCGCCTGCGGGCCCTGCGCGGGCGGCGGTGCGTCACGCCGGAAGAACGCCGCGAGCGGATCGTCGGGATCGAGGGTCGTGAACGACGGGCCGCTCGCCTGCTGGTCGGGTGCGGCGGTCATGACGGTCACGACGGCCGGGCCGTAGCGGTCGACGATCGCCGGAAAATCGACCGGCATCGCGTAAGGCGCGACAGCCGGCCGTTGCTTCATCGGATGCGGCGTGACGGGCGGCGAGAGGGTTCCGGCAAGGACGGCCGGCGGGGCCGGCAAACAGCCGGCAAACACGCCCCCGATCAACGCGGTGCGAAGCACGGCGCGAGCAAGCGTCTGGCGAACCACGGTGCACCTCCCCCGGGAGTCACGGCGCCGACATGCGCGAGACGCGCAGGCGCTCGACAAGGCCCGGTACACCCATCCATTTATAGTCCACGCGGCCTGTTCGACCATACGAATCGAAACCCGAATGCCGGGCGGCGCGGCAAGCGCGGAGCCGCGACGGTGGCCGTTTCGAACAAAGTGTGCGGTTCGTCAATCCGCACAAGTCCGATTGTCATCCGTCGCACCAGCGCACGCGGCTTCCGTAGCGAAGGCAGCCAGACGAACGACGGTCATCACCGATCCAGTTCGTCCATTCATGACTCGATTCTCCCGTCGGGATCCCAAAGCGAAATCGAAATCGATACAGACGCGGAAATCACCGGCGACGGGTGACGTCACCCGCGCGCCCGGCCGCCCCCACATCACTCCCCACCCACCCGCTCCGCGATCGCCGACAACATCCGCAACATCGGCTCGAACGCGTCGGCCGACGTATTGCCGAAACCGAGCACGAGCCCGTTGCCCGCCGATCCCGCATCGATCGAAAAACCCGACAGCGGAAACGGCCCGATGCCATGCGCACGCGCGGCGTCGACGATCGCGCGATCGCGGTAGCGCGCCGGCAGCCGCAGCGCGAGATGCAGCCCGCACGGCCCGCCCTCGATCTGATGCGGCACGCTCAGGTTGCCGTCGAGCGCGGCGAGCAGCAACCGCCGCCGGTCGCGGTACAGCCGGCGCATGCGGCCGAGATGGCGGCCGTACTCGCCCGTCTCGATGAAATCGGCCAGCGCGAGCTGCACGTGGCGCGTCCCGCCGCGCAGCATCTCCGGCAGCACCGGCCGCACCGCGGCCAGCAGCGCGTCGGGCAGCACGAGAAAACCGATCCGCAGCGCCGGAAACATCGTCTTGCTGAACGAGCCGAGATAGACGACGGGCGAATCGGGCGCGAGCCCGTGCATCGCGCCGATCGGCTCACCGGTGTGACGGAATTCGCTGTCGTAGTCGTCCTCGATGATCCACGCGCGATGCCGGCGCGCGGCATCGATCAGCGCGAGCCGGCGCGAGATCGACAGCACGGCGCCGGTCGGGAACTGGTTCGACGGCGTCGTATAGACGAGACGCGGCGTCCGCTCGCGCCAGTCGTCCTCGTCGGTGCGCAGCCCTTCCGCGTCGACCGGCATCGGCACGACGTCGAGGTCGGCCGCCTGCATCGCGGTGCGCGCGCCGCGATAGCCGGGCTCCTCGACCCACACCGTATCGCCCGGGTTCGTCAGCAACTGCGCGCACAGCGCGATCGCGCCCTGTGCGCCTTCCGTGATCACGATCTGCTCGGGATCGCAGCGCACGCCGCGCGTCACGGCCAGGTGGCGCGCGATCGATTCGCGCAGCGCGGGCTCGCCGAGCGGGTCGCCATAGCCGAGCAGGTCGCGGCCGGCGCGGCGCAGCGCGCGGTCGATCGCGTGGCGCCATGCGTCCGCCGGGAAATGCGTCAGCGCGGGCACGCCCGGCCGGAAGCCCTCCGATTCGCCGGCGCCGATGCGGCTCGGGCGAATCCGGCCGAGCCGCTGCGCGACGGCCGGCGGCGCGGCCCGCCGGCGCGGCGGCGCCGGCCGTGACAACCCGACCACGCGCGTACCGCGGCGGTCCGACTGCAGGAAGCCTTCGGCGACGAGCTGCTCGTAGACGGCGGCCGTGGTGTTGCGCGACACGCCGAGCGTCTCGGCCAGCGCGCGCGTGCCGGGCAGCCGCGTGCCGGCCGGCATCGCACCGCCGAGAATCGCGTCGCGCACGCGGCGCAGCAACTGGCGCTGCAGCGAAGGCGCGCCCGGCGTGCGCGCCAGCGGCGCGTCGAGCGGCAGCAACGGCGCGTCGCCGGAAGGAAGGACAGTCGTCATCGGAACATCGCAGCGTGAAAATGTCGGAACGTGGCGCACGGCTAGTGGCGCACGGCTGGTGAAGGACGGCTCGCGATTCGCGCCCCATCAATCGTGGCACCATAAATTTGCCGATCTCTGGCGCTTCTCATGGTACCTCGCCGCGACTACGATCGTCTGCATGCCGGCATGTCGCCGGCCGCCAACCGAAGCGAGATCGACCTTGTCCACGCTCACCAACGCTTTCCAGCAACCCATCGGCCACCCCGTTCCCGACTGGTCCGCGCGCCCGCGCCCGGAGCGCATCGTGCTCGAAGGCCGCTACTGCCGGCTCGAACCGCTCGACGCCGAGCGCCACGCGGCCGACCTGCACGCCGCCTACTCGCAGGCGCCGGACGGCAGCGACTGGACCTATCTCGCGCACGGCCCGTACGCCGACGAAGCGAGCTACCGCGAGTACGCGCGTACCGCGCAGGCGAGCCCGGATCCGCTGCACTACACGGTGATCGACCGCGCCACCGGCCGCGCGGTCGGCACGCTCGCGCTGATGCGCATCGATCCGGCCAACGGCGTGATCGAGGTCGGCTCCGTCACGTTCTCGCCGCTGCTCAAGCGCACGCCCGTTTCGACCGAAGCGCAGTTCCTGCTGATGAAGTACGCGTTCGACACGCTCGGCTACCGGCGTTACGAATGGAAGTGCGACGACCTGAACCTCCCGTCGCGCAAGGCCGCCGCCCGGCTCGGCTTCCGCTACGAAGGCACGTTCCGGCAGGCGATCATCTACCGCGGCCGCAATCGCGACACCGCGTGGTTCTCGATCATCGACGGCGAATGGCCGGATGTGCGCGCCGCGTTCGACGCGTGGCTCGCCCCGGAAAACTTCGACGCGCAGGGCGAGCAGCGCCGGTCGCTCACCGCGATCCGCCACGCGCAGGCAAGCGCGCGCGACGCGGCCAGCCGCGCGAACGACGCAACGCGCGTCACGGTGCGCCCGCTCGTCGCCGCCGACGAAGCCGCGTGGCGCCCGCTGTGGCAGGGTTATCAGAAGTTCTACGACACCGCGCTGAGCGACGCGGTGTTCGCAACGACGTGGGCCCGCCTGATGGATCCGGCCGAGCCGATGTTCGTGCTTGGCGCATTCGACGCCTCGGGGGCGCTGGTCGGGATCGTGCATGCGATCTACCACCGCTCGTGCTGGACCGAAGGGCCGTACTGCTACCTGCAGGACCTGTACACCGCACCCGACGCACGCGGGCAAGGCGCAGGCGGCGCGCTGATCGAGGCCGTGTACGAACATGCCCGCGAAGCCGGCGCGAGCCGTGTGTACTGGCTCACCCACGAAACCAACACGACGGCACGCGCGCTGTACGACAAGCTCGCGAACAACGCCGGGTTCATCCAGTACCGGCACGACGTGAAGAAGTAACGCGGCGTCGCAGCCGGCCGGCGTTCAACGGGAAACGTCGGCCGGCTCGCGCGCGTCGTCGCCCTCCGGGGCGGCGTCACCTGCCAGGCCGGCCGCACCCGGCACCGCCGCCGGGCAGATCATCTCGTCGCCATTGGCCGGCACGGGCCGCCGCACCGGCCGGAACACCGGCTCGCCCGGCTCGATCGGCTGCCCCGAGATCGCGCAGCGGCCCGGCTGCAACGCGACGCGCAAGCGCCAGCGCTGCTCGCCGTAATGGCACCGGCCGCTCTCGACCCAGCGGATCAGCAACGCGTGGTCGTCGGCCTCCAGCACCGTGACGAACAGTTGCGGGCGCAACGGCGAGACGGCCGCCGCGGCGTGGTCGGGACCCGGCGCCCGGCCGATCGTCCCGAGCGGATGCGCGACGCCGCCACGTGGCGGCATCGCATCGTCTTCGACCCATGCCGGCGCATCGCACGGCGGGTCTGCTTCGCAAATCAGGCTTTCCATGGTGTTGAGCATGCTTGACGGATTTCCGTGCAGGTTGAACGGCGCCGCGCTCAGCGCCGGCCCGTTGGTTCGCGCAGCAGCGACAGGCCGATCGCCGCGCCGGTGACCGCGGCCGCGAGCATCAGCCCGATGCCGCCCGACCAGCCGAATGCGCCGACGATCGAGCCGATCGCGAGCGGCCCGATCACCTGCCCGAGATAGTTGCCCTGCACGACCCAGCCGATGCTGAGCGGCGCCAGCGACGGCGTCGGCGCGGAGCCCGGCGTACACGCGAGGATCGTCGCGGGCAGCATCCCCGCGATCGCCGAAAACGCAAAACCCAGCGCCACCGCGAGCGGCGCCGGCGTGGCCGCGCTGAAGAGCCCCGCGCCGGCCGCGCCGATCGCGACCGACGTCGCGGCCATCACGATCCCGGGCCGTGCGCCGCGCGACAACAGCCAGCCGGCCGTCAGGTTGCCGATCACGCACGCGGCGACGATCGCCGCGCTGATCAACCCCGCGGCGCCGACCGCGACGCCGAGGCGCTGCATCAGGAACACCGGCAGGAACGTCATCGCCGCGAAGAACTGCACGTTGTAGGTGGCGAACCCCAGCGCCAGCAGCGTGGTCGAGCGCGACGCGAGTACGTCGCGCAGCGCGGGCCCGACGCGCGGGGCGCCGGCCTGCCGCGACGGCGCATCCGCCGACGTCGTGACGGGCACCGCAGCCGCCGCGACGAGCGTCAGCGCCGCAGCCGCGAGCCAGCCGTTGCGCCAGCCGCCGAGCAGCGGCCCGACCAGCATCGACAGCGCCATGCCGACCGGCATGAACGTGCTCCACAGGCCAAATACGAGATTGCGCCGCTCGGGCGGCGTCACGCGATTCAGCACGGCCGGCGCGGCAACCACCACGATCACGAAACCGAGCCCTTCGACGAAACGCGTGGCCAGCAACAGCGTGAAGCTGCCGGCCCATGCGCCGGCGACACTCGACAGGCCGAGGATCACGAGGCCCGCGATCAGCAGCAGCCGGTCGCCCCAGCGTCGCACCAGCAGGCCGGCCGCGATGCCGCCGAACACGCCGACGAACGGAAACACCGACATGATCCCGCTCAGCGACGCGAGCGAGCCGCCGAATTCGTGCTGGAGCGACGGCAACGCGATCGTCGCCTTGCCGACGTGCAGCGCCGACACGATGCTCGCCAGCACGACGTTCGCGACGGCGGCCCGGTAGCTGCGCGACGGCAGCGTGGCGGCATCGGCCGCGACAGGCGATTCGGTCATCTCCCCCTCCGTTGAAACGGCTGCGTGCAACGGGATGCGTCACGCGTCCGCGATCGGACTGGCGCACATGATACAAATTGAAGTTAACTTCAAGTAAAGGGGTAATGTGCGCAACGATCCGTTCCGCCGATCGCGGCAATGGATCGGCGTGGCAACGTGCGTCTCGCGATTCGTCTCATTGCGCTGAGACGAACGTCCCAGCGTCTCACCCGGCCGGAGTTTTTGCTTCCGCAGCAAATTTCACCCCTGCTTCCGTCAAATCATTCCCTGTCAACGAGCCGGTAAATGGTGCATCGCATCGTTCCCATCCCGTCCGATCGCCGTCCGGCGCCCCCACTCGAGCTGGCCCCGTTCCTGCATACCGGTCGTTCGCGCACTCGCGCGACGGGCGCACCGGCAGCCACGCCTCGCGCCCGACGACAACCTGATGGAGACAGCAACGTGAGTACACCGGCAACGACCACCGCCCCGAGCATGAAAGCCGCCGTCTGGCACGGCCGACACGACATCCGCGTCGAACAGGTTCCCGTTCCCGAGCGCCCGCCGGCAGGCTGGGTGACGATTCGCGTGCATTGGTGCGGGATCTGCGGCTCCGACCTGCACGAATACGTCGCGGGCCCGGTCTTCATCCCGGTCGACGCGCCGCATCCGCTGACGGGCCTGAAGGGCCAGTGCATCCTCGGCCACGAGTTCAGCGGCGAGATCGCCGAACTCGGCGCGGGCGTGACGGGCTACGCGGTCGGCGACCGCGTGACGGCCGACGCCTGCCAGCATTGCGGCACCTGCTGGTATTGCAAGCATGGGCTGTACAACATCTGCGAGAACCTCGCGTTCACCGGGCTGATGAACAACGGCGCATTCGCCGAATACGTGAACGTGCCGGCCGAGTTGCTGTACAAGCTGCCCGACGACTTCCCGACCGAGGCCGGCGCGCTGATCGAACCGCTCGCGGTCGGGCTGCATGCGGTGAAGAAGGCCGGCAACATCGTCGGGCAGACCGTCGTCGTGGTCGGCGCGGGCACGATCGGCCTGTGCACGATCATGTGCGCGAAGGCCGCGGGCGCCGGGCGCGTGATCGCGCTGGAAATGTCGGCCGCGCGCAAGCAGAAGGCGCTGGAGGTCGGCGCGAGCGTGGTCATCGATCCGAAGACGTCCGACGCGATCGCGGAAGTCAAGGCGCTGACCGGCGGCTACGGCGCCGACGTGTCGTTCGAGTGCATCGGCCACACCACCACCGCGAAGCTCGCGATCGACGTGATCCGCAAGGCCGGCAAGTCGGTGATGGTCGGCATCTTCGAGGAGCCGGCGCCGTTCAACTTCTTCGACATCGTGTCGACCGAGAAGGAAGTGATCGGCTCGCTCGCGTACAACGGCGAATTCGCGGACGTGATCCGCTTCATCGCGGATGGCCGCATCGACGTGCAGCCGCTCATCACCGGACGCATCGCGCTCGGCGACATCGTCTCGCATGGCTTCGAGGAACTGGTCAACAACAAGGACCGGAACGTGAAGATCATCGTCCAGCCCGCCCTCACCTGACCGCACGCGCGGCCGCGGCAGCGATTCGCGCCGCGGCACGCGGGCTGCAAGCGTCACCCTGGAGCGTCGCCCGTGCGCAGGCGGCGCGCCTGCCAGCCATTCCCTTCCAGCGCCCCCTCCTTGCCGCCTTCGTCCGTCGCGAACTTCGTGCCGCGCTTCGTTCGAACATGACGACCAGAAACATTCGCAATCCAAACCATCCGTCGTAATGCGCCGCTGGTTCGATGCGCGCTCAGGGTTTCTCCGGATCAAGCGCGATTCGTCCGATGTCGACAGGACACTGACGCAAGGTGATCCTGTGCAAGGCACGATCCGGCCTCCCTGCCGGGATCGTTGCCGCCCCCTTGAAGGCGGCCCCCGCCCCCCACAAAACCTTACGGTGTCGCGGCGCCGACAGGCCGAGAATACGGGCCCACCCGGGATAGCTTGCAAACATGGTGTGTCATGAATCGTTCATTCTCGTTTAGCCGGGAACGCGCATATAACATTCGATCGCTGACGATCCAGCAGAAGACCCATATCGGCTTCGCACTCGTCACCACGCTGCTGGCCTTGCTGTGCGGCACGATCATCTGGGGGAGTGTCCGGCAATACCGGCAGGAGAACGCCGACCTGCAGAGCTTCGAATTCGTCCGCGGCGCGATGAGCGCCGCCAACGTGATCTCGGCCGAACGCGGCCCGACGAACGACCTGCTGGTGCGCCCGCAGGACGACGGCGCGATCGAGATCCGCCACCTGCTCGCCGCGCGCGTGCGTTCCGACCAGGCGCTCGACCATTTTCGCGGCGGCATCGCGCAAGCGACCGTGCTCGACGATCGCGAACGCAGCACCCTGCTGCATGCACTCGACTCGGTCCGGATCACGCTCGCCGATGCGCGTATGGAAGTCGATGCACTCGGCATGCGGCCGCGCGCGACACGCGGCGTTCACGATATCCAGCACGCGCAGGCGCGCCTGTTCCGGATCGTCGACACGCTGTCGCTGCTGATCGACGGCGCCATGACCGACACCGCGATGGGCGACCCGCGCACCTCGGGTGCGATCCTGCTCGCGCGGCTCCTCGGCGATCTTCGCGAATACGCGGGCCGCACGGGCTCGCTGCTCATTGCGCCGATGTTCGCGCGGCAGGCGCTCGAGCGCACGCAGTTCGCGGACATCATGCGGATGCGCGGCCGCATCGAGCAATTGCGCGCGCTGATCGACGGCTCGATCGGCGCGCAGCTCGACGACCCTGACGTGGCGCGCGAATACGCGCAGCTCAACGCGGCCTTCGACGCGCACATCCTGCCGCTCGTCGACGCGGCCGTCGCCGGCGGCAAGAACGGCGTCTATGCGATGAGTGCGGCCGACTTTTCCCGCGCGATCGTGCCGCATTTCCGGCCGAGCGAGCGGCTGCGCGACCACGTGATCGACCTGGCCCGGCGTCGCGCGATCGGCGGCCGGAACACCGCCCGGATCAAGGTCGCGTTGTCGGCGTTCGCCACGACACTGTGCGTCGCGATCCTGGCCTCGCTCGCGCGCGGCGTGCAGCGACTGCTGTCGAAGCCGCTCGATGCGCTCGGCCGCCGGATCGTCGCGCTCAGCGATGGCGATACGTCGCACGTCGCGATGCCGCGCGGCATCGGGCCCGAGATCACGCAGATCCACGACGCACTGGAAACCTTGCGCCACGCGACCGTCCGCCGCGACATGCTCGAGCGCCAGCGCAACGACATGCTGACGCTGTTCTCGCACGACATGCGCGCCCCGCTGACCTCGCTGATCATCCTGATCGACACGCAGGCGCGACGGGCGGGCGACGTGCAGATGAAGCAGCAGTTCGCGAGAATCGGCAAGCTGGCGCGGCACACGCTGGCGCTGGCCGACGGCTTCGCGCAGCTCTCGCGTGCGGAGGCCAGCGACTACGAGCGCGTGCCGGTCAACCTCGCCGACCTGATGAACGAGGCACGCGACGCGGTGTGGCCGCTCGCGCACCGGAAATCCATGTCGATCGACGACGTGCCGCGGCGCGACGACACGATCGTGCTGGGCGACCCGGCACTGCTGTCGCGCGCGCTGATCAACCTGCTGGACAACGCCATCAAGTACAGCGCGTCGCTGACGAGCATCGAATGCAGGGTCGAGCCGGGCGCCGACGGCAAGACCGTGCGCTGCACGATCCGCGACAGCGGGTGCGGGATCAGCAGCGCGGACCAGACGCGGCTGTTCGAGCGTTACCGGCGCTTCCGCACCGCCGGCCAGCCGGAAACCAGCGGCGTCGGGCTCGGCATGGCGTTCGTCAAGACCGTCGTCGAGCGGCACGAAGGCACGATCCACGTGCACAGCGTCATGCTGCAGGGCACCACGGTCACGATCACGCTGCCGGCCGCGGGGCTTCCATGACGATGGCACCGACACCGGCGCCGACGGCACGCGGCCGACACGGCACCGCAGCCCGGCCCGATTCTTCGATATACTCAATCGAACCCTTTTCGGGGCAACCGCGGGCCACCACGCCCTTTGCAGGTTCGCCCCAACCTGCGTGGAATTGCTCACCGTGAAACCGCGAGCCGGACTGATTCTCGAACTCTTCGTCAACCTGGTGCTGCCCTGGATTGCCTACCGGGCCGCGCAGCCGTCTTTCGGCGAAACCGGCGCGCTGTACGCGTCGGCGGTCCCGCCGATCGTCTGGTCGATCGTCGAATTCATCCGCTCGCGCCGCGTCGATGCGGTAGCGGCCATCGTGCTGCTGGGCATCGCGCTGTCGATCCTCGGGATGGCGCTCGGCGGCAGCGCGCGCACGCTGCTGATGCGCGAATCGCTCGCGTCGGGCACGATCGGCGTCGTGTTCCTGCTGTCGTTGTTCCGCGAACGCCCGCTGATCTTCTACCTGGCCCGCGCCACGGTGGCCCGCGAGATGGATGGCGGCGCCGCGCATTTCGAAACCGTCTGGGAAGCGCAGCCGGGGCTGCGGCAGATGCTCCGGCGGATGACCTTCGTGTGGGGCGCGTTCATGACGCTGGAAATGCTGCTGCGCCTCTGGATGGTCGTGACCTGGCCGGTCGAACGCGTGCTGGTCGTGTCGCCGATCATGGGCTACACCGTGTTCGGCTGTCTGCTGCTGTGGACGTTCTGGTACCGGCGGCGGATGCGCGAGCGCAACAGCGTCCACGTCCCGGGCCGCGACAGCGTCACCGAAACCGCCGGCCGCTGACCGCTCTCCACCGGCATCGCAAGCCGGCTGCTGTATGATGCGCGGCGTCTCGTCCGACGAATGCCGCTCCTGTCATGTCCCTTTCGCTCCTTCCGTCCGCCACGATCTGGCTCGCGCTGTTCGCGGCCGCCGCGTTCGCGTGGCATCGCCCGCAGCACGGCCTGAGCGTCGGCCTCGCCGCGCTCGGCTATGCGTGCGCGCTGGCGTTCGGCAAGCTCGGGCCGCTCGCGCTGGCCCCGCTCGCGTTGCTGGGCGCGGCAGCCTGGGGCGTGATGCCCGAGCGCCCACGCGCGGTGCGCATCGCCGCGCACGTCGTCTTTGCCGCCGTCGCGATCGCGCTCAGCCTGCACCTGATTCCCGGCTTCCACAATCCGCGCGTGATCGGCCCGACGCGCTTCACGCCGGATGCCGTGCCGTTCACGATGTACCTGAATCTCGACAAGCCGCTCGTCGGCTTGTGGCTGGTATGGGTGCTGCCGTGGGTCGCCCCCGACGTCCCGCTGTCGCGCGCGCTGCGCACCGGCGCGGTGGCGGCCGTCGCAACGGCGGCCGCGTGCCTGACCGGCGCGCTCGCGATCGGGATGGTCGGCTGGGCGCCCAAATGGCCGCCGTCGGGCTGGCTGTGGCTCGTGAACAACCTGCTGCTCGTGACGCTCGCCGAGGAAGCGTTGTTCCGCGGCTACGTGCAGGGCGGGCTAACGCGTGCGCTACGCGCGTTCGCATGGGGGCCGTGGGCCGCGCTTGCGATCGGCGCGGTGCTGTTCGGCGCCGCGCACGCCGCCGGCGGCTGGCAATGGATCGTGCTCGGCACGGTGGCCGGCATCGGCTACGGCCTCGCCTGGCGGCGCGGCGGGCTGCTCGCGTCCGCGCTCGCGCATGCGGGGCTGAACGTCATCCACTTCGGCCTGTTCACCTACCCGATGCTCGACGCCGCGCGCTGACGGCCGCGCGGCGGCGCCGCTCAGTTGATCCCGGCGACCGCGTGCGGCACGTACGGGCGTTCGAGCGTCGCGATCTCGTCGTCGGTCAGTTTCAGTTCGAGCGCGGCCAGTGCGTCGTCCAGCTGCTGCGGCTTCGAAATGCCGACGATCGGCGCGGTGACCCCGCGCTTCTGCGCGACCCAGGCAAGCGCGACCTGCGCACGCGGCACGTTGCGGGCGGCCGCGATCGCCGCCACGGCATCGACGACCGCCTTGTCCGACTCCGCCGTCGCATCGTAAAGCCGCTGGCCGACCGCGTCGCTCTGCTGCCGCTCGGTCGACTCGTCCCAGTTGCGCGTGAGGCGGCCGCGCGCGAGCGGGCTCCACGGAATCACCGCGATTCCTTCGTCTTCGCACAGCGGCAGCATTTCCCGCTCCTCTTCCCGATACAGCAGGTTCAGGTGGTTCTGCATGCTGACGAAGCGGGTCCAGCCGTGCTGCTTCGACGTGTGCAGCGCCTTCGCGAACTGCCATGCGAACATCGACGACGCGCCGATATAGCGCGCCTTGCCGGCCTTCACGACGTCGTGCAGCGCCTCGAGCGTCTCCTCGAGCGGCGTGCCGTCGTCCCAGCGGTGAATCTGGTAGAGATCGACATAGTCGGTGCCGAGCCGCTTCAGGCTCTGGTCGATGTCGGTCATGATCGCCTTGCGCGACAGCCCCGCGCCGTTCGGCCCGGGCCGCATCCGGTAGAACACCTTGGTCGCGATCACGATGTCGTCGCGTTTCGCGAAATCGCGCAGCGCGCGGCCGACGATCTCCTCCGACGTGCCGTCGGAATACATGTTCGCGGTATCGAAGAAGTTGATGCCGGCTTCGACCGCCCGCTGGATGATCGGACGGCTCTGCGCTTCCGGCAGCGTCCACGGATGCGTGCCGCGTAACGGTTCGCCGAACGTCATGCAACCCAGCACCAGCTTCGACACCTCCAGCCCCGTCGATCCGAATTTCACGTATTCCATTGCACGCCTCGCCATTGAAGTTGAGCTGACGGCCGGATGCGCGCCGCGCATCCGCCGGACCGTCGCATGGTATCCCGGGCGGCAAAAATGCGTGCGGTGTCGCCGCAAGGTGCGAAGGGAGTGGTCGTCAGCGCGAGGTTGTACGGGCGCCGGCCGCGCAGCACGTGCGCAGCGGCGCGGGCTGCTTGCTTACTTGACCTGGTCGGCGATCGGCTGCAGGAACGCGGAAAAACCGGTCAGCATGATCTGCACGCCGATGCACAGCAGCAGGAACGCCGACACGCGCTTCGCGACCTTGGTGCCTTCGCTGCCGAGGTAGCGCGACAGCAGCGCGGAGCGGCTGTAGACCTGCCAGATCACGATCGCCACCAGCACCGAGACGGCGATCGACACGATGCTCGACAGCGCGAACTCCGACAGCTTGTGCGTGCGGTTCGCGTTCAGCGCGATCGCGGTCGCGATCGAGCCGGGGCCGACCGTCAGCGGCATGGTCAGCGGGAAGAATGCGCGCGTCATGATCGCGTTCGCGTCGATCGGCTTGACCGGCGTGTCGCCGCCGCCCGGCCCGTCGGGCTCGTTCAGCATCTGCCAGCCGGCCACCGCAACCGCGAAGCCGCCGCCGATCCGCAGCGCTTCCATCGAGATCCCGAAGAAATGCAGCACCGGCGTGCCGGCGAAGAACGCGACCATCAGCACGACGAACGCGTTGAACGCGACCTTCCTCGCGAGCAGATCGCGTTCTTGCTCGGTGAGCGCCTCGGTTCGTTCGAGAAACAGGAACGCGATGCCGATCGGGTTGATGAGGCCGATCAGGCCGGTGAAGCCGAACAGGATCTCGGAGATAAGGCGGTTGACGATCATCGGATGAAGAATCGGTCGGGGCTGGGCCGGCAGCACGCCGGAGGTCACGCATTGTAGAGCAAGCGCCCGCGCCCGAGCCGCAAAATTCGGCCGGGCCCGCTGCACCGCCGAGCGCCGCCGTTTCGCCCTGGTTTCCCCTCGGTTTCCCGTTACTCGGTGCCCGCCTCCCAGGCCGGCGGCCGCTTCGCGAAGAACGCGGCGAAGCCTTCCTTCGCTTCCGGCGTCGCCCGCACGCGGGAGATCGTCTGCGCGGTGAACGCCGCGCGCTCGTCCGACGGCGGATACTCGCCGATCGCATCGAAGAAACGCTTGATCTCCGTCAGCGCGTTCGGGCCGTTACGGCCGAGTTCGGCGAGTGTCCGGTCGAGCGCTTCGTCGAGCGCATCGAGCGGCACGGCCTGGTGGATCAGGCCGATCGCGACCGCTTCGCCCGCGGCGAGCTGGGTCGCCGTCAGCGCGAGGCGGCGCGCCTGGCGCTGGCCGACCGCCTCGACCAGATACGGGCCGATCACGGCCGGCAGGATCCCGAAGCGTGCCTCGCTGACCGAGAAGCGCGCGTGATCGCTCGCGATCACGATGTCGCACGCCGCGCACAGGCCGACGCCACCACCGAACGCATGGCCCTGCACGCGCGCCACCGTCGGTTTCGGGCATTGCCGGATCGCGCGCATCATCGCGGCGAACCGCTCCGCATCGCGCAGGTTCGCGGCCGCATCGTTCGCGCTCGCGCGCTGCATCCACTGCAGGTCGGCGCCCGCGCAGAACGCGCGGCCCTCCGAACGCAGCACGATCGCGCGCACGTCGTCACGCCGGCCGAGCGTGGCGAACGCGTCGGTCAGTTCGGCGATCATCGTCTCGTCGAATGCGTTGAGCACGTCGCCGCGCTGCAGCGCGACGGTTGCGATGCCGCGCGCATCGACCGTGACGGCCAGGGTCTTCAATCCATCCATTGAACAGGTTTCCTCGGGTTGAACGGCAAACAGGGGAATCAGGCGGCCTGGCGGCGATCGATCACGCGCCGGGCCTTGCCGGTCGCGGTCGCGGGAATGCCGCCCGCGGCCAGCACCGTCACGCCGGACGACACGCCGACCATCGTCTTGATCCGGTGCTGCAACTCGCGCGCGAGCGCCGTGCGATCGCTTTCGCTGACGGACGCGGCCGCTTCGGAGCGCAGTTCGACCGCGAGGTCGAGCCGGTCCATGTGCCCGTCGCGCGACAGCGTGATCTGGAACTGGCCCGACAGCTGCGGCAGCGCGACGACGATCTCCTCGATCTGGCTCGGGAACACGTTCACGCCGCGCACGATCAGCATGTCGTCGGAGCGGCCCGTGATCTTCGCGAGCCGGCGCATCGCGCGCGCGGTCGGCGGCAGCAGCGCGGTGAGGTCGCGCGTGCGGTAGCGGATCACCGGCATCGCCTCCTTCGTCAGCGACGTGAACACCAGCTCGCCCTGGCTGCCGTCGGGCAGCACTTCGCCCGTGACCGGGTCGATGATCTCCGGATAGAAATGGTCTTCCCAGATCACCGGGCCGTCCTTCGTCTCGACGCATTCGCACGCGACGCCCGGGCCCATCACCTCCGACAGCCCGTAGATGTCGAGCGCGTCGATGCCCACGCGCGTCTCGACTTCCTCGCGCAACGCCTGCGTCCACGGCTCGGCGCCGAAGATGCCGATCTTCAGCGACGATTCGGCCGGGTCCATCCCCTGCCGCACCATCTCGTCGATCAGGTTCAGCATGTATGACGGCGTGACGAGGATGATCTTCGGCTCGAAATCGCGGATCAGCTGCACCTGCTTCTCGGTCTGCCCGCCCGACATCGGCACGACCATGCAGCCGAGCCGTTCCGCGCCGTAGTGAATCCCGAGCCCGCCGGTGAAGAGCCCGTAGCCGAACGCGTTGTGCAGCGTGTCGCCCGGGCGGCCGCCGGCCGCGCGGATCGAGCGCGCAGTCACGTTCGCCCACGTGTCGATGTCACGCGCGGTGTAGCCGACCACCGTCGGCTTGCCGGTCGTGCCGCTCGACGCGTGCACGCGCACGACCTGCTCGCGCGGCACCGCGAACAGCCCGAACGGATAGTTGTCGCGCAGATCGTGCTTGGTCGAGAACGGGAATTTCGCGAGATCGGCGAGCGACTTCAGGTCGTCCGGATGCACGCCCGCCGCCTCGAACGTGCGGCGATAGTGCGGGACGTTGTCGTACGCGTGGCTCAGCGACCACTTGAGGCGCTCGAGCTGCAGCGCCTGCAGTTCGTCGCGGCTGGCGGTCTCGATCGGCTCGAGGGCGGCGGCGGGATGCGTCGGGTGAGTCATCGGGGTGCTCCTCCAATGGAGTGATGTCGTTATCGTGTTCGAAGTGACGGGGGCGACGGCTACGACCGGAACGTGCGGCCGGCCGCATGCAGCGCGGCGATACGCGGCGACACGCGATAGCGGTCCTCGCCGTAGCTCGCCGCCAGGTTCGACAGCACGCGATGCACGCGGCCGATGCCGATCGCATCGGCCCACGCGAGCGGGCCGCACGGGTAGTTCACGCCCTTCTCCATCGCGAGATCGAGATCGGCGGGCGAGCACCCGCCCTGGTTCACCGTGTCGGCCGCCTCGTTCGCGAGCATCGCGACGGTGCGCATCGCGACCATGCCCGGCACGTCCGCGACGCCGACGACGCGAAAACCCGAGTGCTGGAACAGGCCGACCGCGTCCGCATAGGCCGCGTCGCTGCACTGGAGCGCGCGCGTCAGCGCGACGAGCCCGGCCTGCGCGTAATCGCGCGCCAGATCGACCAGCACGAGATCAGCCGCGCCCGTCTGCGCGGCGCGCTCGGTCGCGGTACGGCCGTCGGTCAGCGCGATCGATGCGCGGCCGGCCGTCGCGAGCAGGTCGTCGGCATGCGCGCCGGCCTGCCGGGCGCCCGGAATGCGTTCGGCGAAGCGCGCATGCAGCGCGGCGGCCGGGCCGTCCTGCGCAAACAATGCGACGTCGGCCGGCGCGTCGCGCGGCGCTTCGAGATCGGGTGCGGGCGGCGTCGCGCCGTCCGCATACGAATAGAAGCCGCGGCCCGACTTGCGCCCGAGGAAGCCCGCGTTCACGAGTTCCTGCTGGATCAGCGACGGCGTGTAGCGCGGATCGTTGAAATACGCGCGGAACACCGATTCGGTCACCGCGAAGTTCACGTCGTGGCCGATCAGGTCCATCAGCTCGAACGGCCCCATCCGGAAGCCGCCGGCCTCGCGCATCACCGCGTCGATCGATGCCGGCGCGCCGCCCTGCTCGTTCAGCACGCGCAGCGCCTCTGCGTAATACGGCCGCGCGACGCGATTCACGATGAAGCCCGGCGTCGATTTCGCCATCACGGGCTGCTTGCCCCACGCGGCGGCGGTCGCAACCAGCACCTGCGCGACTTCCGGCGCGGTCGCGAGCCCGCTGACCACCTCGACGAGCGCCATCAGCGGCGCCGGGTTGAAGAAATGCAGGCCGGCGACGCGCTGCGGCACACGCAGCCCGGCCGCGATCGACGTGATCGAGATCGATGACGTATTGGTGGCCAGCAGGCACGCGTCATCGACATGGCGCTCGAGCGTCGCGAAGATCTCGCGCTTCACGTCGAGCCGCTCGGCCGCCGCCTCGACGATCAGCGCGGCGCCCGCGAAATCGGCCAGTTCACGCACCGCGCGAATCCGGGCGCCGGCCGCATCGGCCTGCGCCGGTTCGAGCCGGCCCTTCTCCGCGAGCCGCGCGAACTGCGCGCGGATGCCGGCCAGCGCCTTGTCGCAAGCGGCTTCGTTCAGGTCGTACAGCAGCACCGCATGGCCGGCCGCCGCCGCGACCTGCGCGATGCCCGCGCCCATCGCGCCGGCGCCGATCACGCCGACGACGGCCGATGGCGCCAGCGCGCCCGAGTTCACCGAATGTGCAGAAGAAACAGCCATCGCTTGCGATCCGTCATGAAGTGGAGGTGCGAGCGATTATAAACCGACCGGTCGGTAGATTTATGTCAGGGCGAGCCCGAATTTGTCGTGCAAGAGACCGTTACGAAACCTGCAAAGACAAAAAAATCGAAAGGCCGGGGCACTTTTTGTAAACCGAAAGGTCTATGAAAGCATTCGAATATGAGATAGTGACCCCCAAACGCCTGATAAAATTCGACAAACTGCCGGATTTCAGGGGGAAACCGCGTGTCACGTCGCCACCGCCGTCCATTGCCGGCCGCCCTTCCAGGGTCGGAACCGAGCCTCCGGCCCGTGCGTCGTCACACGTGCTCGCCTCGTCGTTCGCGGCCGGCCGCATCGAATCGTTTCATCCCGCGACGGGCTCCGGCCCGCCCGCGCCCCTCGCCGCCTCATGGCGGCGAACCCCGGGCAGCACCGTTGCGTGCCGCCCTCCTTCGGTTTCATCATCCTCGTTCGGCGGATAGTACGGCCGGGCTTCGTCAACCCGTGACGGCGCGTCGCGCGCCGCCACTCGCATAAGGAAACCCTTCATGCCGCTCTCGTCCAACCAGCTCCCGCGCTGGACCCTCGTGGCCCCGCTTGCCGCCTGGCTGGTTCTCGCGCTGTCGCGCGTCGTACCGGCCGAAGGCCTCGTCATCGCGGTGTTCGCCGCCGCCCTCGCCGGCGCCGTGTTCGCCGCCGTCCACCATGCCGAAGTCGTCGCGCACCGCGTCGGCGAACCGTTCGGCACGCTCGTGCTCGCGATCGCCGTGACCGTCATCGAAGTCGCGCTGATCGTGTCGGTGATGCTCGGCGCGGGCCCGGAGAAATCGGGCCTCGCCCGCGACACCGTGTACGCCGCCGTGATGATCATCTGCAACGGCATCGTCGGTATCTGCCTGCTGGTCGGCGCGTGGAAGCACGGCGAGCAGGACTTCCAGGGGCGCGGCGCCAGCAAGGCGCTCGCGGTGCTGGCTTCCCTGTCGGTACTGTCGCTCGTGATGCCGAACTACCTGAGCGCCGCGCCGGGCCCGTTCTTCTCGAAATCGCAGCTCGCATTCGCCGGCGTGGCGTCGCTCGTGCTGTACGGCGCGTTCGTGTTCGTGCAGACCGTGCGCCACCGCGACTACTTCCTCACCGGGCACGACAGCGCGAACGAATCGGTGCATGCGGCGCCGCCAAGCGGCCGCACTGCGCTGATCAGCTTGGTGCTGCTGTTCGTGAGTCTCGTCGCGGTCGTGCTGCTCGCGAAGCTGCTGTCGCCGGCCGTCGAGCATGCGGTGATGAAGCTCGGCGCGCCCGAGGCCGCGGTCGGTATCGTGATCGCCGCGCTCGTGCTGCTGCCGGAAGCGCTCGCGGCCGTCACCGCCGCGCGTGCGAATCGCCTGCAGACCAGCATGAACCTCGCACTCGGTTCGGCGCTCGCGAGTATCGGGCTGACGATCCCGACCGTCGCGGCCGTGTTCATCTGGGTCGGCCAGCCGCTCACGCTCGGCATCGGCCCGATGGAAACCGTGCTGCTGGCGCTCACCCTGCTGGTCAGCACGCTGACGCTCAGCCAGGGGCGTACGACGGTGCTGCACGGCGTCGTGCACCTGTCGCTGTTCGCTGCCTACCTGTTCCTGTCGATCACGCATTGACGCAGAAAAGCACGCGGCCCGGCGGATCCTCTCCGCCGGGCCACGCGCCGTCCTTCACGTCCCTTCCGCTTCCTTCGTTCACGTCACGCCGCCGTTACCGCACCGGAATCACCAGATGCTGGCCCGCCAGGATCAGGTTCGGGTTGGCGAGGTTGTTGCGGCGTTGAATCTCGCGATAGCGCTGGCCGCTGCCGAGCTTGCTCGCGGCGATCAGGTTCAGCGTGTCGCCCGCCTTCACCACGTACGTATGCTCGCCCGACGCGGCCGCGGTCGTCACCGCCTGGTCGCTGACGAAGTACTTGCGCAGCAGGTCGAGATACTGCGGCGACTGCTTGAGCTTCGCGATCGCGGCGTTCAGGTAGATCAGCAGATCCTGGTCGTCGGCGCGCACGCCGATCTTGTACGCGATGTTCGAGCCGTCGAGCTTGGTCACCGCGAACTTCAGGTCGGTGTCCTTGATCGAGCTGACCGCGAACGGATAGTCGTAGATGAACGCGTCGACCGCATGGCCGTCGATGCTCTTCGCGATGAAGGCCGGATCGGAATCGTCGACCTCGACGAACTTCACGTTCGGATACTGGCGCGTGACGAACGCACGCACGTCCGGGTCGCCCTTCAGGATGCCGACCGTCTTGCCCGCGAGATCGTCGGTCGAGCGGATCGCGGAGCCTCGCCGCACGATCAGCGAATAGCCGAAATCGTCGACGTACGGCACCGAATAGACGATGCCCGACGGCGTGTTGTCCGGGAACGTCAGCCCGTCCATCGCCACGTCGACCACGTGGTTCCCCTTCGCATCCGTATCGAGCAGCTGCTTCGGCACGCCCGGATACGTGTCGACCTCGTGACGCGTATCGACGACGACCGGCTTGCCGCCGTGCGAGAACGACGGATCCGCGAACAGCAGCCGCGCGAATTCGACGTTGAAGCCGTGCGGCGTGCCCTTGTCCTCGCCGAAGAACGGTTCGCTCGGGTTCTGCACGGAGATCCGCACGATACCGTTTTCTGCAATCGATTTCAGCGCGCTGGCCTGCGGCGTGAAGCCGGCCGGCAGCACGTTGGACGACGGCGACGTCTGCGTGGACGGGCCGCTGTCGCCACTTTGCGCGGACGTCGAGGCCGGGGCCGCGTCATGCGCGGGAATCAGCGTCGACAGGCCGCCCTGATGCACGATCCATACGCCGACGAGCACGACCAGAAATGCGATGGCGCCAAGAAGTTTTTTCATGGTTGCGAGCCTGCAGGAAGTTATTGTTGTTTCGACGGCAGTTGCGCGCGGGTCGTCGCGTCGAGCCCGGGCGCATGCGGCGCGTTCATCACCGCCTGCTGCTGTGCCTGCTTGACCTCGGGGTTATCCATCAGCGACGTCTCCATTTCGGAAAACGCCTTGTTGACCGAGCGCATCACCGAATCGACGGCCACGTCGGTCTTGATCTGCTCGAACGTGTCGGACGCCTGCCGGCCCGCGAGCTTGTTCATCTGCTGCGCGGCCTGCGACATGTCCCACATCGCCTTCGCACGATCGATCGCCGATGCGAAATTCTTCAGTTCGGCCTGCACCTGCTTGTACCGCCCCTCGCGAAACGAGAGCAGCTGCTTCATCGTGTCGAGCTGCTGCCGGAAGCGCGGCGCGTCGTCCGGATACTGCTTCTCGAACAGCTCCGTCTTGCTCTCGAAGTTCTTCACCTCGGTGCGGAACGCGGTGATGCTGTCCGCGAACTTCTGGGCCGCCTGGCGCTTCTCCGCGAGCTGGTTGATCAGCGTCTCGATCGGATTCGCCTGCGCCTCCTGGACGATCATCTTCACCTTCTGGTTCGCGAACTTCATCGCGACGACCGGCGCGAAATAGATCGCGCCGAGGCCGATCACGGCCGCCGTGACCAGTGCGATCACCCCCTTCAGGATGAACAACGCCGCCGGTGCCGCGATCGCGACGCCGGCGATGATGATCGCCCACTTGATCAGCTTGACCTTGCCATTCCCCGAACTGCCGTTTGCTTCTTCATTCGAAAGCTGCGACATGAGTTTTTCTCCTTGAACCTCGAACCGAACTGCTTGCGTTTGCCTTTTCAAGCTCAATCGAAATGCTTCGGACTCCGGTGCCGCCGGGCAGTCAGGCAGGCCGGCGGCGCAATGCAAGGATGGGCGCGACGGACGTCACGAGACGCCGGTGTAGGCGCCGTTCAGGATGCGTTGGTGAGGAGCGGCAGACGACGCTGCGATGCGGCGCGCCGGACGGGCGCCGCTCATCGTCGCGGCTCGCGCGCGGACGGGAAAGTGTACCGATGCACGGTACGAAACGGGATGACGGATACGTGACGCGACGGGCGTCGGGAGAAGCATTGTTCCGGCGGGCCGAGAAACGCGGGGCCGGTATTCCGGTACGAGTGCGTAAAGGCTCATCGTTGTTTTTCTGCGTATCGCGGGTGCAGGAACCGCGCGGCCGGCGCGTCCCACTCCACATGCACGGACGTATCCTGCGCCGACCGGCATGCAGCGTCAAGCAGTTGTCGCAGTGCAGTGAAGCCTCGCGTTCCTCCGTTGGAACACCGGCAGCGAACCCGCTTTCAGCACGGTAAGGATTCGCAGGACTGCGACCTGTCGTGCTCGGTCAGGATTGCTTGGCATCGCTTGTGCAAGCTTCCGGATTGAAAGCTTGTGACGCTCGGTTTCGTCCTGGCAGCCGACTCAGAATCCGTAAAGTACGGTCGGGTTGTCGACCAGAATCGCGCGGCTGACCGCGTCGTCCGCCGTGCAGTCGTCCAGCCAGCCGAGCAGGCGCAGGTCGTCGGGGACCGGCGACGCGTTCGGGTGCGGCCAGTTGCTGCCCCATACGCAACGCGCCGAGTGGTCGCGCGCCAGCACGGCGGCGAGACGCGCGACATCGTCGTAACCGGGCGCGCCCGAGCGCGACGTCTCGTACGGCGCGGACAGCTTCACCCAGGCGTGGCCGCGGTCGAGCAGACGCCGCAGCGCGAGAAACGCAGGCGCGTCCGGCGCGACCGGTGTCAGGAACTTGCCCGTGTGATCGATCACGACACGCGCCGGTAGCGAGGACAGCAACGGCAGGACCTCGGGCAGCGTCCGGCCGTCGAGCTGCACGTCGACGTGCCAGCCAAGCGGCGCGATCCGCGCGGCCACCCGCTCCAGCTCGTCCCACCGCGCCAGGCCGCCCGCCAACGTCATGAACCGGACGCCGCGCACGCCCGCCGCGTGCAACCGCGCCAGCTCGGCATCCGGCACGTCGACCGGCAACGTCGCGACGCCGCGCGCCTGCGGGCCGAATGCAGCCAGCGCTTCGAGCAGGCAACGGTTGTCGACACCATAGCCGGTCGGCTGCACGATGACGACGCGGGCCAGGCCGAGCGT
The DNA here is from genome assembly GCF_002223055.1 of Burkholderia sp. HI2500. NCBI lineage: Bacteria > Pseudomonadati > Pseudomonadota > Betaproteobacteria > Burkholderiales > Burkholderiaceae > Burkholderia > Burkholderia sp. HI2500. Next base: position 853,093 of record NZ_NKFL01000006.1, on the reverse strand, counting down.
CTGCTGCACCCGGCGATACGCATCCACCGGCGCGTGCGGCGGACGGAACGTCGCCGTCGGCGCGAGCGGATACGCGTCGTCATAGATGTGGATGTGGCAATCGCACGCGTCGGCCGTCCGCCCGGTGGGTGTGTCGGGTCTCATCGCGCGCCCGCCCCGGTATCGGCCCCTGCCGTGGGCCAGCGCGCCAGCCGCGAGGCGTGCGCCGCGTTGACGGCACCGCGCGGCACGCTTCCGGCGAGCAGCGCGGCGAGCTGATCGACCGTCTCGAGCGCCTGGTGCTCGACTGCGGGCAGCGTCAGGCCGCCGACGTGCGGCGTCGCGATCACGCGTGGATGGGCCGCGAGCGCGGGCGTCGGCATCTGGTCTGGCGCGCGCCCGACGTCGAGTGCGCAGCCCGCGAGCCGGCCGGTGTCGAGCGCCTCGTACAGCGCCTGCTCGTCGACCAGTTCGCCGCGCGACGCATTGATGAAATACGCGCCCGGCTTCATGGCCGCGAACGCGCCCGCATCGATCAGGTTCGCGGTGGCCGGCGTCGCCGGCGCGAGGCACACGACGAAATCGGCCGCCTGCAACAGCGCCGCGAATTCGACCTGTTCGAGCCTCGGCGCATCGACGCGCACGTACGGATCGCTGACGAGCACGCGCATCCCGAGCGCCGTCGCGACCGGCGCGAGGTGGCGCGCGATCTGCCCGTAACCGATCAGGCCGAGCGTGCTGCCGCGCAATTCGCGCCCCATCTGCGGCACGGGCGGCATCCCTTGGTGGTAGGCCGACGCATAACGGCCGATACCGCGCGTGAGATCGATCATCGCGCCGATCACCCACTCGGCGACCGCCGGCGCGAAGCCGGGGCTCGCCTGCGTGACCAGCACGCCGAACGCGCTCGCCGCGTCGACATCGACGGTGCGGATATCGACCGCGCAACGCAGGAACGCCGCCAGTGCGGGCAACCCGGCGAACAGCGCACGCGGCGCGGGCGTCTGCCGGTACGCGATCATCGCCTCGCAACCCTGCGCGGCCGCGATCAGTTCGTCCGTGCCCAGCTCGCGATCGAGCGGATTGCACGTGACGTCCGCGATCGCCTGCAGCGCGCGCATGGCCTTCGCGCCGAAATAACGGTCGAGCATCCCCGACGGATGCGTGACGAAGACGCGCGTCATGCGGCCCCTCCATGCGAATCGCCCGCTTGCGGCGGCGATGCAACCGAGGCGCGCTCGACGAGCGTCACGCCGGAGAATACGTGCGGCTCGGGCGCCAGCGGCTTGTCGCCGTCCGGCCGCATCACACGCCGCACCATGTCCTCGGCCATCTCGGTGACCGGCAGTTGCACCGTGGTCAGCGCCGGATTGGAAATCGCCGACAGGAAATGACCGTCCATCCCGACGACCGACACGTCGTCCGGCACGCGCAGGCCGCCATCGCGCAAGCCGGCCATCAGGCCAAGCGCGAACAGGTCGTTGACCGCGACGATGCCGGTCGGCCGCGCCGGATCGGCCGCAAGCGCGACGCCCAGCGCGCGCCCCACGTCGACGATCACGGCGTCGCCGTACTCGTTCGCGGGACCGCCGTCGAGCACCCGCGCGTGTGCGTCGACGCCCGCCTCGCGCGCCGTCTCGAGAAAGCCCCGGATCTTGTCGCTGCGGCTCACCGTCATGCCGGCAACCGTCGCGAACGCGAGCCGCCGGTGTCCCGCATCGACCAGGCAACGCGTCGCGAGCCGCGCGGCGGCCTCGTTGTCGGCCGTGACGTGTTCGACCTTCGACCGTTCGCCGGGCGTCGCGCGCCGGTCATAGCTCACCACCGTCATCCCGCGCTCGGCCGCGCGCTCGAGGTGGCTTTCGTCGGCCAGCGACGAGATCACGATCACGCGCCGCACGCCATGCGCGAACAGGTCGTCGAAGAACGACGCCTCCTTCTTCGCATCGCGATACGTATTGCCGATCAGCACGCGATGGCCGTACCGTTCCTGCGCGCAGGCCTCGACCTCGCGCGCGATGTAGCCGTACATCGGGTTCGCCATCGACGGCACCAGCAGCCCGACGAGCGGCGTCTGCCCCGTCTTGAGCTGCCGCGCGAGCGTGCTGGGCCGGTACTGCAACACTTCCATCGCGGCCTTCACGCGTTCGAGCGTTTCCTGCTTCATCTGGTCGGTGCGGCCGTTGAGCACGTTCGAAACCGTGCTGACCGAAACGGCCGCATGACGGGCCACGTCCTGAATCGTACTCATGTCGTCTTGCTGTAAAAGGCGGCTACAGGCCGAAATGGGCCGGCAGCCACAACGAAAACGCCGGCACGAGAATCAGCGCCACGAGGGCGGCGACCAGCACCAGCAGATATTTCACCATCGGCCGCGCAACGTGCCGGACTTCGGTGCCCGTGATCGCGCAGGTCGTGAACAGACCGAGTCCGACCGGCGGCGCGAACAGGCCGAGCCCCATCGCCACCACCACGACCGTGCCGAAATGCAGCGGGTTGATGCCCAGCTGCAGCGCGATCGGCGCAAGCAGCGGCCCGAAGATGATCAGCGCCGGCGCCCCCTCGAGCACCGCGCCGAACACGATCATGACCAGCGCCGCGAGCAGCAGGAACATCGTCGCACCGTACTGGTGGGCGAACGCGGTCATTGTGCCCGAGACCAGCGCCGGAATTTGCTCGATCGACAGCGCGAACGACACGCTCGACGCCGCGGCGACGATGAACAGGATGCCGCCGGCCATCGACGCGGCACGCGCGAACACGCGCCCGACCGACCGCCAGGTCAGCTCGCGAAATGCGAGCCAGCCTGCCACGAGCGCATAGACCACCGCGAACGCGGACACCTCGGTCGACGTCGCGATCCCCGACGTCACGCCCTTGCCGATCATCGCGACCATCACCAGCGCAACCAGCGCGCCGCCCGCGAGCGGCAGCCACGCGCGGCGTTCCGTGAACACCGCCGAGACGTCGATCCGGCGCCCGGTGATCACCGTGACTACCGCGAGCGACGCGGCCAGCACCGCGGCCGGCACGATGCCCGCGACGAACAGCCCGGCAATCGAGATGTTCGCGACGAAGCCCATGATGATCATGTTCACGCAGGGCGGGATGGTCTCCGCCATCACCGCGCTGCACGCGAGCAGCGCGGCCGTTTCGTCCGGATCCTGGCGCGCACGGCGCACCGCCGGCATAACGACCCCGCCGACGGCCGCGATGTCGGCGAGCTTGGAGCCCGACACGCCGGAAAAGCAGGCCGTCGCGAGAATCACGATCAGCCCGAGCCCGCCGCGCACGCGCCCGAAAATCCGCAGCAGCAGCTCGACGAGCCGCGCGGACATGCCGTTCGATTCCATCAGCAGCCCGGCCAGCACGAAGAACGGCACGGCGAGCAGCACGAAGTGATCGGCGCCGGCCATGACCTGCTGCGAATAGACGAGCAGCGGCAGCGTCGGGTCGGCGAGGAAATACAGCAGCGCCGAGAACGCGAGTACGAAGCCGATCGGCACGCCCAGTACGAGCCCGCCGACGAAACCGGCCGCCAGCAGCAGGCCCGGCGCGATCGCATGCGCCGGCGCCAGCGCATTCCATCCGCACAGCGCGGCCGCGAACCCCACGCAGCACGCGAGCGTGCCGATTACCCGGCGGCGCGGCTCGTCGAGCGCGTTCGCCAGCGCGAACACGGTCATGAACAGCGCGCCGAACATCATCGGGTACACGTTGATCCAGCCCGGCAAGCCGCCCGGCGTCAACTGGTCGTACGAATCCGCCAGCAACTGGCACGACGACACCAGCAGGTTCAGCGAGACGGCCGCGACGATCCAGTGGCCGATCTGCACGAGCGCGCCCTGCCAGCGCACGGGGAACGCGCCGCGAAACAGGTCGATGCCGACGTGCTGGCTGCGCCCGAGCACCGTCGCCGCGCCGAAAAACACCAGCACGATCATCAGCGCACTCGCGACTTCTTCGGTCCAGTCGAGCGGGTCGTGCAGGAAATAACGGCACACGACCGACACGAACACGACGAGCACATCGACGGCCAGCACCGCCGCGGACACGTATTCGATCGCGCGCAGCATCGCGTCCAGCACGCGCGCGACGCGGCGTGCCGGGCGGCCGGCGCCAGGCGCCGCCGCGGCGCCCGAAACGGAACAGGTCTCCATCGTTCAGCCCCGCCCGGCGGCGATCGCCGGAAACAGCGGCGCGGTCGCCGGATACTGCGTGGCGAATGCCGTATAGAGCCGGTCGTGCATCGTCTGCCGCAACGCCGCGCGTTCGGCCGGCGCCATCGGATGGAAGCGCATGCCGTGCTGCTTCAGCGCCTGCTCGGCCTGGTCGGCCTTCTGCGCGGCAATCGCGCGCTGCTGCGCGGTGGCGTCGGCCACCGCGCGATCGAACGCGGGACGCAGGTTCGCCGGAATCCGGTCGAGCGCACGCCGCCCCATCACGACGGTCATCGCGGCAAACACGTGCTGCGATTGCCAGCACGACTTCACCACTTCGTCGAACTTGCTCGCGAGCACCGTGGCCGGATCGTGCTCGAGCCCGTCGACGACGCCCGTCTGCACGGCCATGTACAGCTCGCCGAACGGAATCGGTGTCGGCACCGCGCCCATCGCCTTGAAGGTGTCCATGAACGCCGGCGTCGGCAGCACGCGCAGCTTCGTGCCCTTCAGCCCCTGCAGCGCCAGCACGGGCTGCTTCGTGAACACGCAGCGCCCGCCGAAATGCGAGCCCCAGGTCAGCACCGAGCAGCCGGCGCGCTTCTGCAGCAGCGCGTTCAGGCTGGCACCGACCGGGCCGTCGAGCACTTTCGCGACGTGCGCATAGCTGTCGAACAGATAGCCGAGATCGAGCATGCCGAGCTCCGGCGCCACCGTCGCCCAGATCGACGAACCCGCGATCATCATGTCGATCGCGCCGATCTTGACCTGCTGCGCGACATCGCTTTCCTTGCCGAGCTGGCTGTTCGGAAAGTAGTCGACCCGGATCGCGTCGCCGACACTCGCCTTCAGGTTCGCGGCAAGACGCTCGTACCACACGTAGTGCGCGGCGTTCTGGTCGGCCGGCATCGACGACGAGCAACGCAGCGTCACGACCGGCTGCGCACGCACGGCGTCCGGCAAGCCGCCTGCGGCCGCGAGCGTCGCGGCGGACACCGTCTGCAGAAAGCGCCGCCGGGTGTAGGTATTCATGGGCCGTCTCCTTTGCGATGGCGTCTCACGACGCACTGTATCGATTTAGTGTATCGATACAGTAATACGACGACCGATGAGATAAAAATGGGGGTTTTCCCGTGACAAAGGTGAAAATGGAGGATCTGCGGCGTTGATTTCCGGCCGATTCCTTTGCAAAGAAACGGAATTCCCGCTGATTCCGGACGACCCGGAAATGATTCGAGCGGGTATCTCGAATCATCAGACGACAGACTTTTAATCCGGCATGTGGGCAGGACGCTCGCGCGCGTCGCGCCGCTCCTCTATGCGCCCGCTTCGTCGGCGCTCTCGGTCAGGAACCGCTCGACCATCGCGTTGAACACCGGCAGCGCCGGGTTGTCGTTGTCCGCGCGCCATGCGAGATACAGCTCGGCCGCCACGTCGGCGCCCGCCAGCGGCCGGAACACCACGCCATCCACATGCAGTTCGCGCGCCGACGCCGGCACGAGTGCGGCGCCGAGCCCCGCGCGCACGAGGCCGAGGATCGTATGCGTCTGCCCGACATAATGCAGGTAGTTCGGCAGCCGCCCCGCGTTCGCGAACAGGCCCGAGATCAGGTCGTGGAAGTATTTCCCCTCGTTCGGCGAATACGCGATGAACGGCTGCCGGTCGAGCTCGTCGGGGCCGATGCGCTCGCACGCGGCGAGCGGCGCGCCCTCCGCGACCGCAACCAGCATCGGCTCGCGCTGCACGAGCCGGTATTCGAGCGGCTGGCGCGCGGCGCGCTGGCGGACGAAGCCCGCGTCGAGCATCCGCGACGCCAGCGCATCGATCTGCACGGTCGACACCATCTCGCGCAATTCGATGTCGACGTCCGGCAGCGCGTGCGCGGCATGCGCCAGCAGCATCGGGATCATCCGGTATGCGCTGACCGCCGTGAAGCCGAGCGTGATGCGGCCGGCGCCGCCATGTGCGACGCGCTGCGCGGCCTGCTCGGCCCGCGCGGAGAATTCGAGGATGTGCCGCGCGTCGCGTAGAAACCGCTCGCCGGCCGCGGTCAGGCTGACCTGCCGGCTGCTGCGTTCGAGCAGCGCGATGCCGAGCGCATGCTCGAGCAACTGGATCTGCCGGCTGAGCGGCGGCTGGGTCATGAAGAGCCGCCGCGCCGCGCGACCGAAATGCAGTTCCTCGGCGACCGCGACGAAACAGCGAAGCTGGTGCAGTTCAATCATCCAATTCTTGAATCAATCAATAGTCTTTTGATGTTAGACGCATATCGATGCGATTTCTATACTCGGTTGCACCTGATGCGCGGCACGGCCCGCGCCGCGCATACCGACCGAGAGCTTCATGACCATCGACATCCTCCTCACCCAGCCGCTCCCCGACACCATCGACGCCGAACTGTCCACCCGTTACGCCGTGCACCGGCTGTATGCGGCCGAGCAGCCGGACGCACTGCTCGATCGCGTGGCCGCACGCATTCGCGGTGTCGTGACCGGCGGCGCGAACGGCCTCGCCGCCGCGCTGATGGACCGGCTGCCCGCGCTCGAGATCGTCGCGATCAGCGGCATCGGCACCGACGCCGTCGATCTCGAGCGTGCGCGGGCACGCGGCATCCACGTGACGACGACGCCCGACGTGCTGACCGACGACGTCGCCGACATGGCGATGGGGCTGATCCTGATGACGCTGCGCGACCTCGGCGCCGGCGAGCGCATCGTGCGCGCCGGCCGCTGGGGCAAGACGGCCCAGCCGCTCGCGACGCAGGTGAGCGGCAAGCGGCTCGGCATCGTCGGGCTCGGCCGCGTCGGACGCGCGATCGCGCAGCGCGCGCAGGCATTCCGGATGCCTGTGAGCTACTTCGGCCCGCGCGAGCATCGCGACAGCGGCTATCGCTTCGTGCCCGACCTCGCCGCGCTCGCGCGCGACAGCGACGTGCTCGTGATCGCGGCATCGGCCGATCACGGCAACGTGCTCGTGACCGCCGACGTGCTCGCCGCGCTCGGCCCCCAAGGATTCCTGATCAATGTCGCACGCGGCAAGCTGGTCGACGAAGCCGCGCTGATTCGCGCACTCGCCGACGGCACGATCGCCGGCGTCGGCCTCGACGTGTTCGCGAACGAGCCGCACGTGCCGGCCGAATTGCTCGAGCTCGACCGTGTCGTCGTGCAGCCGCACCGGGCGAGCGCGACCCGCGAAACGCGTGAAGAGATGGGACGGATCGTGCTGGCCAACCTCGCCGCGTGCTTCGCGGGCCAGCGCCCGCCGACCAGCGTCACACGCTGATCACGGCACACCGCACGGCCGCCCCTCGTTACAACACCGGATGCCTCCGCATGACGGAGGCCAGGAGACACGCATGCCCAATCGAACCAGCGGCGCCGCCCTCGCCGCGTCACCCGCCGCCTCGCGCACGATCGGCCGCGTCCGTTATGCGGTCCTCGCGCTGATTTTCGCGGTCACCGTCATCAACTATGCGGACCGCGCGACGATGTCGATCGCCGGCACCGGCGTCGCGCACGACCTCGGGCTGACGCCCGTGCAGCTCGGCATCGTCTTTTCCGCGTTCGCGTGGGCCTATGCGATCGGGCAGATCCCGGGCGGCTGGCTGCTCGACCGCTTCGGCGCACGGCGCGTGTACGGCCTGAGCCTGCTGCTGTGGTCGGTCTTCACGATGCTGCAAGGCACGGTCGGCTGGCTCGCCGTGCAAGGCGCATCCGCCACGCTCGCGCTGTTCGTCATGCGCTTCATGCTCGGCCTCGTCGAATCGCCGGCGTTCCCGGCCAATTCGAGAATCGTCGCATGCTGGTTCCCGACCGCCGAACGCGGCACCGCGTCGGCCCTGTTCAATTCCGCGCAGTACATGGCCGTCGTGCTGTTCACGCCCGCGATGGCGTGGCTCACGCATGCGCTCGGCTGGGAGCACGTGTTCCTGTGGATGGGGCTGCTCGGCATCGCGCTCGCCGCGCTGTGGTTCGCGTGGTATCGCGAGCCGCACGGCCACCCGCGCGTGAGCGACGCGGAACGCGACTACCTGCGCGCGCACGGCGCGCTCGTCGATCTCGAAGCGAACCGCGTGCGCCAACAGCCACGCGTGTCGTGGCACGACGTGTCGCAACTGTTCCGCCACCGGAACCTGTGGGCGATCTACGTCGGCCAGTACTGCATCACGGCGCTCACCTACTTCTTCATCACGTGGTTCCCGATCTACCTGATCAAGGGGCGCGGGATGACGATCATGGAGGCCGGCTGGGTCGCCGCGCTGCCGGCGATCTGCGGCTTCACGGGCGGCGTGCTCGGCGGCGTGCTGTCGGACTGGCTGATCCGGCGCGGCATGCATCCGTCGAAGGCGCGCAAGACGCCGTTCCTCGTGGGGATGGCGATGGCGACGCTGCTCGTGCTGGCGAACGGCGCATCGTCGAATGCGGTCGTGATCGCGCTGATGACGATCGCGTTCTTCGGCAAGGGGCTCGCGGCAGTCGGCTGGGCCGTGCTCGCCGACACCGCGCCGGAAGGCATGGTCGGCCTGAGCGGCGGCGTGTTCAATGGCCTCGGCAACATCGCCGGGATCGTCACGCCGCTCGTGATCGGCTATTTCGTCGCCAGCACCGGCTCGTTCGCCGGCGCATTGTGGTTCGTCGCCGCGCACGGGCTGCTCGGCATCGCCGCCTACGCGTGGCTCGCGGGACGCTTCGAGCGGATTCGCATCACGCCGCGCGCATGAACCGCGCCGCGGCCCGTGCGGTTCGCACGGCGCACGCCCGCGCGGATCGTCACGCGCGCTTGCGGCCGCCCGGCGTCAGTTCGGTCGTCAGCCGGTCGAGTTCGCGCAGGTCGTTCTCCAGCGCGGGCGTGAGCGTCGTGCGCAGGTGGTCGAGGAACGTGCGGATCTTCGCGTCGAGATAGCGGCGCGTCGCGTAGACGGCATACACGCTCACCGTCTGCAGCCGGTACTCGGGCAGCACGCGGATCAGCCGCCCTTCGCGGATGTCGTCGAGCACCGTATACAGCGCGACGCACGCGATCCCGCGCCCGGCGCGCACCGCGACGCACAGCGCGTCCGGCACGTTGACCTGGAACGGCGCGGGCTGCAGTTCGTAGACGGCCTCCTCGCCATCGCTGCGCTCGAGCCGCCATTCGCCGGCCGGCGACGCAGGCGTATCGAGGCGCAGGCACACGTGGTTCGGCAATTCGTCGGGCGACTGCGGCGTGCCGTGGCGCGCCAGATATTCGCGCGACGCGACGAGCACGCTGCAGCTCGTGCCGCAGGTTTGCGCGACATAGCCGGAATCGGGCAGTTGCGACGCCGTCACGATCGATACGTCATAGCCCTCCTCGACGAGATTCGGCATCCGCTGCGCGAGCGTCAGTTCGACCGACACGTCGGGGTTGTCCTCCTGGTAGCGCACGATCGACGACACGACATGACTCTGCCCGAGCCCTGTCATCGCATGGATGCGCATCTTGCCGCTCGGCCGCAGCAACGCATTGCGCGCCTCCGCGTTCGCGTAGTCGATTTCCGCGAGGATCGATTTCGCGCGCTCGAAATAGCGTTCGCCGCTTTCGGTGAGGCCGAGGTGGCGCGTCGTGCGATGCAGCAGCCGCGTCTGTACGTGCGCTTCGAGGTTCGATACCGCGCGCGACACCTGCGCGGTGGTCGCGTCGATTTCCTTCGCGACCGCAGTAAAACTGCCGGATTCGACAACGCGCACGAACAGGCGCATGTTTTCGAGCATGTCCATTGAATTGGCTTGGGGGAGTCAGTGGGGAGGCGTCGGCGGCGCTCGCGTCAGGTGGGGAACGGAACGCAGCCGCGAACCACGTCGAATCGATCACCGTGCCGGGAGAAAGGCGGGAGAGCGGGCATCGCGGACGGGGTTCTGGCATGACGGGGGATTCAGTGGCCCGAATTGTACGCCGCTGCAGACAAATTTGCGCGCTTGCCCCGCGCCCAAGCTCTCATCAGATGAAAGGTTTTTGCAAGCAAGGCGCGCCGCGCACGTGCAACGGCTTGATGCATCGCGACAATTTGTATCACAACGCGATATAATTCGCGGCTCGTCGCTGCGCGCATCCGCACCGTCTCTTTTACCGCTTACCGTCCATGTCGTCAGGCTCCCCTTCGTCGCGCCGCACGTTGCGGCAATGGCTGCACAGCTTCATTCCCCATCCGATGTCGCTGGGCTGGCGCGAGCGCCTGCGCTCGTGCATGGGCGCGCTCGTCGGCATCGCGACGGTCGGCGTGACGATGCGGCTGCTGCCCGGCGCGCCGGGCCTCGTGCCATTGCTCGTCGCACCGATGGGCGCGTCGGCCGTGCTGCTGTTCGCGGTGCCGGCGAGCCCGCTCGCGCAACCGTGGGCGATCATCGGCGGCAATCTCGTCGCGGCGACGGTCGGTGTCGCGTGCGCCCAATGGATCTCCGATCCGATCACGGCCGCCGCGGTCGCGATCGCGTGCGCGATCGGCGGCATGTTCGTGCTGCGCTGCGTGCACCCGCCGTCGGGCGCCGTCGCGCTCACGGCCGTGGTCGGCGGCCCCGCGATTCATTCGCTCGGGTTCAGCTTCGTGCTGGAGCCGATCGCGCTGCAATCGGCCGTCCTGCTGTCGGCCGCGCTCGCCTATCACGCGCTGACCGGGCACCGCTACCCGCACGGCGGCGTGCGCCCCGAAGCGAAACCGCAGGCAGGCGGCGCCGCACCGGCGCGCGGCGGCTTCACGCGCGGCGACCTCGATGCGGTGCTGAAGCGTCGCGGCGAATGGCTCGACGTCGATCCGGACGATCTCGAAGCGCTGCTGCGCGAAACCGAGATGCAAGCCTATACGCGCACGTTCGGCCAGCTGTCGTGCGCCGACCTGATGACGAAGAACGCGATCGAAGTCGCGCCGTCGACGTCGGTGACGGCCGCGCTCACGCTGCTCGACCGCCACCGTGTGAAGGCGCTGCCGGTCGTCGACGGCGAAGGCCGCCTGACCGGCATCGTCACGCGTGCGGACCTCACGCGCCAACTGCGCCGGCCGACCCCGCTGTGGCAACGCCTCTCGGCGCGGCTGCCGCAATCGTTCGGCGGCCAGCCGGCGAGCGTCGCCACCGTGATGACGCGCGACGTCGCGTGCGTGCCGGAGACGATGCCGATCACCGCGCTCGTGCCGCTGTTTACGCATTCGGGCCACCACCACATTCCGGTCGTCGATGCATCGCGCCGGCTCGTCGGGATCATTACCCAGACGGATCTCGTCACGGGCCTTTATCGGCAGACGCAAATGCGCGAGGCCGCGTAGCGCATGCAGCGCACGTAACGCCATCTAACGGCCGGCGCAACGCGGAATGCCTTCCATACGCCACCATTCGGACATCTATATCATGTTGTGATATATTTATCGCTACCGAAACCGACTGTCCGACCGCCCCGATGAACGATACCCGACGCGCGCTGGCGAAAAGCGATTTCCAGCAACTGTCCGAGTTCCGCTACCAGATGCGCCGCTTCGAGCGCTTCTCCGAACGCGCCGCGCAAAGCGAAGGCGTGACGCCGCTGCAATACCTGCTGCTGCTGCACATCAAGGGCTATCCGCATCGCGAATGGGCGACCATCGGCGAACTCGCGGAACGCCTGCAGGCGCAGCATCACGGCGTCGTCGCGCTGGTCACGCGCTGCGAAGCGCTCGGCCTCGTGAAGCGCAAGACGAGCGAAGCGGATCGCCGCCAGGTCGAGGTCCACCTCGAGCCAGCCGGCGAAACGCTGCTCGCGCGTCTCGCGGCCATGCACCGCGCCGAGCTGAGATCGCTCAAGGACGCGTTCCAGGTTCCCCAGATCGATTACTGACCCCTGCTCTGTCCACTCCGATGAACGCACCACACAAACGCGATTTCGCGACCAACGACCGCCTGCCCAGGATCGCGTTGCTCGCCGCCGGGATCGGCCTGCTCAGCACGCTGGCCGCATTCGTGCTGTTGAGCCTGATCCACCTGTTCACGAACCTGTTCTTCTACCAGCAGGTCTCGTTCGCCGACCGATCGCCGGCGAACAGCACGCTGGGCGCATGGGTGATCATCGTGCCGGTGATCGGCGGGTTGATCGTGGGGTTGATGGCGCGCTTCGGTTCGGAAAAGATCCGCGGCCATGGCATTCCCGAAGCGATCGAGGCGATCCTGTTCGGCAAGAGCCGCATGTCGCCGAAGGTCGCGATCCTCAAGCCGCTGTCGTCCGGCGTCGTGATCGGCAGCGGCGGCCCGTTCGGCGCAGAAGGCCCGATCATCATGACGGGTGGCGCGCTCGGCTCGCTGATCGCGCAGTGCGTGCACGTCACCGCCGCCGAGCGCAAGACGCTGCTCGTCGCCGGTGCGGCCGCCGGCATGACGGCCGTGTTCGGCACGCCGGTCGCCGCCGTGCTGCTCGCGGTCGAACTGCTGCTGTTCGAATGGCGCCCGCGCAGTTTCCTGCCGGTCGCGCTCGCCTGCGCGGTGGCCGGTTTTGCCCGCGCCGTGTTCTTCGGCGTCGATCCGCTGTTTCCGCTGACCACCGCCGCACCGACGCCCGTCGCGCTGCTGTCGTGCATCGTCGCGGGCCTGCTGTCGGGCATGCTCGCGTGCGGCCTGTCGGCGGCGCTGTATCGTGTGGAGGACACCTTCGCGAAGCTGCCGGTGCACTGGATGTGGTGGCCCGCGCTCGGCGCGGTCGTGATCGGCATCGGCGGCTGGCTCGAACCGCGCGCGCTCGGTGTCGGCTATGACGTGATCGCCGATCTGCTGCATCAGCACATCGCATTGAAGATCGCGCTCGCGCTGCTGATCGTGAAGGCCGTGATGTGGGTGATCGCGCTCGGCTCGGGCACGTCGGGCGGCGTGCTTGCCCCGCTGCTGATGCTCGGCGCCGGCCTCGGCACCGTGCTGTCGCCGGTGCTGCCGGGGGGCGACCCGGCGCTGTGGCCGCTGGTCTGCATGGCCGCGACGCTCGGCGCGACGCTTGGCGCCCCGCTGACCGCGATCGTGTTCGCGTTCGGCCTCACTCACGACGCGAACGCACTGCTGCCGCTGCTCGCGGCGACGCTCGTCGCGCACGGCTTCGCGACCATCGTGATGAAGCGCTCGATCATGACGGAAAAGATCGCACGTCGCGGCTATCACATCTATCGCGAATACGGCGTCGATCCGCTCGAGCGGCACGACATCGGCGAAGTGATGACGTCGGCCGACCGGCTCGTCGCGATCGACGGCGCAGCGACGCTCGATGCCGTCGAGTCGCAGTACTTCGGCGCGAAGCAGACGCACCGCGCGTACCCGGTCGTGCAGAACGGCCGCCTGCTCGGTCTCGTCGATCGCGCGACGCTCGACGCGCAGCGCGCACGGGCCGCGGCCGACACGCCGATCGCGGGCGCATTCGCCGACCGCGCGCCTGCGGTCGCGCAGGCGCACGAAACGTGCCGCGTCGTCGCGTCGCGACTCGCGATGCTCGGCCTCGAACGTCTGCCGGTTGTCGACGACGAGCAATCGATGCGCATCACGGGCATCGTGTCGCGCAGCGACCTGATCAAACCCGCACTCCAGCACTTCGACGACGAACAGAAGCGCGAACGCTTCCGCCCGATCGTCCCGGCCAACCTGCGCGACATCGGCACGCGCAAGGCCGGCTGACCCACTGCACTGCGCGGCCCCCTCGCCGCGTACGCTCCGCTCGCATCACCGCTTGCGCTCGCGATGCGGCACGCCTCTCGCGTGCCGCATCGCATTCCGCCGCTTCCCGTGTTTAAAGTTGGTTAACAATTCGACGGGCGAAAGTTTGTCATCATGGTGCTCATGCGACGGGGCCATCCATCCAGCCATTCCACTTCGCGATCCAATAAAGAGTCACGGCACGGCATGAAGACACATGCCGTTCGCCGCGACCGTCACGTCACCATACGACCGGGCAGCGCGCCGACCACGCAGCGCATGACGTCGTGCCGCACACGATGCATGCCGCGCCGCAGCAACGTGCAAAGCATCGGAGCCGCCATTTGGCAAGCGCGTTAACATCTTGTTTCGGAATAGCCGGAACCGTGCTCGCCCGATGCGATCTCACTGTTACGCAGTCCTGCTGCGCATCCCACTCAATCAATCACGACTCGAGGGAGATAACGTGAACGCGAAATACTTACCGCTCATCGCATTGACCGTGGCATTTTCTGCTCATGCAGCCGATTCTGCCCTGCAAAACGTGGGACAAAGCCAGAAACCCGCCGACCAGGTCGCGCAGTGCATCGCCAAGACCTGGGCCGACAAGTCACAGCAACAAGTGACGTCGCAGTATGAACTCGCGAACGGCCTCGCCATGGCCGTGTATGCGCCGGGCCAGCAGCCGCCGAATGGCGCCGCGGCCGTCGTGCGCCCGGCCAACGCCGCCAATGCGAAGACCTGGGTAGGTTTCCGCGGTGGCGATGCATCGTCGGCCGGCGACATCAACGCCTGCCTGTAACGAGAACAGGCGCTTCGGATGGCCCTGGCGCCATCCGCTTGCGACAAGCCCCGCTTCGGCGGGGCTTTTCTTTTGCAGCGCGGCGGCGTGTTACAGGTAGCTGCAGACGTAATCGAGCGTCTCGAGCACTTCGATGTCGAAGCGGCTCTTGCCCGGCACCGAGAACGATTCGCCGGCGCCGTAGGTCTGCCATTCGCTGCTGCCGTCGAGCTTCACGCGGCACTTGCCGGCCTGCACTTCCATCAATTCGGGGGCGTCCGTGCCGAAGTTGAGCGCGCACGGCAGGATCACGCCGAGCGTCTTGCGCGTGCCGTCCGGGAAGAGCACGGTATGCGACACGCACTTGCCGTCGAAATAGACGTTCGCGCGCTTGACGATCGATACGTTGTCGAATTGGGTTGCACTGGTCATGAAATGCCTCTGATTGCTGGATGCCGGATGGCGATGTTGTTGGAGGCCGGCCGGAGCGGCGGGCCGGCCGCTATGATACCGGCTCCCGCGGCATGCGCAGGAACGGCGTGCCTGCTGCGCAAGCCGCGTGCCCGTCAGACAACGGCAACGCCGCACGCATAATCGTCAGGATGACGATGTATTGAAGATCGCCAATCGCGAGCGCCGGTTCACCGCAGCCCCTTGCGCCGCGCGGAATCACGCAGGCAGTCGAGCAGCATCGCCGCTGCCGGTGTCAGCGGGCTGTCGCGACGCGTGATGACCTGCACCGAGACGCCCGGCAGGCGCTCGCGGATTGGCAACACCGCGAGCTGGTCGCGCGCCCATTCGGCCTGCAGCAATTGCTCGGGCATCGACGCGATCAGGTCGCATTCCATCATCAGACTGCGCGCGAGCCCGAAGCTCGGGCACTCGACGACACGCGCCGGCACCGGCAGCCCGTAGGCGACGAACGAATTGAACAGCACCTGCGTCGAGCTTTCCGGCGACGGGTTCATCAGCCAGTCGGCTTCGACGAGCTCGGCGAGCGACGTGGCCGACGCGAGCGGATGCCCCTTGCGGGCGACGATCAGCGACCGGCTCGCATAGAGCTCCGCGTGATCGAATTCGGCCGCCAGCAGTTCGGGCACGACGACGGCCACCGCGAAATCGAGCGAACCGTCGTGCAGGCGCGGCAGCGCGACGCCCGGAAAACCCTCCATCAGGTTGACGCGCGCCACCGGGAAGCGGCGCCGGAATGCGCGAAACGCGTCGGGCAGGATCGTCACCGCGGCGGCCGGCGTGATCGCCGCCGCGACGGAGCCCGTCATCGCGCCCTGCGCCTGCTCGATGTCGTCGCGGGCGCGCTGCATTTCGGCGACGATCAGCCGCGCGCGCACCTGCAACTGCTGACCGAACGCGGTGAGCTGCACGCCGCGCGCGGTGCGCACGACGAGCGATACGCCGAGTGCGATCTCCAGTTCCTTGACCGCCTTCGTCAGCGCCGCCGGCGACACGTTCAGGCGCCGCGCGGCCGCGCGAATGCTCCCCTCTTCCGCGACGGTGACGAACGCTTTCAGCTGATGGTATTTCATGGCGGCGACGCGTGATCCGTGGAAACCCCGTGCTGCGCGGCACACGCCGGCTCAGGGTATTCCCGAGCGGCAACCGGTGGTGAGCACCAAAGCAATTTATCAGCTTCTGGTACACAAAAGAAATTTATATGCTTGCTCGTCATATGTGCGTCAAACGCCCACCTGCCCCACAGGAGATACCATGCTGCAAGCCGTGAACCCCGTCATCCCCGGTATCGCCGCGATCGCACCCGAGCTGGTCGAAGTGCGCCGCCGCATCCACGCTCACCCGGAACTCGCGTTCGAGGAAACGCTCACGAGCGATCTCGTCGCCGAGCTGCTCGCCGGCTGGGGTTATGAAGTGCATCGCGGCATTGGCAAGACGGGTGTGGTCGGCGTGCTGCGCGAAGGGCAAGGCACGCGCACGGTCGGGCTGCGCGCCGACATGGACGCGCTGCCGCTCGCGGAAACCACGGGCCTGCCGTACGCGAGCCGCCACGCGAACAAGATGCATGCGTGCGGCCACGACGGCCACACCGCGATGCTGCTGTGCGCGGCGCGCCACCTCGCAGCCACGCGCCAGTTCTCCGGCACGCTGAACCTGATCTTCCAGCCGGCCGAGGAAAACTTCGGCGGCGCGAAGGCGATGATGGACGACGGCCTGTTCGACCGCTTCCCGTGCGATGCGATCTTCGCAATCCACAACATGCCGGGCCGCGCGGCCGGCGACATGGCCTTCCGCACCGGCGCCGCGATGGCGTCGGCCGACCGCGTGACGATCACGCTGCGCGGGGTCGGCGGCCACGGCGCGATGCCGCATTTCGCGCGCGATCCGATGTCGGCCGCGGGCAGCATCATGGTCGCGCTGCAGACGATCGTCGCACGCGAGGTCGACGCGCAGCATGCGGCCGTGATCACGGTCGGCAGCGTGCAGGCCGGCGAGACGTTCAACATCATTCCCGAAACCGTCACGATGAAGCTGTCGGTGCGCGCGCTGAACGCCGACGTGCGCGCGCTGCTCGCGCGCCGCATCGAAGCGCTCGCGAAAGGCCAGGCAGAAAGCTTCGGCGTCACGGCGGAAGTCGACTACGACTACGGCTACCCGGTGCTCGTCAATCACGCGGAGCCGACCGCGTTCGCGGCCGACATCGCGCGCCAGATGCTCGGCGCCGAACGCGTCGAAACCGACGCCGCGCCGTTGATGGGCAGCGAGGATTTCGCGTTCATGCTCGAAGCGCGCCCCGGCTGCTACGCGTTCATCGGCAACGGGATCGGCAGCAAGGGCGGCTGCATGGTGCACAACCCCGGCTACGACTTCAACGACGACATCCTCGCGATCGGCGCGAGCTACTGGGTTCGCATCGCCGAAGCCTGGCTCGCCGCCTGACGGCTCTTTACCCCATCGTTTCGCGCCCAACCGGGGAGCCCCACATGGAAACGTCCGCCCTTTCGTTCGCCGGCACGCCGGTCGATGCACGCGCCGCCGCGAAGAAACGCCGGCTGATCGCGGCCGCCGCCGTCGGCAACGCGCTCGAGTTCTACGACTTCACGGTCTACAGCTTCTTCGCCATCCTGATCGGCAAGCTGTTCTTTCCCGTGCATTCGCCGTTCGGGCAACTGATGCTCGCGGTGGCGAGCTTCGGCGTCGGCTTCGTCACGCGCCCGCTCGGCGGGCTCGTGATCGGCATGTATGCCGACCGCGCCGGCCGCAAGAAGGCGATGATCCTCACGCTGCTGCTGATGGCGCTCGGCACCGCGACGATCGCGGTCGCGCCGACCTTCGCGCAGATCGGGCTCGCCGCACCGCTGCTGCTCGTGCTCGCGCGCCTGCTGCAGGGGTTCGCGTCGGGTGGCGAAGTCGGCGCGTCGACGACGCTGCTGCTCGAACAGGCGCCGCAGCATCGTCGCGGCTTCTACGCGTCGTTCCAGTTCTCGAGCCAGGGGCTCGCCGCGCTCGCCGGCGCGCTGACCGGCGTCGCGCTGACGTCGACGCTGAATGCCGCGCAGCTCGAAAGCTGGGGCTGGCGCGTGCCGTTCATCATCGGCACGCTGTTCGTGCCGCTCGGCTACTGGCTGCGCCGCACCGTCGAGGAAGTGCCGGCCGCCGCGCCTGCCGCCGCACACGACGAGCCGGTTGCATCGCTGCCCCTCGCCGACGTGCTGCGCCATCACGGCAAGGCCGTGTTCGCGGGCCTCGGCGTGACGATCGGCGGCACGTCGATCCACTACATCATCGTGTTCTACATGGCGATCTACGGCGTGCAGGTGCTGCACCTGCCGACGTGGCTGTCGATGACGGCCGGCTGTGTGGCGGGCGCGATCCTGATGCTCGTGACGCCGATCGGCGGCCACCTGTCCGACGTCTACGGGCGCAACCGGATCGTCTGGTGGACGCGCATTGTGCTGATGGCCGCGATCTACCCGGCGTTCATCGCACTGAACCACTGGCCGGGCGCCGCATCGCTGCTGTCGATCATCGCCGCGCTGTCGATCGTGCATGCGATCAACATCGGCGCGACGGGCGCGATGCTTGGCGAGCTGTTCCCGCGTGCGGTGCGCGCCACCGGCGGTGCGCTCGTGTACAGCGTCGGCGTCGCGATCTTCGGCGGCTTCGCGCAATTCTTCGTCACGTGGCTGATCGCGGCGACCGGGAATCCGAACGCGCCTGCGTGGTATGCGATCGGGTGTGGCGCGATGACGTTGCTCGCGATTCGCTGCATGGACGAGAAAGCCGGGAAGGCACTCGACTAACTGGTGGCCGATGCGCGATGCGCGATTGACGTGGCGCGCGCGTATCGGGCATGATCGCTTCATGCGCCACATCATGACCACCCTCTCGACCACGACGCGCACGACCGCCTTCGGCGGGCTCGTGCGGCGAGTGCGCGCAAGGTCGTAGCGCCATCCCTCACAGGCCCCGCCGGTTCCGGACGGGGTCTTGTCGTTTCTCCGTCCGTACCGGCCACTCAGGAGAAACGCAATGCCAGAAGTCTGTTCCCCGAAACGCGCACTGCTCGTCATCGACATGCAGGTCGGCCTGTTTCATGGCCCCGAGCGTCCGTACGACGGCGAACGCGTGCTCGCGAACATCAACCGGTTGATCGGTCGCGCGCATGAAGCCGATGCACCGGTGTTCGCCGTGCGCCACACCGGGCCTGTCGGTTCGCCGATTGCGCCCGGTTCCCCGCTGACCGCGCTGGTGCCGGAACTCGCGATCGATATGAAGCGTGACATCGTGTTCGACAAGGCGCACTCGAGCAGCTTCGCCGGTACGCGGCTCGCCGAATGGCTGCGCGAAGCCGGCATCGGCGAGATCGTCATCGCGGGAATGAAGACCCAGTACTGCGTCGATACGGCCTGCCGTGCGGCCGCCGATCACGGCTTTCGTGCGGTGCTCGTGACCGATGCGCACACCTGCATGGACACGCCGGAGCTGCCGGCCGAGCGGATCGTCGCGCATCACAACACGACGCTTGGTGGGCCGTTCGCGACGCTCACCACGACCGACGCGTGCGCGTTCTGATCGACACCGTTCACACACTCTAAACACAACAACGCACGGGCAGCCACCGCCCGTGCATTGCGTACCGGTCGCGTAACCGCCTGCTCAGAACGTATGCATCATCCCCACATACGCCCCCGTCTGCGACTCACCCGTCATCGGACTCGTCCCAGACGTCGCATCACGCGGCGTCGCGAGCAGCGAGAAATTCGAATTCCCGCCATTTCGAACATACGCAACCGTCCCATACAGGAACGTGCGCTTCGACAGGTTGTACGTGGTCCCTAACACGTACATCATCGCGTGCCCCGACGGATCGTGTGACGCATCGCCGCCGCCGTCGCCCACCTTCACGTAGTACCCGCCACCCGTCACCGCCCACTGCGGCGTCGCGGTGTAAGTCGCACCGAGCCAGTAGTGATCGGCCCGATCGGCGACACCGGCCGGGCTGTCCGGCGCCTGGTAATGCGTATACGCGCCCTGGATCTTGAACTTCGACACCTTCACGTTCGCACCGACGAAATACTCGCGCGACGCGGTGAAGATGTTGCTGAACTTGCCGTTGTTGTCGCGCAGTTCGTCGTAGATGCCGCGCACGTCGAGCAACGGCGAGTGGTACGAGATCATGATCCCGTCCGAGCGGCCGAAATCGTCGGCCGCACCGTAGTTGAAGCCGCGCGACTGGTTGCCGAACGCGTATTGCGCCTGCACGTCGAAGCCGCCGATCACCGGGCTGTGATATTCGATGTTGTTGCTGGTCTGCTGCCAGTTGCGGCCGCGCACGAGCGAGGCCGACGAAAACGCCTGCTGCACGAACGGGTCGAATTCCCACACGCCGTCGCTGTCGATGAACAGGTTGCGGCCGGCCTGCAGCTGGCCCCACGTGTTGCTCTTCAGCCCGACGTACGCGCGCCGCGACCACATGCGGCCGCCGCCGGTCTGGCCGTTCATCACCTGGAACGCGGTTTCGAGGTTGAAGACCGTCGACAGCCCGCCGCCGAGATCCTCGATGCCCTTCAGCCCGAACATGCTGGTGCCCCAGTCGCCGCTTTCCGCGCTCCAGCGGGTCCCGCTGCCGCCATTCGGCTTCGCGATGTGGTTCAGGTATTCGATGCCGCCGTCGACGCGGCCGTACAGCGTCACGCTCGTCTGTGCGAAAGCGGCCGCCGGTGTGGCAGCCGCGATCAGCCATGCGAAATGTTTGAGTCGCAAAATGATGCCCCCTCGGAGTCTCGACCTTCCAGCGCGTGCCCCATGCGCGCGCCCCGGGTCCGTTTATCCGCGATCGATCGAAAAACGACCGGGGCCCGCCGCGCAAAGCGCGAGCAGGCCGCCGGCGATCGCGATGTTCTTGTAGAAATGAATCATGTTGTTGATCTGCTCGCCGCCCGTCATCGTCCAGTAGTGGTGACCGATGATGCCGGTGCCGATCGTATAGAGCGCCAGCAGCAGCGCGAGCGCCCGCGTCTGGAAACCGACCAGGATCGCGATCCCGACGAACAGCTCCATCACGACGGAAATCGCGGCGGAGATGATCGGCGCGGGCGCGCCTTCGGAACCCATGAACGCGATGGTCCCGGGGAAGTCGACGATCTTCTTCCAGCCGAACATGACGAACAGGATCACGAGCAGGATCCGGGCAAGCAGCAGCAGCACATCGCGCTGGGACGCGAGAAACGGTTGATTCGGTGTCATGGTGTCGATCAACGAAAGCGATGCGCACGGCGAAAACACGCCCGGCGCACCGGATTGCGAATGAACCAGGACGGGCGGCCGCCTGCGCCGCCCGCCCCGCTCTGCAACAACCGGCATCGGGCAACGACCCGATGTGCTGTGCTCCTCCTCTTGTCAGTTATCGCCCTGCTTCGTCGCGCGCCGCCTCAACGCAGCTTCGCGACGTCCTGCTCGGTCACCTTCGCGGCCGGATTGCCGAACTGCCCGGTCAGGTAGTTGGTCAGCGCGGCGATCTGCGCATCCGACAGCTCGTGGCGGAACGCCGGCATCCCGACGTCCTCGCTGCCGGCCTTGCGCTGCACGCCGTTCAGGATCACCTGCACGAGGTTGGTCGGATTCGATGCGCCGACCGTCGAGTTGTGGAACAGCGGCGGGTAATAGCCGTCCGGCGTGCCCTTGCCCTGCATCTGGTGACAGGTCGCGCAGTTGCCGAGATAGAGCCGGGCCGGATCGATGCCCGACGACGCGAGCGCGACGCCGCGCAGCGTCAGGCCGTCCTCGGCCGGCTTGCCCCACGACGCGCGCGACTGCTTCGCATCGCCGCTGGCGACGGCCGGCACCGTGCGAATGTACGTCGAGATCGCGCCGATGTCGGCTTCCGTCATCTTCGAGAAGCTGTGCTCGATCGCCTCGGCCATCGGGCCGGCCGCCTGCGCGAGGCCCGGCACGCTGCCGGTGCGCAGGTACTGGACGAGCTGCTGCTGCGTCCACCCGCCGATCCCCGCATTGGCGTCGGACGTGATGTTGTAGCCGTCCCAGCCCGCGAGCACGGAGCCCGACAGGAAGCTGCCGCCCGTTTCGTCGAGCGACTTCTCCTGCATCGCGATGCCGCGCGGCGTGTGGCACGTGCTGCAGTGCGCAAGGCCCTGCACGAGATACGCGCCGCGGTTCCACTCGGCGCTCTGCGCCGGCTTCGGCTGGTAGACCCCATCCTTCAGGAACAGCCAGTTCCAGATCTTCAGCGGCCAGCGCATGCTCAGCAGCGCGGGGATCTCGTTCTTCGGCGGCGCCTGCTTGACCGGCTCGACGCCGTGCATGAAGTACGCGTACAGCGCCTGCACGTCGTCGTCGTTGATCTTCGCGTACGACACATATGGCATCGCCGGATACAGGTTGTCGCCGTTCTTCGACACCCCGTGGCGCACCGCGCGTTCGAAGTCCTCGGCGGACCAGTTGCCGATGCCCGTCTCGGGATCGGGCGTGATGTTGCTCGTGTAGATCTTGCCGAGCATCGGGACCGGCATGCCGAGACCGCCCGCGAACGGCTTGCCGCCCTTCGCGGTGTGGCACGCCATGCAGTCGCCCGCGACCGCGAGATATTCGCCGCGCTTGACCAGCGCCGGATCGGCCGCATCGGCCGCGCGTACGAGACCCGGCAGCGCGAGGCAGCCGGCGAGGAGGAAGGTGAGAGTAGATTTCCGCACGGTCAGACTTCCTTCTTCAGCGTGTCCGACATCCGCAGCGCAAGCGCCGCGATCGTCAGCGTCACGTTCACCGTACCGACGGTCGGCATCGTCGAGCTGCTCGAGATGAACAGGTTCGGATGGTCGAACGTGCGGCAGTCCTTGTCGACGACCGAGTCGCGTGCATCCGCGCCCATGATCGTCGCGCCCGTGATGTGGTTGTTCGGCGCGAACTCGTCGTTGAAGACGACTTCGGTGCCGCCCAGCACCTTCGCGGCCGTCGCGTAGACCTCGCGCGTGTGCACGGCGCCGCGCTTCACGTAGTCGTCGATCGCATACGTGATCTCGGGGCGCGGGATGCCGACGGCGTCGGTGGCCGTCTTGCTCGGCACGATGCGGTTCTCGGGTTGCGGCAGGATTTCGTGGAAGCAGTCGAACTGCACGTAGCGCGCGGAACGGTCGCGGATCTGCGCGTCGAGCTCCTCGGGCTTCATCAGCTTGCCGGCCTTGAAGATCTTCTGCGTTTCCTGGTTGATACGCGACATGTTCGACAGGTGGATCTTCTTCGCGGCTTCGGTCGCGCGGAACGGGCCGTCGCGGAAACCGATCAGCGACGTCATCTCCTGCGGGCCGCGGCCCGGCCACAGCTTCTCGTTCGCGTAGAACGACACGCCGGTGCCCGGGTGGTCCATCAGGTTGCGGCCGACCATGTCCGAGCTGTTCGCGACACCGTTCGGGAAATCGCGGTTCGCGGACATCAGCAGGATCTTCGGCGTCTCGATGCCGTTCGCGGCGATCACGAAGTACTTGCCTTCGACGCGATGGTCGGCGCCCGTCTTGTCCTTGTAGACCGCGGCGGTGATGCGCTTGTCCGGCCCGGTCTCGAGCTTGTAGACGACCGCGCTGTCGATCAGCTTCGCGCCGGCCTGCTCGGCCTTCTCGACGTGCACGATGCCGTTGTACATCGCGCCGATCGGGCAGATCGGCATGCAGTTGTTGTTCCCGCAACACGTCGGCCGGCCGTCGTACGGGCGGCTGTTGCGCGCGACCGGCTCGGTCACCACGTGGAACTTCGGGTCATAGCCGTTGAGCGCGCTCTTGATCGTGTGCTCGTTGAACGACAACGGCAGCGGCGGCATCGGGTACGGCTGCTTGCGCGGCGAGTACAGGTCTTCCTCGGGGCCCGGGCCCCACACGCCGAGTTCCTCTTCGGCGCGCTGGTAGTAATGCTCGATGTCGTCGTACTGGATCGGCCAGTCGCGGCCGACGCCGTACACGGTCTTCATCTTGAAGTCGTTCGGGATGAAGCGCCACGCCGACGCGGCCCAGTGCCACGTCGTGCCGCCTACCGCGCGGATGTACTGCGAGTTGAACTTGTGCTCGCCCTTCAGGATCAGGTAGTCGTTCGGCGGGCCGTATTCCGGATGCGGCGCCCACGCGCTCGACGGGTACGGCGCCATGAAATCGGTCTTGTCGACCTGGTTGCGGAAGCGCTCGACGATTTCCCAGCGCGGCATGCGCGGGCCGGCTTCCAGCAGGATCACGGACTTGCCCGCCATCGCGAGCTGGTGCGCGACGATCGCGCCTGCGACACCCGACCCGACGACGACGACGTCGGCCTTTTGCGTATCGGTATCGGCCATCAGGCTTGCCTCTCGATCGGTTTTTCGGCCCAGAAGCCGGGTTTGTTGGGGCAATACGACGGGATCACGAGCGTATCGGATACGACGCTGAACATTAATGCTTCTTCGTAGGTAATCACGACGTTATCGACGATGCCGAGATACCACGCTTCAAGAATCTTCAGCGCGAGTGCTTCCTGGTCGGGATTCAGCGAACCGGACGCGAGTGCGCCGGCGAGTTGCGGCAGGCTGTCGGCCGTCTTGAACGAACCCTTCTGCAACGCCTGCAGGAAGCGCTGGCCGAGCACGCGGCTCAACCCCTTCTTGCCTGTCACTGCTTCGGAGAGCGTCATGAACGTATCGAGCGGCGCGGTGCCGGGATCGTCGGCCAGGGCCCGCAACGCCAGCGAGCCCGTGAGGCCCGCCGCCGTCAGCGCCAGTGCGCCCTGCAGCCATTGACGCCGTGTGATGCCTGTTACGGCTGCGTCGCCCGAGCGACGCGAGTGGGGAGTGTTGTCGTTGTGCATGTTTCCTTCTCTCGAACACCGGATTCGGGAAAACCACGCTTGATATTTCTCAAACATTGGCGCGGACCTGAAATGTACGCGCACAAATCGGATCGAACAATCTTTTTATAGTCCATTAAATGTTCCGCAATCCGAGACAATCGACATTTCGCTGCATTTTTGTGTCGTTGACGCGACAAATCTGCGGCACGCACCTCAGTGTCGCACGCCGACGACACACTGTGCAGTGCGATGCGTGCGCAGGTCGGTCGGTTAGAATCCCGTGCAATCAAACAGAAAGCTTCCCTCCAAGGGCAACGAGCGATGAAGCAGCACGACAAACAGAACAAAGCAAAACGAACCAACCACACCACCCGGCTGCTCTGGCGCATCGGCGCCGTCGCGGCGCTCGGCGGCGCCACGGCGCTGTCGCTGCATGCGGGCGCGGCGCGCACGGTGAGCGTGTCGCCGCAAGGCACCGTCACCGAGGTCCGGCAAACCGTCGTCAAGTTCGACGAACCGATGGTCGCGTTCGGCTCGGCCTCCGCGCCGAATCCGGCACGCGTGACCTGCAACGACTCCACGGCCGCGCGCGGCCAGGGCCACTGGCTCGACGACAAGACCTGGGTTTACGATTTCGAAAACGACCTGCCGCCCGGCGTGCGCTGCTCGGTCGCGCTCAACGACACGTTGCGCTCGGTCGCCGGCAACGCGGCCAGCGGCCCGCGCCGCTTCACGTTCCAGACGGGCGGCCCGTTCCCGGTGAACGTCCGCCCCGGCTCGCGCGAGATCGAGGAGCGGCAGATGTTCGTGCTGAAGCTGAACGGCCCGGCCGAACCGCGCTCGGCGCTCGCGAACATCTGGTGCGAAGCGGCCGGCATCGGCAACCGCATTCCCGTCATGGCCGCCGACGACGATGCGCGCAACGCGCTGCTCGATCACTTCGGCCTGAAGAAGGATGCCGCGCGCGTGCTGACGCTGTCGTGCGCCCAGGCGCTGCCGGCGAGCGCGAAGATGCAGCTCGTGTACGGCAAGGGCGTCACGAGCCCGAGCGGGATCCCGAACGAAACGGAGCGCCGCTTCGATTTCACCGTGCGGGCCCCGTTCGCCGCGAGCTTCTCGTGCGAACGCGAGAACGCGAAGGCGCCCTGCACGCCGCTGCGCCCGCTCACGCTGTCGTTCAACGCGCCGATCTCGCGCAAGCACGCCGAGGCGATCAAGCTGCGCGGCCCTGACGGAACGCTCGCGCCGACCTTCGCGGCCGACGACAAGAGCGAGGAAGTCACCACCGTCACGTTCAACCCGCCGCTGCCCGAACAGGCCGGCCTGACGATCGAACTGCCGTCGGGCCTGCACGACGTGACCGACCGCTCGCTGTCGAACGCCGACCTGTTCCCGCTCGCGACGCGCACCGCGCCGATGCCGCCGCTCGCGAAATTCTCGTCGGGCACATTCGGGATCGTCGAGCGCTTCGCCGAACCCGATTCGCCCGCGCTCGTGCCCGTCACGCTGCGCAACGTCGAGGCCGACCTGCATATCGACGGCCTCAACACCCAGGGCGCGCAGTTCTCGAACCTGAAGGTCGACGACGACACCGCGATCCGCCAGTGGATGCGCACGGTCGACCGCTTCGACAACTGGTCGATGACGGCCGGCTCGATCGACCGCCAGATTCCCGGCCTGCTCGAACGCAAGGGCCAGCATCCCGTGTACGTGCCGCGCGAAGCCGGCGAAAAGGCGCCCGCGCCGAAGGATCGCCGCATCGACGTGCGTTCGCTGACACTGCTCAAGGGCCAGCCCGGCGTGCAGGCGCTGACGCTGCCGAAGGCGGACCCGAAGGCGCTGCGCCCGTTCGAGGTCGTCGGCGTGCCGATCGACAAGCCCGGCTTCTACGTGCTCGAACTCGCGTCGCCCGCGCTCGGCCGCTCGCTGCTCGCGAAGCCGTCGAGCATGTACGTGCGCACCACGGTGCTCGTCACCAACCTCGGCGTGCACCTGAAACAGGGCCGCGAAAACAACCTCGTGTGGGTCACGACGCTCGACAAGGGCAAGCCGGTGCCGAACGCGCAGATCCGCGTGTCGGACTGCAACGGCGACGAGATCGCGTCCGGCAAGACCGATGCGCAGGGCCTGCTGAAGATCGACGGCGCGTTCGAATCGAAGCGTGCCTGCAGCTCGTCCGACTCGGAGCAACGCTTCGACGACTACTTCGTGTCGGCCCGCGTGAACGATCCGAAGACGGGCCCCGACATGGCGTTCGTCAGCTCGGGCTGGAACCGCGGAATCGAATCGTGGCGCTTCAACGTGCCGACCGACACGGACAGCGCACGCACCGTGCGCGCGCATACGGTCTTCGACCGCACGCTGCTGCGCGCCGGCGAAACCGTGTCGATGAAGCATTTCATCCGCGCCGAGACGCTGCAGAGCCTCGCGTTCCCGTCGCAATACCCGACGCGCGTGACGATCCGCCATCTCGGCACGGGCCAGACCTACAAGCTGCCGCTCACGTGGGCCGCCGATCACAGCGCGGACACGCAGTTCACGCTGCCGGCCGCCGCGAAGCTCGGCGAATACAGCGTCGAACTCGAAGGCGGCCCGGAAGACGCGCCGACCGCCACCTATTACAGCGGCAGCTTCCGCGTCGAGGCGTTCCGCCTGCCGGTGCTGAAGGGGTCGATCGGCGCGCGCGACGCGCAGAAGAGCCCGCTCGTCGCCGTGAAGGAAGCGCCGCTCGCGGTGCAGATCGACTACGTGTCGGGCGGCGGCGCATCGAACCTGCCGGTGCAGGTATCGGCGCTGATGAAGTGGGCGTCGCCGCCGTTCGCCGATCGCTTCGAGGATTTCAGCTTCACGCCGTATCGCCCCGAAGCGGGCGACGGCAATGCCGACGACGATTCGCAGGACGGCGACAACGCATCGACGTCGAGCAACGATCCCGACGCGACGAGGCTGATCGCCGACAAGCTGCCGCTGACGCTCGACCGCAACGGTGCCGGCTCGGTCACGCTCAAGGGCCTGCCCGACGTCGACGCACCGAAGCGCATCGCGCTCGAAGCGACGTTCGCCGACCCGAACGGCGAAGTGCAGACGATTCGCGGCGACACGATCCTGTGGCCGGCCGCGGTGGTGGCCGGCATCAAGGCAGGCCGCTGGGTATCGGTCGGCCAGCGCGTGCCCGTGCAGGCACTGGCGGTCGACCTGCAAGGCAAGCCGCGCGCGTCGGTGCCGATCGAGATCAAGGGCATCGCGCGCATCACGACGTCGTCGCGCAAGCGGATGGTCGGCGGCTTCTATGCGTACGACAACAAGAGCGACACGCGCGACCTCGGCGTGCTGTGCTCGGGCAAGACCGACGACAAGGGCCGCATGGCTTGCGACGCGACGCTCGAACAGGCCGGCAACGTGCAACTGATCGCGGTCGCCAAGGACGGCGACGGCCGCACGTCGAACGCGTCGACGTCGGTGTGGGTCACGCGCGAGGACGAGCTCTGGTTCGGCGGCGACAACACCGACCGGATCGACGTGATCCCCGAGAAAACCGCGTACGAACCGGGCGAAACCGCCCGCTTCCAGGTACGCATGCCGTTCCGCTACGCCACCGCGCTGGTCGCTGTCGAACGCGGCGGCGTGATGGAAACGCACATCGTCGAGCTGAACGGCAAGAACCCGACGGTCGACCTGAAGGTCGGCGAATCGTGGGGGCCGAACGTCTACGTGTCGGTGCTCGCGCTGCGCGGCCGGATTCGCGAGGTGCCGTGGTACTCGTTCTTCACGTGGGGCTGGAAGGCGCCGGTCGAATGGGCGCGCGCGTTCTGGCGCGAAGGCCGTCACTATGAAGCGCCGACCGCGTTCGTCGACCTGTCGAAGCCCGCGTTCCGCTACGGCCTCGGCGAAATCAAGGTCGGCACGGGCGTGCACCGTCTCGGCGTGACCGTGACGACCGACGCGACCCGCTACACGGTGCGCAGCAAGGCGCAGGCGCAGGTGAAGGTCACGCTGCCGAACGGCCAACCGGCGCCGGCCGGCACGCAGATCGCGGTCGCGGCCGTCGATGAAGCCCTGCTCGAACTGATGCCGAACAACAGCTGGGACCTGCTCGACGCGATGCTGCGGCGACGCGCGTACGGCGTCGAGACATCCACGGCGCAGATGGAAATCGTCGGCCGCCGCCACTTCGGCCGCAAGGCCGTGCCCGCGGGCGGCGGCGGCGGCAGCGCGCCGACGCGCGAGCTGTTCGACACGCTGCTGCTGTGGAATCCGCGCGTGACGCTGGATGCCAATGGCAGCGCGACCGTCGAGGTGCCGCTGAACGACGCGCTCACGCGCTTCCGGATCGTCGCGATCGCGGCGGTCGGCCCCGACCGCTTCGGCACCGGCAGCACGTCGATCCGCAGCACGCAGGATCTGCAGCTGATCTCCGGCCTGCCGCCGCTCGTGCGCGAAGGCGACGCGTTCCGCGCGCAGGTCACGCTGCGCAACACGACCGACCGCGCGATGCAGGTTGTCGTGACGCCGCGCGTGACGGGCCTCGAGGTCGCGCCGCAAACCGTCTCGCTCGCGGCCAACACGGCCACCGAGGTCGCATGGACGATCACCGTGCCCGAGCAGGCGCTCGACGCGGCCGGTGCGCTGAACTGGCGCATCGAAGCGGCCGAGCAAGGCGGCAAGCGCGCGTCCGACGCGCTGGCGGTCGCGCAGAAGGTCGTGCCCGCGCTGCCGGTCACGGTCCAGCAGGCGACCCTCGCGCAAGTCGACGGCACGCTGACGGTGCCGATCGCCTCCCCGGCCGGCGCCGCGAACAACGCGCAAGGCCTGCCGCGCGGCGGCATCGCCGTGTCGCTGCAGTCGAAGCTCGCCGACGGGCTGCCCGGCGTGAAACGCTGGTTCGAGCGCTATCCGTACCGTTGCCTCGAACAGCAGACGTCGCGCGCGATCGGCCTGCGCGACCCCGCGCAATGGCAGGCGCTGATCGCCCGCATGCCCGTCTATCTCGACAGCGACGGGCTCGCGAGCTACTTCCCGCCGTCGTCCGACGATTCGCATGCCGGCAGCGCGACGCTGTCGTCGTACCTGCTCGTGGTGTCCGACGAGGCGAGCCGTCTCGACCCGCGCTTCGCGCTGCCGGAAGACCTGCGCACGCAGCTCGAGGCCGGGCTCGCGCGTTTCGTCGACGGCCGCCTCGAACGCAACCCGTGGGCGCCGCGCCAGGATCGCGACCTGCGCAAGCTCGCCGCGATCGAGGCGCTGTCGCGCTACGGCGCCGCGCAGGGCCGCATGCTCGGCTCGATCGAGATCGCGCCGAACCAGTGGCCGACTTCCGCGGTGATCGACTATCACGCGATCCTGACGCGCGTGAAGGACATCCCGCAACGCGACGAGAAACGCGCGCAGGTCGAACAGATCCTGCGGGCACGCCTGACGTACCAGGGCACGCAGCTCGTGTTCTCGACCGCACGCGACGACGACCTGTGGTGGCTGATGACCAGCAACGAGACCAACGCGGCACGGCTCGCGCTGGAATTCGCCGGTGACCCGGCGTGGAAGGACGAGATGCCGCGCGTGACGGCCGGCCTGCTCGCGCTGCAGCGCCAGGGTGCATGGC
Organism: Burkholderia sp. HI2500; assembly: GCF_002223055.1. Classification (NCBI taxonomy): domain Bacteria; kingdom Pseudomonadati; phylum Pseudomonadota; class Betaproteobacteria; order Burkholderiales; family Burkholderiaceae; genus Burkholderia; species Burkholderia sp. HI2500. The sequence goes on along the minus strand of NZ_NKFL01000006.1, from coordinate 822,634 downwards.
AGACCACGACGTCGAATGCGCTCGGCCTGCTCGCGGTCGAACGTTTCTCGCGCACCTACGAGAGCACGCCGGTGGCCGGCGCGACGAAGGTCGCGCTCGGCGGCGACGCGCGCACGATCTCGTGGTCGCAGGCATCGGCCCCCGCGTCCTCGCCCGCCGACACGCCGGCGTCGGCCACCCCGGCCACCCGCGCCGCCGCGGCCCGCAGCGTAATGCTGCCGTGGCCGCGCGCGTCGCAGGCGCCGGCCACGCTGTCCGTCACGCAGGACGGCACGGGCCGCCCGTGGGCCACGATCGAAAGCCTCGCGGCGGTGCCGCTGCGTTCGCCGTTCGCGGCCGGCTACCGGATCACGAAGACCGTCACGCCCGTGTCGCCCGCCGTCAAGGGCGTGCTGACGCGCGGCGACGTCGTGCGCGTGCATCTCGACATCGATGCGCAGAGCGACATGACCTGGGTCGTCGTCAACGATCCGGTTCCGGCCGGTTCGACGATCCTCGGTTCGGGCCTCGGCCGCGACTCCGAAGCCGCGACCCAGGGCGAGAAGACGCCGGACGGCGCGTGGCCGGCGTTCATCGAGCGCGACTTCGACGGCTACCGCGCGTACTACGACTATCTGCCGAAGGGCAAATTCTCGGTCGAGTACACGGTGCGGCTGAACAACGTCGGCACGTTCGGGTTGCCGCCGACGCGTGTCGAGGCGCTGTACGCGCCGTCCGTGTACGGCCTGTGGCCGAACCCGCCGATGACCGTGAAAGCGGCCGAAGCGGGCAAGTAACGAGCAAGCGATGATCGATCAGGGTTTGCCGCGGCCGGCGCGTTTCGCCGGCCGCGTATTCGTCGCCATCGTGCTGGCCGCACCGCTCGTCGCGCATGCGCTGCCGAGCTACGACGACGTGCGCCGCAACTGGCGCAGCTCCGACTGGGTGCTGCTCGCGCGCGACGGCACGCCGCTGCAGCGCACGCGCGTCGATCTCACCGAGCGGCGCGGCGACTGGGTGTCGCTCGCCGACGTGTCGCCCGCGTTTCGCGAGGCGATCGTCGTGTCCGAAGACAAGCGCTTTTATGAGCACAGCGGCGTCGACTGGCGCGGCATCGCCGGCGCCGCGTGGGGCAACCTGTGGAACGAGCGCACGCGCGGCGCGTCGACCGTCACGATGCAGCTCGCCGGGCTGCTCAGCGATTCGCCGCGCCGCTCGGGCCAGCGCTCGCTGCCGCAGAAGGCGTCGCAGGCGGTCAACGCGCTGCTGCTCGAACGCGGCTGGCGCAAGGACCAGGTGCTCGAGGCATACCTGAACCTCGTGCCGTTCCGCGGCGAGACGATCGGCCTTGCCGCGCTGTCGCAGGTGCTGTTCGGCAAGGCGCCGTCGGGCCTCGACGCCCGCGAAGCCGCGATCGCGGCCGCGCTCGTGCGCGCGCCCAACGCAACCTCCGCGAAAGTCGCCGAGCGTGCATGCCGGATCCTGCGCGACATGCATGCCGAGCAGGCCTGCGCGTCGCTCGACGGCTACGTGCAGCTCGTCACCGCGCGCCCGGCCGGCGCCGCGCGCGACGACGGCGCCGCCCTCGCCCCGCACTTCGCGCGACGCATCGCGGCCGAGGTCCGGCCAACGGCCGGCGCGCAGATACGCACGACCCTCGATGCGCCGCTGCAGCGCTTCGCGCGCGACACGCTGGTGCGCGCGCTGACCGAACTCAACGCACCCGCGCACCGGCGCAACGTGCAGGACGGCGCAGTCGTCGTGATCGACAACGCGACCGGCGAGATTCGCGCGTGGGTCGGCTCGTCCGGCGCGCTGTCGGGCGCGCGCGACGTCGATGCCGTGCTCGCGCCGCGCCAGGCCGGCTCGACGCTCAAGCCGTTCCTGTATGCGCAGGCGATCGACGAGAAACGGCTGACGGCCGCGTCGCTGCTCGACGATGCGCCGATCAACCTCGCCGCCGGCGGCGGCCTGTACATTCCGCAGAACTACGACAAGGATTTCAAGGGCTGGGTAAGCGTGCGCAGCGCGCTCGGCGGCTCGCTGAACGTGCCGGCCGTGCGCACGCTCGTGCTCGTCACGCCGCACCGCTTCGCGCGCACGCTGACCGCGCTCGGCCTGCCGCTCGCGCAGGAAGGCGACTACTACGGCTTCAGCCTCGCGCTCGGCAGCGCGGACGTCACGCTGCTGTCGCTGACCAACGCGTACCGCGCGCTTGCGAACGGCGGCGTCGCGCGCAAGGTCATCGACGTGCCGGCGCCGGCGTCCGGTGCAGCCGGCGCATCGGCCGCGTCACCCGCCCGCGCAGCCGACGGCACGCGCGTGTTCAGCGACGCGGCCAGCTTCGTCGTGACCGACATCCTCTCCGACAACAACGCGCGCGTGCGCACGTTCGGCTTCGACAATCCGCTCGCGACGCGCTTCTTCTCGGCGGTCAAGACCGGCACCAGCAAGGACATGCGCGACAACTGGACCGTCGGTTTCACGTCGCGCTATACGGTCGGCGTGTGGGTCGGCAATGCGGACGGCTCGCCGATGTGGGACGTGTCGGGCGTCACGGGCGCGTCGCCGGTGTGGTCGGCCGTCGTCGGCTACCTGCACCGCGACCAGCCGAGCCGTGCGCCGCGCGCGCCGGCCGGCGTCGAGACGCGCCGCATCACGTTCGAACGCGATATCGAACCGTCGCGCAACGAGTGGTTCATCGCGGGAACGGCGGTCGACACGATCCGGCTCGCCGCCCCCGTCACGCCGGGCAAGGACGGCGCGCGCGCGCCGCTGACGATCGGCACGCCGACCGACGGCACGATCTTCGCGATCGATCCGGACATTCCGCCGAAGAACCAGCGGATCTGGTTCGAGCGCTCGGCCGGACGCGCGACGAAGTTCGCGTGGCGGCTCGACGACAAGGTGATCGGGCATGCCGATCGCATCGCGTGGATGCCGTGGCCGGGCCGGCACCGCCTCGAACTCGTCGATGCGCGCGGCAAGGTGGCCGATACGATCCGCTTCGAGGTGCGCGGCGCGTTCGCGAAGGCGGCCGCGCGCGGGCCGAACTGACCCAACGGCCAAGCAGCGCCCCGATTCGGGACCTAGAATAGGAACGGCGCCGCATTTTCGGCGCCGACCGGTTGCCCCACTCTCGTCAAGGCCCGCGACCATGAACATTCACCCCAGGCGCTTCATCCGCCCCGCGCTGGGCACCCTCTGCCTCGCCACCCTCGCGACGCTCCAGGCATGCAACGGCGATGCCTGCTTCGGCGTCGATGCCTGCTTCAACAACAACAACAACAACAACACGCAGACCGTCGCGCTGTCCGGCACGGCCGCGACGGGCGGCGCGCTCGCCAGCGCGCAGGTAACAGTCAGTTGCGCGGCAGGGTCGGCGACGACGCTGACTGACGGCGGCGGCAACTACCGCGTGACGGTCAATGCGGCGCTACCGTGCGTGATCACCGTGACGTCGGGCGGCACGAGCCTGCATTCGCTCGCGTATGCGGGCGGCACGTTCAATACGACGCCCGAGACCGAGCTGATGCTGGTCTATCTCGCCGCCCAGCTCGGTACGAACACGGCCACCTTGATCGGCAATTTCCAGGGGAATTCGCGCTATCAGCAGGCGATGAACAGCGCGAACACCGTACAGGCCGCGCAATCGGCCGTGGTGACGAACCTGCAGCAGCGCTATTCGGTGGCGCTCACCACGCCGGCGTTCCTGACGACATCGTTCACGGTCGGGCAACCGGGTGTCGACAGCGATCTCGTCGCCCTCGCGAAAGCCGGTGCAATCGACTCGAACGGGATGCCGGATCCGGCGGCCGTATCGCTGCTGACGCAGGCCGGCGCGGCGCATCCGCTGTAGGCGGCCGGCGGCGGGAAGAAGATCGCCCGGTATCGGGCGTCAGGGGCGCGCTTGGGGCTTGCTGTCGGCCAGCAGCGCCCACCGTTCGTGGTCGCGCCATTCGCCGCCGATGCGCAGATAGCGCGGCGAAAAACCCTCTTTCGTGAAACCGAGCCGCCGAACCAGCGCAATCGACGCGTGGTTGCCGGGCTGGATGTTCGCTTCGAGCCGATGCAGCCCGAGTTCGCCGAACGCGACGCCGATCGCCGCGCGCAGGGCTTCGGTCATCAGCCCTGTACGGCTGAATTCCACCATCCCGTAGTACCCGAGATACGCGCTCTGGAACACGCCGCCGACGATCTCGTTGAGGTTCACCACGCCGACCACCGCCCCGGACGTGCGTTCGCGTGCGACGAGGCCGACGTTCGGCCCCGTGAGGCAGCGGCCGAACCACTGGTCGAATCCCGCCTGGTCGGTGAACGAATCGACCCACGGGAGATGGTGGCTCCGGCTCGCGCGGTTGGCGGCGAGCAGGTCAGCGGCGTCGGTACGGGCGACGCGGTTCAGCAGGATCGGGCTCACGGCCCGGTCGACAGGCGGCACTTACGCGGCCTCTTCGCGGCCGCACGCGACGGGCGCGGCCTGCGCCTGCTGCTGCGACAGGTATCGCAACAGCTTGGTGACCATCCACACGACGATGCACGACAGCACGACGAAGAACACCGCGAGCGGCGTCAGCACGTGAATCGACACGAAGCCGGCCAGCCCCATCATCGCGGACGACACCAGCAGCAGCGCGCATCCGAGGATCGCGCTCGTCAGGCCGGCGATATGCGGAAACAGCGAATTGCCCTTGGCCATCAGCGTCGGATACATCGCGCCCGCGCAGAAACCCATCACGAGCACCGGCGTCGCGAGCGTCCAGACGCGCAACCCGACGGTCAGCGCCAGCACCAGCATCGCGACCGACGCGCCGGCCATCACGCGCGCGCCGATGCGCAGCCGTTGCTCGGCGCTCGGCAGCCCGGGCCGGTGAATCCGGTTCGACAGGCCGCCGAGGAAATACATCAACCCGATCCCGAGCGCGAGATAGCCGAAGAAAGTCGGCGGCTTGTGCAGCGTGGTCTGCACCATGAACGGCCCGACGATGTTGAACACGAGCAGGATGCTGTAGCACAGCCCCTGTGCGAGGAAGCAGCTCTGGAACACCGGGCTCGCCAGCACCTTGCCCGCATTCGTCATCAGCGTGCGCGGCTCGAGATGCACGGGTTTCGGCAAGGTTTCGCGGTAACGCCACAGCAGCGCCCACATCACCAGCGAGTACACGAGCAGGAACACGAGGCATGCGCGCCAGCCGAACCATTCCTGCAGGTGCGCGCCGATCACCGGTGCGACGATCGGTGCCAGCCCCCACGCGATCGACATGTACGTAAACGCGTGCATCAGCGCCTGGCCGGCGAACGAATCGGTGATGATCGCCTTCGCGAGCAGGTTGGTGGTCGCGATCCCGAAGCCCTGCAGGCAGCGCGCGAGCACGAACGTCTCCAGGTTCTGCGCGCCGAGCGACAGCAGGCAGCCGATCGTGTAGATCACGAGCCCGAACGCGAGCACGCGCTTGCGCCCGTAGGCATCCGCGACCGGCCCGAAAATCAGCTGGCCGAGCGCGTAGGCCGCCATGTAGCCGGACACGCTCGACTGGATCGCCTGCGGCGTGGTGGCGAACGAACGTGCCATGTCGGGCAGCGCGGGCACGTAGATGTCGATCGCGAGCTGGCCGGCGGACGCGAACAGGCAGATCAGGAACAGCAGGAAACGCGGCGAATTCGACTCGCGCGCGGGGATGAGCGTGGCGTTCATGACGACGGGGAAGGAGGTCGGACAGCAGCGGCGCAGCCGTGCGATGTTCGAATGGCGAACACGCGTGCGTGTCGCGGCGAATTCCGTATTGTGCCTGTTGTTGCATCGGGCGACAGGATTCCCCTGGCACGGGCGAGGTTGAATGCCGATTGCGGAGCGTCCTGACCTGCGCTGACCGGGCCGGCCGGCGGCGGTTTTAATGTTGATTTAAGCCGACGGCTGCATTGTCCCGGATGGCTCACTCCGTGAGCCGCACGTCATTGTTGATTCGATCAGTCTCGTTTGATGGAGATACGAAGATGCGATTCCGTTCGTATATGGCGGCGGGCGCGCTGGCGCTGGTGCCCGTGTTCGCCCTGGCCGGGCAGGCCGGCGCGGCGGCCGCCCAACCGATGTTCGTCAACGTCGACGGGCAGGCCGTGCCCGTGAAAGCCGAAACGCGCGTCGTCCAGACGGCCGTCGGCCCGATGAAGGTCAGCACGTGGAGCTGGCACAGCCCGCAAGGCGGCGCGAGCTTCGAGATGCAGACGTCGTCGTCGGGCGGCCTGCCGCCCGCGGCAGCGTTGCGGCAAATGCAGGCCGCGCAGTACCGGATGCAGGCGGCTCAGGCGCAGATGGTCGCGATGCAGCAGCAGATGATGGCGCTCCAGCACATCGCGCTCGCCAATGCGTTCGCGATGCCGGTGCCGCAGCCCGTCGGCTTCGCGATGGCGCCGTGGGCCATGCCCGAGCCGGTGCTCGTCATCGTGCCGGCGCAGCCGTCGGTGCGTTCGACGGCCCCGGCAACGCCGGCCGCCCCTGCCGCCCCCGCCGCGCGCGGCGCGGAAATCAAGGCCTGACACGCTTCGCCGCGCTCGGCGCGGCGCGCTCGAACCGCCAGCATACGCCGGCGGTTTTTCATTGCGACGGCCGAATCAATACTGCGCCTGATCCGTTGGATTCCTGAACAGCTGCTTCATCTCCGCCGACAGCGGATAGTTCAGGCTCACGCCCTTGGGCGGAATCGGCTGCGTGAACCACTGGTTGTAGAGCTTCTCGGCCGCGCCCGACGTCTGCATCTTCGCGATCACGCCGTCGACCACGTGCTTGAACGCCGGATCGTCCCTGCGCATCATGCACGCGTAGTTCTCGTGGACGAGCGGCGTGCCCGTCACCGTGTACGCGCCCGGGTTGCGGTCCTTCGCGATCTCGCCGTACAGCAGCGGCTCGTCCATCACGAACGCCACCGCGCGCCCGGTCGTGACGTTCATGAACGCTTCGGCATGATCCTTCGCGCTGATGATCGTCATGTTCATCGCCTTCTCTTCGTTGAGCTTGCGCAGCAGGCGCTCGTCCGACGTGCCGGCCGTCGTCGCGACCGTCTTGCCGGCCAGGTCCGCGAAGTCCTTCACGCCGGAATCCTTGCGCGTGCTGAAGCGGATGCCATACAGAAAGATGCTGTTCGAGAACGCAGCCTGCTTCTGCCGTTCGAGCGTGTTGGTCGTCGATCCGCATTCGAAATCGATCGTCCCGTTCTGCAACAGCGGAATCCGGTTCTGCGACGTGATCGGGATTTCCTTCACGGCGAGGTTCGGCGCGTTCAGTTCCGTCTTCAACTGATCGATGATGCGCGACGCGATGTCCCGCGAATAGCCGATGTTCTTCTGCTGGTTGTCCGAATACGAGAACGGCACCGACGATTCGCGAATGCCCAGCGACACGACACCCGTGTCCTTGATCTTCTTCAGCGTGCCGGTGAGGGCCTGCGCGTGCGCGGTGCCCGCCAGCGCACAGGACAGCGCGACGGCCAGCCAGCGTAAGCGGCGATCCATGCTTTTCTCCTGACGAAACGTTGGTCGAATCGCGATCGTACGCCCGACAAAATTCGCGTCGCATCAGGGAAAGCGTCATCAACCTTCCGTCGCGGCCGGGCCGTGAAAGATGTTTTCCGTACCGCGCAAACGCGCCCGCGCCGCCCGTGTCGCCCGACCGGCCGCACACGGACTCGCCCCACCTTTTGTGCCACGCGTTCCAAACACGCGTTCATGCTGCAACGCAGCAACGTAATCGTTTGCGCCCACCCCGGTTTTTCTCGTGAAACGCACTCAAGAAGCCGCCGCGTAGGCCGTTACCCAGTGCATGGCGCGTCGCAGCAACCTGGCTGCAACCGTCAGACAAAAAAGACAAGGTCCGGGTCAGCCGGACCAGCGCCACCGCCGGCACGACGGTCATCTACGAGGATCGAGTTTCAACATGAGAACCACGCGTTTCAATTTTGCGCTGGCGCGCTCCGCACATGCGCGCATGCTCGCCGGCATGCTGTCCGCCGCCGCCCTCCTGCCCCTCGCCGGTTGCGGCGGCGGAGGCGGCGGCGACGGCAGCAACCCGTCTTCTTCCAACGCAGCGCCTGCCCCTGCCCCTGCCCCCACGCCGTCTCCCGCGCCGTCCAATCCCACGAACCCGCCCACGTCGTCCGGCAGCAATGCGTGCACGACGCAGCAGGCCGCCGTGCAGATGGCCGCACAGACCGCGCCGACCGAACCGCCGATCGATCACCTGATCGTCAAGCTGAAGACGCTGACGGCCACGCGTGCGATGGCCGCCATCGACAACGGGACGCGGCTCGACGCAGTGATCCAGCGCTCGCTGACGCGCTGGACGGCGCCGATCGCCGGCAGCGCACGTGCGTATGCAAGCACGGTCGGGCAAACGCCGGTGAACGTGCAGGTCGAGCGGACGATCTCGAACGGCGCGACCGTGCTGGCGCTCGGCCAGCGCATGGCCGCCACCGACGCAGCCGCGCTCGCGCAGGCATTCGCAGCCGATTCCGACGTCGACTACGCGGAACCGGATCATCCGATGCAGATCCGCGACACGCCGAGCGACCCGCTCTACAGCCAGCAGTGGTACCTGTCCGACCCGACCGCCGGGATCAACCTGCCGCCCGCGTGGAACGTGACCAAGGGTTCGCCGACCGTCGTCACGGCCGTGCTCGACACGGGCTACCGGCCGCACGCCGACCTCGTCGGCAACATCCTGTCCGGCTACAGCTTCATCAGCAACGTCAACACCAGCAACAACGGCCTGACCCGCAGCCCTGACGCGACCGACCCGGGCGACTGGGTCACGCAGCAGGAACTCGACAACGCAAACGGTCCGTACTATCACTGCGCGAGCCAGCCGAGCGACAGCAGCTGGCACGGCACGCGCGTGATGGGCGTGATCGGCGCGACCGCCAACAACGGCACCGGCATCGCCGGCGTGTCGTGGCTCGGCCAGATCCTGCCGGTGCGCGTGCTCGGCAAGTGCGGCGGCACGACGAGCGACATCGCCGACGGGATGCGCTGGGCCGCCGGCATCGCGGTGAACGGCGTGCCGAACAACCCGCGCCCCGCAAAGGTCATCAACCTGAGCCTCGGTGGGGTCGGCGCGTGCAGCTCGACGTTCCAGCAGGCCATCGACGACGTGACCGCGAAGGGCGTGACCGTCATCGTCGCCGCGGGCAACGACGGCCTGTCGACCGGGCTCGACCAGCCCGCGAACTGCCGCGGCGTGATCAGCGTCGGCGCCACCGACGCGACCGGCCGCCGCGCGTCGTTCAGCAACTTCGGCCCCGATGTCTCGCTGAGCGCGCCGGGCGTCAACATCCTGTCGACGTCGAATACCGGCACGACGACCCCGGGCTCGGACACCTACGGCCTCGCGAACGGCACCAGCCTCGCCACGCCGCAAGTGACGGGGGTTGCCGCGCTGATGTTGTCGGTGAACGGCAACCTCACGCCCGCGCAGATCCAGCAGAAGCTGCAGGGCGGCACGCGCACGGCCAAGCTCGCGGCCGGCACGTCGTGCACCGCGATGCCGGCGGGCTCGGGCATCCTCGATGCAGGGGCCGCCGTCGCATCGGCCCACTAATACGCCACCTGCTTCGACACGGCCGCGCGCATGCCGATATCGCATGCGCGCGGCCGTTTCATTGGCGTCGATCCGACGGCGCGCCGCGCACCCCTCATCCCGATTACGTTTCTCGAAATAACGACTGACAAAAGGGTTGACGCTTCGCACAGCGACCCATTACCATCGCTCCCGTCTAATTACATGGAGTGTTCTGTGAACACCGATGCGAGTTGTAGTTGGTGCTTGACCAACTCGACTGCTGCCTGAGGAAAACGCGCAGAGCCTCGTCTTCTGCCGCATCCCGGGAAGCAGGATGCGGCGTCCTTCCGGCCTGACTTGACTGGCCAGATCTCCCGCCGAATTTTCATTATTGTCGAATGCACGCGATGCGCCGTCGCGCGCGTGCGTTCGTGTTGCGCGCAGCGTCAGCTGCGTGCGTTTTCCGTTCGCGTGCCGTCCGGCCGCGCGCCTTCGTGCGTGCGTCGCTGTCGATCGCCCGTGCCGATTATCCACAACCGACAGGAGTGCAGATGAACTCAGACGACAGTAGTCGATTACCGCTCGCCGGTGCGACGCCGCGCATCGCCCCTCCGGCCGCACCGCACGCGCCGGCGAGCGTTCCCGCCTTCCCCGATCCACAGCCGATCGCGCCTGACGCGACGCGGCGGGGAGCGCTCGTGCGTCGATAACGTCACGGTCGCTCCCCGCCCGCCGCCTCGTGCGCTAGGAGCGACTCATGACAACACGACACAACACATCGCAAAAGAAACAGCGCGGCTTCATCAAGGCCGGCGGCGCCCAGCAGAACGACCCGCGCATCATGCGCGCCGCGCAGGAAGCGGCCCGTCCGCTCGAAGAGACGCTGAAGTCGCTGAACACCAGTACGCGCGGCCTCACCTACGACCAGGCCGCCGACCGCCTGCAGCACTACGGCCCGAACGAAATCGCGCACGACAAGCCGCCGCACTGGACCCGCCAGCTGCTGCTCTCGTTCCACAACCCGTTCGTCTACGTGCTGCTGGTACTCGCCGCCATCAGCTTCTTCACCGACGTCTACTTCGCGGCGCCCGACGATCGCGACTACGTCGGCATGACGATCCTGCTGACGATGGTCACGATCAGCGCGCTGCTGCGCTTCGTGCAGGAATTCCGTTCGCTGCGCGCGGCCGAGAAGCTGAAGGCGATGGTCCGCACGACGGCCACCGTGCAGCGTGCCATGACCGACACGTCCGAGCCGACACGCCGCGAGGTGCCGATGCGCGAAGTCGTGGCCGGCGACATCGTGCACCTGTCGGCCGGCGACATGATCCCGGCGGACGTGCGCCTGCTCGCGTCGCGCGACCTGTTCATCAGCCAGGCCGTGCTGACCGGCGAGGCGCTGCCCGTCGAGAAGTACGACACGCTCGGCGCGGTCGCCGGCAAATCCGCCGGCACGCGCGCGGCCGACTCCGCGACCGATACGTCGGCATCGCTGCTCGATCTCGAGAACGTCTGCTTCATGGGCACCAACGTCGTCAGCGGCACGGCGACGGCCGTCGTCGTCGCGACCGGCGAGGACACCTATTTCGGCTCGCTCGCGCGCAACGTCGTGAGCCACAAGCGCATCGAGACGAGCTTCGACCGCGGCGTCGCGAGCGTGAGCTGGCTGCTGATCAAGTTCATGTTCGTGATGGTGCCGATCGTGTTCATGATCAACGGGTTGACCAAGGGCGACTGGCTGAGCGCGCTCACGTTCGCCCTCGCGGTGGCCGTGGGCCTCACGCCCGAAATGCTGCCGATGATCGTCAGCGCGAACCTCGCGCGCGGCGCGGTGGCGATGGCGCGCCGCAAGGTCGTCGTCAAGCGGCTGAACTCGGTGCAGAACTTCGGCGCGATGGACGTGCTGTGCACCGACAAGACCGGCACGCTCACGCAGGACAAGATCATCCTCGAGCATCACCTCGACCTGTCGGGCTACAAGGACGAGGAGATCCTGCGGCTCGGCTGGCTGAACAGCTTCCACCAGAGCGGCCAGAAGAACCTGATCGACATCGCGGTCGTCGCGCGTGCCGACGAGATCGGCGAGCGCGTGAAGCCGCAGGGCTACAAGAAGATCGACGAACTGCCGTTCGACTTCGTGCGGCGCCGCCTGTCGGTCGTCGTCGAGGACAGGCACGGCACGCACCTGCTGATCTGCAAGGGCGCGGTCGAGGAAATGCTGGCCGTCTCCACGCACGTGCAGGACGAGGACGGCGTGCGCCCGCTCGACTTCGTCGCGCGCAAGCGGCTGCTCGAACAGGCCAGCGCGTACAACGAGGACGGCTTCCGCGTGCTCGTGCTCGCGACGCGCACGATCCCGCGCGGCGACGAGCGCCAGCAGTACCGCACCGCCGACGAACACGACCTCGTCGTGCGCGGCTTCCTGACCTTCCTCGATCCGCCGAAGGAATCGGCCGCGCCGGCGCTCGCCGCGCTGCGCGAAAACGGCGTCGCGGTGAAGGTGCTGACGGGCGACAACCCGGTCGTCACGATGAAGGTGTGCCGCCAGGTCGGCCTCGAGCCCGGCAAGCCGATCCTCGGCACGGAAATCGAAGCGCTCGACGACGCGACGCTCGCGGAAGTCGTCGAACGCACGACCGTGTTCGCGAAGCTCACGCCGCTGCAGAAGGCGCGCATCGTCAAGGCGCTGCAGGCGAACGGCCACACGGTCGGCTTCCTCGGCGACGGCATCAACGATGCGCCCGCGCTGCGCGACGCCGACGTCGGCATCTCGGTCGACAGCGGCGCCGACATCGCGAAGGAAACCGCGGACATCATCCTGCTCGAAAAGAGCCTGATGGTGCTCGAGGAAGGCGTGATCAAGGGCCGCGAGACGTTCGGCAACATCCTGAAGTACCTGAACATGACCGCCAGCTCGAACTTCGGCAACGTGTTCTCGGTGCTCGTCGCCAGCGCGTTCCTGCCGTGGGAGCCGATGCTCGCGACGCAGCTGCTCGTGCTGAACCTGATTTACGACACGTCGCAGATGCTGCTGCCGTGGGACAAGATGGATCCCGAGTTCCTGAAGAAACCGCGCAAGTGGGAAGCCGGCAACATCAGCCGCTTCATGCTGTGGGTCGGGCCGACGTCGTCGGTGTTCGACATCACGACGTACATCCTGATGTGGACGGTGTTCGGCGCGGGTGCGATGTATCACCTGAACGGCGGCACCGGCGGCCAGATCGTGATGAACTCGGGCTGGTTCATCGAGAGCCTGGTCTCGCAGACGCTCGTCGTGCACCTGCTGCGCACGCAGAAGATTCCGTTCCTGCAGAGCACGGCCGCGCTGCCGGTGCTGCTGTCGACGTTCACCGCGATCGCGATCGGCTGCTGGCTGCCGTTCTCGCCGTTCGCCGAATCCCTCGGCTTCATGCACCTGCCGGGCACCTTCTGGCTGTGGCTCGCCGCGACGATGGTCGGCTACATCCTGCTCGCGCAGATCGTCAAGACGATCTACGTGCGCCGCTACAAGCAGTGGTTCTGAACGGCTTCGCTTGACGACCTGCCGGCCTGCGCCTCCCTGGGCGCAAGCCGGCAGGCTCGCCACGCATCTCGGGTGACACGATGAAAAGAATGCTTCCGCTCGCAGCCGCGAGCGCCTTCCTCGCGCCGTTCGATGCGCTCGCCACCCATCCGCTCGTCAGCGACGACACGGGCACGCAGGGCAACGCGAACTGGCAGTTCGAATTCAACGCCGAGGAAACCTCGAAACAGGAAGAAAACGGCCGCCACCAGCTGTGGAACGCGACGCTCACGCGCGGGTTCGGCGAGCACGTCGATCTCTACGTGAACGCGCCTTACACGCATCTGCAAACGCGCACCGATGAAAACGGCGCCGGAATCGGCGATGTCGAGATCGGCATGAAATGGCGGTTCGTCGAGCGCGGCCCGCTGTCGATCGCGCTGAAGCCGAAACTGACCGCGCCGACCGGCAACGACCGGCGCGGGCTCGGCACCGGCCGCGTGGGCGCCGGCGCAACGCTGCTCGCGCAGCTCGACGTCGCGCGGTTTTCGTTCCTCGCGAATGCGGGCATGACGTACCAGCCGAATCGCCAGGGCGACCTGACGTCGATCTGGGCCGTGTCCGGCGCGGCGATCTACAAGGCGACCGACACGTTGCAGATCGTGGCCGACATCGGCACGTCGCGCCACACGGAAAGCGGTGCCGGCGCGAATCCCGCATTCGTGATCGCGGGCGCGATCTATTCGCCGAAGCCGTGGCTCGATCTCGACCTCGGCTACCGGCGCGGGCTGAACGACCAGACCTACGATCATTCAGTGATGGGCGGCGTGACGGTGCGGTGGTAGCGCATCGACGCCGCGCGTCGAACCGCAAGACGACGGGCCGCTTCCAGCGGCCCGTTTTTCATTGCGCGTCGTTCGCGCCGAACAGTTGCGCGCACACCGCGCGCCCTTCGTCGGTCAGCGCGGCGCTGCCGGTACCGTCCTCGTTCAACGTCGTCGCGCTCAGGCCCGCGGCGTCGAGCTGCGTCAGCACGCGGCGCAGCGTGCTCATCGGCAGTTGCGTGCGTTTCGCGATCTTCGGCAGCGACCAGGCCTTGCCGGCCGGATCGCCCGCGGCGTCGTTCAGTGTCGCGAGCGTCGCGACGAGTGCGGGATCGAGCGGGGCGTCGTCGGATTCTGAAGTCATGGGTGGTGGTGGTTGAGCGAGACTGGGGCTGGCGATCGGGCGACCGCTGCCGGCTGAGGACACTATACCGCTTCGTCCCTCATGCATTCTTGATCGCGGCACGCATGAACGATACGAAGCGTGTGGTGACGGGATCGTCACGATCCGACAGCCATGCGAGCCCGACGCGCCACTTCGCATCCTTGCCGTCGAGCGGCAATACCGTCGCGTCGCGCAGCAGATATTGCGCACGCGACGGAATGAACGCGACGCCCGCGCCGGCCGCGACCGACGCGAGCACCGACTGCACGTCCTCGGCCTGCTGCGTCACGTGCGGCACGAAGCGGCGCTCGACGCACCACCGGTCGACCTGCGCGGCCAACCCTTGGCCGCGTGCGCGCTGCAACGCGATGAAGCCGATCTCGTTGAGCGTGCCGAGATCGGCCGGCACGCGCTTCAGGCCGAGATGCGGCGGTACCGCCAGCGCCAGCGCCTCGTCGATCACCTTGAACGACGACAAACCTTCGTCCGACGGCAGGCGCAGGAATCCCGCATCGAGCTTGCCCGCGCGCAACCGGCGCGTCTGCTCCGCGGACGACAGGTCGCTCAACGTCACGGCAATGCCGGGATTCCGGCTGCGAAATTCCGCGACGAGCTTCGGGACGAGCGTCAGCACCGACAGGCAGATGCCCAGCCGCAAATGACCGCGCTGCCCGCTCGACAGCTCACGCGCGCGCACGAGAATCTCGTCCGCATCGCGCACCAGCGCCTGCGCATCGGGCAGGAAGCGCTCGCCGAACGCGGTGAGTTCCGCGCCGTGCCGGCCGCGCTCGAACAGCTTGCCGCCGAGGCTCGCCTCGAGCGCGCCGATCTGCTTGCTCAGTGCCGGCTGGCTCATGTGCAGCGCATCGGCCGCGCGGCTGAAATGGCTCAGCTCAGTGACCGTCAGGAAGGTTCGCAGCAGTTTCAATTCCATTCTTAAAAGGAATCGTAACGATCGAAACATTCATTTTACCGATCGAATGCGATGGCGTTCAATACGGACATGCCCTTTCAGGAATCGACCGTCATGTCTGTAGATCTCGTCTGTGAATGTCCGCCCGACGACACGTCGTGCGCACGGGCCGCCCTCGATGAGCGCGCCGCAACGGCTGATCCGCGCGCGCCGAAACGTCGTGCCGAACGCGCTGACGGCCGCGGCCGCCGCTTTCGTTTCGGCGATGCGGTGGACGCGATGAGCGCGACGAACGACGCACCGCCGCGCCCCGTAACCGGCTCGATCGCGATCAGCTTCGCGGTGGTGTCGCGGCGCAACTGGCCGCGTTGAGCATCGGCGCTATCGACCCACGATCGCGCCACGTATCGCGTCATATATCGCGCGACCGCCAGCGCGCAGGCCACTGCGCCCTCCTCGAATCACCGATCAGCGTCGCCCAATTTCACCGAATCGCGCATCTTTTCCCGCCTTCAATCGTCATCGCCCAGCGATCGACCGTATAATTTTCCGCATCCCGCTGACCGCCCACGCATTTCACGCCGCCTCGCCACGCGTGACAAGGAGACTTTCGCTTGACCGGCCTCATCGCGCGCCTGCCTCTCGCCCGGACCACCCTGCTCGTCGCCCTGTCGATGCTGATGTTCGCCTTCTCGACGAACGCGTCGTCCGCACAACGTCACACGCCGCAGCGCGTCGCGCATGTGCAGCCGCATGCGAAAAAGGTCGTCAAGAAAGCCGTCAGGAAAAAGCCCGCGCAGCGTAAGCAGAAGGCCGTCAAGCACCGCCGCCCGCGCGTGAAGCACCAGGCAGTCAAGCGCCAGGCGGCACCGGCCCCGCAGCAGCGCCGCGCGAAACGTTCGAATGCGGTGCGCCCACGCCCGGCCGCCAAGCCGCGCCTGATGGCGAGCTGCGGCTATACCCCACGCGCAGTCAACTCGCTCCATTCACGCGCCGCCTACGTGCTAGACGTCGACTCTGGCACGCCGCTGCTGGCCCGCAACGCACGCACCGTGCGGCCGATCGCGTCGATCTCGAAGCTGATGACGGCCGTCGTCGCGCGCGACGCCGACCGTCCGCTGAACGGCGTGCTGCGCGTCACCGCGCACGACCGCGACACGATCAAGTTCACCGGGTCGCGCCTGCAGGTCGGCTCGGAACTGTCGCGCCGCGAGATGTTCCATATCGCGCTGATGTCGTCGGAAAACCGCGCGGCCGCCGCGCTGAGCCGCGACTATCCGGGCGGACGCGCCGCGTTCGTCAAGGCAATGAACCGCGAAGCGCGTCGGCTCGGCATGCATCATACGCACTTCCGTGAGCCCACCGGCCTGTCGCCGCACAACGTGTCGACGGCGGAGGATCTCGCGAAGCTCGTCGGCGCGGCCGCGCAGGATCCGCTGATCCGCTATTTCTCGACGGATACGTCGACCACCGTGCGCCCGGGCGACGGCGAGCTGCTGTATGTGAATTCCGACCCGCTCGTCCGCTACCGCCGCCTGCCGATCCGGCTGCAGAAGACCGGCTTCATCAACGAGTCGGGCCACGGCGTCGTGATGCGCATGCGGGTGAAGGGCCGCCGCGAAACGGTCGTGCTGCTCGGTGCGCCAACGCGCGCGGGCGTCTCGAGCGATGCCATCAAGATCCACCGCTGGCTGTCCTGCTCGATCCAGTAAGCGCGCACGGGCGGCCGGCGCGTTCACCGTCACGGAGCGACGCCATGCAGGACGAATACCGCTTCAACGCATTTGGCCGGCTACTCGCCGTCGTCCGCAAGAACGACCGCTGGATCGTGTTCGCTCTCGGCGCCGAGGGCAAGCGGCGCCCGGCAAACCTGCACATTCCGTCCGAGCTTGCCGCCGACGAACTGGCGCAATACCTCGGCGACCTGCTGCACGAAAGCGCGACCCCGCGATACAGCGAAGTCGTACCGGTCCCGCTCCCCGGCGCGTAACCACCCGCCCGGCTGCACCGCGATCCGGCGATCAATTCGACAGTTAAACTTGCAAGTTTAACTGTCGTGTCCTATGATCCGCCGCATGAACCCGCCACGCAAATCCGGCGTTTCCGCCGATATCGTCGCCGCCGATCTGACCCTCGCGGTCGGCCAGTTGATCCGCCGGCTCCGCTCCGAGATCGAATCCGGCGGGCTCGGCATGTCCCAAACGAGCGCGCTCGCGCGACTCGAACGGCACGGGCCGATGACGACCGCCGACCTCGCGCGCGCCGAAGCGATGAAGCCGCAGTCGATGAAGGCGACGCTTGCCAGCCTCGAGGAAGATGGTCTCGTCGAACGCGAACCGCATCCGACCGACGGCCGCCAGATCCTGTTCCGGCTGACCGCGGCCGGCCTCGACGCGCGGCTCAAGCGCAACGCCGCGAAGCACAAGTGGCTCGGCGCCGCGATCGCGCAACTCGATCCCGAAGACATCGCCACGCTCGCCGCCGCGATCCCGCTGATCCGCCGCATCGGCGAGCAATGAATCCGGCCGGCGCGCCCCACCGCATTCGCGCGCACGGCTTCCTTCGCCCATTCACGGAGTCCCATCATGAGCGCAACCCGTCTCGACACGAACACGGCCCTCGTCGTCATCGACCTGCAGAAAGGCATCGTCGCCCTGCCCACCGCGCACCCGGTCGAACCGGTGATCGCGCACACCCGTGAACTGCTCGACGCATTCCGCAGCCGCGGCCTGCCGGTCGTGCTCGTCAACGTCGCGGGCGGCGCACCGGGTCGCACCGAGCAACCGCCGCGCACGGCACAGCTCCCGGCTGACTGGGCCGAACTCGTGCCCGAACTGAACCGGCAACCGGGCGACCACCTCGTGACGAAAAAGACCTGGGGCGCCTTCACCGGCACCGACCTCGACGCGCACCTGAAGGCGGCCGGCGTCACGCAGATCGTGCTGACCGGCGTCGCGACGAGCATCGGCGTCGAATCGACTGCACGGCAGGCGCATGAACTCGGCTACAACGTCACGCTCGCCGTCGATGCGATGACCGACCTCAACGCGGATGCACATGTGAACAGCGTCGAGCGCCTGTTCCCGCGCCTCGGCGAGACGGGCACGACGCAGGACATCGTCGCGCTGCTCGACCGGCGCGGCGCGTGAGCGATCCACGCACTCGGCCGGCGCGGGACCACGCGGCCGGCCGGCTCGATCCGTCGATCTGGAAGGTCAGCGCGGTCGCGGTGCTGGGCTCGTTGCTGTCGCAACTCGACGCGACGATCGTCAACGTGTCGCTGTCGAGTCTCGCGACCGACCTGCACGCGAACCTTTCGACGATCCAGTGGGTGACGAGCGGCTACCTGCTCGCGCTCACGCTGGTGCTGCCGCTGAACGGCTGGCTCGTCGACCGGATCGGCGCGAAGGCGCTGTATTTGTGGTGCTTCTCGGCGTTCACGCTCACGTCGGCGCTGTGCGGGCTCGCGTGGTCCGCGCCGTCGCTGATCGCCTTCCGCGTGCTGCAAGGCGTGAGCGGCGGGCTGCTCGCGCCGATGGCGCAGATGATGATCGCGCGCGTCGCCGGCCAGCAGATGGCGCGCGTGATCGGCTACGCGGCCGTGCCGGTGCTGCTCGCGCCGATCCTCGGCCCGGTCGTCGCCGGCGCGATCCTGCAGCACACGTCGTGGCGCTGGCTGTTTCTCGTGAACCTGCCCGTCGGCGTGCTGGCGCTCGCGCTGGCCGTGCGGTTCCTGCCCGGCGACCGCGACGACACGCAGCCGCGCGAACTCGACTGGGTCGGCCTCGCGCTGCTGTCGCCGGCGCTCGTGCTGTTCCTGTACGGGATCGAGCGGATCAACGAAGCGCTCGGCATCGCGGCGATCGTCGCGGCCGCGCTGTTGCTCGCGGCGTTCCTGCGGGTCGAAACGCGCAAGGGCGACCACGCGCTGATCGATCTGGCGCTGTTTCGCCGCAAGGTATTCGGCGCGGCCGCGTCGACGCAATTCCTGTCGAACGGCGCGCTGTTCGCGGGCCAGATGCTGATTCCGGTGTTCCTGATCCAGGCCTGCGGCCGCACGCCCGGCGAAATGGGCTGGCTGCTCGCGCCGATGGGGCTCGGCATGCTGGTCACCTACCCGTCGATGGGCGCGCTCACGAGCCGGTTCGGCGTGCGCCGGCTGGCCGCCGCAGGCGCCCTGCTCGCGCTGTTCGCGACGCTGCCGTTGGTGTTTCTCGCGCTGAGCGGCTACGATCCGGTCCTGCTCGTGCCCGCGCTGTTCCTGCGCGGCATGGGCCAGAGCGCGATCGGCGCGCCGTCGATTTCCGCCGCGTATGCGTCGGTCGAGCGCCGCAACCTGCCGATGGCGACGACCTCGCTCAATATCGTGCAGCGTCTCGGTGGCCCGACGTTCACGACGATCTGCTCGCTGTTCCTCGCGTGGCGGCTGCAGGCCGAATCGGTGGCGAGCGGCGGCACGCAGGCGAACGCGTATGCGTGGGCGTTCGGCCTGCTTTGCGTGCTGCACGCGGCGAGCTTCGTCACGACGCTGCGACTGCCGTTGTGGTCGGCCGGTGCGGGCGGGAAACCTGCCGGCGCCGCGCGCGCCGGTTCGCGCTGACTGCGGGCGCTCCATCACGCTGCGCTGTGCCCCGCGCGCGGCGTCGCCATGGCAGCCACATCGGCACGATCGACGCCACCTGCGCAACGGCTTCGCGCGCGTGCGGGCGGCGGCCTAGCGCCCGCTCCCGCTACACGATGCCCGGTTCCTGCGGCGCCGGCGTCGTGCCGGCGGCCTCCAGTGCTTGGTGCAGTGTCGGGAAGATGCACGACGCGCCGACGATCTCCGTGATCCGGTGACGATCCATGTCCGCGCGCAAGTAGCGATTGACACGCCCGAACAGCACACCGATCCCGCGTGCCTGCAGCATCCTGACGAGGTCGGTCAGCGTCCGCGCGGCCGAGTAGTCGATATCGGTGATCGCGCCCGCATCGACGACGAACCAGCGCGTCGGCACCGGCGCCGCCTCGACGAGCTCGGTCACTTCGGCGGTGAACAGATGATCGTTCGCGAAGAACAGGTCGGAGCCGAACCGGTAGACGATCAGCCCCGGCGCCGTCATCGCGCCGCGCCGCGTGGGCACCGGCTGCCACCGCCCGTTGCCGTCGACCGGTTCGAGCACCATCGTGTGCGGCTGGTAGCTGTGGCGCACGTGCCGCATCAGCGACAGCGCGACGGCCAGCAGGATGCCGTGCTCGACGCCGACCGTCACGACGGCCAGTGCCGTCACCAGCGCGAGCGTGAACTCGCCGGGGCTTTCCTTGCGGATCGCGGCGAGACTGCGCACGTTGATCAGCCCGAGCGCGATCGTGAACACGATGCCGGCCAGCACCGCATGCGGCAGGTACTGCAGATAGGTGCTGAAGAACAGCAGGACCACCGCCACCACGGCCGCGAATGCGAGGTGCCCGATCTGGCTGCGCACGCCCGCGCCGTCGGCCATCGCCGTCTGCGTCGGGCTGCCGTTGACGACGAACGCGCCGCCCACCGCCGCCGCCGCATTCGCGGCCGCGAGGCCGAGGATGTCGGCGTTGGTGTCGACCTCCTCGTCATACTGCTGCGCGAACACGCGTGCGGCGGCCGCACTCTGCGCGATGATCATCACGAAGCACGAAGCCGCGACCGGCACGAGATCGAGGCACTGCTGCCACGTGACGGACGGCCAGCGCAACGGCGGCAGCCCGCCGGCGACCGGCCCGAGCACCGCGATGCCGTGCGCGGCGAACCCGAACGCGTAGCTTGCGGCGATGCTGCCCACGACCACGATCATCGGCATCGGCACGCGCGGCAGGAACCGTTTGCACGCGAGAATCGCGACGACGACGAGCGCCGCGAGCGCGAACGTCGGCCGGTTCGTGTGGACGAGATGCGTGACGACGTAGTCGAGCTGCGCCAGGCTGCGCGACGCCGGGTACGGCACGGCCAGCCCGAGCATGTCGCCGAGCATCGCGATCGACACCTGCACGCCGACGCCGGCGAGAAAGCCGACCAGCACCGTGCGCGACAGGAAATCGGCGAGAAAGCCGAGCTTGAAGAGGCGTGCAAGCAGCAGCATCGCGGCGGTCAGCAGCGCGACCATGCCGGCCAGCGCCACGTACTCGGCGCTGCCGGCCGGCGCCATCGACGACAGCCGGCTCGCGAAGATCGTCGCGGTCGCGGAATCGGCGGCCACCACCAGATGCCGCGACGCACCGAAGCACGCGAACGCGACGAGCGGCAGGAACACCGTGTAGAGGCCCGTGACGGCCGGCATGCCGGCGATGCGCGCATAGCCGAGCACCTGCGGGATGTCCATCGACGCGAGCGAAATACCCGCGAACACGTCGCGGATCGCCCCGCCACGGCGGATCGGGAGGATGCCTTTCAGCAGCCGCACGCCCGACGGGCGGCTTTCGTTGGAATCTTGCATGCGTGGAATGCGTGAATACGGGGTGGCGTGGTTCGCGAAGTCGTTCGTGCATCGTGCCCCGGGCAGGCGTCCCATGGCAAGTGCGCGAAGGTGGCACGTGTCGCTCACCGTCGGCGATGAGCCGCACGCGAAAGCGAGCGTCACACGCGCCGGCACGGGCGACGCCCGCATGATTGCATGGATCGCCGTTCACGCGCATCGAAGCGCGAAGGCCCGCTGGAGCGGGCTGCAGCCGATCCCCGGCCCGGTGCGCAACGCATCCGGCGACATGCGCGCGCGGCGGCTCGCGGTGATGCGCTTTCACCACCCGCCCTCACCCGATTACAGAGGAAACCTACGCAATGGTGAGGAGATTCGGGAGCCACGCACCATGCACTCGCAGTAACGCGCCCGGAACCCGATGGCACAATCACGGTCCCTTTCATGTGCCCTTCACCGGGCGCGCGCCGCGCCGCGGCGCCGATTCAACGCACGAGAAGGCCCCTGTTTGCCCCTATGACCCTGAACGAATCCTGGTTTGCGCCGCTCGTCGGCACCCTCATCCTGCTCGCCGCCGCCGGTGCGATCACCGCCGTCGTCCATTTCCTGCTGTTCCGCGTGGTCGCGCGGCTCGCCCGGCTGTCCGCCACGCGCGTCGACGACGCGCTGTTCGAGTTCGGCGCATTCAAGTGGCTGAACCGCATCGTCCCGTTCGTCGTGATCAAGTTCGGGCTCGGCGCGGTGCCCGGCATCCCCGAGACGGCCGCGGAGGTCGCCGACAAGGTGCTGTTCGCGCTGATCGTGTTCCTCGTGACGATGACCGTCAGCGCGACGCTGTCGGCGCTCGAACACACGCATCGCACGTACCAGCGCGATCAGCGCGGCCAGCCGCACCTGTCGCTGAAAGGCGCGATGCAGCTCGTCAAGCTCGTGATGTTCATCACGGCCGCGCTGGTCGTGATCGGCGACGCGACCGGCAAGCAGATCGGCCTGCTGCTGTCGGGCATCGGTGCGATGTCCGCGGTGCTGATGCTGATCTTCAAGGACACGCTGCTCGGCCTGGTCGCGGGCGTG
Source organism: Burkholderia sp. HI2500 (assembly GCF_002223055.1). Classification (NCBI taxonomy): domain Bacteria; kingdom Pseudomonadati; phylum Pseudomonadota; class Betaproteobacteria; order Burkholderiales; family Burkholderiaceae; genus Burkholderia; species Burkholderia sp. HI2500. The sequence goes on along the minus strand of NZ_NKFL01000006.1, from coordinate 799,982 downwards.
CAGCTGTCGTCGAACGACATGCTGCGGATCGGCGACTGGATCACGATGCCGTCGGCCGGCGCGGACGGCACCGTGATCGACATCACGCTGAACACCGTCAAGGTCGCGAACTTCGATCACACGATCATCACCGTGCCCACCTGGAAGCTGATCACCGAGAGCTACCAGAACTGGCGCGGAATGACCGAAGCGGGCGGGCGCCGCATCAAGCGCGCGCTGTTCGTCGACGCGACGAGCGTGCGTTTTCTCTCCCACGACGAGATCGAACGGCTCGAACGCCTGACGCTGCTGAAGGACTATCTCGAGGACAAGGTCGACGCGATCGAGCAATGGAACGGCACGCTCGGCGCGGCCGGCGACTGCCCGGCGAACCGCCGCCAGCTGACGAACCTCGGCACGTTCCGCGCGTATGTCGCGAACTACCTGAAGGGCCATCCGCGCATCCGCCGCGACATGACCTGCATGGCGCGGCAACTGCCGCTCACGGCCGAAGGCATTCCGCTCGAACTGTACTGCTTCACCGACACGACGACGTGGGTCGACTACGAGGCCATCCAGTCCGACCTGTTCGATCACCTGATCGCGGTGCTGCCGGAGTTCGGGCTGCGCGTGTACCAGCACCCGTCGGGCTTCGACATGCGGCAGATGGTCGGCGCCGCGCAAGCCGGGCTGCAGGCGCCGCACGCGGGGTGATGCACGCGGTGGCGGCCGAGCGTCGGCCGCCGCTTGCCGCGCGGCCCCCGCACTCAGCGCGCCGCGCACTCCGACGCGAGCCGCCCGAGTACCTTCAACGCATCCTCGATCTGTCGCGACCACGGATAGCTGTAGTTGAGCCGGATGAAATGCCGGTAATCGGTGCTCGCCGAGAACATGTGTCCGGGGCCGACCGTGATTCCTTGAGCGAGCGCGGCCGCATACAGCTTCATCGCATCGACCTGCCGCGGCAGCTCGACCCACAGCACGTACCCGCCCTGCGGCTGCGACAGCCGCGTGCCTTCCGGAAAGAAACGCCGCACCATCGCGCTCATCAGGCTCGCCTGCTGCGCGTACTGCTTGCGCATGCGCCGCAGGTGGAAATCGTAGCCGTCGTATTTCAGGTACTCGGCAATCGCGAGCTGCTCGATCGCGGGCGTGGCCAGCGTGTTCAGGAATTTCAGCTTCTCGACCTGATCGCGGTAGCGGCCCGGCATCGCCCAGCCGATCCGGTAGCGCGGCGACAGGCTCTTCGTGAACGACGCGCAATGCAGCACGAGCCCGTCGCGGTCGAACGACTTCAGCGCGCTCGGCGTCGTGTCGCCGAAGTGCAGCTCGTGATAGACGTCGCTCTCGATCGCCGGCACGCCGTGCTTCGCCAGCAGTTCGACGAGCGCGCGCTTGCGCGAGTCGGGCATCTGGAAACCGAGCGGATTCTGGAAGTTCGGCATCACCATGCACGCGGCGATGCGCTCGCGTTCGAGGACCCGTTCGAGCGCGTCGAGATCGATGCCGTCGACCGGGTGCGTCGCGACTTCCAGTGCGCGCATGCCCATCCGCTCGATCGCGTGCAGCATCGCGTAGAAGGTCGGCGACTCCACGGCGATCGTGTCGCCCGGCTTCGCGACGGCCTGCAGGCACAGGTTGATCGCCTCGGTCGCACCGATCGTCACCACGATCTCGCCGGGTTCGACCACGATCCCGCGCTCCGCGTAGCGCCGCACGATCTGGCGGATCAGCTCCTGGTTGCCGGGCGGCAGATCGTCGATCACGCCCCAGCGCGTGCGGCGGCGGCCGATCGTCTGCGCATAGCGCGCAAGACGCTGCACCGGAAACTGCGATGCATCGGGATACGGCGAACCGAGCGGCACCGCGTCGTCGCGCGAGATCGAGCGCAGCGTCGACAGCACGAGCCGGCTCACGTCCACGGCCGACGGCTCGGCGGCCGGCGCCGACATGTGCAGCTCGGCCTCGGCCGGCGCCGACGCGCGCGCACGGACGAAGTAGCCCGATTGCGGCCGGCTCTCGATCAGGCCGCGGCTTTCCAGCACGAGGTACGCGCGCAGCACGGTCGTGACGCTGAGCTGCTGCTGCCGGCTCGCCTGCCGCACCGACGGAATCCGCTCGCCGGGCCGGTACACGCCGCGCTCGATCTGCGCCTGGAGATCGTCGGCCAGTTGTTCGTAACGCTTCACGCGCCTCCCTTTCAACTTCCCTTCAACAATACAGTTGCGATCCGCACTGCCTGAATGGCCGCAACTGTACTCTTTTTTGGAATGAACAGGTGTACACACAGCCGGACGGGGGCCGCGCGTACTCTGCATCCATCGACCCCGACACCCGCTGCATCATGAAAAAGAAATCCGCCACCGCGCGCATCGAACCGTACACCCACCCGGCCGCCGGCTGGGGCGCGCTGAAAGCCGTCACGATCAACCTGATCAAGGAAAAGGTCGCGGGCGGCAACTACCGGACGCTGCTGCGCCAGAACCAGCCGGACGGCTTCGACTGCCCGGGCTGCGCGTGGCCCGATCGCCAGCACGCGTCGACGTTCGAATTCTGCGAAAACGGCGTGAAGGCCGTGGCCGCGGAAGCGACGAGCAAGCGCGTGACGCCCGAATTCTTCGCCGCGCACACGGTCACCGAGCTGCTCGAACAGTCGGATTTCGAACTCGAGCAGCACGGCCGGCTCACCGACCCGATGGTGTACGACGCGCAGACCGACCGCTACGTGCCGATCGCATGGGACGACGCGTTCGCGCTGATCGCGCGCCACCTGCGGGCGCTGCCCGACCCGAACCAGGCCGCGTTCTACACGTCCGGCCGCGCGAGCAACGAAGCGGCGTTCCTGTACCAGCTGCTCGTGCGGCTGTACGGCACGAACAACTTCCCCGACTGCTCGAACATGTGCCACGAGGCGACGAGCCGCGGGCTGCCGGCATCGGTCGGCGTCGGCAAGGGCACCGTCACGCTCGACGATTTCGAACATGCGGACACGCTGCTGATCTTCGGCCAGAACCCGGCCACCAACCACCCGCGGATGATGGGCGAGCTGCGCGAGTGCGCGAAGCGCGGCGCGACGATCGTGTCGATCAACCCGCTGAAGGAGCGCGGCCTCGAACGCTTCGCCGATCCGCAAAGCCCGATCGAGATGCTGACGATGTCGGGCACGAAGATCGCATCGACGTTCATCCAGCCGACGATCGGCGGCGATTTCGCGCTGATCAAGGGGATGGCGAAGCGCGTGCTCGAACTCGACGACGCCGCGCGCGCCGCCGGTGCGCCGCGCGTGCTCGACACCGCGTTCATCGGCGAGCACACGGCCGGCTTCGACGCATTCGCCGACGACCTGCGCAACGAAAGCTGGTCGGCGCTGACGGCCGAAAGCGGCGTGCCGTACGAGCAGATCGACAGCCTCGCGCAGCTCTATGCACGCAGCGAGCGCGTGATCGCGACGTGGGGCATGGGCATCACGCAGCACAAGCATTCGGTCGCGACCGTGCAGATGCTGACCAACCTGATGCTGATGCGCGGCAACATCGGCCGCCCCGGCGCGGGCCTGTGCCCGGTGCGCGGCCACTCGAACGTGCAGGGCAACCGCACGGTCGGCATCGAGGAAAAGCCGTCGCAGGCATTCCTCGACCGGCTCGGCCACGTGTTCGACTTCGAACCGCCGCGCCACCACGGCTACGACGTCGTCGAGACGATCGAAGGGATGCTCGAGGGCCACGTGAAGGTGCTGATCGGCCTCGGCGGCAACTTCGCGATGGCGACGCCCGACACGCCGCGCACGTGGGAAGGCATGCGCCGCTGCGACCTCTCCGTGCACATCACGACGAAGCTGAACCGCAGCCACCTGATCCACGGCCGCGACGCGCTGATCCTGCCGACGCTCGGCCGCACCGAAATCGACCTGCAGGACAACGTCGCGCAAGGCGTGACGGTCGAGGATTCGATGAGCATGGTCCACGTGTCGTACGGGATGAACAAGCCGGCGTCGCCGAACCTGATGTCGGAGCCCGCGATCGTCGCGCACATGGGTCATGCGCTGTTCGGCAGCGGCAAGATCGACTGGCTTGCCTACAAGGACGACTACGCGAAGATCCGCGACGCGATCGAGGCGACGCTCGACGGCTTCTACGACTACAACACGCGCATCGCGCGACCGGGCGGCTTCCACCTGCGCGTCGCGTCGCGCGACCGTGAATGGCTCACGCCGACGGGCAAGGCGAACTTCATCGCGCACGCGCTGCCGGCCGACACGCCGATCCAGCGTGCCCGCGCGCTGCACGGCGAGCGCCTGATGACGCTGATGACGACGCGCTCGCACGACCAGTACAACACGACCGTCTACGGGCTCGACGACCGCTATCGCGGCGTGTTCGGCCAGCGCCGCGTGGTGTTCGCCAACCGTGACGACCTCGCGATGCTCGGGCTGAAGGCCGGCGACTGGGTCGACATGGAAACCGTGTGGCACGACGGCATCGAGCGGCGCGCGGACGGCTTCCTGCTCGTCGAGTACGACATCCCGCGCGGCTGCATCGGCGCGTACTACCCGGAAACGAACCCGCTCGTGCCGCTCGACAGCGTCGGCGACGTGTGCAACACACCGACGTCGAAGTCGATTCCCGTGCTGCTGCATCGCGCGGCCGCGCCGGCCTCGATTGCCGCCTGACGGAGCGCCGCGATGATCGTTCGTCCGCGCGAGCACTGGCTGCGGATGCTGCTCGTCTGGAACGGCTCGGTGCTGCCGACCATCCTGCCGCAGCTCGTGCTGACGCTCGCGATCAGCCTCGTCGCGGTCTGGGGCGGCGGCCGCGTGCTCGGCGAGAAGGTGCCGCTGAACCCGACGCCGTTCACGCTGATCGGCCTCACGCTCGCGATCTTCGCGGGGTTCCGCAACAACGCGAGCTACGAACGCTACCGCGAGGGCCGGCAACTGTGGGGCGGCGTGCTGACCGCCACGCGCACGCTGGTGTCGCAGGCGCTCTGCTATGGCGCGATCGACCGTGACGACGCATCGCGGCGCGCGTTCGTGCGGACGGTCGTCGCGTTCGTCTATGCGCTCAAGCATCAACTGCGCGGCACCGATCCGGCCGCGGACCTGCTCGGGCTGCTCGACGGCGCCGCTTACGCGCGCGTTGCCGCTGCGCGGTTCCGCCCGGTCGTCATCGTGCACGCACTGCGCGAAGCGTTCACCGCACGCGCCGATGCGGGCCAGCTCTCCGACACGCGACTGTGGATGCTCGACGCGCGCCTCGACGATCTCGTCGCGATGGTGAGCGGCTGCGAACGGATTGCGTCGACGCCGATCCCGTTTTCATACGACGTGCTGCTGCACCGGACCATCTATGCGTACTGCGTGCTGCTGCCGTTCGGTCTCGTCGATTCGATCGGCGCGGCGACGCCGTTCGTCAGCGTGTTCGTCGCCTATACGCTGATCGCCCTCGACGCGATCGCACATGCGATCGCCGAGCCGTTCGGCGACGGGCCGAACCATCTCGCACTCGATGCAATGACGCGGCAGATCGAGCGCACGCTGCTCGAGCTGAACCGCGAGCCGCTGCCGGCGGAAGTGAGGCCGGGCAAGGCCTGGCGGCTCAGTTGATCCGGCCGACTCGGCCCGGTAGCGACGCGCTGCCCGGCGTTGACGTCCCCTGCATTCTCGGTACGAGTCCTGCCGTGGATTGGGCCGCACCGTCGACGACCGCGCCATTGCGTCGCGCCCCTTACCCTCCGAGGAATTGCGCTGCACTTACCACGGACGCGGCGAGGACGATTGGCGCATTCCGATCGCTGGCGATTTGCACCGTCATCTGGTTCTCGCTGTTGAAGTGAATATGGGTGGAAATCCCGGAGCCGCTCAAGTAGAACGGCCACATACCCTTCGCCTGACTGGCTTGGATCGATTGCTGGTCGGCTTTGCTAAACAACGCACTCGATGTGTACTCGGCATTCAGACCCGATACGACAAGCAAGCTTGCAACAAAGCGCTGCATGTTGCCGTGCGGGCCAAACGTCGATTGCCAATTGATCGCCGATCCCGGATTCCACGGGTCGCCGCTCTTCGTCGCGTGCGCAAGTGACAGCGCTGAAGAAACGTACCAGTTGGACGGCGTTGCCGACAACGGAAGCACGTGCTTGAATTCGAACTGACCGGACACGTCGCCGGCGGCGAATTGCGCACTCGGTCCCGAGATGGAATCGCTGCCGCCCCACAGGCCCCAGAATTCTGTATTCGGCTCGGCGTTGCTGCCGAACGGAAACGTGACGCTAGGGGCTACCGCAAGCTGCTTCACCAGGCCGGCATAGTCGACATTCCAGGCGGGGGGCTGCCGCCCCCACACATCGAGGCGATGCTTTGCTGCCGCGATCGGATCGAGCAGAGCGGATCCAGGTATCAATGAGTCGATCAACGCGGAATATGCCGCAAAAAACGTGTCGCCACCGCTTGGCGCAAAGACCGGCAAGTCGGCCGGAATGGTGTTGAAGCAGGACCACAGTGACTCGTTATCCCCGGAGCGGAGCAATGCGGCCGGCTGTAGCACTTGCCCGCCCGACCGAGAAAACCCGAGCGCCGCAAACTCCGCGGTGATAAAGCGGTCTTGCAGTTCGACGAATGAAGCCATGGGATTGACCTTTCTTCGGTTGTGCAAGTCGGCGGGATCCAGGGGATCCCGCCCGAAATGAGCACGGCGCAGCGACCTCCTGCTGCAAATGGCCGGAATGCCGGCTCAGGTATCACTGCCCGACGTCAGCTGTAGAACTTCTCGGTAAGGATCTTCGACGCCAGCGACTCATGGCCGAGATAGTGGCTTGCGGAAAGAACGATGCAGCCGATGACAACGGGTACGTTCTTCTGAGAGGTGATCGTGACGGTCATGTTTCCCGCGGCATTGAACGCCGTCGACGTGTTGGAACCGCCCGAGCTACTGGAGCAATAGAATGGCCACAAACCGGCGGACGAGTTATTTCTGATCTGCTCCTGCTCGCTCTCGCTATAGGACGCGTTAGACGTAACCTTGATGTTCATCTCGTTGACAATCACGAGAGTCGATGCGAACCGTTGCATGTTGCCCGACGCGCCGAATGTCGTTTCCCAATTGGGCTTGACACCGGGCTTCCACGGCGCACTGCCCGGGTTGTTGAATGCGAGGCCGAACGCGCCCGAGCTGTACCACGTGCCCGGGGTCACGTTGAACGGCAGCACGTTGCGGAAGCTCGCGTCCACCGATACACCGCCGGAGGCGAACTTCTGGCTCAACGTGGACGTATAGCTGCTGCCGCCCCATAGCCCGAAGAAACCGCTGTTCGAACCTTGGGTCCACGTGCTGGACACATCGGTTTGCCAGCTGTTGGTACCGACATTGAAGGAGCGATACGGCGCCTTCTTGAGCAAGGCAAGCATCTTCGAGTAGCCGGGCACGAAGTCAACCGACTCGTCACCGGCCGGGAGGTAGGGTTCGACGTTCAACTGCGCAGCAAAGATCGGATCAAGCTCCGCAGCCGCCAAGGCAGACGCGCCCGACACTGCAACGGCAGAACACGCTCCGTTGTATAGCGCCCAATTGCGAAACTTCTTGGGATTCGTCAGGCTCTTGTCCTGCTTCAGCGCAGCCTGATAGCTATCCCAACATGCCGGGCCGAGCGTCGATTGGAAGTTGTTCGGTGCTGACTGCAATGCAGACATCACTGCCTGGTAATTGGCAAGAAACTGATTGCCGCCCGAGATCTGCGTGTTCCCCGTCAGAGACGCGACGGGAAGATTGTTGAAATAGGCCCAGAGCAAGTCATCCGCGCCCTCTCCATCCAGAAGCGGAGGCGACGGTTGAATCACCTGAAACGGGTCCTGGTTGGAGTACCCCAGACCCTGGGCGAGTGCGTTGTAGAAGCCAGCTTGAAGATCAACGAAGTTTTTTGGATCCGCCATGACATTCACCTTTGTGTTATTTTAATGCACGATTTAAATGCCCCGATTATTTTGCAAGCAAACCTATCAATCCACTGCACCTTCCCGCATTACTGCGGCCACCACATTGCCACGCCATAGTCGAGCGCCTCGTTTTTCGCGTTGACCCGGCGTTTTTCACGACTTCGCCTCGCTTTTCCCGGAATCTCCTATGCACACACTTAATAATCAAACCAGCCGCATGAATAAAACATAGATAAAAAACATAAACTTTAAAGCTGTCATTTATATCAGCCCAATTCGATTCATCAATCGTCAATATTATTCAATAATCCAAGAATCAATATAAATAGGTTCGCATTAAATTAAAAATATCCCCTTTCCGCTCCATTACGACAACAGAGTTGAGTGCTTGTCGCGTGGACAGCAGGAGTTGTTGCCTGCGTTGCGCTGGTCCCTCGATCGCTGCTCAACAAAAAAATTGGATTCGACCATGGACGTTATTCCGAAAATAGAATTGCGCACGGGAGTGAGCGGACTCCTCGCCAAATATGTGAACGCACTGCAAGAGTGCTCAAATTTTTCGAATACCGGTGGGAAGTAACCATTGGAACAGACGCTGATAAATTCAAGCGCTCAGGTCTGGATTCCGTCAGTCGCCCCGGGGAAAAAGGTGAGCAACGACACCACGGAACTGGATACCGCTGACGAATGATTCCCCGGCGAGGCAAAGCGGAAAACTGAAGCCTCAGGGTGCGCCTGCCTCATTCAACGTCGATGGACAGGTGTTTTTCGAAGGAGAGACTGCACCACTCCTTCCGATTTCAGACGAACGCTACCGCGCGCAGGAAGCCATCGTGCGCGGCCGCCGTCTCCGCGATCGTTCTCAGCAGCACCGCACCGCGCAGCAGTGCGCGGCCGTCGTCGCTGTCGACTTCGGTCACGCGCCGCAGCAGCATGCGGGCAGCCGCGTTGCTGGTCCGCGCCAGCCGCGCGAAATCCGCGCGCCCGACCCGCCCCCGCACAACCGCGACCGCCCGGCGCGCCGCCGGCTCGCGCGCGGCCAGTTCGGCGAGCGACAACAGGCTGTCGCCGATCGTCCAGGCCGCGAGCAGATCGCGCAGGTCGCGCTCGATGAGCGTGGGTGACAGACGGCCCGCGAAACCGAGTTCGCGCCCGAGACGGTCGGCCGTGCGGCTCAGCCACGCACTCGCCCGCCATGCCCGTGGATTGCGTGCGATGCGAACCAGATCGTCGCGCACCGCGCGATGCAGGCGCCGCCGGCTCGTGCCGGGATCGCCGGGAAACACGAGCGCGAACACCAGCGCCCCGAACGCGATGCCGAGCAGCGTGGCGAGCGCCGAATTGAGAAACGCGGCATCGCCGATGCGCGCCGTATTGTCCGGCGACGTGAAATTCCAGAAGAAGATCGAGAAGCCGCTGCCGATGCCGGCCGTGCGCGGATTGCGCATCGCGATGCCCGTGCCGATCATGAACACGCCGAGGATGTACGCGAGCATCTCGAAGCCCGACACCGCCGGCAGCAGCACGAAATTGCAGAGCGCGCCCGCGACCGCCGCGCAGGCCGCCCCTTTCAGGAAGCCGACGGTGGCGCCGACCGAGTTCGAGCGCGTCGAGAACAGCGCGCAGACCACGCCCGTGATCGCGACGAACCCGGCGCCCGACGGCCACGCGGTGACGATCCAGAGCGCCGATGCGACCAGCACGGCGACGAACGCGCGAATGCCGTTGTGCCACGCGAGCACCGGATCGTGGTGGAACGCATAGCGCACGCGCGACGCCGGCGGATTCGGCCGGTCCAGCTGCGCCTTGCCCGCAAAGGCGGCGTCGAACCCGGCAAGCAGCGCCGCCAGCCGGTCGAGCGTGAGCAGGCGCGACGGATCGGAGCCGGCCGGCTCCGCGGCCTCGGCGCGCACCGCGTCGTCCACGCGCGCACGCAATGCGGTCAGCGCAGGCCCCGCTTCGCCCGACGCCGCCACGCCATCGAGCACCTGCGCGGCATCGGCGACCAGCGGCTCCGGCGTGCCGTCGCTGCGCGCCGCGTGCTCGTGCAGCGCCTGCCCCGCGGCCTGCGCGGACAGCACACCCAGCACCGCCGCGCGCAGATGGCCGATCGCGTTGCGCACCGGCGGATCGCCGGCGGCCGCATATTCGGCCGCCGTGTCGAGTTCGAGTGCGTCCGCGAACAGCCGGTGCACGGCGGCGCCGTTCGGCTCGCGGCGCAGCGCGCCCGCACCGACGGCCACCGCGCGGTCGAGATAGCGCGCGAGCCGCGTGCGGACGTCGGCCAGCGGCGAACCGGGCGCGAACACCGTCTCGAACGCCGCGCCGCAGAGAATGCCGACCACCACGTACAGGAAGCGCGCGGTCGCGATGTCGAATGCGTGCAGCGGCGCGGAGACGGCGTCCATCGCGATGATCGCCGCCGTATAGCCGGCGAGCACCGCCGCATACGCGCGGAAATTGCGCAGGAAGGTCGCGACGCCCGCGCACAGGCCGATCCACGCGGCGAGCGCCGGCAGGAACAGCTCGGGCGTCTGCGCGAAGGCGCCGGTCAGCACCAGTGCGACGGCCGCGCCGATCGCGGTGCCGAGAATCCGGTACTGGCTCTTCGACAAACCCATCCCGCGGCTGCCCTGCGCGACGATCCACACCGTCGACGCGGCCCATTTCGGGTCGTCGAGATTCATCCGGAATGCGATGTAGAGCGCGAGGAGCGACGCGGCCGTGTTGCGCAACGCGAAGCCGAGGGCGCCGGGCGGCAGCGTCGGCCGGGCGTCGCGCAGCGCGGTGCGCACGGCCGCGAGCGGCGGTAGAGAGGGCAAGGCGAATTTCATGCGGCGAGCATACGGGGGCGCGCCGCCGCCACTAAGAGGCGCGGACAGGATGCGTTATTGCACCGGGCAGGATAATCGCCGCCGCACGAAGCAATTCGGCCGGCACAGGTAAGATGCGCGCAGGTCGAACACTGAAGCACCTCGTATGGACTTCGAAAGCATCCGGATATTCCTGCGCGTGGTCGAGCGCGGCAACTTCACCGCCGCCGCCACGCACCTCGACATGCCGCTCAGCCGCGTAAGCCGCAAGGTCAAGCAGCTCGAGGACGATCTCGGCGTCCAGCTGCTGTACCGCACCACGCGCCGTGTGTCCGTCACCGAAGCCGGACGCGACTACTACGAGCGTTGCCTGCGCGCCGAGGACATCCTGCTCGACGCCGACCGCCAGGCCCGCGCGCTGCGCACGGCGCCGGAGGGCATGCTGCGCGTGCTGGTGCCCTATTCGATCGGCCTGTTCGAGCTGGAGCCGGCGCTCGCCGAGTTTCGGCGGCGCTACCCGCTGGTCCAGCTCGTGCTGATCTACGACAACAACCCGCTCGATCTGGTCGAGCATGGCTTCGACGTGGCGCTGCGCGCGGGCGTGCTGACGGACTCCAGCTACATCGCGCGCTCGCTCGGCTGGTCGCAGGCGAAGCTCGCCGCGAGCCCCGCGTATCTGGACCGCGTCGGCCGGCCCGCCACGCCGCAGGATCTCGCGCAGCACGACCTGCTGCTCGTCGGCCGCGACGCGCCCGGCCTGACGCTGCGGCTCACCAATGCGGCCGGCGAAGTGGCCGACGTGCCGGTGCGGCCGGTGCTGATCACCAACGAATCGGTGACGGTGCTGCGCCAGGCCGCGAGCGGCGGCGGCATCGCGCTGGTCTCGACGCACTACACGGCCCGCCGGCTCGAGCGGAACGAGCTCGAAATCGTGCTGCCCGACTGGCACCGGACCGACGACGTCGAGCTGCACGTGCTGTATCCGCGGCGCGCGACGCTCGACAGCAAGGTGCGCGCATTCGTCGAATTCCTCGCGGAAGTGTTCGACGATTGGCGCACCGCCCCGTAACCGGCACGGTTCGCCCAGCGATTATTGCAGCAAGCGAAATCGATTAATGAGCCGGCACGTGTTGATGGCGGCTCGCCACATCGTTAGCCTGTCGCGATGCAAAACCATTCCACACGCGACGGCAGCCGCCTGACCGCTGCCCGCAGGCGCGTCACGCGCGTCCCGCCTTCCTGACCGGCAGCATTCCGCCTCCCGAAGCCCGCCACGGCTTCGTGCATTCGATCGAGCAGCACGTCGCACGCGTCGGCCCCCTCTACCGGGCCGCGTCGCGCGCGCCGTGCTTCCTCCCGTTCAGCAGCCGCGCCGTCCGTGCGTCGCTTTCGCGCGCGCGTGCGTGGCCGCGTGCGGCCGCGCGTGCCCGCCGCAACGGGTCGCATCCGTTCCGCCCCTTACGTCCATTACGTCCCTTACGCAGGAAACCCATGTCCTCTCCGTCCACTACAGCCCCGCTATCGGGCGGCCGCCTCGCGATCGGCACGATCGCGGTATCGCTCGCGATGTTCATGAACGTGCTCGACTCGTCGATCGCGAACGTCGCCATTCCGACGATCTCGGGCGACCTCGGCGTGTCGGTCGACGAAGGCACGTGGGTGATCACGATCTTCGCGGCCGCGAACGCGGTGTCGATTCCGTTGACCGGCTGGCTCACGCAGCGCTTCGGCCAGGTGCGCCTGTTCGTCACGTCGATCCTGCTGTTCGTGTTCGCGTCGTGGCTGTGCGGGATCGCGCCGAACCTGCCGACGCTGCTCGCCGCACGGATCCTGCAGGGCGCGGTCGCCGGGCCGCTCGCGCCGCTGTCGCAGGCGCTGCTGCTCGGCGCGTGGCCGCGGCAGAAATCGTCGAGCGCACTGGCGCTGTGGTCGATGACGGCGCTCGTCGGCCCGATCGCGGGGCCGTCGCTCGGCGGCTGGATCACGTACGACTACAACTGGTCGTGGATCTTCTACATCAACATCCCGGTCGGCTTCTTCGCGGCCGCCGTCACGTGGATCGTGTTCCGCGACCGCGAATCGGCCACGAAACGCATGCCGATCGATACGATCGGCCTGTTGCTGCTCGTGCTGTGGGTCGCGTCGCTGCAGATCATGCTCGACAAGGGCAAGGATCTCGACTGGTTCAACTCGCCGGTCGTGGTCGCGCTCGGCATCGTCGCGCTGATCGGCTTCGCGTTCTTCCTCGTGTGGGAGCTTCACGAGGCGAACCCGATCGTCGACCTGCGGCTATTCACGCAGCGCAATTTCGCGGGCGGCACGATCGCGATCTCGGTCGCGTACGGGATGTTCTTCGGCACGCTGGTGCTGCTGCCGCAGTGGATGCAGGGCTATCTCGGCTACCGCGCGGTCGATTCCGGGCTCGCCACCGCGCCGCTCGGCGTGTTCGCGATCCTGCTCACGCCGGTCATGGGGCGCCTGCTGCCGCGCACCGATCCGCGCTACATCGCGACACTCGCGTTCGTCGGCTTCGCGGTCGTGTTCATGATGCGCACGACCTTCTACACCGACGTGTCGCGCTGGGATCTCGTGCTGCCGACGCTGCTGCAGGGCATCCCGATGGCGATGTTCTTCGTGCCGCTGACGTCGATCATCCTGTCCGGGCTGCCGCCGGAGAAGATCCCGGCCGCCGCCGGCCTGTCGAATTTCGGCCGCACGTTTTGCGGCGCGGTGGGCACGTCGCTGATCAGCAACGCATGGAACGACCGCACGATCCTGCATCACGTGCGGCTCACCGAACAGGCGAGCGTCACCAATCCGGTCTTCGCGCAGCAGGTCGACACGACGCGCTCGCTGCTGCACCTCGGCCCCGATTCGGCACTCGCGTTCTTCAACGCGTCGGTCGATTCGCAGGCGGCCGTGATGGGGTTGAACGACATCTTCTACGTGTCGGCGATCATCTTCATCGCGATCATTCCGCTCATCTGGATCACGAAACCGAAGCGCTCCGGCGGCGGCGATGCCGATGCGGCGGCGGCCGGCGCGCATTGACCCGAGTGCGCGACGGTCGGGCCCCGTCCTGCACGCGCCGGGGCTCGCGCCGTCACACGCCGACGTAATAAAGACTTGCAATCGATACACGAGGAAACGTCAACAGCCGGTGCCCGCTCCGCGTTTTTTGGACAAGCGCCCACGATCCGGAGCGCAACGACAGGAGAACACACCATGCGAGCCCTGACCCGCCATCTCGCGATTGCCGCGACCCTGATGTCGGTGCTGACCGGTACCGCGTTCGCCGATACGCCGTGGCAACAGGCGCATCCGCGCCGCGAAGCGGTCAACCAGCGCCTCGCCAACCAGAATCGCCGGATCCATCACGAAGTGAAGGAAGGCGAGATGTCGCACGCCGAAGCTGCGCGCCTGCACCGTGACGACCGCAAGATCCGCCGGGAAGAGCGGGACATGGCTGCGCAGGATCACAGCCACATCACGAAGAGCGAAAAGCACGTGCTGAACCAGCAGGAAAATGCGGTCAGCCACCAGATCGGCCAATAAGATCGACAACACCGGCAAGTGCCCATTCGCCGTCACCTGAAACGCCCGCTGCCGCGATGCGGTAGCGGGTGCTTGTTGTGTATCGAATCGTTTCAACGCGCCAACGGCTTCAAACGCTGCGGGTATACTCCGTCGTCAGCCGCCTGTCGCATCGTCATCCGTCAAAAACGGCCCGATTCCGGGCGGTTTCGTCGCGAAGCTTCGCGTTTCGCCTCCCCCGCGCCCCAGCCTCGATACGAGACCCACGACGACCCATCATGAAACGATTCCTGCTGCTCCTTCCCGCCGCCCTGCTCGCCGCCTGCGGTTCCGCGCCCTCGTCCGACCCGGGCTCCGCCTCCGGTGCAGCGCCGATGATCTACGTGTCGTCGCAACGTCCGGCCTACGCGGTCGCCAACTGCCTCGACAGCCGCCTGTCGGGCACCGAGCAATCGCAGCACAACGGCGTGACCGACATCGCGGTCGGCTCGAACTCGTACTTCGTCACGTTGACGCCGTCGGGCAACGGTTCGGTCATCAAGGTCGTGCGCGGCTCGGGCAACGAGCCGGCCGAGGAAGCGATGCGCTTCGCGATCGCGCGCTGCGCGATCTGATTCGAACCCGCCGACGCCGGGCGCCCGCCCGGCTCGCGGCTGCGCGCCACCCCGTCGGCGCGCACGCCGAATATTTTCATCCGGGCAGCCGTCGATGAGAGAATCGCACCCACGATTCCCTTTCAACGGAGCCCGCATGAAGCACCTGCTGTCCCGCCTGTTCGTCAGCGCCGCGCTCGTCGCGCTTGTTCCGGCACTGCCGGCGCAGGCGGCCACGCCGCCCGGCATCTTCGTCGTCGCGACGCAGCTCGGCGAATTCACGACCCTCGACCCGAGCGGGATCTACGAGCTGGTGCCGTCCGAATACGTCGCGAACACCTACGAACGCCTGGTGCGCGTCGACCTGAAGGACCCGACACGCTTCGACGGGCAGATCGCGCAATCGTGGACGGTCGGCGCCGACGGCGTGACCTACACGTTCAAGCTGCGCCCCGGCCTCACGTTCCACTCCGGCAACCCGGTGACCGCCGACGACGTCGCGTGGTCGCTGCAGCGCACCATCCTGCTCGACAAGGGGCCGGCCGGCGTGCTCGCCGATCTCGGCCTCACGAAGGCGAACGTGATGCAGAAGGTGCGCGTGGTCGATCCGCAGACCGTCGTGCTCGAAACCGACCGCAAGTACGCGCCGAGCTTCGTGCTCAACGTGCTGAGCGCGTGCCCGGCATCGGTCTTCGACAAGAAGCTGCTGCTGTCGCATCAGCAAGGCAACGATTTCGGCAGCGCCTGGCTGCGGACCAACGACGCGGGTTCGGGCCCGTACCAGCTCGTCAAGTGGACGCCCAACGAGACCATCGTGCTGCAGCGCTTCGAGAAATACCGCACGCCGTACCCGATGAAGCGCGTCGTGCTGCGCCACGTGCCCGAAGCATCCGCGCAACGGCTGCTGCTGGAGAACGGCGACGCCGACGCCGCGCGCAACCTGAGCCCCGACAGCCTCGCCGCGCTGACGAAGGCCGGCAAGATCAAGGTCACGTCGTGGCCGGTGTCCGCGCTGCTGTACCTGAGCCTGAACACGAAGAACCCGAACCTCGCGAAACCCGAGGTGCAGCAGGCGATGAAATGGCTCGTCGACTACGACGGCATCCAGCGCAACATCGTCAGCACGACCTACAAGGTGCATGAAACCTTCCTGCCCGAAGGCTTCCTCGGTGCGTCGAACGCGCGGCCGTACAAGCAGGACGTCGCGAAGGCGAAGGCGCTACTGGCCAAGGCCGGCTTGCCGAACGGCTTCGACGTGACGATGGACATGCCGAACGACTATCCGTACCTCGAGATCGCGCAGGCGCTGCAGGCGAACTTCGCGCAAGGCGGCATCCGCGTGAAGCTGATTCCGGGCGATGCGAAGCAGGCGATCGGCAAGTATCGCGCGCGCCAGCACGACATCTTCATCGGTGAATGGTCGCCCGACTACATGGACCCGAACAGCAATGCGCGCGGCTTCGCGTGGAATCCGGACAACTCCGACCAGTCGCCGACCAAGATGCTCGCGTGGCGCAACAGCTGGGACATTCCGCAACTGACGAAGGACACCGAGGCCGCGCTCGTCGAGCCGTCGCCCGCGAAGCGCGCGCAGCGCTACGAAGCGCTGCAGAAGGCCGTGCTCGCGAATTCGCCGTTCATCATCATGTTCGAGAAGGTCGTGCAGGTCGCGACGCGCCCCGGCGCGACCGGGCCGGAAATCGGGCCGATCAACGACCTCGTGTCATACCGCACGCTCGCGAAGTAATCGGGGCTGCCCGCGCGGCCGGCCCTGCCGGCGCGCGGGTAATCGCCGCCACCGCCGCGCCCGCGCTAGGGCGAGGGGCGGCCGGCGATCTACAATGGCCGGCACCGCGGGGGCCGGCGGGTCCCGGCGCTGGCAACCACCACCGAATCCGGTTCGCGAAGGAAAACAGGATGCGCACGCTACAACAACTGAGAATGGCGTTTCTGCAGTACCAGATCGAACCGATCGGCTGGCTCGGCGACAGCCCTTCCCGCTTCGACTTCTATACGGAAACGGCGACCGGGTGCGACACCATCCTCGAGCTCGGCGTGTTCACCGGGCTGACCACGACGGCCTTCATGCTCGCGCAACCCAAGCGCCTCGTGTCAGTCGACATCTCCGACGAGCACTTCCGGATCCGGCATGAACTGGAGCAGGCCGCGAAAGACCTGTCGGTCGACTTCGAATTCAGGATCGCCGACGATCTGGCGATGGAGCCGCTGGCATCCGACCTGCTGTTCATCGACACCACGCACACGTACGAGCAGACGCTCGCCGAACTGAACCGCTTCGGCCCGCTGGTGCGCAAGAAGATCGTGCTGCACGACATGACCACGGCAGGCGTATATCAAGCCGTGTTCCAGTGGCTGTGGGACAACAAGCAGTTTCATATTACGTATCACGACAGCCGCGGCTGCGGCGCGGTCGTCTGCGAGCGCCACGTCGGCTACTGAGCCGGGCACGCACACCGGGGAAAGAACATGCATTCGAGCGAGCACGCGGTCTGCGTGGCGATCAACGACAACAACCGCGCGTGGTACGAAATGCTCGTGCCGTTCCTGCTGTCGCTACGGCACACCGGCTACGACGGCCGGATCGCGGTGATCGGCTACGGCCTCTCCGAACGCAAGCGGCAGATCCTGGCGAGCCAGGCGGTCGACGTGATCGAGGCATCGGGCGCG
This sequence comes from Burkholderia sp. HI2500, assembly GCF_002223055.1. Classification (NCBI taxonomy): domain Bacteria; kingdom Pseudomonadati; phylum Pseudomonadota; class Betaproteobacteria; order Burkholderiales; family Burkholderiaceae; genus Burkholderia; species Burkholderia sp. HI2500. The sequence goes on along the minus strand of NZ_NKFL01000006.1, from coordinate 782,448 downwards.
TATGCGCTGCCGGTCGGCCGCTTCATCGAGGCCGCCGAGTATTGCGCTCGCCACCCGCAGATCCGCAAGCTCGCGCTGTACGACGCCGACATCTGGTTCTGCGCACCGGGGTTCGACCTGTTCTCGCAGATCGGCGACGACCGGATCCACGCGTGCCCCGACCCGCTGTTCTGCACGTTCGTCGTCACGCCGCTGATCGGCGAGCGGCGCGACCATCACTGGCGTCTCGTCGTCGACGAAGTCTCCGCGCGCCACGGCGGCGCCTTGCAGGCCGGGCTCGTGGCCGGGACCGCCGATGCCTGGACACGCTATGCCCACCACCTGCGCGACTGCATCGCCCGCATCGGCACCGATTTCCAGGAATGCTTCGGAATCGATACGACCTTCCTGCACCTGTGGGGCGCACAGGGTGAAACGGCGCTGCTCGATCCGGTCCAGAACTTCGTCAGCAAGTACGGCATTCACGAAGCGTTCGATGCCAGCACCGGCACGACGACGCTCCGGTATCACGGCGAGCCGATCCGCGCGCTGCACATGACCGGCGATATCCGCTTCCTCGACCGGTGGCGCTACTACCCGAACCACACCGACGCCGCGCTGCGCGACGGCATGCCGTTCGCGCTGTCGGACGGCACGCCGGCGCAATCCGACACGGTTGCCGCGCGCATCGCGGCGACCGGCTACGTCCGCTCGGCCGGGCGCGGCAATCGAGGAAAGCACCGGCGCCTACCTGCAGGCGATCGACGAACCCGGCGGCACGATGCTGATCGGCAGCGGAAACCACGAAATCGTGCTCACCGCGACCCGCGACATCGCGCGGCTGAACGTCTACGTCACGCATCCGTCCGGCTCGCCGTCGCCGCTGCTGTGCGAGGTGCTGGTCGACGGGCAGGCGCAACGCAAGGGCACCGAGCTGATGGCGCATTTCTGGTATCAGGTCGCGGCCGGCACCGTCATCACGCTGCGCTCGACGAGCCTCGGCGGCCAGCAATGCAACGTGATCTGGCGGCTTCGCGAGGCGCCGGACATGCAGCAGTAGGCGGCCGGCCCGCGGCCGTTCAATTGAAGGCCGCCCACACCAGGTACGCATTCAACCCGACGATCACGACCGTCGCCGCGCCGGCGACGATCCGCAGCGGCGGCCGCATCGCGTAGGCGCCCATCACGTCCGTGCGCGCCGACAGCAACAGCAGCGCGATCATCGGCAGCGGCAGCACGAAACTCAGCACGACCTGGCTCGCGACCATCGCACGCGTGACATCGCAGCCGAGCGCGACCACCGCGAACGCCGGCACGACCGTCACCGCGCGCCGCACCCAGACCGGCATGCGGCGGTGGATGAAGCCCTGCATCACGACCTGCCCGGCCATCGTGCCGACCACCGAACTCGACACGCCCGACGTCAGCAGCGCGACGAGAAACAGCGCGCCGGCCGCCGGCCCGAGCACCGGGATCAGCGTGTGATACGCGTCGCCGATGTCGGTCATGCCCGGCGCGCTCGCGTGAAACGCCGACGACGCCATCATCACCATCGCGAGATTCACGAACCCGGCCAGCCCGAGCGCGACGACGACCTCGCGATTCGAGAAGCGCACGAGCCGCCGCCGCTCCGCGTCGTCGCGCGGCGCGGTGCGATCCTGCGTGAGACCCGAATGCAGATACAGCGTGTGCGGCATGATCGTCGCGCCGATGATCCCCACCGCGATCGTCAGCGCCGCGTGATCCGGAATCTGCGGGACGATCAGGTGGAACGCGGCCGCATGCCAGTCCTGCGGCGCGATCAGCAACTCGCCGAGATAGCACGCGCCGATCACGCCGACCAGCGCCGCGATCGCGGCTTCCAGCGGCCGGAAGCCGCGCTTTTCGAGCGCGAGGATCGCGCCGGTCGCGAGCGCCGTCGCGATCATCCCCGCGAACAGCGACAGGTGGCACAACAGCCCGAATGCGAGCGCGCCGCCGAGGAATTCGGCGAGGTCGGTCGCCATCGCGGCGATCTCGGCCGCGACCCACATGCCCCACACGACCGGCGCGGGAAAGCGGTCGCGGCACAGCTCCGCGAGATTGCGGCCGGTCACGATGCCGAGCTTCGCGGACATCGCCTGGAACAGCATCGCGATCGCGTTCGCGGCCAGCACGACCCACAGCAGCCGGTAGCCGTACGCGGCGCCGGCCTGGATGTTGGTCGCGAAGTTGCCGGGATCCATGTAGCCGATCGACGCGATCACGGCCGGGCCGACGAACGGCAGCAGCGCGGCGACGCCGGTGCGGCGCCCTTCCAGCGCGGCGCGCGCCGCGCCATCGGGGTGCGCGGTGGACAGGTCGGGCAGCGCGAAGCCGCCGGCACGTTTGCTCGTGACGGGAATCATGGTGAGGTTCCGTTCGAATGAGGAAGGATTTCTGAAGTTCGGGCGCCGTGGCCGGCATGCCGCCTGCCGGCCGAGGCGGCGGCGTTACAGCGGCACGACGTCGGGACGGTTGCGCGGAAACTGCGCGATCACGTCCGGCGCGACGTTCAGGTGCGCTTCGACGAGCTGCGGCGGCGTATGCGCGAGCCAGTCGGACAGCGACACTTCCGCATAGCGGTCGGTCTTGAAGATCTCGAGAAACACCAGGTCGGTGCTGCCGGTGTTCTGCACGTAGTGTCCGAGGCTTTTCTTCACGTAGCCGACGTCGCCCGCGCGGAAGTCGGCCGTCTGCGCCTTCGGCCCCGTGTCGAACACGGTCATCCGTGCGTCGCCCTGCAGGTAGTACTGCCATTCGTCCGCGTTCGGGTGCCAGTGCAGCTCGCGCATGCCGCCCGGATGCACGGTGACGAGCGCCGCTGCGACCGTGGTCGACACGTTGAAGTTCGTGCTGTCCGCGATCCGCACTTCGCCGCCGCGGGTCTTCCTGACCGGCTTCATGTCGCCGAGCGAGAAGATGAACGGATGCGGCGGCGCCCCGGCCGACGACGCCGACGCGCGCTGGGCTTCCGCCAGCGGGCCCGGTTCGTCGCCCTGGAAGATCCACAGGTTGTCGAGCGGAATGTTCCTGAACGCGTCGGCCGGCACGCCGAAGTTGAGCGCAAGCACGTCGGGCGGCGTGTGCGCGATCCAGTCGGTCAGCAGCAGCGTGTTGAATTCGGACGCGCGGCCGTTATCGAACGCGAGCAGGAATTCGGCGCCGTCGGTGCCGAGGCCCTGCAGCGAATGCGGCAGACCGGGTGGGAAATACCAGAGATCGCCGGTTTTCACGTCCTGCACCGATGGCCTGCCGAGTTCGTCGAGTACCGTGATCCGGCAGCGGCCGTCGAGCATGATGGCCCACTCGGCCTGCTGGTGCCAGTGCATCTCGCGAATGCCGCCACGCGTGAGGCGCATGTTGACGCCGGAAATGGTTTCGGAAATCGCAAAATCGTCCTGCGTGACTTCACGTGCCCATCCGCCATTTTGAATGCGTTTATGGGCGTTATTGAATGACGCCCAGAATAATGGCATCCCATTGATATCGGTAGCCGGCGGATCCTGAAAGGACGGGAATTGATTGGCGATTGCCGGGTTTTGGGGCCCCGGGTCGGTCAGGCTCTGGCGGTTGCGCGCATTCACCGCGCCTTCCGGCGGGCGGTCCGGATTACCGAACGAAGCAGCCTTGGCCGATACGGCGATACCCGCCGCGGCAATGGCGCCGGCCGTTCCAGCCAGCATCTTGCGTCGAGAAAGATTCGTCATGATTTCCTCTTCATGCCTGCGATTGTGCGAATTTCCATTTACGGAACACATGCCGTTTTTCGGATTATCGAAAATCGAACATCCCGTGACGCAAGTTAAATCCATATTCATCTAAAAATTAAATGAATTATTAACCTGAATTGATGAGTTAACCTGATTCGCTTTAATTTTGTAATGATTGAGGCGTGATGAGATGCGGGGTGCAGGCGGCCGATGCCGATGAATCGGTCGTGTCAGGTGGAGGTGGAAATGCGACCGGGCGCAGCGGCGACGCCTGGATTGGCGACAGGAAGAGGATGAAATGTGTCACGCACGATCGCGATGCAGCGCAATCGCTATGCATCACTGATCATCTGGACGAAAGCGTGCGAATGCGAATACGACGAACGCCGGGTAACCCGTCCGGGATGCGCTTCATTCCCGCGGCATTTCGTCGAGCCGTTGCGCGGCGAACTGCAGTCCGCCCAGAATGCGTTCCGCGACCCGCGTCTGAAAACCGGCGGGCAGCGCCGCACCGACAGATTCGATCACCTGCGGCGTCATGGCGATGAGCCGCTCGACGATCGGCGTCGCGATATCACCGAGCAGACAGTGTTCGGCCATCGCGCTGAAGTGCCGCCGCGTAATGTCGCGCATCGCGTAGTGCTTGCGTTTGCCGTGCACGGCCATCGCCAGCTTCGCCTTGTGCCATGACCACTGGTTCGCGCCGTCGCCTTCGACCGGCCAGATCGACATCACATCGTAGAGGGGCGTAAGGCGAAAGCGGCCGCCCGGCAGCAGGCGCAGACTGAAATTCTTCGCATGCCCGTCCGGCGCCGCGAGCATCCAGAAAACGATCAGCGCCGCGAACAGTGTGTCGAGGTCTTCCCGCGCCGTTTCCGAACGGCGCAGGAGACCTGCCAGGTCGGGCACGCCGGGGCCGCCGTGCGACTCGTACTTCAGGTGAGGCGGCACGCCGAGCGCCTGGCAGAAATCCTCCTGCGGCAACCGCAACAGCCACCCGCCGTCGCGATGCAACGCGCGATCGAAACGCTCGACCGACAGCACCTTGTACGCGCCGAATTGCACGATTTCCGCATTGGCGGCCGGCAAGCCGAAGGCGCGCAGGATCGCAAGACACAGCCACTCGTTCTCGACTGAAGCCGTGAGGTCGGCCCGCTTGTTGCCAACGAGGCCGAGCGGCAACTTGAGAATGTGCGTCGTCGGCGTCGCGCCATGCGGGCGCATCCATCGCCCGTCGTGAAACAGCAGCGCGGTCTTTTCCTGTGCACCGGCCAGCGACAGCCGGAAATCGTCGTCGTCTCCGGCCGCGACCGCCACGCCGCTGGCCTGGTCGAGCACACGTGCAACGTCGTCGTCCGACAACGGCGCGCCGTCGATACGATCCAGGCCGGTCGGCACGTCGTCTTCGCCGAGCAATTGCACCGCCCCGACGCAGTCACGACCGAGCGCGGCGAGAAGATCGAACGGCTCGGTCGTCGCTATGCCGAACCTTGCCGCCAAGCGGCGCCGAATGACGTCGCTGTCCGGAAGCAGGTTGTCGAAGTAGTGATTGATGCGTTCACCGCGCAGCGGCGCGTCGCCGACACCAAACGGCAACGACAGCGACAACGGGCGGCCGACGCTCGACTGCTTCCAGCCTGCGTCGTACAGCAGTTCCATGTCGCCGCGCGCGGGAATCCGCCAGGTGCCGACCCTCTGGCCATTTGCCCAGATCGACAATGCGCGAGTATGCGATTTGCGTCCCATCGCTTACCACTCGACGTCGACGGAGCCGCGCCCGTCCTTCGTGCGGATGCTGAGCTCGAGACCGTACAACGCGGTCAGTTCGAGCAACTGGCTAAGCGACAGGCTTTCGGTACGCGTGGATTCGAGCAACGACAGGCGCGACTGGCCCACGCCGATCCGCATCGCTGCTTCGGCCTGCGTCAGGCCCTTGGCCTGACGCGCGGACGACAGAATCTCGCCCAGTTGCGCGGGCGTGTTGACGATGAAATTCACGGTGTGGATCCCTGGAGACAATAAACGCAGTATATTCCTGACAGGCATAAACGCAAATTATTCCTGTCAGGCATAAACGCAAAATATGCCTGTCAGGAATAATCCACCGCCATGCTCACGCCCCCTTTCGCCCCCTATCACCTATCCTCACACCATAGTTTTTATCCGCTGGCGCGGATGATTTTGGCTTTGTTAGATGGATGACATTCGATCACCAGACGACAACAATCTAACAGCCGATGACCTGCGCGTTTGCCCGAACCGTCGAATCCCGCTATGCCGAGCTGACGCCGACCGCCAAGCGCATCGCGAGCTACATGCTCGCGAACCTCGACCGGCTCGGGCTCGAGACGGCCGACCAGATCGCGCAGCAGGCCGGCACCAGCGGCATCTCGGTCGGGCGATTCCTGCGCAGCGTCGGCTACCGCAACCTCGACGACCTGAAGCGCGAACTGCGCGGCGGCGGCGACCGCCCGTGGATGATCACCGACCGGCTCGACGAATACCGCCGCGTCGCCGGCACGCATGCGGCCGAACCCCACGAGAACGGCCGCGAGGGGCCGCTCGCGTCGTCGCTCGAGCGCGAGCTCGATGCGATCCGCCACGTGTACCGGCTCGCCGAAGGCCCGGTGTTCGCGCAGGTGGCCGACCGGATCGCGCAGGCGGACGCCGTGTTCATCCTCGGCATCCAGTCGACGCGCGGGATCAGCAACGCATTCAGCAGCTACCTCGAATACCTGCGCCCGCGCGTGTTCTATTCGGACGGCCAGTCGGGCTCGTACGTCGATTCGCTGAACTCCGAATTCGAGCGGCCGTACTGCATCGTCACCGATACACGCGCGTATTCGCGCAGCGCGCGCCGCTATTGCCAGGCGGCCGCCGAGCGCGGGCAGCCGTTCGCGCTGGTCACCGATCTCTCGTGCCCGTGGGCGCGCGACTGGCCGGCCGACCTGCTGCAGGTGAAGACCGACGTCGGCCAGTTCTGGGATTCGCTCGCGCCGCTCACCTGCCTGTTCAACCTGCTGATCACGGCCGTGGTCGACCGCCTCGGCCCCGCGATCGACCGGCGCGTCGCGCGCAACCGCGAACTGCAGCGCACGTTCGATCAATTCGAATCCTGAATGCGAGTGCCTTCCGAACCGCCGATGAACGCTCACCGCCTCGTTGAAATCACGTCCGCCACGCATCGCGTCGACATCGATCTCGTCTACGCGACCGACCGCAACCTGACCGGCAAGCCGATCTACCGCCGCGCGCATTGCCTGCTGCTGGCGCCGGCCGAAGCCGCGCTGCGCCGCGCGGTGACCATCGCGGCGCAAGCCGGCTTCACGCTGCGCATCTACGACGCGTACCGGCCGCCGCAAGCGCAGCAGGTGCTGTGGGATTTCCTGCCCGATCCGAACTTCATCGCCGATCTCGGCCGCGGCTCGAATCACAGCCGCGGCACCGCGCTCGACCTGACGCTCGTCGGCGCGGACGGCGAGCCGCTCGACATGGGCACCGGCTTCGACGAGATGGTCGCCGCCTCCGGTCACTTCCACGCGGGGCTGCCCGAAGCCGTTCAGCGCAACCGCCTGCTGCTGCTCGGCGTGATGCACGCGGCCGGCTTCGCGCACATCGACAGCGAGTGGTGGCACTACGAATTGCCGGGCTCGCACGCGCTGCCGCAGATCGACAATGCCGACAGCGGCTCGTGGCACCTGATGTGATGGCCCGACGTATTTCCCTCACCGTTCACGTTCGACGACTTCAACGATCTCAACGACAGATGGAGCGCACATGAAATTGCTGACATCCCGGCTCGTCGCGGCGCTGGCCGCCGCGTCCGTTCTCGCCGCCGTTCCGCTTTCCGCCGCGCGCGCGGAAACGCCGAAGGACATGTTCGTGATGGCCACGCTGCTCGACGAATTCACGACGCTGGACCCGGGCGAGATCTACGAGCTGGTGCCCGAGGAATACGTCGCGAACACGTACGACCGGCTCGTGCGCGTCGATCTGCGCGATCCGTCGAAATTCAACGGCGACGTCGCGCAGTCGTGGACGGTGAGCACCGACGGGCTGACCTACACGTTCAAGCTGCGCCCCGGCCTCAAGTTCCACTCGGGCAACCCGCTGACGGCCGACGACGTCGCCTGGTCGATCCAGCGCGCGGTGCTGCTCGACAAGGGGCCGGCCGCCGTGCTGACCGGCATCGGGCTCACGAAGGCGAACGTCGTCGCCAACGTGAAGAAGCTCGACGACCTGACGGTATCGGTCACGACCGACCAGAAGTACGCCCCGACCTTCGTGCTGAACGTGCTCGGCTCGTGGCCTGCATCGGTGGTCGACAAGAAGCTGCTGCTGTCGCACCAGCAGGGCAACGATTTCGGCAACGCCTGGCTGAAGACCAACGAAGCCGGCTCCGGCGGCTACAAGCTCGTGAAATGGACGGCCGGCGACAGCGTCGTGCTGCAACGCTTCGATGGCTACCGTCTGCCGCTCGCGATGAAGCGCATCGTGCTGCGCCATGTGCCCGAAGCGGCAAGCCAGCGCCTGCTGTTGGAAAACGGCGACGTCGACGCGGCGCGCGACCTGAGCCCTGACGATCTGGCGTCAGTCGTGAAATCCGGCAAGGCGAAGGTGTCGGCCTCGCCGCAGGCGACGCTGCTGTATCTCGGCCTGAACACGAAGAACCCGACGCTCGCGAAACCGGAGGTACAGGAAGCGCTGAAATGGCTGGTCGACTATGCGGGCATCCAGGGCAACGTGGTGAAGACGACCTACAAGGTGCACCAGACCTTCCTGCCCGAAGGCTTCCTCGGCACGCTGAACGCGAACCCGTACAAGCTCGACGTCGTGAAGGCGAAGGCGCTGCTCGCGAAGGCCGGCGTGCCGAACGGCTTTTCGGTGACGATGGACGTGCGCAACGACTATCCGTACACCGAAATCGCGCAGGCCGTGCAGGCGAACTTCGCGCAGGCCGGCATCAAGGTGCAGCTGATCCCCGGCGACAACAAGCAGACGCTCGCGAAATACCGCGCGCGCCAGCACGACATCTACATCGGCGAATGGTCGGCCGACTACATCGACCCGCACAGCAACGCGCAGGGTTTTGCATGGAACCCGGACAATTCCGACAAGTCGAGCTATAAAATGCTGGCCTGGCGCAACAGCTGGGACATTCCGCAACTGACGAAGGAGACCGACACCGCGCTCGCCGAACCGACCGCCGCGAAACGCGCGCAACGGTATCAGGCGATGCAGAAGGAGATGCTCGCGCGCTCGCCGTTCGTGATCATGTTCGAGAAAGTCGCGCAGGTCGCGACGCGGCCCGGCGTGAGCGGGCTCGACGTCGGGCCGATCAACGATCTCGTGTCGTACCGCAACCTGAAGAAGCAATAAGATTCGCCGCATGTCGACACCCGCCTCCTCCCTCGAAGCACTGCGCACGCTGCCCGCGCGGCGCCCGGCCGTGCGCTGGGCCCTGCGCGTGCTGCGCTGGGCGCTCACGCTCGCCGTCACGTTCGCGGGGCTGCTCGCGCTGACGTTCGTGATCGGCCGCAAGGTGCCGATCGACCCCGTGCTCGCGATCCTCGGCGATCGCGCGTCGGCCGACGCGTATGCGGCCGAGCGCATCGCGCTCGGCCTCGACAAGCCGCTCGCCACGCAATTCCTGATCTATGCGCGCGACGTGCTGCACGGCAATCTCGGCATGTCGCTGCTGACCGCGAACCCCGTGCTCGACGACATCAGGCGCGTGTTCCCGGCCACGCTCGAACTGGCGACGATCGCGACGCTGATCGGCATCGCGATCGGCGTGCGGCTCGGCGTCGCGGCCGCCGTGAAGCACAACCGGCCGATCGACCACGTCGCGCGCTTCGTCGGGCTGATCGGCAATTCGGTGCCGGTGTTCTGGCTCGGGCTGATGGGGCTGCTGCTGTTCTACGCGCGGCTGCACTGGGTCGGCGGGCCCGGCCGGCTCGATCCCGTGTACGACGGGATGGTCGACACGCGCACCGGCAGCCTGCTGATCGACGCGGCGCTCGCGGGCGAGTGGGACGTGTTCCGCAACGCGGTGTCGCACATCGCGCTGCCGGCCGCGATCCTCGGCTACTACTCGGTCGCGTACCTGAGCCGGATGACGCGCTCGTTCATGCTCGACCAGTTGAGCCAGGAATACATCGTCACCGCGCGCGCGAAGGGCTTGTCGGAGCGGCGCGTGATCTGGCGGCATGCGTTCGGCAACATCATGGTGCCGCTGCTCACCGTGATCGCGCTCACGTACAGCAACCTGCTCGAAGGCTCGGTGCTGACCGAGATCGTGTTCGCGTGGCCCGGGCTCGGCTCGTACCTGACCGGCGCGCTGCTGAACGCCGACATGAACGCGGTGCTCGGCGCGACGCTCGTGATCGGCGCGATGTTCATCATCGTCAACCTGCTGACCGACGCGCTGTACCGCGTGTTCGATCCGCGTGCGCGCTGAGGGCCGACCCGACATGACCGCTTCCCCCCTGCTTCTTTCATCGCCCATGCCGAAGGTCGTCCAGTCATGAATGCCGAGCGTCTCACCCTGCGTGCGTGGCTGCTCTCCGACGCGCCCGCATCGCGCTCGCAGGCCGCACTCGGCCTCGCGTACCGGCGCTGGCGTCGTTTCGCCGCGAATCCGCTCAACCTGTTCGGGCTCGCGATCCTCGTCGCGCTGATCGTCGTCGCGATCGTCGGCCCGCTGATCATGCCGCACGATCCGCTGCGCCAGGTGCTGTCCGACCGGCTGCTGCCGCCCGGCTCGCCGTCGCACTGGCTCGGCACCGACCAGCTCGGCCGCGACATCCTTTCGCGGCTGATTGCCGGTTCGCGCCTCACGCTCGGCATCGCCATCCTCGTCGTCGTGATCGTCGTGCCGATCGGCCTCCTGATCGGCACGACGGCCGGCTATTGCGGCGGCTTCGTCGACAGCGTGCTGATGCGCATCACCGACATCGCGCTCGCGTTCCCGAAAATCGTGCTCGCGCTCGCGTTCGCCGCCGCGCTCGGGCCGGGCGTGATCAACGCGGTCGTCGCGATCTCGATCACCGCGTGGCCCGCGTATGCGCGGCTCGCGCGGGCGGAGACGATCCGCATCGCGCAGGCCGACTTCATCCACGCCGCGCGCCTGCAGGGTGCGTCGGGCCCGCGCATCCTGCTGCGCTACATCATGCCGCTGTGCATGTCGTCGGTGATCGTGCGCGCGACGCTCGACATGGCCGGCATCATCCTGACCGTCGCGGGCCTCGGCTTCCTCGGCCTCGGCGCGCAGCCGCCGAGCCCCGAGTGGGGCTTCATGGTCGCGTCGGGCCGCAACGTGCTGCTCGACGCGTGGTGGGTCGCGACGCTGCCCGGCTGCGCGATCCTGCTCGTGAGCCTCGCGTTCAACCTGCTCGGCGACGGGCTGCGCGACGTCTTCGATCCCCGCCATGGAGCGTGACATGCCGATGAATCCCGCCCCCTCGCCCGCGCCGCTCTGCGAGATCGACGGCCTGAAGATCGGCTTTCGCGGCCACGACGGCACCGTCACCGACGCCGTGCGCGACCTGTCGCTGACGCTCGCGCCCGGCGAACGGCTCGGCATCGTCGGTGAATCGGGCTCCGGCAAGTCGCTGACGGGCCGCGCGCTGCTCGGCCTGCTGCCCGATGCCGCGCGCTGGTCGGCCCGCACGATGCGCTTCGCGGGCCACGACCTGCTCGCGATGCCGCCGGGCGAACGCCGGCGGCTGTGCGGCAGCCAGATGGGCATGATCCTGCAGGACCCGAAATATTCGCTGAACCCGGTGATGACGGTCGCGAAGCAGATGGGCGAGGCGTTCCGGCTGCACGAGCCGGGCCTGCGCGGTCGCGCGCTGCGCGAACGGATCGTCGACGCGCTCGCGGCCGTGCAGATCCGCGACCCCGCACGCGTCGCCGATGCGTATCCGCACGAGTTGTCGGGCGGCATGGGCCAGCGCGTGATGATCGCGATGATGGTGTCGACCGGCCCGCGCCTGCTGATCGCCGACGAGCCGACGTCCGCGCTCGACGTCGCCGTGTCGATGCAGGTGCTCGCCGTGCTCGACGCGATGATCGCGCGACACGACACGGGCCTGATGTTCATCAGCCACGACCTGCCGCTCGTGATGTCGTTCTGCGATCGCGTCGCGGTGATGTACGCGGGCCGCGTGGTCGAAACCTGCGCCGCGCGCGACCTGCGCGACGCATCCCATCCCTATACGCGCGGGCTGCTCGCGGCGAACCCGCCGCTCGCGAACCCGCCGGACGAACTGCCCGTGCTGCGGCGCGATCCGGCGTGGCTCGAGCCCGCGTCGCCTGCCGGCACGCCCGCCGATCGACAGGAGGCCGCACGATGATCGACGTCGATCACGCATCGATCCGTTTCCCGACCCGCACGGGTCACGTCGACGCCGTGCGCAACGCGAGCTTCGCGGTGCGCGACGGCGAGGTGTTCGGGCTCGTCGGCGAATCGGGTTCCGGCAAGTCGACGCTGCTGCGCGCGCTGACGGGCCTCGTGCCCCTCGCGTCCGGCAGCCTGTCGATCGACGGCCGGCCGGTGGGCGGCACGCCCGATCGCGCCTTTCGCCGTCACGTGCAGATGGTGTTTCAGGATCCGTATGCGTCGCTGCATCCGCGCTTCACGGTCGACCAGACGCTGCGCGAGCCGCTGTCGATCCATGGCATCGGCGACGCCGATGCACGCATCGCCCGCGCGCTGTCCGAGGTCGGCCTCGGCCCCGCGTTCCGGTTCCGCTATCCGCACCAGCTGTCGGGCGGCCAGCGGCAGCGCGTCGCAATCGCGCGCGCGCTGATCGTCGAGCCGCGCGTGCTGCTGCTCGACGAGCCGACGTCCGCGCTCGACGTATCGGTGCAGGCGGAGATCCTGAACCTGTTGCGCCGCCTGCATCTCGAACGCAACCTGACGATGATCCTCGTCAGCCACAACCTCGCGGTGGTCGGCTTCCTGTGCCAGCGCGTCGCGGTGATGCAGCATGGCCAGATCGTCGAGCAACTCCGGATCGAGGACGTGCGCGCCGGGCAGGTGGCGCGCGACTACACGCGCACGCTGCTGAACGCGACCGAAGGCTACCGCCGTCTCGACCCGGTGGCGGGCGCGCCGGCGGCCTGACATCTGCGCGCCGTGCCGGCATGCGATACTCGGCACGCCACGCGGCGGCCTGCCGCGCATGGAACCCTTGTGCGCTGCACGGGTCAACTTTCTTTCGTCAACAGCTCATCCGCAATAGGGAGGCGTTCATGCTGCAATTCATCGAAACCCTGGTCGTCGGGCTCATCGTCGGCCTCCTCGCCCGCGCGCTCAAGCCCGGCGACGACAAGATGGGCATCCTGATGACCATCGTGCTCGGCGTTGTCGGCTCGCTGGTCGCCGGCTACGTCGGCCGCGCCGCCGGCTGGTACGCACCGGGCCAGGGCGCGGGCTGGATCGCGTCGATCATCGGCGCGATCGTGCTGCTCGTGGTCGTCGGCGCGGTACGCAAGCGCACGGCCTGAACGACGCACGTTCCGCTTCAACGCAAAACGGCCGCTCGGAAACGAGCGGCCGTTTTCTTTTGGATCGCCGATATTCACCTGTGCACCGCTTCCACGATCCGCAAACTCGTTGACTTCGCAACGACCCGTCGTGACGACCGGCATCGGACTTCCGCGTTCCGGTCGAGCCTACACCACCGGCATTACCCTGATTTGATATCTCGCAAATCAGGCATAGATTGAATTCAGCAATACGAAATCGTTTGCTCCTATCCCAAATTGGTAATTTTCCACTCAAGAGTTTCGATGGTTTTGCCGTTTACGCATACAGCATCGCAGCGTTAGACGGACTGCCACCCGAGCGGCCCCGCTGCGACGCGCTTCCTCTCTGGAGCCTGTCATGAAGCACCGCCCTATCGCCGCCTCGTTCGTCCTGGCTGCTGCGCTTCTGGCCACTTCCTCGTCCTTCGCCGCCGGCGCGTCCGGCGTCATCACCTTCTCCGGCATGATCGTCGAGCCGCCCTGCTCGTTCGCGGTCGATACGGCCGATGTCGCCCGTGGGCACGTGCGCCCCGATTGTCCGCGCCCGGCCTACGGCCAGATCGCGTTCGTCGACGCGGCGAGCCAGCAGGCCATCAAGACCACGACCTTTACTCAGGCCTCGCGCGCAATCGTTTTACCGAACCGTCCGGGCCACAACCAGGCGCCGATGATCGCCGTCGTGACGTACCAGTAAAGCCGTCAGCCGGCGCGCGGGATCCAACGGATTCCGCGCGCCGTTCGGCGTACCTGCGTGATCGCCGGTCAATCGCGATGGCGCGCGATCCAGTCGCTGAACGCGCGGATCTTCTGCTGGTTGCCGATGTTCTCGGGATAGACGAAGAAATAGCGCGCGCCCGTCTCGAGCACGATGTCGAACGGGCGCTCCAGCCGGCGCGCGCTGACGTCGTCGTCGACGAGCGTCACGTCGCCGATCGCGACGCCGAAGCCCTGCATCGCCGCGTTCGTCGCGAGATCGAGCGTGTCGAACGTCGGCCCGCGCGCGGGATCGACGCTGCGCTCGCCGGCGTGATCGAGCCACGCGCGCCAGTCGCGGTGGTCACGCGTCGGATGCAGCAACGTATGGCGCGCGAGATCGCCGACCGCATCGAGCGGCGACGTCTGCCGCAATTCGGGCGCGCAGACGGGTGTCAGCCGCTCGTCGAACAGCGGCAGCGCGAACACGCCGGCGCCCGGCGACGTGCCGTAGACAACGGCCGCATCGAACGGCTCGGTCGAGAAATCGACGACGTGCTGCCACGCGGTGGTGATCTGCACATGGAGATCGGGATGCTCGCCCTGGAAGCGCATGATGCGCGGCAACATCCAGCGCATCACGCAGGTCGGCACCTTCAGCGCGAGATCCGTGCGCTGCCGCGTGAGCCGCATCGAAATGTCCTCGATCCGCGCGAAGCTCTCGTTGACCACCGGCAGCAACTGCTCGCCCTCCGCCGTCAGCGTGAGGCCCTTCGCATGCCGCTTGAACAACGGGAAACCGTAATGCGCCTCGAGCGTCTGGATCTGCCGGCTTACCGCGCCCTGCGTGATGCACAGCTGCTCGGCCGCGCGCGTGAAGCTGCGGTGGCGGGCCACCGTCGAGAAGATCTGCAGCGCGTGCAGGGGCGGAAGTCGGCGCATGAAGAAGGCAAACGGAAAAACGGCGCGGAAGGACCGCGCGCCGACCCCGGCGCGCACTGTCCGACACGATAAGCCAAACGCCGGCTTTGCGCGAGGCGCGGGACGCTCAGGCCGTCGCGGTGAGCGCGCCCGCCACGATGCGCGCCGCCGACGCGACGACGTCCGCGCGGGCCGCCGCGGCGGCCTGCGGCTGCGTGAACGACACGGCCATCACGATCGGCGCACGCGACGGCGGCCACAGCACGGCGACGTCGGTCGTCGTGCCGTAACCGCCCGTGCCGGCCTTGTCGGCGATGCGCCAGCCGGGCGGCACGCCTGCCGCGATGCCGGTCGCGCCGCGCGCGCCGCCTACCATCCATTCCGTCAGTCGCGCGCGCTGCGGCTCCTGCAGCGTGTCGCCGAGCAGCAGCCGCTGCAGCGTGTCGACCATCTCGACCGGCGTCGACGTGTCGCGTTCGTCGCCGGGCGCGGCGTTGTTCAGTTCGGGTTCCCAGTGATCGAGGCGGAACGACGTGTCACCGCTCGCGCGCACGAACGCCGTGACGGCCTGCGGGCCGCCGAGCACGCCCATCAGCAGGTTGCCGGCGCCCTTGTCGCCGGACTGCAGCATCGCCGCGCACAGCTGCTCGATCGTCATGCCCGTGTCGACGTGGCTTTCCGTGATCGGCGAGCCCGCAACGATTTCATAGCGACGGTACAGGATGCGGCGCGGCAGCAGCGACGCGTCGAGCGAGCCGCGCGCGAGTATCGCGGCCGCCGCAGCGACCGCGTACGTGCCGCACAGCGGGAAGCGCTCGCGCGCATGGTGCGCGATGCGCACGCCGTTCGACGTATCGAGCGCGGCGACGCCGAGCCGGCCATTCGAGGCCTTCTCGAGCGCGGTCAATTCAGCCTGGGCGGTGTGGGCGCGCCCCTGGTCGGCGACCGGCGCGGACGTGCACGCGGCGACGAACGGCGCGGCAACGGCGGCAAGCAACAGCGAGCGGCGTGTCGGAGAGTGTTCCATGAATGTCGTGGGTTCTGTCGGAATCGGTGGCACGAAGCAGCTCGGGCACGCGTTGAAGAAGCGTGCCCGTTCACGCCGACGGCCGGCCCGCGACGGCATTCGCCGCGCTTCCCCGAAAGACGACCGTCGGCCCCGCGAAGCGCGGGACTCGCATGAACAGACCCTAGCGTAGCAGCGACCGCCGCGACGTTCCAGCGAAACGGCCCGGCTTCACCCTTGCGACGAAGGCAGGTACGGCATCGGATTGACCGGCTTGCCGTCGCGTCGCACTTCGAACAGCAGCGCGACACGCGAGTTGTCGAGGTCGCCCATCTCGGCGATCTCGTCGCCCTGGCGCACGATGTCGCCCGTCTTCACGAGCAGCTTGCGGTTGTGCGCATAGGCGGTCAGGAAATCCGCGTTGTGCTGGACGATGATCAGGCTGCCGTAGTCGTTCAGGCCGGTGCCCGCGTACATCACGCGGCCGTCGGCCGCGGCGCGGACCGGGTCGCCCGGCCGGCCGGCGATCTGGATGCCGCGGTTCTGCCCCGGCCGGAAGCCGTCGACGATCTTGCCGCTCGCGGGCCACTTGAGCGCGACGCCGCCCGCATGCCGCTTCGTTTCCTTGACGACCTGACGGTCGCTCGCGCTCGACGCGATGGTCTGCGTAGCTGCCGGGTTGCTCGCCGCGCCATTGCCCGACGCCGACGAGGCGGCCACCTGCGTGCCGGGTGCACCCGGCGCCGGCAACGGCTGCTGCTTGACGATGCGCAGCGCCTGCCCCATGCGCAGCCTGCCGTTCGCGCCCAGCTTGTTCCAGGTGCGCAGGTCGGCAACGCTGCAGCCGTTCGCGGACGCAATGCCCGTCAGCGTGTCGCCGCGCTTCACGACGTACTTCTGCGCGACGAGAATCGGCGCCGGCGGCGGTGCGCTAGCCGACGGCGCAGCGGCAGGCTGGCTCGACGGCGAAGGCTGTCCCGCCAGCGTGTCGCTCGGCGGAACGGACTGCGTGCTTGCACAACCGGCCATGACGAGCACGGCTGCCAGGCCTGGCAGCCACGCCGCGTTGCGGTGAATCTCGCGCGTTTTCATGGACGATCCGACTCCGGTTTGACAATCTTTCAAGCATCTCAAAAACGGAACGGCCGACGTGTAACCGGATGCAAACAATGATGACAAACGATCACGAACCGGATGCCGGCCGGCATTCGCTACCGGTAATACGGTCCGATTCAGGAAAACTTGATGGTCTTTTTGCAGGAAAGCGGAAGAATTTTCGTCTCTGAAAACTATGACGGATTGGTTTCAATAGGCACGAGGCGGCGATCGCCGCGACGTTCAACGCAACCACGCGGCGAGTTCGGAACAGGCCCACGCGATGCCGATGCACAGGAACAGCATGTGCAACGCGATCTTGAACGACACGCCCCACGACGGATCGATCTGCATGACAGGCTCCTCGGTTGATG
Organism: Burkholderia sp. HI2500; assembly: GCF_002223055.1. NCBI lineage: Bacteria > Pseudomonadati > Pseudomonadota > Betaproteobacteria > Burkholderiales > Burkholderiaceae > Burkholderia > Burkholderia sp. HI2500. The sequence continues at coordinate 765,115 of NZ_NKFL01000006.1, read as the reverse complement.
TGCGGCCATGATCCGCCATCGATCGCGCCCCGAAAATGCGGAACCGGCGAATCGGGCCTCAAGCTGCGCCTGAGACCCGGGCCGCGGTTCCCTGCTAACTTATCGGCCATTCCAATACGATCGCCCCACCCATCATGCGCTTCGACCTGACCGACCTGCGGCTCTTCCTGAACATCTGCGAGGCCGGCACGATCACGAGCGGCGCCGAGCGGACCCACATCACGCTGCAGGCCGCGAGCGAGCGCATCCGCGGCATGGAGGACGAGCTCGGCGTGCCGCTGCTGCACCGGACCAAGTCGGGTGCGCAGGCCACCGATGCCGGCCGCGCGCTCGAACACCACGCGCGCACCGTGCTGCAGCAGATCGACCACATGCGCGGCGAGCTGCAGCAATACGGCCAGGGGCTGCGCGGGCATATCCGGTTGCTATGCAACACGGCGTCGCTGAGCGAATACCTGCCCGATGCGCTGGCCGACTACCTGCCGCATCATCCGAAGCTGTCGATCAGCGTCGAGGAGCGCTCGAGCCAGGAGATCGTGCATGCGATCCGCAACAAGACGGCCGAGGTCGGTATCGTCGCCGATTCGGTCGGGCTCGGCGGGCTCGAACAGAAGCCGTTCCGCGAGGACTGGCTGATCGTCGTCGTCCCGGCCGCGCATCCGCTCGCGTCGCAGGACAAGGTCGCGTTCGACTCGATCGCCGATGCCGACTTCATCGGCCTCACCGACGGCAGCGCGCTGCAGGTGCATCTCGCCGACCAGGCGCGCGCGCTCGGCAAGCGGATCCGCTATCGCGTGCAGCTGAAGAGCTTCGATGCGATCTGCCGCGTGATCGCGAGCGGCGTGGGCATCGGCATCGTGTCGCGCCATGCGGCCGAGCGCGCGATGCAGACGATGGACGTGCGGCTCGTCGAGCTGTCCGATGCGTGGAGCCATCGTCGGCTGAAGCTGTGCGCACGGTCGTTCGATGCGCTGCCGAAGTACACGCGGGAGTTCGTCGCGTTCCTGTCCGGCGAAACCACGCCGCAGTGACGCGCGCCGCATCCGACTCATCCCGTCGATACAAGGAGGCACGGCCATGACCGACACCGATCTTGCAACCCGCTACCGCGCGTACATCGACTGCCTGAACCGGCAGGACTGGCCGGCGCTCGGCGAATACGTCTCCGATAACGTGATTCACAACGACCGGCCGCTCGGCCTCGCCGGTTACCGCGCGATGCTGGAACAGGACTTCCGCGACATTCCCGATCTCCGTTTCGACATCCGGCTGCTCGTGTGCGAGCCGCCGCGCATCGCCTGCCGGCTGCGCTTCGCCTGTTCGCCGAGCGGGACGCTCATGGGGCTCGCCGTCGACGGCCGGAAGGTCACGTTCTGCGAGAACGTGTTCTACGAGTTTCATGACGGCAAGATCCGCCAGGTCTGGTCGGTGATCGACAAGGCCGCGATCGAGGCACAGCTTTAGGCTCGACGGAACGGCGTGGCTGCCTGTCGCCATCGCGCCCCGATGTCCGTCGAATTCATCCCGGTCCTTATGGATAACGTTTTCTCTCTCAATCCAGCGAGCTGGCATAGGCGGACACTCCTTCCTGCCGTCATTTCCGCATCGACATCCTTCGCCGCACCCTGCCTCAGCAAGAAGAAATCCCGGTAATTTCTGCAACATTTTGTTCTCCCCCTTCACTCCCGCCTTCCCACCATCCGGGTTTTTCCCGCCCCGCCAGACGTGAAAGTTCATTGACATCACGCCGATGGCTGCCTAAATTTGGAAAACGTTTTCCAATATCTTCGCACGACGCCCGTCACGGCCCGTGCAGGGAGAACGCTTGCCCGCTCGACAAGTGATTCAGGCCGTCCGTCTTCAGGGATCAGGGTTGCAAGACGGCGGCCGGGTACGGGCATCGAGCGCGGCAACGGCCACACCCGCCCGTGCTTCATCACTATTCAAAACTGGAGACACAATGCATCCGCGCAGCAGATTCGCGCTCGGCGCCGCGCTCAGCGCCCTTTCCGTCCTGTTCGTCAGCGCCTGCGGCGGCAACGACGTGACCGACACGCCGCCACCGTCGTCATCTTCGCCGCCCCCGTCCACGACACCGACGCTCGCGTCGAACTCGCTGCAGGCGCTCGTCTACGGCGCGCCCGACACCAGCGTGCCGGCCGGCGCGAACATTCCGGTCACGATGATGGGCCAGATGCGCGCACTGTTCGACCTGATCCGGAAATCGCCCGACTTCACGCAGGTCGTGATGGATCTCGGCGACGGCACGCCGGTCCACGTGCTCGACACGAACACCGGCGACAAATTCCTGCCGGGCAAGCTCGCGCTCGGCCTGTCGTACATCCTGATCGACATGAAGTCGAAGAACGATCCGCAGTACGCCAGCTACCTCGCGACGTACCAGACGATCACGACCGCGATGATGGCGCAGTCGGGCAGCAACTACACGTATGCGAATACGTCCTGGGGCGAGTACTACTACCTCGTCGCGCTGAACAACCTGAAGGCGCACGGGATGCTCAACGAAGTCTTCAGCGACGCGATGCTCTCGACCCTGCAGCGGCGGCTTACCTTCTGCGACATGTTCGGCCCCGATGCGAGCGGCAAGACCGATACGTGCCCCGCAGCCGGCGCGCCGATCGACATCGCCTCGCTCAACACCGCACAGAACTACTATGCGGTGTCCTACGGCATCGCCGGGCTGCGCCAGAAGCTCGGCTGGAGCAGCCCGTCGTTTGCATCGAAGACCGATCCGTCGGTCGCGACGATGGGCGCGCGCGACGCGCTGCTGTACACGCTCACGAACCATATCCGCAACGACTCGTCGGGCGGGTTCTCGGACGAAGCGTCGAACACGCACACGACCTACTACGACCAGGCGCGCTTCGACCGCTACAGCACGCTGCTGATCGGCGAAGTGACCGAGCGCACGTTCGAGATGGGCAACGAGGCGAACCTCACGCCCGAGTTGAAGGGCTATCTGCGCAAGTCGGTCGACCTGATCCTGCCGCAGCTGAACGCGAACGGCCAGGGCTTCAACTACGGCCGCTCGATCGGCCCGTACGGCGATTCGGCGTTCATGGAGGTGTTGACGGCCGCGGCCAATGCCGGCGTGCTGACGGACCAGGAGAAGCAGGTTGCATACAAGTTCATCTATCAGGCCGCGCAACGTTTCGACACATACTGGTACGACCCGTCGCTGCCCACACCTTCGGTGAACATGTGGGTCAAGGGCCGCGGCACGGACGCGTATCGCGGCAAGCCGCGCGTGATGGGTGAGAACTTCAGCCTGCTGCACCAGTACCTGTACGTGAACGCGTGGTGGAACAAGCTCGGCTTCGGCGGCAAGGCGCCGATGGCCGACACGGACTACAACGCGTGGCTCGATGCGCTGCCGCACTACACGCTCACCTGGTACAACCAGCCGGGTGACGCCGCGCATCCGTACAGTGCGGCGCTCGTCACCGTGCGCGACGGCCGGCGCGTGATCAACCTGAACCTCAGCCAGGCGCCCGACTACAACTCCTACACGCCGTACTATCCGGTACCGTTCTCGGACAAGCTGATCTACGGCACGACCGATCTCGGCTACGCGCTGCTGGTGCCGCAGGTGTCGTACAACGGGAAGACCTACATTCCCGTCACGTACTACAAGAACCTGAACGTTCAGCAAGGCAACGGCCAGGTGATCGTGTCGTTCGATACCGCGAAGTTCCGGCTCGCGTCGAAGAATGCGGCGTACACGACGGATCTCGACCTGCAGGTGCATACGGTGCTGACGTTCGCGCATGGGTCGGTCGCCCGCAGCGACACGCTGAGCACGGGCTCGCTCACCGGCAACCTGTCGGTCGAGACGGACTTCACGTCGTTCGCGGATTTCGCGTCGACGCAGGCGAACGGCGACGGCGTGTCGGTGACCTACGCGAACAGCGCCGCGACCGGCTATGCGGCGTCCGGGTTCGACACCTGCGCGCTGTCGGCCTTCGACACGGCGAACGGCACGACGAATCCGCTGTCGACGACGCCGGTCGGCCAGCTGCATTCGAACTTCGCCTGCACGACGAAGCCGTTTGCCCTCGGCGCGGGCGCGACCCGCACGTTCGGTTGGACGCTGAAGTACGCCGACCCGGCCTGAGCGAGGTGACCCACGTCCGGTGAACGCGCCTGAAGCCCGCTGTTGTCGAAACCGGCTTCGGGCGCGTCACGGACATTGGACAGCGGGCATCGCGCTCGTCAGCGATGCCCGCTTACAGCCACCCCGAAGCCGCCATATAGGCGCCGAGCGCGATCAGCCCGACGAAGAAGCAGCGCTTGAACGCCTTCTCGCTCATCACACGCCGAGCATATTGCCCGCCGGCCATGCCCGCCAGCGCCGGCACGAGCGCGAGCGCCGACACGCCGAGATCGACCGTCTCCAGCGCGCCCGTCACGCGCAACTGCAGGCCGAGCACGATCGTCGATGCGGTGAACGACAGCCCGAGCGCCTGGATCAGGTCGTCTTTCGACAGCCGCAGCGCCTGCAGGTACGGCACGGCCGGCACGACGAACACGCCGGTCGCGGCCGTCACGACACCCGTGAGGTAGCCGACCCCGGCCGACAGCCATTTTTCATGGCGGCCCGGCGCGGGCAACCGCGCGGCGGCCAGCCCCCACAGCCCGTAGAGGATCAGCACCACGCCGAGCGCGGCATGCGTCCAGGTGCTGCCGGCCGCGAGCGCGGGCAGCCCGCCCGTCAGCGTGCCGATCGTCAGGCCGGCGAGCAACGGCCAAAGCCGGCACAGCAGCGGCCCGAACGACGGGCCGAGCCACAGCTGCCACACGTTGGTGACGAACGACGGCACGAGCAGCAGGCTCGCGGCGGCCGACGGCGGCATCGCGAGCGTCAGCAGCCCCATCGCGATCGTCGGCAGCCCAAGCCCGATCATCCCTTTGACCGCGCCGGCCAGCAGGAAAACCACCGCGATGATCGTCAGCGTATGAACTTGCATGAAAGGCATTCCGTCCGGTTGAGTACGGCGCCGATGGTGAACCCCGATCGCGCCGCTCGCCATCTGGTTTTGCCTGAGGCTGGCTAGGGCTTGCCGGATGGGGCGGCGGCGCGATTGTGCCGATGGGCCGGCGCGCCGCAGCGTCGGCGAAACATGCGCCGCCGGCATCAAGTCAGGCCAGGCCAAGCCAGCCATGCACTGCGATCGGGGTTGCCGGCCCGGCCTCAGCCCCAGCCTCAGCCCCAGCCCCAGCCCCAGCCCCAGCCCTCAGATTCGAGCCGAATACGGAGCCTGCACCGAAACCATTGCCGATCCGCGCCGATCAGTCCCCGTGAGATGCCCCCCGGCCTTGCTCGCTGTCGAGGTGCGCCATCTGTGCGGCCGGATAACGCTCACCGGCAGCCGCCCCGGCGGGAACCGCCGCTTCGATGTGAGCGATGTCATTGACCGTTAGTTGCATCTCAATCGCCTGCAACGCATCCTGAAGTTGTGTGCGCTTGCGCGCGCCGATCAGCGGCACGATATCGTCGCCGCGCGACAGCGCCCACGCGATCGCGACCTGCGCCGGATTGCTGCCCTTCTCGTCGGCGATGGCGCGCAGCGCATCGACGAGCGCGAGGTTGTGCGCGAGGTTCTCGCCCTGGAAGCGCGGGCTCGCCGCGCGGAAATCGCGCTCGCCTTCCCGCACAGTGCTCCAGCGCCCGCCCAGCAGCCCGCGCGACAGCACGCCGTAGGCCGTGACACCGATCCCAAGTTCGCGGCACGCGGGCAGGATCCCGGCCTCGATGCCACGCGACAGCAGCGAATACTCGATCTGCAGGTCGGAGATCGGCGCGACGGCCGCCGCGCGGCGGATCGTGTCGACGCCGGCTTCCGACAGGCCGATATGGCGCACGTACCCGGCCTTCACGAGAGCGGCGATCGCACCGATCGTCTCCTCGATCGGCACGGCCGGATCGACCCGCGCCGGCCGGTAGATGTCGATGTAGTCGGTGCCGAGCCGTTTCAGCGAGTACGCGACGAAGTTGCGGATCGCCACCGGCCGCGCGTCGTAGCCGGCAAACCCGCCGGCCGGATCGCGCAGCGCACCGAATTTCACGCTGATCAGCACCTGGTCGCGGGCCCGGCCGCGCAGCGCGTCGCGGATCAGCATCTCGTTGTCGCCCATCCCGTAGAAATCGCCGGTGTCGAGCATCGTGATGCCGTGGTCGAGCGCCGCGTGCAGCGTCGCGATGCTTTCGTCGCGGTCGGCGGGCCCGTAGAAGTCCGACATCCCCATGCAGCCGAGCGCAATTGCCGACACCCGCGGGCCGGTACGGCCCAGTTCACGCGTTTCCATATCCGTTTCCTCGAGTGATGAATGAACAGGCCGGATTCTGGGCGCATCGCGGCGCGCGATAAACGCGAAACACTCAACCAAACCATTCGACGCTGATTAACAATGGAGCCTGCTCCCCCTCCACCCACGCACCCGCCCCGCATGGATCATCTGCAAGCAATGCGCATCTTCGCGCGCGTCGCCCATCTCGGCAGCTTCACGAAAGCGGCCGAGCAGTTGCAACTGCCGCGCCCGACGGTCAGCAACGCCGTCCAGTATCTGGAAAAGCACCTGAAGGTCCGCCTGCTGCAGCGCACGACGCGGCGCGTCGCGCTGACGGCCGAAGGCGCGACCTATTACGAGCGCTGCATGCGGCTGCTGGCCGATCTGGACGATGCGGAGACGCTGTTCGAGGACGCCGGCACGACGCCGCGCGGCGCGATCCGCGTCGACCTGCCCGAACGCTTCGCGCTGAACCAGGTGATTCCGGCGCTGCCGGGTTTCCACGCGCGCTACCCCGACCTGCGCGTCGTGATCGGCACGACCGACCGCTTCGTCGACCTCGTCGCCGACGGCATCGACTGCGCGGTGCGGGTCGGCGCGATGTCCGATACGTCGCTCGTCGCACGGCGCATCGGCGAACTGGCGCAGATCAATTGCGCGGCGCCCGCGTATCTCGAGCGGCACGGCACGCCGCGCTCGCCGGACGAGCTGCCGGACCACGTCGCGGTCGGCTATTTCTCGAGCCGCACGGGCCGCGAGCTGGACTGGGAATATGCGGATATGGATTCGGGCCGGCTGCACGCGGTCAAGATGCGCAGCGTCGTGTCGGTCAACAGCTCGCAGGCGTATCTCGCGTGCTGTCTGGCGGGCCTCGGGCTGATCCAGGCGCCGCGCGAAGGGCTCGGGCCGCTGCTCGCCGACGGCTCGCTGGTCGAGGTGCTGCCGGAATGGAATGCCGAGCCGCTGCCCGTGTCGGTGGTGTTTCCGACCGGCCGGCATCTCGCGCCGCGCGTGCGGATCTTCGTCGACTGGCTTGCGGAAACGCTCGGCGCCACGCCCCGGGCGGATTGACGGCAGGCGCCGGCGCACCCGCCCCGGCGCCGCCCGGTCAGAACTTTAGAACTTGTGGCGGATCGCCGCGCGCACCGCGAACTGGTTCGACGACGCCGACGGGCCGTCCGTCCCGACCACGTAGCCGCCGTCGGCCGCCGTGCCGGTCTTGTCGCCGCCCACCTTCTGCCACGCGCCCTGCAGGTACACGTCGGTGCGCTTCGACAGGCTGTAGTCGGCCATCAGGCCGACCGTGTGGTATTTCGGCTTGAACGTCCCGGCCGCGGCATCGTACTTGCCGTCCGTGTACACATACTGCGCGCCGAGATAGAAATCGGGCGTGAGCTGGTACTTGCCGTTGATCTCGAAGTTCTGGAACTTCGTCGCGGTCAGCCCGAGGCCGGCGAACGTCGACGCCGGCAGGTAGACAGTCGACACCGGATTCTTCACGTCCGTCTTCGTGTAGACGAAGCCGACCGTGGCCGGGCCGAACGTGTAATTGACGCCGCCGCCGAAGATCCGCAGGCGGTCGGCGACGAAGTTCGCATCGTCGGCCGAGATCGCGCCCGCGCTGCCGATGCCGGGGTTGTTCGCCTGCAGGTACGCAGCCGCGACCTGCAGCCCGGCCAGCGAATACTGCGCGCCGAGGCTGTACTGACGGTTGTTCGAGAAGCCGGTGCTGTTGCTGAAGCTGTACGTGCCGCCGAACGTCAGGCCGTTCCAGTCGGCGCTCGCATACTTGACCGTGTTGTTGACGCGGAACGAGTTGTCCGTGTTGTCGTTGTCGAACGGGTGCGAGAACAGCGTGCCGCCCCAGTTGCCGTTGGCGGTGAGCGGCGCGAGATAGTCGACGACGGAATCGTACTGACGGCCGAGGGTCAGCGTGCCGAAGCGCGGCGCGCTCAGCCCGACGAACGCCTGGCGGCCGAACATGCGGCCGCCCTGGCCGAGCCGGCCGTTGTTCACGTCAAAACCGTTTTCCAGCGTGAAGATCGCCTTAAGCCCGCCGCCGAGATCCTCGCTGCCCTTCAGGCCCCAGCGGCTGCCCTGCGCATAGCCGCTCGCCAGCTGGTAATTCGTTTTTCCGACCCCATTGACGTTCACGTTGTTCGTGTAATTGAAGCCTTCGTCGATCACACCGTACAGCGTCACGCTGTTCTGGGCGAAGACCGGCGCGGCGAAAGCGGCTAGCGCGGCGGCAAAAATGACGTGCTTCTTCATGACGGATCTCCGGAGCCGGGGGCCGGGCAGGGTCGAGCGCCCGGCGAATGTTTGGTCTGTTTTAGGTGTGGCCCGCAGGGCGGACGACGCGGTGTGCGGCCGCGTGAGGTCAAAATGGTGTCACGTCGCAAACCGTCCGTCCATCGGGGTAGCTGAACCCTGCGCAAACCGTTGCGCTCGTCCAACTGCCCCGTTGCGCAGACTGCCTGACCCGGCTTATCGGCAGCGGCACGACGGCCGACCATCCGCGTAAACCCGATGTGCGCCGCATCGGTGGCACAATGCGCATCCGTTCGTCATTTCTTCACGAAGTCATGCTTCCCCCCGATTCATGCGCGGCGCGTGCCGGCCGCGCCCGCGGCGCGCGCCGGGAGGCGGTCCGATGACCGCACCGGCCCGGGCCGGCCGCTACGCCGAGCTCGATTTCTTCCGCGGCCTCGTGCTGCTCGTCATCGTCGTCGACCATATCGGCGGCAGCATCCTGTCGCGCGTGACGCTGCACGCCTACGCGCTGTGCGACGCGGCCGAGGTCTTCGTGTTCCTCGGCGGCTTCGCCACCGCGATCGCGTACAACTCGCTCGCCGAACGGCACGACGAGGCCGCCGCGCGCCAGCGCTTCATCCGGCGCGCGTTCGAGATCTACCGTGCGTTCCTCGTAACAGCCGGCCTGATGCTGCTGATCACGGCCGCGCTGAACGCGTTCGCGATCGACGGCCCGAACATGCCGACCAACGATCTCGACGGCCTGCTCCACAAGCCGCTCGCCGCGCTGCGCGACATCCTGCTGTTCCGCCGCCAGCCGTACCTCGCGTCAGTGCTGCCGATGTATGCGTTCTTCGCGCTGCTCGTCCCGCTCACGCTGCCGCTCGCGCGCACGCAGCCGTGGCTGCTGCTCGCGTTCAGCGGGTCGCTGTGGTACGCCGCGCCGCACGCCGCGCGCTTTTTGCCGACTGTCGAAGGCGCGCCGTGGGACTTCAATCCGTTCGCATGGCAGTTCCTGTTCGTGCTCGGCGTGATCGCGCGCTGCCAGCCCGTCTACCAGACGCTCGCGCCGAAGCCGCAGGGCTGGCTGCTGACGGCCGCGGCGCTCGCGATCGTCGCGGCCGGCGCGTACTATCGGCTGCGCATCGAGCCGTTCCCGACCGACCCGTCGATCAAGCAGAACCTCGGCGCACTGCGGCTCGCGAACTTCCTCGCGATCGCATGGCTCGCGGCCAAGCTGGTCCACCTCGGCTGGATGAAGAAGGTTGCGCACGCGATGCCGTGGATCGGCACGATCGGCCGGCAGGGGCTGCTGTGCTTCGTCGCGGGCACCGCCATCTCGCTCGCGGTCGATTCGGTGCTCTACCAGGCGACCGAAGGCTATCTCGACGTGAAGCTCGGCCTGATTGCCGACGTCGTCGCAATGGGCCTGCTGTATCTCGTCGCCAAACTCTACGGGCCGCTCGTCGCGCGGCTGCCGTTCCGTTCGCGGCGATGACGCGCCGCGCCGTCATGCGCCGCTGCTACGATAGCCGGCGCCTCTCCTGAAACGATTCGACATGCGCCGACTCGCCCTTGCGTTCGCCCCCGCCCTGATCGCCGGCTCCATCGCCACCGCCCGCGCCACGCCGCCCGCGCCGGCGGCAGCGCCCGCGCCGCCGCCACCGGCCGTCCAGACCGCGACGACCCCGTCGGCCGCCCAGGAGCCCGCGCTCAATCCGGGCAGCAGCGTCGTGCTGCGCACGTTCCGGTCGGCGTCGCTGAAGCGCGACTGGTCGTACACGGTCTACCTGCCGCCCGGCTACAACCCGGAAGGCGCGCGCTACCCGGTGATGTACCTGCTGCACGGCAACGCCGGCAACGCGAACGACTGGGTCACGCAGGGCCGGCTGCAGGCCACCGCCGACACGCTGATCGAGCGCCGCGAGATCCCGCCGGTCGTGATCGTGATGCCGCAGGGCGGCACCGACTGGTACGTCGACCGCAAGGAGAAGATGCAGAGCGCGTTCCTCAACGACCTGCTGCCCGAGGTCGAAGCGCACTTCGCGGTGTCGAACCAGCGAGCGGGCCGCGCGATCGGCGGCGTGTCGATGGGCGGCTTCGGCGCGCTGCGCTTCTCGCTGCTCGAACCCGGGCTGTTCTGCGGCGCGATGCTGCTGAGCCCCGCAATCTACGCGAACGAGCCGCCGCTCAATTCCGCCGCGCGCTACGTCGGCGTGTTCGGCGACCGGCAGTTCGACCCGCGCGTGTGGCACGAGCTCAACTACCCGGCGCTGATGCGCGGCTATTTCGCGCGCAGCTGGCGAATCCCGATGTTCATCGCGGTCGGCGACGACGACCTGACCATCCAGGCCGAATCGAGCGTGCTGTACACGCAGCTGCGCCGCGCGCAGAACCCGGCCGAGCTGCGCATCGTCGACGGCGGGCACACGTGGGATGTATGGCGCGGGCTGCTCGGGCAGGGGTTGAAGTACGCGCTCGAATGCGTGAAGTGACGGCGGGCGGGCGTTGCCCCGCCCGTTTTCGTCAGGCCGGCGGGTGATCGGCGGGCCATAGGCCGTCGACCCACGTCATGCCCGGCGCATGCAATCCCGGCGAGCCTGTCGCGCCTGAAGGCGCACTCGTTGCGCTTGCCGCCGCGCCCCCTGATCCAGATTCCAGATGGCAGACTCAAAGCCAAGTGCCGCCCTGCCGCTCGCTCGGCTCCCTCGCCAGCGCATCGAAATCGTGAATCCAGTCCAGGTGATGCAGCACGCAGTCGCGCTCGGCCAGACGCGCATTGCGCGCCTGCGCGGCCGGCCCGTCGGGCAGGTGCAACACATCGGCCACAGAGATCGACGCGTACTGCACCTTGCGCGTGCGACCGCGACGCAGCCGCTCATACGCTTCCTGTGCTTCGCGCCAGTTGCCTGGGCCGGCCTTGGCCAGTTGCTCGGCCAGCACCACCGCATCCTCGATCGACTGGTTCGCGCCCTGCCCGTGATGCGGCACCAGCGCATGCGCGGCGTCGCCGATCAGCGTCACGCGCCCGCGGCTCCAGCGGCCGAGCGGCGGCCGGTGGAACAACCCCCAGCGCTGGCTGATCGGCACGGCGGTGATCATCTGCACCACCGCCGGATGCCAGTCCCTGAACACACGCAGTTGCTCGCCCTCTTCCGACGGCATCACCCAGTCGCGCGACGGCCACGGTGACGGATGGCGCTCGACCAGCAGGAAATTCTGGTCGCCGTCGTCGCCGATCGGATAGTGCAGCAGGTGCCCGTGCGGCCCGATCCAGTACTGCAGCGTTTCGGGATCGGGCAACAGGCTCAGCCGCGCGGCCGGCACCACGCCGCGAAACCCCGAACACCCCGAATACAGCGCATCGTCGTAGCCGAGCATCCAGCGCCGCGTGATCGAGCGCGCGCCGTCCGCACCGATCACGAGATCGGCGTCGACGCGCACACCGTTGTCGAACGACAGCGTGACGCGATCGGGATGCTGCGCGAGATCGGTCAGCCGATGGCCGAGATGGATGGCGTCGAGGCCGACCGCCTTCGACAGCAGCGCCTGAAGATCCGCACGATGCACGCCCCAGTACGCGCCGCCGAACTGCCGGCGATAGTCGGGGTCGCCGCGATGATGGCCGATCACCGCGCCGCTGCGGCCGTCGCGATAGACGAGCCCCGGGATGTCTGCGCACACCGCATCGAAGGCCGCCCGCAATCCCATCCGTTCGTAGAAGCGCGTCGCATTGGCCGACAGCGCGACGGCCGCGCCGACTTCGCGCAACACCTCCGTCTGTTCGTAGAGCTGCGCGTCGATGCCGTGCTCGCGCAAGGCAAGCGCGAGCGTCAGGCCGCCGATCCCGGCGCCGACGATCGCAATCTTCAGGTTCGTCTGCATGATGAAGGTGTCTCCGATGTTCCGATGGGGGGTCTGCGGCGTGCGCAGCGGTCATGTCGATTGCATGGGCCGTATCGGTATTCTCGGGAGCGGACTTTCATTCCGCAATAAAATGACCGGAATCTGCTTCATCACTGAATGCAATGATTCCGGCGAGGCCCAACCCATGGAACTGAGCGATATCGACCTCAACCTGCTGCTGCTTTTCCAGCGGCTGATGCAGGAACGGCGCGTGTCGAGCGTCGCCGAGCAGATGAACATGAGCCAGCCGGGCGTGAGCAACGCACTCGCGAAGCTGCGCCGCCGGCTCGGCGATCCGCTGTTCGTGCGCGGGCCCGGCGGCGTGGTGCCGACGCCGTTCGCGCTGCGCCTCGCGGAACCCGTATCGCACGCGCTCGCGACGCTGCACGCCGCGCTCAACCCCGAGACCGGTTTCGATCCGCAGCGCGCCACGCGCACGCTGACGATCGGCATGACCGACATCGGCGAAGTCGTGTTCCTGCCCGCACTGCTCGAACACCTGTCGCAAGCGGCGCCGGGCATCGCGCTCAATACCGTGCGCGACACGAGCGTCAACCTCGGCGACGAAATGGCCGACGGCCGCGTCGATCTCGCGATCGGCCTGCTGCCGCAGCTCAAGGGCGGCTTCTATCAGCGCCGGCTGTTCGATCAGCGTTATGTGTGCCTCTTTCGGCGCGGCCATCCGCTCGAGGATGCGCCGCTGACGATCGACGCATGGCGCAATGCCGAGCACCTGGTCGTGGTGTCGGCCGGCACCGGTCACGGGCAGGTGGACGAATGGCTGAAGCGCCGCCGCGTGGCGCGCCAGGTGCGGCTCACGGTGCCGCACTTCATGAGCGTCGGCTACATCCTGCAGCGCACCGACCTGATCGCGACGGTGCCCGAACATCTCGCGCAGCAGCTTGCCGCACCGTTCTCGCTCGGCTGGCGCGCGTTGCCCGTCACGGTGCCGGGCGCGCCGATTCACATGCTCTGGCATACGCGGGTCAATCAGGACGAAGGGAACAAGTGGCTGCGCGACGTGGTCGTCGATCTGTTCGCGGAGTCAGGCACGCGGGCGCGGAAGGCCACTCCTGGCCGGAAGAAGTAGCCGAGGTCATCACGCCATCGCGCGTGCCTGACGATGTCGCTCGAACATGTGCGCCGCACATTTCGACTACATTGCCGAAGTGGCGACGATTCCGGTCGTCGGCCACCTCGCCCCTCTTTCAACCTGCAGGAAATCAAGCCATGTCTGTTTCGAAGAAATTCGCAGCCGTCACCGGCGCCGGCTCCGGCATCGGTCGCGCGGCGGCCATCGCGCTCGCCCAGGCCGGTTACACCGTCGCGCTGCTCGGACGCACCGAGGCATCGTTGCGCGACACGCAGGACGCGATCCGCACCGCCGGCGGTGACGCGCCCGTGTTTCCTGCGGACGTCACGGACGAAGCCTCGGTCGACCACGCGTTCGCCCGGATCGCGCAGCAGTTCGGCCGGCTCGACGTGCTGTTCAACAACGCCGGCCGCAACGCGCCGCCGGTTTCCCTCGACGAATACGAATTCGACGTGTGGAACAGCGTCGTCGCGACCAACCTGACCGGTGTCTTCCTGTGCGCGCGGGCCGCGTGGCGCCTGATGAAAACGCAGAAGCCGCAGGGCGGCCGGATCATCAACAACGGCTCGATCTCGGCCCATGCGCCGCGCCCCGACACGATCGCGTACACGGCCACCAAGCATGCGGTGACCGGGATCACCAAATCGCTGGCGCTCGACGGCCGCCGGTACAACATCGCGTGCGGCCAGATCGACATCGGCAACGCGGCGACGTCGCTCACGGACCGAATGACGCAAGGCGTCCCGCAGGCCGACGGCAGCCTCGCAGCCGAAGCGCGCATGGACGTCACGCATGTCGCGAACGCGATCGTCCAGATGGCGAACCTGCCGCTCGACACGAACATCCTGAACATGACGATCATGGCGACGGCCATGCCGTTCGTCGGACGGGGATAAGCGAAACGCACGCGACGCCCGATCCCGTCCGGCCCGCATCGCGAGACATCGCCCGCGCCATGATCGCGGACGCCGTCACGTGTTGCCGGGCGAACGCGAGTTGCACCAAGGCTCGAGCGCCACCGGCCGCACCGGTCGATTGAGCGCGCGCGAAGATCGCAGCGATGTCGGCGGGTGCACGTGCAACCGCCCCCTGCAGACCGATCTTCCGGATGCCCGCCCAGTCTTCACGCAGGAGGTCCACTCACGCCACGGTCCGGTCAGGAGCGCTGGCTGATCGACCAACGCGTCGGCGTGAACGACACCTCGAAACGGGACAGGAAAGACTGGCCGAGCAAGCCGTCGATGCCGTCGCCGTATGGCGACTTGCCGCCCGCATCGACCGATACCGGCACGTCCGACGCTTCGACCGCACCGACCTTGACCGCGCGGGCCTGGGCCAGCAGTCCGTCACGGGCACCATTGGCTGTCTGCAGACGAATCCGCTTGGCTTGCTCCGTCGGAACCTGCGCGCGCCGGGCAAACGCTTCGCTTAGCGAAACATAGCTCGCGCCCGTGTCGACGATGAACACACCCTCGATGCCGTTGACCTTCGCCTTCACGCGAATCGTATTGCCCGATTGCCTGGCAAAACTCTCCTGTCCGGCCGCATACGTCGACGGGCAACTCGCATGCGACGCGTACTGCGCGATCATCCCCTTCGCCTGCGTGTTGTCCGCACGCTCCGGATCGGCCGACACCCACATCCGGATCGCACTGACCGAATCGCAGTAGCGGCCAGCCTTCGCATGCAGGTCGGCGATCCGGATGAACAGGTTGCTGGTGACTGTCGCCAGGTTCGTCGACAAAGCCAGCGCCTGCATGTAGTCCGACAATGCCGCATCGTCGCGCTGCCAGCCTTCGTTTGCGCGCCCGCGATCGAAGTAATACTGCGGTTCCGACGGGTTGTTTGCGATCAGCCGGTCGGAAACCTCCACGGCGCCCTTGAAATCGCTCACGGCCATCAGGTCGTTCGCGGCAGCACTCAGGAAACCGTCCGCGCGCCCGCATCGATCGACGAACCCGATCAGCGCGGACGCGCTTTCGCGACGGTAGCCGAGCGCGTCGATCTGCGCGGCCATTCGGCCCATCGCGTCCCGATTGCAAGCCTCCCGGCTCAGTTGAACCAGCGCCCGCCGGATGTCGGGCTTCGTCATGTCGGAAACGGACATGCCGGAAAGCTTGTACGTGTCGACAGCAGGCTTGATGTCGTCGGGTACCGCGATGCCGACCTGGTCGCAGGCGGTCATGGCGACCAGCACCGCGAGCCCTGCGCCCACCTTGACGGCGCGTCGAACCGACCGGCTCATGCGCCCCTTCGAAAACGCGTGCGGCCCATCTGCGTCATGCGGGTTCCTTGTCGCCCCGCTTTCTCTCTCGATCATTCTTTTCATTGCCCCGTTTAATTCTGATTTCGCGGCCCGTTCGCGCGGGCCGATCCCTCGCGTGCGCCGGACCGGCGCCGCCTCCCTGCATCAGCGGCAACCGGTCGGCCATGTTGCCATACGAGCCGTCAAACATCCGGATCCGGAATCCGCGCCGACTGAATCACGACCAGCGTATCCCCTTTCTCGATCCGGCACGGCGGGTCTTCATAGAACGAAAAAATCTTCCCGCATCGATCGAGCCCGACGACGATCGCGCCCGGCACGACGTTCGTCATGCAGCCGACCTCCTGCGGCATCGCCTCGCGCTCGAGCAGCGTCGCGCGGCCGCGCGTCGACAGCATATCGTTCACGAACGGCACGATATAGCGGCTATGCACGGCATCCGCGAGCAGCAGCGCGCCGATCTTCGTCGACGACACGATCACGTCGGCGCCCGCCTGCCGCAGTTGCCGCTGATACAGGTTCTCCTGGATCCGCACGACGATCTTCGTATCGGGCGCGATGCTGCGCACCGACAACGTGAGCAGGATCGCGGTCGGATCATCGGTCACCGAAATGATCACGGCCTTCGCTTCGCGCACCTGTGCCTGCTGCAGCAGATCCTCATGCGCGGGATCGCCGAGCAATCCCGCCACGCCGAGCGACGTCGCGGCCTCGATCGCCTGCTGCTGCGAGTCGATCACGATGAGCGTCGCCGGATCGACGCCGCTCTCGAGCAGTTCGCGCACCGCGATCGAGCCGGACAGGCCATAACCGCAGACGACGATGTGATCGGACAATTGCTTCTGCAGGCGTTTCATGCGGAATTCCTCGATGACGCGCTGGATCACGAACTGATACGCCGTGCCCAGGAAAATGAACCAGATGACGATGCGGATCGGCACGATGAAGAACGCATCGATCAGACGCGCCCGCGCGGTAACGGGCACGATGTCGCCATAGCCGACCGTCGCGACCGTGACCATCGTGAAGTACACGAGATCGGCGACGGTCATCGGCGTGCTCTTGGTCGAATCGCGCAACCCGTCGCGATCGAGATACAGCACGAGGAACGCGAGCGTGCACAGCAGCACGACCGCGCCGATCCGGAACAGCAGTGTGCGCCGCGGCGACGTCGCGGGACGCGTGAACAGCGTGCGCGCACGCGGCGCCTGCCACGGGTTGCGGGCGCGACGCAGGCGTGAGCGCAACGAGCGGCGCTGGGCGGAGGGCGAAGCCAACGGGGAATCTCCTGAAGGATGCGGGCTCGATTCTACGATGGGTCGGCCGCGGCCGGCCGACGTCATCGCGTCGATGCGTCCGTTACAGCATGCTGCGCGGCCGCACCATCGTGCCGTCGACGAAGCGCTGCGCACGAAACGCCGACAGGTCGAGCGACGGCGCACCCGTGTCGATCCATTCGGCCAGCAGCCGCCCGACGATCGGCCCCATCGCGAAACCGTGGCCGCAGAACCCCGTCGCGATCGCAAGCCCGGACGGCGTGCCCGGCGCATCGATCACCGGAATGCCGTCGGGCAGCACGTCGATCAGGCCGGCCCAGGCCTCGACGATCTGCGCGTCCTTCAGCGCGGGAAAGATCGCCTTGAGCTTCGCGAGCGCGCGCGGCGCATGCGCGCGATTCGGCTGCGGCTGCGGATCGCGCGGCTCGATCGGCCCGGTCGCCCCGTTGATGCGTGCCAGCACGTCGCGCCACGCGGCCCCGTTCACGTGCAGCCGGAATTTGTCGCGCTGCGACCAGAACTCCGGCCAGAACAGGCTCAACCCACGCAGGTGGCCGAGCGTCAGGTCGACGTCGACCTGCATGTCGTCGGCAAGATTGATCGCGCCGTTCTTGCGCTGCCGGATACCGAGGCCGTGGCCCCACACCGTCGACGCCGACACCGGCGGCACCACGTTGGTGCGCATGCAGGTGCCGCGCACGGCCTGTTGCGGGAGCCGGATGCCGACGCCATCGAGCAGCCGGAAGCTGGTCGCACCGGCCGCGCAGATCACGCGCCGCGTGCGGATCGTGCCGCGCTCGGTCACGACACCGACCACCGCACCGCCGGCCGTCTCGATCGCAGTCACGCCGCAGCCTTCGAAGAAGCGCGCGCCCGCCTCCGCGGCACGCGCGGCGAATGCGGCGGCCGCGCGACGCGGCTCGGCCTGCCCGTCGGTCGCGGTGTACAGCCCGCCGAGCGTGCGCGCCTGCGGCGAAAGGCCGCTGACGCACTCGTCGATCTGCGCGCGCGTCAGCGTGCGTGTATCGAGCCCGTGGTCGCGCGCGACGGCGAGCCACGCGTTGAATGACGCCCAGTCCGTTTCGTTGTCCGCAATATAAAGACAGCCGCCCTGCCGCCATTCGAGATCGAAACCGAGGGTTTCCTCTAACCCCTCCCAGATCTTGATGCCGGCCATCATCAGCGGCACCTCGGCCGCTTCGCGCCCCTGCTGCCGCACGAAGCCCCATGCACGGGTCGACTGCTGTCCGGCGATGCGCGACTTGTCGAGCACGACGGCCTTCAGGCCGCGCAGGCCCAGGTAATACGCGGCTGCGCAGCCCATGATGCCGGCGCCGGCGATCACGACGTCGGCTTCGTGCGGGAATGGTGTGTCTATGCGGGTCAGGGCATCATGCAGCGGATAGGTTGTCGTCATTGTTTCCTGTCAGGCGTTAATGCATCCGAATGTGGGCGGCGGTGGTAACGTCGTGACACACCTTTCACACAAACGCACCTTTCGCCACGCTGAATAACGACCATTTTGCGGTAAAGTTATCTTTTCCGCGCGTGGCCGGTCGGCTCGCCCCTGGACGTCATGAAGACTGTCCGTCGAGACTGCCGCAAGGCGTCGTTCTGAACGTCACGATCCGTTCCCGTAGCATGACCACTGAAGCAATCACCACGGATTCCCTCGCGGTTGCCGAGCGCGTGCGCGAGCTGATGACCCGCAACGGCATCGGCAAGCGCCAGCAGACCACCGAGCTGTGCCGCATCCTCGACCTGAGTTTCTCGCAAGGCCACCGCAAACTGCGCGGCAGCAGCCCCTGGACGCTCGCGCAGATCAAGAAAGTCGCCGAAGCGTACGGCGAACCCGCCGCGCAGCTGTTCGGCGCGCAAACGCTCGACCCCGGCATGGTCGGCGCCTATTCGCAGGAGGCCGTCCTTTACGCGGGCGTCGCCGAGATTCCGTGCACCGCCTGGATCGGTGCGCCGCTCGAAGCCGGCGCGCGCCCCGAATTCGTCGCGTACGAACAAAACGGCCGCTGGCGCGTGCTGCGCCACACCGGCGTGCTTTACCAGAACGCGTACGACGTGCACAAGATCGAGATCTATCCGCGCCGCGCGGAGAGCGACAAGCTCGTCGTCGCGGTGATCGACCCCGATCGCGTCAGCGCGACCGAACTGTGCCGCTATCTCGAACGCCAGGGTTTCGCGACCGCCGCATTCGACGGCCTCGCGCCGTTCGTCGACGCGCTGCAAGGCCAGGCGTTCGACGCGGTGCTGACCGAATGGCTGTTCGACGACAGCACGGCCGCCACCGCGATCAAGGCCGTGCGCACATCCGACAACCCGGGCGCACCGATCTTCGTGCTGACCGGCGACCTGCTCACCGGCCGCGCGAGCGAGGCCGACATCAGCGAAGTGATCCGCGCGTTCGACGTCGTCTGCTACGAAAAGCCCGCGCGCATGGCAATTCTCAGCGCCGATCTCGCGAAACGGCTCGCCCGCGGGTAACGTCCCCGGGCCGTTCTTCCTCCTGACGGCCAGCGTCCGCGCGGCACGGCGGTCGTGAACCGGTGCATAGCTCAGTACAATAGCCGCACCCGTTCACGCCCACGCCGGCTTCCGCCGCCCGACGCCATGGCCCGCCTCATCCCCGACGACTGGAAAAGCCTCGCCGCGACCGGCGCGGCCGAACGCGAGCGCGAAACGCTCGCCGTGCTCGAACATGCGCTGCCCGACAGCTACACCGTGTATCACGGCGTGCACTGGACCCGCGCCGACCAGGCGTTCTCGGTGTTCGGCGAGGCCGCGTTCGTCGTCGTGAGCCCGGCCGGCCGCGTGCTGCTGATCGAGCAGAAAGCCGGCTTCCTGCGCGAAACGCCGAAGGGGCTCGTGAAGGTCTATCTGCAGAAGGAACGCAATGTCCCGATCCAGCTCGCGCGCACGCAGGAAACGCTGCACCGGCGCCTGACGGCCGCGCTCGGCGCGGGTGTCTACGGCGTCGAGGCGCTGCTGTACTGCCCCGACTACTCGATCCGCGACGCGTCGATCGCCGGCGTCGCGGCCGACCGCATCGTCGATGCATCGCGCAAGGCGCAGCTCGCGCAGGTGATCCTGCAGATCCTGCCGGAGGACGACGAACACTTTCCGAACGCGCCGAAGCTCCACCACTTCCTCGCGGACGAGCTCGCGCTCACGCCCGACACGAGCGCGCTCGTCGGCCAGGCCGGCACGCTCGTCACGCGGCTGTCGGGCGGGCTCGCCGCGTGGGCGCGCCAGCTCGAATTCGCGCCGTTCCGGCTGCGCGTCACCGGCACGGCCGGCTCGGGCAAGACGCAGCTCGCGGTGCAGGCGATGCGCGATGCGGTCGCGGCCGGCAAGCGCGTGCTCTACGTGTGTTTCAACCGGCCGCTCGCCGACTACATCGCGCGCATCGCGCCGCCCGGCGCGAAAATCGCGAACTACCACCAGCTGTGCGACTGGGTCGCGCGCGACGGCGGCTATACGCCCGACTTCCAGGTACCCGGCGAATTCGAGCGGCTCGAGGCGCGCTTCGCGGCAACGCCGATTCCCGAGCGCTGGCGCTTCGACGTGCTGGTCGTCGATGAAGGACAGGATTTCCATGCGCCGTGGGCGGCCGCCCTGGCGCGCTTGCTGGCGCCGGAAGGCGCATGGTGGTGGCTGGAAGATCCGCTGCAGAACCTGTACATGCGCGAGCCCGTCGCGCTGCCGGGCTGGGTCACGCTGAAGGCGCTCACGAACTACCGCAGCCCGCGCGACCTGCTCGAATTCGTGCGCGACATCGTCGGCCGGGTCGAGCCGCTGGCGGCCGAGCTGCGCTCGGGCAGCCCGTTCGACGGTTCGGATCCGTCGGTGTCGTCGTACGGGGAAGAAGGCGCGTCGGCAGACGCACTGGCCGACGCCTGCATCGACGCGACCAAGCGGGCGATCACGCATGCGCTGTCGCTCGGCTTTCGCAAGCAGGACATCGCGGTGCTGTCGTATCGCGGCCGCGAAGGCTCGGTGCTCGCGCCGCTCGATCAGCTCGGCCCGCACCGGCTCAAGAGCTTCACCGGCAAGTACGACCTGTTCGGCAACCCGGAGTATCGCGAAGGCGACGTGCTGCTCGATTCGATCTACCGCTTCAAGGGCCAGTCGGCGCCGTGCGTGATCCTCACCGAGGTCGACTTCGACACGCTCGACGCGCGTGCCGCGCGCAAGCTGTTCGTCGGCGCGACGCGTGCGACGATGAAGCTGCTGATCGTCGCGTCGTCGCGCGCGGCCGCGCAACTCGCGGCCGTCTGATGTAACGGGCGGACGGCAGGCGGGCAAGCGCCCGCCCCGTCGCCGCCCGCGGTCGATCAGGCGACGCGGAACGCGCCGACCGCGCGGCGCAGCCCGTCGGCCTGCTCTTCCAGCGACGCGGCAGCCGCCGCAGCCTGCTCGACGAGCGCCGCGTTCTGCTGCGACACCTGGTCCATCTGCGACACCGCGCGGTTCACCTGCTCGATCCCGTCGCGCTGCTCGTTCGACGCAGCCGCGATCTCGGTCATGATGCCCGTCACGCGGCCGATCGCCTGCTGGATGTCCTGCATCGTCGCACCCGCCGTGCCGACGAGCCGCGAGCCGGTCGCGACGCGCTCGACCGATTCGCCGATCAGCGTGCGGATTTCCTTCGCCGCCGACGCCGAACGTTGCGCGAGCGTGCGCACCTCGCCCGCGACCACCGCGAAGCCGCGGCCCTGCTCGCCCGCGCGCGCGGCTTCGACTGCCGCATTCAGCGCGAGGATGTTGGTCTGGAACGCGATGCCCTCGATCGTGCCGATGATGTCGGCGACCTTCTGCGAGCTCTGGTCGATCTCGTTCATCGTGCCGATCACTTCGCCGACCACCGTCGCGCCGCGCGTGGCGATCTCGCTCGCGGTATCCGCGCAGGCCTGCGCCTGCATCGCATTGTCCGCGTTCTGCTTCACGGTCGCGGTGAGCTGCTCCATGCTCGCGGCCGTTTCCTGCAGCGCGGACGCCTGTTCCTCGGTGCGCTGCGACAGGTCGGTGTTGCCGGCCGCGATCTGGTGCGTCGCCGTCGAGATCGCTTCGGAACCCTGGCTGACCTGGCGGACCGTATCCGCGAGGCTGCGCTGCATGCCGGTCACGCCCTTGACCAGCTCGGCCATCTCGTCACGCGACGACCAGCGCACCTCCGACGTCAGGTCGCCTTCCGACAGGCGGCGGAAATGCGACAGCAGCCGGTTCACCGGCTGGGTGATCGCGTAATGCAGGCCGATCGCGCAACCGAGGCACGCGGCCAGGCCGAACGCGATACCGGCGATCGCGCCCGCGCGCATCCAGCCGTAGTAGGTCTGCGCGGTGTCGTACACGTCCTTGCCGCGTGCGACCTGGTACGCATCGAGCGCATCGGTCGCCTGCGTGAGCGCGACCGACAGCGGCGGCGCAACCGACATCAGCAGCCGGTCGGCCTCGTCGCGACGGCCGTCGCGGACCGCGTCGATCATCGGCTTCAGCGCCTGCCCGATCAGCGCCTGGCGCGCGGCGTCGAGGCGGCTCGCCAGCGGGCCTTCGTCGCCGTCGTGCGGCATCGACGCGTAGCCGCGCCAGGCGGTGTCGGCCTTCGCGAGATAGCTCTCGGCCTTCTTGACGAGATCGGGCACCTCCGGCGCTTCCGGATGCAGCATCGCGCGGTCGAGCGTCGTGCGCACGATCGTCAGGTTCAGGCTGGCCGCCGACAGCGCGGTCTTCGCAGCCAGTTGCTGCGTATAAGCCTCGTCGAGCGCGCGGTTCGAGCTCTGCATGCCGGCGAGGCCGATCAGCCCCGATACGACGAGCAGCGCGGCAACGAGGCCGAGCGTGGAGAAAATCCGCGTACGGATCGAGAAACGGGAAAACAGGGCGTTCAGGTTCATGACGGGACGAGAGCGATGAAAAGTGCCGCGGCAATCGGTCCGCAGCACTCTGGATTACGGTTTGCCTGCAAAAAACTTGAGTCCGTCCCCGCTTTCCCGTGATCCCGGTCAATTTTCCGGGCCGGCAATCTCCTGTTACGGTTGCAACACATCGAGGCTGGGCAGAAATTGACCAGTCAACTATCAATGGCTATATTCGACACAATTCCCTGCCATGGCAGATATCTCGATGACAACCGACACCCTCCTCACTCCGCCGGCCGCCGAAACGGCCCGCCGCGACGCGCCGACCGGGCTGATCGTCGCCGCGCTGCTGCTCGTCATGCTGCTGTCCGCACTCGACCAGACGATCGTGTCGACCGCGCTGCCGACGATCGTCGGCGAGCTCGGCGGGCTCGACCAGTTGTCGTGGGTCGTCACCGCGTACCTGCTCTCCTCCACCGTCGTGCTGCCGTTGTACGGCAAGCTCGGTGACCTGTACGGCCGCAAGATCGTGCTGCAGGCCGCGATCGTGCTGTTCCTCGCGGGCTCCGCGCTGTGCGGCGTCGCGCAGGACATGACGCAGCTGATCGTGCTGCGCGCGGTGCAGGGGCTGGGCGGCGGCGGCCTGATGGTCGTCACGATGGCCGCGATCGGCGATCTGGTGCCGCCCGATCGCCGCGCGCGCTACCAGGGGATGTTCGGCGGCGTGTACGGCCTCGCGACGATCATCGGCCCGTTGCTCGGCGGCTTCCTGGTCGAGCACCTGTCGTGGCGCTGGATCTTCACGATCAACCTGCCGCTCGGCTTTCTCGCGCTCGCGGTGATCGGCGTCGCGTTCCGGCCGCACACCGCGCACGTGAAGCACCGGATCGACTACATGGGCGCCGCGTTCCTCGCCACCGCCCTCACCTGCGTGATCCTGTTCACGAGCGAAGGCGGCTCGCTGCTGCCGTGGACGTCGCCGCAGCTGTGGATGACGCTCGTGCTCGGCATCGTCGCGATCGGCGGCTTCATTTACGAAGAGCGGCTCGCGGCCGAGCCGATCATGCCGCTCGAACTGTTCCGCCATCGCACCTTCGTGCTGGTCAGCCTGATCGGCTTCGTCGTCGGCATCGCGCTGTTCGGCTCGGTCACGTTCATTCCGCTCTACCTGCAGGTCGTGAAGGGCTCGACGCCGTCGCAGGCCGGGATGCAGCTGCTGCCGATGATGGGCGGGATGCTCGTGACGTCGATCGTCAGCGGCCGGCTGATCTCGCGGCTCGGCTCGTACCGGATGTTCCCGATCCTGGGCACGCTGACCGGCGGCATCGCGATGGCGCTGCTGTCGACGCTGACGCTCGATACGCCGCTGCACACGATGTACACGTACATGGCGCTGCTCGGGATCGGCCTCGGCATGGTGATGCCCGTGCTGACGCTCGCCGTGCAGAACACGGTCGAATTCCGGCACATGGGCGTCGCGACGTCGGGTGCAACGCTGTTCCGCTCGATCGGCGGCTCGCTCGGTGTCGCGGCGTTCGGCGCGCTGTTCTCGCACGGGCTGCAGTCGCGGGTGATGGCTGCGCTGCCGGCCGGCACGGCGCTGCCGCCCGCGCTCGGCCCGGCTGCCGTGCACCAGTTGCCGGATGCCGTGCGCGACGCGTACCTGCATGCGTTCGCCGGTTCGCTGCACGTCGTGTATCTGGCCGCGGCGACGGTCATCGCGATCGCGTTCGTGCTCGCGTGGTTCGTCGAGGATGCGCCGCTGCGCAAGCACCACTGAGCCTCCCGTGGATCGCGATGCGAGCATCGACCCGCATCGCGATCCCCATCCCCCCGCCATCACGGCACCAGCACGACCCCACCCGTCGTCGCGCGCGACTCCAGCAACCGGTGCGCATCGGCCGCCTGTTCGAGCGGCAGCCGCGCGCCGATCTCCACGTGCATCCCGCCTGCCAGCCGTTCGAGCGTCGCGCGCGCAGCCTCGCGATATCCGTCGACGTCACGCGCGATGAAGCCGAGCACGCTCGGCCGCGCCAGCGCGATCGACCGCGCCGGTCCCAGTTCGTCGAGATCGAACGTCTGCCGCGCACCGATCGCGGCCACCTGCCCGATGCTCGCGACCATCCCGAACGGACGGACCGCGCCGAGCGTGCGCGTCAGCACGTCGCCGCCGATCCCGTCGATCGCATAATCGACTCCCGCGCCGCCGCCGAACGCGCGGGCCGCCGCGACAAAATCCTCCTCGCGGTAATCGACGACCGCGTCGGCGCCATGCTTGCGAACAAGCGCGGCTTTCGCGGCCGACCCGACCGTGCCGATCACCCGCGCGCCGAGCGCACGCGCCCATTGCGTCGCCAGCAGCCCGACGCCGCCGGCCGCCGCATGCACGAGCACCGTGTCGCCGGCGCCGACATGACGGACGCGATGCAGCAGCATGTAAACGGTGATCCCTTTCAGCAGTCCGGCCGCGGCGCCTTCGTCGCTCAGGCCGTCGGGAAGCGGCAACACACGCTCGGCCGGCATCGTGCGCAGGCTCGCATAGCTGCCGGTCGGCATACCCGCATACGCGACGCGCTGACCAGGGACGAGCTCCATCACGCCCGGCCCGACCGCATCGATCACGCCGGCCGCTTCGACACCGAGCGCATCCGGCAGCGCCGGCAACGCGTGTGCGCCCGACCTGAAATAGATGTCGACGAAATTCACGCCGATCGCGGTCTGGCGAATCCGCACTTCGCCGGCACCGGGCGGCGCGACGGGCGCATCGACGCGGCGCAGCACGCCGGCGTCGCCGTAACGGTCGATCCCGATCCGGATGGCGGTGGCAGTCTGGGTCATGACGTTCCTCGTAATCGAATGAAGTGACACGATCATCCCATCGTGCATAATCGAACGGAATTCCCGCCAACCGCCCACCTACTGTGCAAAATTCGACCGATCAGGATCCCGTTTCCGCATCCGCATTGCCGATGAGCTGGGACGACATCCGTTATTTCCTCGCGGTGATGCGCGGCGGCAGCCTGTCGGCCGCCGCGCGGGCGCTGCAGGTTCAGCACTCGACGGTCGCGCGGCGCATCGACGCGCTGGAGTCCGCGCTCGGCATCCGGCTGTTCGACCGGCTGCCGCGCGGCTGGCCGCCGACCGACGAAGGGCTGCACCTTGCCGAGCACGCGGCACGCATCGAAACCGACGCGCATGCGTTCGCGCGCGCCGCCCAGGGCGCGGCGGCGCTCGACGGCGTGGTGCGCGTATCGGCGTCGCCGGTGTTCGCCAGCCACTTCCTCGCGCCGCGGCTCGCCCGCGCGCAGCGCGCATGGCCGGCGCTGCGGATCGACCTGCTGGGCGAGATGCACGCGGCGAACCTGTACGCACGCGAAGCCGATCTCGCGGTGCGGCTGTCGCGGCCGACCGAGCCGGGGCTCGCCGCGCGCCGGCTCGGCACGATGCGCTTCGCGCTGTGCGCGTCGCCGGAATGGGCGGACGCACCGCCCGACATCTGGCCGTTCGTCGGCTACGACGACGCGCTCGCTCAGACGCCGCAGCATCAGTGGCTCGCCCGCTTCGCGGCCGGGCGCCGTTTCGCGTTCGTCACCAACGACCTGGCCGCGCAGCATCGCGCGTGCGCGGCCGGCGCCGGCGTCGCGCTGCTGCCACGGTTTCTCGTCGACGATCCGGCCGCGCATGCCGGCGCGCCGCTCGTCGAGCTGACGGCCGCACCGCGTTGCGACATCGAGCGCGAGATCTGGCTCGTCGTCCACCCGGACGTGCGCCGGTCGCCGCGCGTGCAGCGCGTCGCCGACGCGATCGCCGAAGCCGTTCACGCGGCGGACGGACGGCTGTAGGCAGCTGCCTCCGCACACGGCTTTGCCATACGCGCCAGCGGCCGGCATAGTAGCGGTCTCCATTCGGAATGCACCGGACCCGCCGCCATGCTCACCACTCCCGCCTGCGTCGTTCGCGACGCGACCGACGCCGACCTCGATGCGATCCACGCGATCTATGCGCACCACGTGCACCACAGCGTCGCGTCGTTCGAGGAAACGCCGCCCGACGTCGCCGAACTGCGCGCGCGCCGCGACGCGGTGCTGCGCGACGGGCTGCCGTACCTCATCGCCGAATGCGACGGCCGCGTGGCCGGCTACGCGTACGCGACGCCGTACCGCACGCGCAGCGCGTACCGCTTCACGATCGAGGATTCGATCTACATCGACGATGCGCAGCGCGGGCGCGGGATCGGCCGCGCGCTGCTCGCCACGCTGATCGAACGTTGCGAGGCCGGCCCGTGGCGGCAGATGATCGCGGTGATCGCCGACGGCGGCACCGGCGGCTCGACGTCGCTGCATCGCGCGTTCGGCTTCGAGCCGGCCGGCATGCTGAAGGCGGTCGGTTTCAAGCACGGCCGCTGGATCGATACGGCGCTGCTGCAGCGCCCGCTCGGTGACGGCGCGCGCACGCTTCCCGTCTCGCCGGAGCCTCCCACGTCGCGCTAGAATGGCCGCATGTCAAAACAGACTCATTCCACACCCGACGAGGCGGCGCCGGACTCCCGCAACGAGTACACGGTCGACGAACTTGCACGCGTGTCCGACACGACCGTGCGCAATGTCCGTGCGTACCAGGATCGCGGTTTGCTCGCGCCGCCGGAAAAGCGCGGCCGCGTCGGCATCTACGACGACACGCACGTCGCGCGGCTGAAGCTGATCAACCACCTGCTCGCGCGCGGCTACACGCTGTCGAACATCCAGGACCTGATCAAGGCGATCGACGAAGGCCACGACCTGCGCTCGATCCTCGGTCTCGAAAACGCGATCGGCGGCCGCTGGTCGCACGAACTGCCGAAGACCTATTCGCTTGCCGCGCTCGCGCAGATGTTCGGCCCGCAGGCCACCACGCAGCTGTCGCGCGTGACCGAACTCGGCCTGCTCGAACGGCGCGGCCTGTCGTTCGTCGCCAAGAGCCCCGCGCTGCTCGAAGCGGCCGCCGCGATGACCAAGGAAGGCATTCCGCCGCGCGAGCTGCTCGACGTGATCAGCCTCGCACGGCCGCATTTCGACGCGATCGCGCGGCTGCTGGTCGATCTCGTCGTGAAGCGACTCGACCGCTACGACGCGGGCACGCTGCCGCCCGCCACCGACGTGCCCGAACTGGTCGATGCGATCTGGCGCCTGCGCCCGCTCGCGGCCGTGTTCGTCGAAGGCGAGACGAACCGCGCACTGGAAACCGCGGCGAGCGCGTATCTCGGCGGCCGCGTCGCGACGATCCTCGACAAGAAGCTCAGCGACGAGGCCGCGCGGCAGTCCGGCACACCTTCACCGGAAAACGGCGGCGACGAAGCATAGGCGCGCCGCAGTCATATTGATATCGGCAATGCTTCGTTTGCGGGCGTGATTGCCCATGCGACGATTCTTCCAACCGAGCGGCACCGCCGCTCGCCCGAAGACGTTTTGCATGGAGTCCGTTCGATGATTCGTTTCACCCGCTGGATCGCCCGCACCGCCGCCGTCACCACGCTCGTCGCGCTGTCCGCCGCGTCGGCTTTCGCGCAAGGCGGCGCCGACAAGGTCGTGCGCATCGGCTACCAGAAGGCCGGCCTGCTGTCGGTCATCAAGGCGCAAGGTTCGCTCGAAGCGCGGCTCAAGCCGCTCGGCTATGGCGTGCAGTGGTTCGAATTCCCGGCCGGCCCGCAACTGCTCGAAGCGCTGAACGCGAACAGCATCGACTTCGGCTACACGGGCGCGCCGCCGCCCGTGTTCGCACAGGCGGCCGGCGTGCACTTCGTCTATGTCGGCGCGGAACCGCCGGCGCCGCACAACGAGGCCGTGATCGTGAAGGCCGATTCGCCGATCGGTTCGGTCACCGGCCTGCGCGGCAAGAAGATCGCGCTGCAGAAGGGCTCGAGCGCGAACTACCTGCTGCTCGAAGCACTGAAGCAGGCCGGCGTGCGCTACGACGAAATCCGCCCCGTGTATCTTCCGCCAGCCGACGCGCGCGCCGCATTCGAGAGCGGCAACGTCGATGCGTGGGTCGTCTGGGATCCGTACTACGCGGCCGCGCAGAATGCGCTGAAGGTGCGCACGCTGTCCGACTACACGGGCCTCGCGGCGACCAACAACTTCTACGAAGCGACGCGGGATTTCGCGCAGCAGCATCCGGACGTGGTCGGCGCGATCCTGAAGCAGGCGCGCGAGACGGGCCAGTGGGTCAACACGCATCCGGCCGACACGGCGGCGCTGATCGCACCGAAGGTAGGCCTGCCGCAACCGATTGTCGAGACGTGGATCAAGCGTGTCCCGTTTGGCGCGGTGCCGCTCGACGAAAAGATCGTCGCGGCCCAGCAACGCGTCGCCGATGCGTTTTATGCGGCGAAGCTGATTCCGCAGAAGCTGAACGTGGCCGACAACGCATGGGTCGACCAAAACGCGCAGCGTGCGCTCGCGGCAAAGTAGCGGGAACCCAGCGCGCAACGTGCCGAAACGGCCGCCGGGCACACGACTCGTCGGCCTTTCTTGTTCTTGTCGAATTTTCGGGAAATGCGCGACGCACTGTCGGCGTAAGCGCCAGCGCGCGAGTCTCGCGTTTGCGTTTATCGTGGACGCCCCTGCACGCCATGCCGCGCAGCACGCTCCGCTACGCAGGGCCACATCGCTTCGTCCGCAAACAGGCCGCGCGGTGAAACAGTTACAAGTTAATGATTGACGCCACCGCCGCCCAGCGGTTAATGTCTCGGTCGAAGTTCAAGAAGTCCGATTGCTGTTCATCAATTGATCGCTCCTCAGCGGTATTCGTTGTCCTCTCCCTCCTTGACGCTTCCAGCGCTCTTTCCAGAGCAAATCTTCATATTTTTTTCTCAAGGAATCTTCATGGATACCGGTATCGTCAAGTGGTTCAACGACAGCAAAGGCTTTGGCTTCATCACGCCCGACAACGGCGGCGACGACCTCTTCGCTCACTTCTCCGAAATTCGCGCCGACGGCTTCAAGACGCTGGCTGAAAACCAGAAAGTGAGCTTCGAAACGAAGCAAGGCCCGAAGGGTCTGCAAGCGGCCAACATCAAGCCGCTGTAAAGTTTGAAGGACCCGGCGCCCCGTAACGGGCGCCGGGTTGCAGCGACATCCTCGCGGAGCCTGGTCTCCCAAAGTTGGCGCGATTGCTCTTGGCTGCATCGGTTCATTCCGCAGCTCGCCGCGCGCCACACACCTCGTTGCACTTCATTCCCCCTCTGGCTGCCAAGCCCTTTTTCGCTTTACGACTGCGTCAGATTCAGCTCGCAATGGCTTTGAATCGGCATACCCGTGCACATCCGCACGGCACGCGCGCACTCGAACATCATTAAAATTAAAATGCATAACGAACAAATTCATCAATACAACGGCTATGCCGTCCAACCCTCGGCGCATCGTTTGCCCGACGGTAGTTTTTCGTCCAACCTGCTGCTTGAACGCGCCGGTAGCCCACGCACCGAAGGCCGCTACCAGTTCTATTCGCTCGATTACTTCACGAGCGAAGAGCAGGCGTTGCAGCATTCGGCCCGCTGGGCACGCAACTGGGTCGACACGCGCGGTTAAACACAACGCCCGGCCGTCGATCCAGCGACGCGCAGCGCGCCGGCGGTCTTCGCCGGCCGACTTGCTTCACTAGGCCGCCCCCTCTCCGCCGAACGCGTTCCGTCTGCTCAGGCACATCCTGATCGGCGGCCAAGGTGCGGTGGGGGGGACATCCGTAAACACGCCGCCGATCGCTTCGGTCACGTGTTCCAGCACGTTCGCGGGCTGCCCGATGATGACGACCTGCGCATTGCGCTGAGCAACATTCATCGCCGTGGCCACGTCGTTTCCCGTCCCGTCGCCACTCACCGACACCAACCGACTCATCGCATCGCGTCACAGATCGTCGTTCGACGACAACCATTCGGGCTCGTACGCACCCAGCGCGCGCGCCGGATAAAACCATCGCAGCGGCGCACCGTCGATCCGTACGGGCGGCAGGAGCCGGGATGCCGGCCCCCACGACGTCGGTTCGACGTGTTCCGCACGATCACGTTGATCGTCGGCAACCAGCTCAATCACCTCGCTCATCGGCTCCGACCGCAACTGCAACTCAGCCGCCGTGCGCGCCAGCGAAGTGCGCACCTCGGTACCGACGCCCTCTTTCATTCGCGTCGTCAGCCCGCGGATCGCGGCGGTCGCCATCAGGTAACCCGTCGCATGGTCGATCGCCTGGACAGGCAAGTTCACCGGCTCATCACTGCCCGTCACGCGCATACCCGCGTCGGCGATTCCCGTGCTCATTTGAATGAGGCTGTCGAAGCCGCGCCGGTAACGCCATTCACCACTCCAGCCATAAGCGTCGAGCGACACGTCGATGAGCGCAGGATTCAGCTCGCGCCGATGCGCGGCATCGAGCCCGAGTCGCGCGAGCGCGTCCGACCGGTAACCGTGCACGACGATATCCGCGCTGCGCAGCAACTGCTTGAGCGTATCCAGATCTGCGGCATCCTTCAGGTTCAGCCGCGCACACCGCTTGCCGAGGACGACTTCGGGCACCGTGCCCGGCTCTTCCCAGCCGTACGGATCGATGCGCAGCACGTCGGCGCCCAGGCCCGCAAGAAACCGTGTCGCCACGGGGCCGGCCAGAATGCGCGTCAGGTCGAGCACGCGAATGCCACGCAACGGCCGGTCTTTCGAAGGCCGCCAGTCGCGCGCGACGGCATCGGTCGCGGCACGGACATGTAGCAACGGCTCGGTCGCGACTGCGTTGCCCTGCGGATGCCCGGCCCACTCCTGCGCCGAGTACATCGCCGCGGCACAACCGCCGCGCTCGACGATCGCCTCTTCGAGCGCGCCGGCATCCCAGCGATTCACCGCTTGTGCGACCGACTGCGCATCGGCGGCGCAGCCGAGCACCGACAACGCGGCCAGCCGATGATGCGGCGCGTTCGTGTGCAAGCGGATCCAGCGATCGCGCGCCCGATAGTTGGCGGCCACCGGATCCCATTGCGGCGGCATCGACCAGCCTTGCGGACGCAGCGACGTGCCGAACCATAGCGACGCCATGCGCCGGTCGACCCGAACCGCCGGCAACGTCCCGGTCGCTGCATGCAGCAATTCGGCAACGGACGCCGCGGCCGCGCCGATCGCCGCCGTGGCCATGTCGGTGACGCGAAATGCCGAAACCAGTTCGCCCGCCCCGCTGAAGCTGCACGACTCGAGAAAAGCCTGAGACCCACCCGCCGCGCGCCAGAACGCCCGTAGCTGACGCGACACCCGCTCGTCATCGGCCGGAGCCCGTTCCCTCGACATTTGATCGACACCCATGTTCGCCTCGCATGAATCAGGTGACGCAAAGATCGTCCCGCTCGCATTTGCTGTCAACGTTGATTATCCTGATCAACCTGTCGAACGATTCCCCCTGCGCACGATGTCGAACTACCTGAATTCGACCGCAGCCGCGGCAAGGCTCGGTGTCTCGCGGCAAACCCTCTATGCGTACGTCAGCCGCGGCCTGCTTCGCGCGGAGCCGGGCGGCAGCCACCGTGAAAGCCGCTACCTCGCGGCCGAGGTCGAGCGCCTCGCGGATCAACGCGCACGCGGCCGCAAGCCGAAGGAAGTGGCGAAGGCCGCGCTGAACTGGGGGGCGCCCGTGCTCGAATCGAGCATCACGTTGATCGATGGCGGCCGGCTCTTCTATCGCGGCGTGGATGCACTCGATCTCGCTGCCCGCGCGAGTCTCGAGGAAGTCGCGGCGCTGCTGTGGCGATGCGACGAGCAGACCGCTTTCGGCCGTCACGTCCCCACGACGCCGTCAGTACTGCGAACGCTCTTCAGGCACTACGACGGTCAACGCACCGAGCAAGCGCTGCTGCCGCTCTTCACCGTCGCAAGCGAGGACGCGCCGACGGCGATCTGGCATCAGTCGGCCGATCGTCAGGCGCAGGGCTGCGGCGATCTCGTGCGAATTCTGGCGGCATGCCTGCTGCGCACCCGGATCGATACCGCCCCCATCCACGCGCAATGCGCGCGGGCATGGGGCGTCGGGCCGGCGGGCGCCGAGCTGATCAGGATGGCGCTCGTGCTGTGCGCGGATCACGAACTGAACGCGTCGAGCTTCACGGGGCGGTGCATCGCGTCGACGAACGCGAGCTTGCGCGCCGTCGTGGTCGGCGGCCTGGCCGGCTTGTCGGGCGAGCGGCATGGCGCCACCACCGCGCGCGGCGAAGCACTGTGGGACGAACTGGGCAAAAAGGACGTCGAGCAAAAAATGGTCGCGCGTCTCGCCCGGGGTGACGGCTTGCCGGGCTTCGGACATGCGCTCTATCCCGATGGCGACGTGCGTGCGACGTATCTGTTGTCGCGGATCCTGCCGCGTCATCCTCAATGGAAAAGGATGATCGATACCGGGAGCACGCTCGTCGGCCAGAAGCCCTCGCTCGATCTCGCGCTGGTGGCGTTACGCAGACATTTGCGGCTTCCCGTCGGCGCGGCATTCGGCCTGTTCGCGCTCGGCCGCTCGATCGGCTGGATCGCGCACGGGCTGGAGCAGCGCGAGCAATCCGATCTCATCCGGCCGCGTGCGGTTTATACGGGGGCCTGGCCAGACGGTGCCGGAGCGGATCATTCTCGATCTCGCGGACGGGCGGGAAAGCAGCAAACAACGCAACCGGCAGCGCCGAAAGACGACATGCTTGCGGCTTTCTTCAGGAGTAGATAGGTTTTTGCTTGATGAAGTCGCGGCACGTCATCGGTGACATGTCAGCGCGTCGTTGACGTACGGAAGCAGCCAACCACTGACGTTTCGCGGATTTCGCCAACGGGTCGGCAACGCCCCTCCACGGGAATCCGCAAAGACTTTTCTCCCGATTCACGGGATACGAACAGCACACGGCACCTCGATCCGGCAATGCGCGCACCGCGCCAGCGGCACGCGCATGCCCGGCATGCCGACTTACTTCAGCGCTCCCGCCACCTTCTTCTGCCGCCACAGACACAGCAAGTCACACGCGACATGCGCGGCCGCGATCGCCGTGATGTCCGCGTGGTCGTACGCGGGCGCGACCTCGACCACATCCGCACCGACCAGGTTCACCGCGCCGAGCGCACGCACGATCGCGAGCGCCTGCGCCGACGACAGCCCGCCCGCGACCGGCGTGCCGGTGCCGGGCGCGAACGCCGGATCGAGACAATCGATATCGAACGTCAGGTACGCCGGCCGCGCGCCGACGATAGCGACGATCCGCTCGACCGCCGCACGCGCGCCGTGGTCATGCACCCACGCCGCATCGAGCCGCTCGATCCCGAGAAAGTCGTCGTTCCACGTGCGAATCCCGACCTGCACCGACGTCGCCGGATCGATCAGCCCTTCCTTCACGGCCTTGTAGAACATCGTCCCGTGATTGAGGCTGTCCGGATCGTCGTCGGCCCACGTATCGCAGTGCGCGTCGAAATGGATCAGCGACAGCGGCTTGCCGTAGCGCTCCGCATGCGCGACCAGCAGCGGGTACGTGATGTAGTGGTCGCCGCCGAGCGTCAGCATCTTCGCGCCGGAACCGAGGATCGTGCGCGCATGCTCGACGATCGCGGGCTTGATCGACAGCGGGTTGTGCGCGTCGAACCAGCAATCGCCGTAGTCGACGGCCGCGAGATCCTCGAACGGGTTGAAGCCCCACGGATACGGATGAAGCTCCGCGAGCTGCACGCTCGCCGCGCGGATCGCGGCCGGCCCGAGCCGCGCGCCGGAGCGGTAGGTCGTCGCGAGGTCGAGCGGCACGCCGGAGATCGCGACGTCGACGCCGTCGAGCGCGCGCGAATAGTTGCGGCGCATGAACGACAGCACGCCCGCATAGGTGTTTTCGATCGACGAGCCGTACGGCGTCGTGCGACGGATCGCGCCGTCGCCGTGGAGAAGTTCGGTCATGGTCGGACCTGTTTTCGTGGGGAAGGCCAGCCCGCCCGGTTCGCCTGAGCGCACGGGCCGGGCACGGCATGGATTCATCGGGCCCGCATCGGCTTGCGCATCCAGTCGCGCGGCCGGGCGGAACAACGACAACGACAACGACAGCAACCACCACATCGACAACGGCAATACCGCGGCGATCATAGCAAGCCGAATTGCAGTCGTTGCCCCGGTTCAACCGGGGCAACGCGCGGAGAAAATCCGGCGGCGGCACCCACGCATCGGAGCTCGACATCGCCGGATTGCCGCGCCGGCGGGCAATCCTCGTGCATGGCGATCCCGGTTGCTTCCTAGAAGGATTCGCCGGTTTTGGCACGTCCTTTCTTCCGGATAATGGCCGACAGCCGCGCCCTCGACCGCGCGCCGTCCACCGCAGACGACAACAAACCGGAGACACCCGCCTTGATCGCCACGCTTCCCGCCACCTACCGCCGGCTCTGGCCGCTCGCCGTCGTCGCCGCGCTGCTATACGGACTGTCGCTCGCCGCGGCGCCCTATCCCGGCCAGGCCGTCGCGAAAGCCGCGATGGGCATCCTGCTGCTCGCGGCGGGCAGCACCTGCGCCGCACCGCGTGAACGCGCGTGGCTGTGCGCGGCGCTCGTGACGGCCGTGCTCGGCGACGTGCTGCTCGCGCTGCCCGACTGGCCGCTGTCGTTCGTCCTCGGCCTCGGCGCGTTCCTGCTCACGCACCTGGGCTACTGCGCGATCTTCATGCGCTGGCGCGCGCGGCCTCACGGCTGGCGCATCGTCGCGCTCGTCGGGCTGTGGATCGCCGCGCCGGCGTTCTACGTGGCGTTCTTCCCGCACCTCGGCGAGTTGCTGGCACCGGTCGCCGTCTACATGCTCGTGCTGTGCGCGATGGCGAGCTTCGCGCTCGCCGCCCGCACGCGCGGCCCGCTGGTGGCCATCGGCAGCCTGATCTTCGTCGGCTCCGATACGCTGATCGGCGTCGGCCGCTTCCTCGGCGGTTTTCCGGGCATCGATTACCTGATCTGGGGCCTCTACGCGCTCGCGCAGGTCACGATCGTGGCCGGGGTTTTCCATGAGACAGCCGGTCGACCGATCCGTCCCTGATACCGTTTCAAACAGCCCGCCGCGCGCCGGCGGTCTCGCCCGCACCCTCTCTCGCCCTGGCGACGGCCCTTCCCGCGCATCCCGCGATGCGGAAACCGGCCCGTTCCAAACCCCGCTCAGCCTTTTCCCGCCTGGCTTCCGGCCCTTAGAGCGCCGCTTCTAGCCTCTTGCGGTTTCCGGGTTCACCCACTATCGTTACATCAAACAATGTAACATTCGAAAATGAGCCAAATCGGAGACACCCGGATGAATGCTCGCACGTTGCCTTTCGGTCCGCCCGGCCACGACGGCCTGGACGAAACCATCGACATCGCCATCATCGGCACCGGCTTCGCCGGCCTCGGGATGGCGATCCGCCTGCGTCAAACAGGCGTGACCGACTTCGTCGTCCTCGAGAAGGCCGCGTCGGTCGGCGGCACGTGGCGCGACAATCATTACCCCGGGTGTGCATGCGACGTGCAATCGCACGTCTATTCGTTCTCGTTCGCGCCGAACCCGCGCTGGACGCGCATGTTCGCGCCGCAGCCGGAAATCCGCGCCTATCTGGAAGACTGCGTGCAGCGCTTCGGCGTCGGCCCGCACCTGCGCCTGAACCATGAACTGCAGCGCGCCGAATACGACGAAGCCGCGCAACGCTGGCGCCTCACGTTCGCGAACGGCAAGCGGTTGTCCGCGCGCGTGCTGGTGTCGGGGATGGGCGGGCTGTCGCGCGCCGCGCTGCCGTCGATTCCCGGCGTCGAGAACTTCAAGGGCCGCGCGTTCCACTCGCAGCAGTGGGATCACGACTATGCGCTCGAAGGCAAGCGCGTCGCGGTGATCGGCACCGGCGCGAGTGCGATCCAGTTCGTGCCGCAGATCGCGCCGCGCGTGAAGGCGCTCGCGCTGTTCCAGCGCACGCCGCCGTGGATCATGCCGAAGCCCGACCGCAACCTGACCGGGTTCGAGAAGTGGCTGTTCCGCACGCTGCCGTTCACGCAGAAGGCCGTGCGCAGCAGCATCTACTGGATGCTCGAATCGCGCGTGCTCGGCTTCGCGATCCATCCGTCGCTGATGAAGAACGTGCAGAAGCTCGCGCTGCGCCATATCCGCAAGCAGATTCCCGATCCGGAGCTGCGCAAGATCGTCACGCCGAACTACACGCTCGGCTGCAAGCGCGTGCTGATCTCGAACGACTACTACCCGGCGCTGTCGCGCAAGAACGTCGACGTGATCACGACCGGCATCGACCACATCGAAGCCGACGCGGTCGTGACGACCGACGGCAAGCGTCATGAAGTCGACTGCCTGATCTACGGCACCGGCTTCCAGGTGGCCGATCCGTATCCGCGCGGCGCGATCATCGGCCGCGGTGGGCTCGACATCGTCGACGCATGGCGCGACGGCGCGCACGCGTATCTCGGCTCGACGCTGCCGGGCTACCCGAACTTCTTCATGATCGTCGGCCCGAACACGGGCCTCGGCCACAACTCGATGGTGTTCATGATCGAGTCGCAGATCGAGTACATCCTCGGCGCACTGCAGGCGATGCGCCGCGAACGGGCGGACGCGATCGAGGTGCGCCCGCTCGTCGAGGCGCAGTTCAACAGCGACCTGCAAGGCAAGCTCAAGAAGGCGATCTGGTCGACGGGCGGCTGCAAGAGCTGGTACCTCGATCCGCGCACCGGCAAGAACACGACGCTGTGGCCCGGCTTCACGTGGCGCTTCCGCCAGGCGACCGCGCACTTCTCGATCGCCGACTACCACGCGTATCGCGCGCCGCAACACGACACCACTGCGCGGCCTGCCGCCGCGCCCGCCGCTTCCGCTTCGACTTCCCCGTCCGCCGAAGCGGCCTGAGCCAGACAAGGAGCCACCGACATGAGAGATTTCGCCAACAAGGTCGCCGCCATCACGGGTGCCGGCTCGGGCATGGGCCGCTCGCTCGCGATCCAGCTCGCGCAGGCCGGCTGCCACGTCGCGCTCGCCGACAAGAACGGCGTCGGCCTCGCTGAAACCGAACGGATCGTCCGCGCGATCGCGCCGAACGTGCGCGTGTCGACGCGCGTGCTGGACGTCGGCGACCGTGACGCGATGTTCGCGTGGGCCGACGACACCGCGAAGGAACACGGCAAGGTCAACCTGATCTTCAACAACGCGGGCGTCGCGCTGTCGAGCACGATCGAAGGGATGGAATACAGCGATCTCGAGTGGATCGTGAACATCAACTTCTGGGGCGTCGTGCACGGCACGAAGGCGTTCCTGCCGCACCTGAAGGCCACGGGTGACGGCCACGTGATCAACACGTCGAGCATCTTCGGGATCTTCGCGCAGCCGGGCATGAGCGGCTACAACGCGACCAAGTTCGCGGTGCGCGGCTTCACCGAATCGCTGCGCCAGGAACTCGACATGATGAAGTGCGGCGTGTCGGCGACCTGCGTGCATCCGGGCGGCATCCGCACGAACATCGCGCAATCGAGCCGCGTCGCGAAGAACATGGTCGGCTTCATCGTCGAGAGCGAACAGCAAGGCAAGGACAGCTTCGAGAAATTCTTCATCACGACCGCCGACGACGCCGCGCGCACGATCCTCGCCGGCGTGCGCAAGAACAAGCGCCGCGTGCTGATCGGCCGCGACGCGAAGGGCGCGGACTGGATGGCGCGCATCCTGCCCGCCGCGTACCAGGCGCTCGTCGTGCTCGCGACGCGCCGCGAGGCCGCGAAAGCCCGCCGCGCCGCGCGCGGCACGCCGGCGCCCGCGCCGCTGCACGCCACCTACAACAATGCAGGCAACCAGGGAAGAGAACAATCATGACGACCCCGAACATGATGCCCGTGCGGCGCGACATCCGTTTCGCGCTGCCCCCCGAACGCGCGCGCGACTGGCACGTGCAGGGTGTACCGGTCACGCACTTCATGAACGCGCTGTCGCTGCTGTTCCCGGCCGGCGAACGCTTCTTCATGGATTCGGTGCGCAACTACCGCGACCAGATCGAGGATCCCGAACTGAAGAAGCAGGTGCTCGGGTTCATCGGCCAGGAAGCGATGCACACGCGCGAGCACATCGAATACAACGACCTGCTGCAGGCGTCCGGCCTGCCCGCGCACAAGCTCGACAAGCGCCTGTGGACGATCCTCGGCTGGTTCAAGAAGGTGCTGCCGCATTCGATGCAGCTCGCGATCACGATCGCGCTCGAGCACTACACGGCGATCCTCGCGAACCAGCTGCTGTCGGGCCACGAGCACCGCATCGACGGCTCGGTCGAAGGCTACCAGCAGATGTGGATGTGGCACGCGATGGAGGAAACCGAGCACAAGGCGGTGTCCTACGACGTGTGGCGCACCGTGATGAAGCCGGGCCTCGGCAGCTACCTGCTGCGCACCGGCACGATGCTGACGACGACCGTGTTCTTCTGGGCCATCGTGTTCGACTTCCACGTGCGGCTGATGCGCGCGCACCGTCGCGAGCACGGCAAGTTCGGCGGCATGTGGCGCCTCGTGAAGTACCTGTACGGCCCCAAGCACGGCGTGTTCCCGAGCATCGCGCGCGAATGGCTCGACTACTTCCGCCCGGGCTTCCACCCGTGGGACCACGACAACCATCAGTACCTGCAGGAGCTCGACACGCTGCTCGAGAACATCGACGCGACCAACGCGCGCTACGCCGCGCAAGCCGCCCCGCGCCGCGTGCCGCTGCACCCGGTTCCGCAGGCATGACGCCATGGCGCGCGCCCACGAGATGCTGACCGTCCAGTCCGGCGACGTGAAACTCGCCGTCTACGTAAGCGGGTCGCGTCGCGCCCCGCCGCTGATCCTCGTGCACGGCTACCCCGATTCGGCGGCCGTGTGGGCGCCGATCCGGGCGCGGCTCGCGAAGCGCTACCGCGTGATCGCGTACGACGTGCGCGGCGCCGGTGCGTCCGATGCGCCGCGCCGCCGTGCCGACTACACGCTCGAGCGACTCGCCGCCGACCTGAAGGCGGTGGCCGACGCAACCTGCGGCGGCCGGCCGTTCCATCTCGTCGGCCACGACTGGGGGTCGATCCAGTGCTGGGAGGCCGTGACCGACCCCGCGTTCCGCGGCCGGATCGCGTCGTACACGTCGATCTCGGGCCCGTGTCTCGATCACGTGTTCCGCGCGAAGATGCGGCTCAAGCAAAGCCTGAAGTCGTGGTACATCGCGTTCTTCCACATGCCGCTCGTGCCGTCGCTGGTGTGGCGGCTCGGCGGCGCGGCACTGTGGCCGCGCTGGCTGCAGCTCACCGAGCGCGTGCGTGCGGAGCGCGATCCCGTGCAACTGAAGAACGCGCTGAACGGGCTGCAGCTGTACCGCGCGAACTTCATCGCACGGGCCCGCAAGCCGCGCGAGCGGTACGCGCAGGCGCCCGTGCAGATCCTGGTGCCGGTGCGCGACCGCTACGTGACGCCCGAGATGTCGGTCGACCTCGACCGCTGGCTCGGCGACCACGTGCGCGAGGAAATCGACGGCACGCACTGGATCGTGCTGCGCCACCCCGACATGATCGCGTCGCGGATCGACCGCTTCGCGTCCGCGCAGGAGCGGCCGGCACTCGCCCCGGTCGCGGCCCGGGTTCAGCGCACCGCAGGCGCCGGCAGGCGCCTGAACAGCGTCTCGTAATCGATGACGAGCCCGTCGTCGTCGATCTCCATCTCGGCCGTGAAGTCGCGGAAGATTCCTTCGTAGCGATAGCGCCGGCCCGGCTCGAGGCACGCATAGGCCTGCTTGACCGGCGTGACCTTCAGGTCCGGCGTCGAGATGTACGCGACGTCGATCGGCCGCCGCTCACCGCGCGCGAGCCCGAGGCGGCCGATCGGCAGCGAATTCGTGAACGGCGTCGCCGCGATGTCGATGTCGATGCAACCGTCGAGTTCCGGCAGTGCGCGGCCCGAGCCGTCGTGCCAGTGGCCGGCGCCGTCGCCGCGCAATTCGAGCGTGCCGCCGCCCATCACCTTGAGCACCGCATGGGTCACGCGCCAGTGCGCGTCGCACTCGACGCGATACGCGAGCCCGTACGCACGGCCGTACCGCTGGCCGACCACCGCGCTTTCGACGACGATCCCGCCGCCGCTCCGGTCGAACGTCAGATGTTCGACCCCGT
Organism: Burkholderia sp. HI2500; assembly: GCF_002223055.1. Taxonomy (NCBI): domain Bacteria; kingdom Pseudomonadati; phylum Pseudomonadota; class Betaproteobacteria; order Burkholderiales; family Burkholderiaceae; genus Burkholderia; species Burkholderia sp. HI2500. The sequence continues at coordinate 724,023 of NZ_NKFL01000006.1, read as the reverse complement.
CGCCTTCGAGCGACGCCCAACGCACTTCGCGCATCTTTCCACCTCCCGGTATTCCCGATGCGAGGCATCGTCGCACGAATCGCCCGACGAAAGGGCCGGCCATCGCCAGGATTCGAGTCCCGAGCGGGACAGCCCGCCGAAAGCGCCAACGGCGCGACGTTCGGGCACGAATCGACCTCCGGATTCACCGTTTCGGGGCATCGACCACAAATCCTGACTATCCAGAATTCCCTATTCCGGTGCATCGGATTGTGTCCTATGCTCGCGGCTCGTCCTGTTCCGCCGCCATCATGCCTACCGCCCGCCCCGTCCCGCCGTCGATCGACCTGCGTATCCTGCTGCGCGGCATCGGGCAGATCGTGCTGCAGGCGAATGCGCTCACCGGCGCGCTGCTGCTCGCCGCGCTGGCGCTGACCGACCTGCGGCTCGCGAGCGCGGCGCTGGTCGGCTCGGCCGCTGCCAGCATGACGGCCGTGCTGACGGGCGCCGAGCGCCGCGACGTCGAACAGGGGCTGCACGGCTTCAACGGCGCGCTCGCCGCGCTGATCGCCGTGCTGTTCGCGCCCCATCAACTCGCGGCCATCGTACTGGTGCCGCTGGCCTCGATCGGCGCGGCGCTCGTGCAGCGCGCGATGCGCGTGCCGCTCGCGCGCTGGCGCCAGTGCCCGTATTCGAGCCCGTGCCTCGCCGTTACCGCGCTATGGTTTCCGTTTGTCGCATTGCAGCAGGCAGGCGGCGCGACGGCCGGCCCGGCGCTGACGTTTTCAGCCGCGGCCGACGCGCTGCTCTCGGGCATCGCGCAGACCACTTTCGCGCAAGGCGCATGGGCCGGCACGCTGATCGCCACCGGCCTTGCCGTCGCGTCCCGCCGCGCGGCCGCATTCGCACTCGGCGGCGCACTGGTGTCGACCGTGCTGCTGGTCGCGCTCGGCGCGAGCGGCGCATCGTTCGCCGACGGCCTGCTCGGCTTCAACGGCGCGCTCGCCGCACTCGCGCTGATGCCGCGCGGCCCGCGCGCGGCGCTCGCGGCCGCCGCACTCGCCGCGCTGATCCAGTGGCTCGCGACGCGCGCCGGCATTCCCGCGTTCACGGCCCCGTTCGCGCTCGCGTCGTGGATCACGGTGATCGTCGCGCGCCGCTTCACCTTCGGAGAACCCGATGTCGTCATTCGCACACCGTCCTGATGCCGTGAAACCCGGCGGCCCGATCTCGGACGCCGAACGCCGGATGCGCGTCGACCTCGCCGCCGCGTACCGGCTCGTCGCGCTGAACGGCTGGGACGACCTGATCTACACGCACCTTTCGGCGACCGTGCCCGGCGAGCCCGGCCACTTCCTGATCAACCCGTTCGGCCTCACGTTCGACGAAGTCCGCGCGTCGAATCTCGTGAAGATCGACCTGGCCGGCAACCGGATCGGCGACAGCGAGCATGCGGTCAACGTGACGGGCTTCGCGCTGCACGCGGCCGTGCATGCCGCGCGCGCCGACGCCGTGTGCGTGATGCATCTGCACAATACGGCCGGCATCGCCGTGTCGATCCAGCGCGACGGGCTGCTGCCCGCGTCGCAGCACGCGCTGCGGTTTCATGGCGACCTCGCGTACCACGACTACGAAGCGCTCGCGTTCTCGCCGGCCGAAGGCACGCGGCTGACCGCGAGCCTCGGCGCGAAATCCGCGATGCTGCTGCGCAACCACGGCACGCTGACGGTCGGCCGCACCGTGGCCGAAGCCTATGTGCTGATGGATACGCTGATCAAGGCGTGCGATATCCAGGTGCGCGCGCAGGCCGGCGGCGGGCCGCTCGTGCTGCCCGCCCCGGCCGTTGCCGACCGAACCGCCGAACAGCTGCGCGACGGCGGCGCGATCGAAGGCGAACTGGAATGGCCGGCGCTGCTGCGCCGGCTCGACCGGATCGATCCGACGTATCGCGACTGACGACGCCGGCTCCCAACGCCTCATTCATCCCAACCAATCGGAGCACTCCGTCATGCCGACTTTCAATATCCAGCTCTTCGAAGGCCGCACCGTCGACCAGAAGCGCGCATTCGTCGAAGCCATCACGCGCGTCACGTGCGAGACGCTCGGCTGCGAACCGGGCTCGGTCGACATCATTCTCACCGACGTGAAGAAGGAGAACTGGGCGACGGCAGGGAAGCTGTGGAGCGACGAGCGCTGAGCATCAACGGCGGCGTCGCTTCGACGCGGCCTGCCCCACACTAATCGACACGCTGCAGCGCCCGCGACGGGCGCTGCACGCGGCCTTCTCCAGCCGCCCCTCGTTGTGCGCCCGCACATCGCTTTGTCACGCAATCGGCGCATAATGCCGGACAGACGCAGCAGCCGATGGCCACCCGACGAGGAGACCGCCATGGAAGCGAAGAACGAGGAAGTCGTCGCACACCTGCTCTCGGACGTCGTCGAATTCGCGCGCGGGCGCCTGCCCGAAGCCACGTTCCGGATCGTCGAACCCTTCCTGCGTCACTACTACGATTTCGTCGACGCCGATGATCTGCAAAGCCGCAGCATCGCCGATCTCTACGGCGCCGCGATGGCGCACTGGCAGACCGCCCAGAAATTCGTGCCCGGCAGCGAGCGGCTGCGCGTGTACAACCCGATCCTCGAACAGCACGGCTGGCATTCCGATCACACGGTCATCGAGATCGTCAACGACGACATGCCGTTCCTCGTCGATTCGGTGTCGATGGCCGTCAACCGCCTCGGGCTCGCGCTGCATTCGGCGCTGCACCCGGTATTCCGCATCTGGCGCGGTCGCGACGGCGGCATCGAGCGCGTCGACGCGGGCGGCGCGACGCCCGGCGACGGCCAGTCGCAGCTCGCGTCGTTCATCCATTTCGAAGTCGACCGCTGCGGCGATGCCGCGCTGCTCAACACGTTGCGCAACGACATCGCGCACGTGCTCGGCGACGTGCGCGCGTCGGTGGAAGACTGGCCGAAGATCGTCGAGATCGCGCGCGCGACGATCAAGGAAATGAAGGCGCGCGAATCGACCGCGGAAGACATCGAGGCGCGCGCGTTCCTCGAATGGATGGCCGCCGATCACTTCACGTTCCTCGGCCAGCGCGACTACGCGCTGGTATCGGACGGCACGGGCTTCGGGCTGCGCGGCATCGAAGGCACCGGCTTCGGCATCCTGCGCGAATCGCTGCGCACGTCGGGCGCGCCCGACGTGACGCCGCTGCCGCAGGCCGCCGCCGACATCATCACCGGCTCCTGGCCGATCTTCCTGACCAAGGCGAATTCGCGCGCGACCGTGCACCGGCCCGGCTATCTCGACTACGTCGGCGTGAAGCTCGTCGGCCCCGACGGCAAGGTCGCGGGCGAGCGCCGCTTCATCGGGCTCTACACGTCGACCGCGTACATGGTGTCGAGCGCCGAGATCCCGATCGTGCGCCGCAAATGCGCGAACATCGTGCGGCGCGCGGGCTTCCTGCCGAAGGGGCACCTCGGCAAGTCGCTCGTGACGGTGCTCGAAACCTATCCGCGCGACGAGCTGTTCCAGGCCGACGAAGACCAGCTCTACGACATCGCGCTCGGCATCCTGCGGCTGCAGGAACATCAGCGCACGCGCCTGTTCGTGCGGCGCGACCGCTTCGACCGCTTCGTGTCGTGCCTCGTGTTCGTGCCGCGCGACAAGTACAACACCGACCTGCGCCGGCGCATCGCGAAGCTGCTCATCGACGCGTACAACGGCGTGAACGTCGAGTTCACGCCGCTGCTGTCGGAATCGGCGATCGCGCGCATTCATTTCGTCGTGCACGCGGAACCGGGCACGATGCCCGACGTCGACACGCGCGAGCTTGAAACGCGGCTCGTGCAGGTCACGCGCCGCTGGCAGGACGATCTCGCCGACGCGCTGCTCGACGCCTTCGGCGAAGAGCAAGGCAACCGCCTGCTGCAGCGCTATGCCGATTCGTTCCCGGCCGGCTATCGCGACGACTATCCGGCGCGCACGGCCGTGCGCGACATCGAGCTGATCGAGCGCGTGAAGGATTCGGGGCAGCTCGCGATGAACCTGTACCGGCCGATCGAGGCCGAGGCGCGTGCGTTCCGCTTCAAGGTCTATCGCGCGGGCGACCCGATCGCGCTGTCGCGCAGCCTGCCGATGCTCGAGCATCTCGGCGTGCGCGTCGACGAGGAGCGGCCGTACCGGATCCAGACGCAGGACGCCGCGCATGCGTGGGTACACGACTTCGGCCTCGAGCTCGCCGACGATACCGAATTCGACATCGAGCGCGTGAAGGGCCTGTTCGAAGATGCGTTCGACCAGATCTGGAGCGGCCGGATCGAGAACGACGATTTCAACCGCCTCGTGCTGCGCGCCCACCTGAGCGCACGCGAAGTGACGATCCTGCGCGCGTATGCGAAGTACCTGCGGCAAGTCGGCTCGACCTTCAGCGACGCGTATATCGAGCGCGCGCTGACCGGCAACCCGGCGATCGCGCGGCAGCTCGTCGAGCTGTTCCTGCTGCGCTTCGACCCGGCCACCGGCGACACGCGCGACGTGCAGGCCGAGCGGCGGCTGAAGGCGATCGAAGGCGCGCTCGACCAGGTGCCGAACCTCGACGAGGACCGCATCCTGCGCCAGTTCCTCGGCGTGATCAATGCGACCGAGCGCACGAACTACTTCCTCGCCGATGCGAACGGCGAATCGAAACCGTACCTGTCGTTCAAGTTCAATCCGGCGAAGGTGCCGGGCCTGCCCGAACCGAAGCCGATGTTCGAGATCTGGGTGTATTCGCCGCGTGTCGAAGGCGTGCATCTGCGCGGCGGGCGCGTCGCGCGCGGCGGCCTGCGCTGGTCGGATCGCCGCGAGGATTTCCGCACCGAAGTGCTCGGGCTGATGAAGGCGCAGATGGTGAAGAACGTCGTGATCGTGCCGGTCGGCTCGAAAGGCGGCTTCGTCGTGAAGAACCCGCCGCCGCCGAGCGATCGCGAAGCGTGGATGCGCGAAGGCATCGCGTGCTACCAGACCTTCCTGCGCGGCCTGCTCGACCTGACCGACAACCTCGTGAGCAACGCAATCGTGCCGCCGCCCGACGTCGTGCGTCACGATCCGGATGACCCGTACCTGGTCGTCGCCGCCGACAAGGGCACGGCCACCTTCTCCGACTACGCGAACGCGATCTCGCATGAATACGGCTTCTGGCTCGACGACGCGTTCGCGTCCGGCGGCTCGGTCGGCTACGACCACAAGAAGATGGCGATCACCGCGCGCGGCGCGTGGGAGTCGGTGAAGCGGCACTTCCGCGAGATGGGCATCGATACGCAGACGACCGATTTCACGGTGGTCGGCGTCGGCGACATGTCCGGCGACGTGTTCGGCAACGGGATGCTGCTGTCGCCGCATATCCGGCTGGTCGCCGCGTTCGATCACCGGCACGTGTTCCTCGATCCGAACCCCGATCCCGCGACGAGCTTCGCCGAGCGCGCGCGCATGTTCGCGCTCGAACGCTCGAGCTGGGCCGACTACGATCCGGCCGCGATTTCGGCGGGCGGCGGCGTCTACCCGCGCACCGCGAAGACGATCCCGCTGTCGCCGGCCGTGCAGGCCGCACTCGGCATCGACGCGCATGCGTTGCCGCCGGCCGAGCTGATCCGCGCGATCCTGCAGGCGCCGGTCGACCTGCTGTACAACGGCGGGATCGGCACCTACGTGAAAGCCGCGCGCGAAACCCACCTGCAGGTCGGCGACCGCGCGAACGACGCGGTGCGCGTGAACGGCGCGGACCTGCGCTGCAAGGTGGTCGGCGAAGGCGGCAACCTCGGCTGCACGCAGTTCGGCCGGATCGAGTTCGCGCAGCGCGGCGGCCGCATCAACACCGATGCGATCGACAATTCGGCCGGCGTCGATTGTTCGGATCACGAAGTCAACATCAAGATCCTGCTCGGGCTCGTCGTGTCCGACGGCGAGATGACCGAGAAGCAGCGCAACGCGCTGCTCGCGGAGATGACCGACGAAGTCGGGCTGCTCGTGCTGCGCGACAACTACTACCAGACGCAGGCGCTGTCGATCGCCGGCCGCTACGCGGTCGAGCTGCTCGACGCCGAAGCGCGCCTGATGCGCTGGCTCGAACGCGCGGGCCGCCTGAACCGCGTGATCGAATTCCTGCCGACCGACGACGAAGTCGCCGAACGGCAGGCCGCGAAGCTCGGCCTCACGTCGCCGGAACGCGCGGTGCTGCTCGCGTACAGCAAGATGTGGCTGTACGACGCGCTGCTCGAATCCGACGTGCCCGAGGATCCGCTGGTGGCAGCGATGCTCGTCGACTACTTCCCGAAGCCGCTGCAGCAGCGCTTCAGCGAACCGATGCGCCGCCATCCGCTGCGCCGCGAGATCCTCGCGACGCACCTGACCAACGCGCTCGTGAACCGCGTCGGCTGCGCGTTCGTGCACCGGCTGATGGAGGAGACCGACGCGAAGCCCGGCGACATCGTGCGGGCGTGCATCATGGCGCGCGACGTGTTCGACCTCGATGCGGTGTGGCGCGATATCGACGCGCTCGACAACCGCGTCGCCGACGACGTGCAGGCGCGCATGTTCGTCGACGTCGCGCGGCTGCTGGAACGCGCGGCGCTGTGGTTCCTGCGGCACCTGCAGTCCGGCGCGGTGGCCGATGGTGGCGTCTCCGAGCTGATCGCGCGCTGCCGCGACGCGGCGGAGCGGCTTGCACCGCAATTGCCGTCGCTGCTGCCGGCCGCCGATCTCGAAGCGCTGTCCGAACGGCAGCGCGTGCTGGTTGAAGCCGGTGTCGACAGCGCGCTCGCGGTGCGCGTCGCGAGCGGCGACATCTCGGCCGCGCTGCTCGACATCGCCGAAGTGGCCGCGACCAGCAACCGCAGCCTCGAACTCGTCGCGGGGGTCTATTTCTCGCTCGGCACGCTGCTTAACTACAGCTGGATCGGCGAGCGCGCGGCGACGCTGCCGACGCCGACGCACTGGGACATGCTGGCGCGCGCGGCCGCGCTCGCGGAAGTCGCGCGCCTCAAGCGCACGCTGGCATCGAGCGCACTCGCGGAATCACCGGATTCGACCACGCCGGAGACGATCGTCGGCGCATGGCGCGCGCGCCGCGAAGCCGCGCTCGTGCGCTACGAGCACCTGCTCGCGGACTTGCGCGCATCGGGCGGCGCGAGCCTCGCGGTGCTGCTCGTGGTCGTGCGGGAAATGGCCGTGCTCGAACGGGCGTAATGGTCGCTGTGGTTGCCGTGGTCGCTATGGTCGCAACACCTCAGACCGTCGCGACCAGCAGCTCTTCCGCGTTGTTCGGCGGCCGCAGGCCGTCGGTGCGATCGGCGAAGTAACGGCGCGTCAGTTCGGCGGCCGATACGTGCGCGGCCTCTGCGAAACCGGCCTCACGCGCGAGCGCCTGGATCTGCGCCGGCATGAAGAAGCTGATGAACGGCGTGCCGCTGGCGCGCGCGCCCTTCGCGGCCATTTCCAGCCCGGGGCGCACGTCCGGATCCGCATGCTCCAGCGGCAACAGGAACGTCATCGCGAGCGTCGAGCCCGGCGCGAGCGACGCGACTTCGCGCAATGCGGCCGCATTTGCTTCGTGCGTCAGGTACATGCTGACGCCGGTCGACACCACGACCGCCGGCTTGCCGGCATCGAAGCCCGCGCCGACCAGCGCAGCACGCCACGACTGTTTCGCCTCGAAATCGACCGGCACGAATCGCAACCAGTCGGGCACGCCGAAACCCAGCTCGACCAGGCGGCGCTGCTTCCAGGCCTGCGGCGCGGGCGGGTCGACTTCGAACACGGTCACGCGCGACGCCATCTCCGGCCGACGCTGCACGAAGCTGTCGAGGCCCGCGCCGAGGATCACGTACTGGCTCACGCCGCGCGCGGCCTGTTCGACTACGAGATCCTCGATGAAGCGCGCCCGCGCGACGATCGACGCGCGGAACGGCCGCGTGAATTGCGGATCCATGTCGCCGCGCTGCTGCCAGCCGGGTTCCGGCGCGAGCAATTGCAGCCCGACTTCATCGGCGAGCACGTGCGGTGGCGCATCGAGTTCGACGTGCAGTGCGCGCCACAGTGCGACGCGTGCGGCGGTGCTGTCGGGAGCGCTTTCTCGGGGTTCGTTCATGGCCGCCTCACGCGCCCTGCTTGCCCGGCGCCTGCAGGCGCCATACGCGGCCGTCCGGATCGCGCACGGTCATGTCGCGCGTGCCCCAGTGGGTATCTTCGAACGGCGTGACGACGTCGACGATCGGCTGCGGCTGCACCGCCTGCTCATCCGCCACCTTGAGCACGACCTGCATGCCCGGTTTCTCGCCCGGCGGCACTTCGGCAATGAACAGAAAGGGGCCGTCGCCGCTGCGCAGCTGGCCAGAGTGGTGATCGGTTTCGAACTCCAGCTTGAAGCCCAGCGCCTGGAAGAACTTCGCCGACTTGCCCCAGTTGTGCGTCGTCAGGTACACGGCTTCGATTCGCTCGGATGACATGTCACTCCTCCTTGGTGGACGGCCCCTCGCCCGGCGGCGGCGCGGCCAGGTACGCGCGCAATGCGTCGGCCACCAGCGCGGACAGCGATTGCTCCGTTTCGATGGCGCGATGCTTGACCTGCCGGATCAGGCTGAGCGGCAGGTACACGTTGAACTGCTTCACTTCTTCATCGGTCATGGTTACTAGTATGCTAGCAATCTAGTAAAAGTCAATCGCAAGCGCGACCCGTGGGTGCGGGCCGCCGTTGGAGATCGGTCGTGAATCCGGGTTACGCGGCGGCGCGCGCCGCCAGTCGCACAAACAGCGCGTCGAGATCGAATCCCGTCGTGTCGATGCCGATCGTGTCGCGCAGGCACGCGCCCCAAGCGGCCGCATCGTCGAACGTGACGGTGCGCCCGACGCCCGCCGCGTCACGGATCGTCAGCGTGGTGTTGCGCAGTGCGGCACGGCCGTCCGGCAGCACGCGGCAGGCGATCAGGTTATGCAGGAAGATCGATTCGGGATACGTCGACGTGAACCAGTTCGCGGCCTCGTAATCGATCCACTCGACCCGCTTCGGCTGGAAGCGGTAGGTGGTCTGCCAGCCGTCGGGCGTCTCGATCTGCATGTCGAATTCACCGTCGACCGGCGCGGCGACGACGCGGAACGCGCCGTGCGGCGTCAGCTGCCGCTCGTCCGGCACGAAACGCAGCGGCGCGGTGAGCGTCGCGCTGCCGAAGCCGATGTCCGCGAGCCAGGCCGCGCCGTCGAGATCGATGCGCAGCAGCATGTGCGTATGCGCGGTGGCGACTTCCGGCGGCAGCATCCAGCGCACGCGCGCGATCATCGGCGTCACGCGAAAGCCGATCGCCGTGAGCGCGGTGTAGAACAGCTTGTTGAGTTCGAAGCAGTAGCCGCCGCGGCGATGCGCGAGCACCTTGTCGACGATCGACGGCAGGTCGAGCGCGACGCGCGCGCCGGTCAGCGGATTGAGGTTTTCGAACGGAATCGCCTGCGGGTGCAGCAGATGCAGCCGGCGCAGCACGTCGAGCGTCGGCTCGACCGGGCCGTCGTAGCCGATGCGGGAGAAATAGCGCGAGAGGTCAAACGAGTCTGTCATGAACCTGCACCGAAAAAAGGGACACGCCACGATAGCATCGTGCGCAATCCCCATGTTGGGCGGGGTCATCTTCGTGTCGCGCGCGATGCCGGCACCGCATCGCGCACGGCCCCGCGCAACGTTACGGCAGCAGCTTCAGCGCGGACGATGCGACCGACGGCACCGAAATGCCCTGGCTCGTCGCGAACTGCACGGCCTGGCTGAGCGTCGTCGCGAGCGACTGCAACTGGCCCGGCGCGCTTTGCGCGATATACGACGCAGCCTGCATGTTCTGCGGATTCAGGCCCGACTGCAACAGCGACGCCGCGCTCGTCGAACCGAGATTGCCGAGCCCCGACTGCAGTTGCGAATACTGCGTGAGCCCCTGCCCGAGCGACGCGAGGCCGTTGCTGAACGCCTGCTTGTCGATCGGGCCGTGCGTCGCACCGCCGCTCGCGAAGGCCTGGCCGAGCGCCTGCGATACCGATTGCTGCGCGCCGCCCATCTGCGACAGCGCGGCCGGCGTCAGCGCATTGCCGCCGGCGAGCTGGCTCGCGGCCTGCTGCGCCTGCCCGGCCGCACCGGTCAGGCCCATCGCCGACGCGAGCGACGACTGGCCGGTCAGCACCTGCTGGTTCGCACCGACATAGGCCTGCAGCAATTGCGCGACGCCGCCCTGCGTGGGCGCCGCCTGCTGCTGCCCGCCGCCGAGCAGCGACGCGCCGATCGACTGCAGGTCGAGCTGCGCGTGCGCGGTGCTGCTTGCGAGAATGCCGAACGCGATGCATGCCGAGGCCAGGTGCCGGCCCGTCGCGCGAATCTGCTTCATGTGTTGTCCTCGTGCCCGAATGGTTGAGCCCGATATTGTCGAAGCGCGCCGCGCGCGGCCGCAACGACTGAAACACATCGAAACGAAATCACGCCGCGCGGCCGCTTGCAATTGCGCGTGTCACGTACGTGCTCGAGGGAATTCTTCCGCGATTGTGTGCGATTTCGCGCGGGAGCTGGAATTCGTTCGCGTGCCGCATGAATGGCGATGGCGGCAGAGAGGTTGGCAAAGTGAGGCGGCCGGTGGTCGGCCACCCGCTTTCGGCTTTCGGCCAGCGCGGTGCTACGCCGCCATCCACGCCGGCAACCGCCCGCCGACCCAGTCAGCCGCCTGCTCGTAGCCGCGCGCCAACTGCAACACGGCGAGATCGGCGCGCGGACGCCCGATCAGCTGCATCCCCATCGGCAGCCCCGCGTCGTTGAAGCCGACCGGCACGCTGATCACCGGGCAGCCGGCCAGCGTCCACGGCACGACCGTTTCCATCCAGCGGTGGTAGGTATCCATCGCGCGGCCCGCGATCTCCTTCGGCCAGCGCTGGTCGACGTCGAACGGGAACACCTGCGCGGTCGGCGCCGCAATGAAGTCGTAGCGGTCGAAGAAGCTGAGCACGGCCTGATGCCATGCGGTGCGCTCGACGCTCGCGTCGAACACGGCCGCGCCCTGCATCGCGAGCAGCCCCTCGACCTCGTAGATCGCCTCGGGCTTCAGCAGCGCGCGCCGCGCCGGGTCGCGATAGTGCGCAAGCAGCCCGCCGCCGGACAGCAGGTGCCGGTGCGCGAGCCACAGGCGCCAGATCCGGTCGGGCGCGAACGCCGGCAACGCGGCATCGACGTCGCAGCCGATCTCGCGCAGCGTCGCCAGCCCCTGCTCGCACAGCGCGAGCACGCCCGCCTCGGTCGCGAGATAGCCGTTCCAGTCGCCGACCCATGCAATGCGCTTGCCGCGCAGGTCGGCGTCGAGCGGCTGCGCGAACACGGCCGGATCGTCTGCGAGCGACAGCGGATCGTTGCGGTCGTAGCCCGCCTGGATCGCGAGCAGTTGCGCGACGTCGCCGACCGTACGGCCCATCGGCCCTTCGATGCCGAGCTGCTGCACGAACACGTCGACGCCCGGCCAGCGCGGCACGCGGCCCTGCGACGGGCGGAAGCCATAGATATTGCAGAACGCGGCCGGATTGCGCAGCGAGCCGCCGAAATCGCTGCCGTCCGCCACCGGCAGCATCCGCGACGCGAGCGCCGCCGCCGTGCCGCCGCTGCTGCCGCCCGCACTCTTGGTCAGGTCGTACGGATTGCGCGTCGCGCCGTAGACCTCGTTGAACGTGTGCGAGCCGAGCCCGAATTCGGGCGTGTTGGTCTTGCCGATGAAGATCGCGCCGGCCGCACGCATCCGCGCGACGCCCACGGAATCGGTCTGCGGCACGTTCTCGCGGAAGATCGGCGAGCCGTAGGTCGTCCGCAGCCCCTTCGTCATCGCCAGATCCTTCGGCGCCTGCGGCATCCCGTGCATCCAGCCGTGGTACTCGCCGCGCGCCAGTGCGGCATCCTTTTCCGCGGCTTCGGCGAGCAGTGCGTCGCGATCGCGCAGCGCGACGATCGCGTTGATCGCGCCGTTCACGCGCTCGACGTGATCGAGGTACGCACGCATCGTCTCGACGCACGACACGGCCTTGCCGCGGATCGCCGACGCGAGCTCGCCCGCCGACAGGCGCACGATCGGGTCGACGGGGATGGAAGCGGGTGCGAGAAGCTGCGGGGCGCCGTGCGGCATGCGGAGTCTCCTGGAATCGGAATGGAATGGCGGGCCGCATGGCGGCGGTCGCGCCCGAACCGGCCGGGAGCGGCCGCGCCGCGGCCGATGCACTACTCTACGCGACGCCGGATCGGCGACCTCCGATATTTTCCGCGGCGATTCATTGCGGTTCCGACTGAATCGGGGCGGCGGGCCACGCTTCGCGCGCGCTGCTCAGGTCGATGAAATCGTTTATGCGCATAAACTTAAATTTCTTATATTTCTATTAGGCGCAGCACGACGCGGCACGTGTTGACGACATTTTTACGCGGTCGGCCATTCTCTTTAGATCGTTCGGTCCGGCGGCACGCTACGCTGGAATCATCTCGTTTCCTGGACAACGTCCATGCTCAAGCTGCTGGTTCCGGTCGGCCACTCTCCCCGCTCGCTTCAGGCGGTTCGCCACGCGACGTTCCTGTATCGCGAACGATGCGCGTCGGAAATCGTGCTGATCAACGTCCAGGCGCCGCTCGAATCGACGCGGCTCGAGGCCTACTATCCGCTGTCGCGGCTGCGTTCGATCGAGGAGAAGTTCGCGTCCGACGATCTGGCCGTGGCCGAGCGGATCCTGCGGGAAGCCGGCGTCAAGTACAGCGTCGTGATGAAGGTGGGCCCGGTGGCCGATACGATCGCGTCCGTGGCAGCCGAGACGGGTTGCGACGAGATCGTGGTCGTCGCGCCGCGGCACGATCCGTTGCATGCGCTGATGTCAGTGTTCCGCCGCAGCGTGATGAGCCGGCTAGTGCGGATTTCGAATGTGCCGGTGACGGCCGTGCAATGACGGGATGACGCGCGGCGACGCGTCGAAGGTCCGTTCGCTGACGGGCCCCGGGTTTGCAACGAGCGATGCAACACGTGTGCGCGTTACCGCTCACCCGTGTTGCATCGGCGTTCATGCAGCGCTTAGTCGATGACCTTGCGCCAAAACACGAAATAGGCAGCGGCCGAAGACGCAACGAGCAGGATGGCCCACAGCGGAGCGAGGCTGATCAGGACGGAAGAGACGTTAAGCATTTGGATTCCTCACTAATTCGATAGCGATGTTCAACACGCACCTGCTTGCCGGAACCGATGCATGCGTCCGCGATCGCGCTCCGTCAAATCATGCATTCATGCTATCGCTTTGAACGGCTGCGCGACCGCCCCCTCCCGTCCGTACCCTGACATTCGTCAAACTCCCGTGAATCGCGCGCCTGTCGCGCAGAAAACCGTCGCACGCATGTGTCGTCGCGCGTCCGGTTGCGCCTGCCACGCGCATTGAAACCGCGCCTTCCCTCCTCCCGCAAACCACGAAAACGGGACAGGATCACCCGCCGCGCCGTTATTTCAGCAGACGTTTACCGGGGGAACCCCCAAGTGCTTCGTCGAACGGGTCCGCGTTACGCTTGAGCCACGAGGAGACGAACCATGAGACGAGCCGTACATATCGCTGTTTTCGCGCTGCTGGCGTATCTCATTGGCGATCGCGCGATCCTGCACGCGCAGGGCCGCGACACCAGTCCGCTCGCGTGCGAACAAGGCGCCGCGCAAGTGAAGGTCGACGCGCTCGGCCGTGGCTTCGGCGAAGCCGCTGCCAGCAGCCAGAGCGAAGCATTCATGTCGGGCTGCCTGGTGACGGGGCGCAGCAACCAGGATGTCGCGCTGGCGAACCGCTGATGGGCGTCCGATGACGCGCAGGCCGCGTTCGGGTCACGATGGCCGAGGCGGGGCTACATACGCCCGCATCCATTCCCGCTTTTCGATCGATGTCGCGACGCATGTCACGGCTGGGACGGTGGTCACACCGAACGTCTGGGCGTAACCTGCATCGCGGCGGGGAAGATGCGTCGACATCGAGTCGATCGGAGCGTCCTTGCCGTATGGCACTCACCAGACGTTCAACCGGCCGCATTCCCGGCCGCCGCGTCGAGTCCCCGCTTCATCTCCAACGACACCCCACCCAACGATGAGCCACGCACACACCGAGTTGATCCAGCGCTTCTACACGGCGTTCCAGCAGCGCGACATCGACGGGATGCTCGCCTGCTATGCCGATGACATCGTGTTCAGCGATCCCGCATTCGGCGAGTTGCGCGGCGACCTCGCACGCGACATGTGGCGCATGCTGGTCGCGCGGGCGCAGGACTTTTCATTGACGTTCGGCGAAGTCGCCGCGGATCAACAGGCCGGGCGCGCCGAGTGGATCGCCCAGTACCGCTTCACCGCGACCGGCCGGATGGTGGTCAACCGGATCGACGCGCGGTTCCGGTTTCGCGACGGACGCATCGTCGAGCATCGCGACAGCTTCGACCTGTGGCGCTGGGCGCGTCAGGCGCTTGGGCTGAAAGGCGCCCTGCTCGGCTGGACGCCTTTCGTGCAACGCGCGATCCGCGCGCAGGCACGGAAGAACCTCGATGCGTATCGCGCCAGGCGGAAATAGCACCCACCGTCAAGGCTTCATCGTCGCGTTGATCAGGTCGTGAGCCATGTCCGGCCGAACGCCGTCCGGATTCTTCAGGCCGTTCTGGCGATACCAGCTTTCGTCGGCTTCGGGATGCGGGCCGACGAGCCCGACGCGCCCCTTGCCGTAGCGATAGGTCGCCGCCGCGATGTCGCGGTTCGGATAAGTCGCCAGCACGACCGCGCCGGGGGCGGCCGGGAGCATCGCGCCGTCCTGGAAATAGATCCAGCGTTTTTTCCCGCGCCAGACCACTGGCGTCACCGTGTCCGCGATCCCGTGCAGCGTCGAGCCCGGCCGGTCGACCTCGGAGTCGAACTCGCCGGAGACCAGCCCGAAACCCGGGTCGCCTGCGAGGTAGGCGCCCATGCAGATGCCCAAATAGCGCCCGCCGTTCGATACGTAATGCCGCACGGCCTTGAGCGATTTTTTCCCGATGCTGGCCGCCGCGCCGGGAATGTCCTGCCCGCCGCCCGGCTGGACATAGAGCGCGGCGCCGGCCAGGACCGCGGGCGTGATCTTGAGTTTCTCCGCGGGCCCGACGTAGATCACCCGGAACTGGTGGTCCGATTCCCGCAGGCGCTGCGCAATCGTCTCCGGGCAGCCATCGCACGCGGCCGGGCCGCGATAGACCAGGGCGACGGGACGGCTGGCGGCGCCACGCGCGCCGTCGTCGGTCGCCGCCGCATGAGCGACCGACGCTGCGACGAGGGACAACACGAAGAAAATCGAATCTCTGGAGCGCATGTTCGTGAGCGACGGGATTTGAGGACTCGCGACCGTCCGGATCATTCCAGGACAGGGCGACCGGCACGCACCGACGCCCGCCCCACCTTTTGAAACCCGATTGAAAGTCACGTGCAATAGAGCGTAGGCGCGCGAAAGCGGCCGGTATGTAACGTTTCTTGCGTGCTTGTGCAGATATATGGCGCCGCCGGCAACCCGGGTTCCTGATGCTTCATTACCGGTAGCACACCTCGCCGGTCGCGACCTCGAGCGGTTCGCGCCGGTTCACATGACTGCAGCCAAAGCAGGCGACGGAAGCACCTGATGCGAACGGACGATCCCGGGGCGCAGTCGAGCCCACCACCGCCCCACAGCCCCACCGCCCTCCACGCGTCCCGGCGGCAACCGGAACCACCCGCGACACCTGGCCCGCACGCACGCCCATCCGCGCCTCCGCCACACGTCCGAAACGACCGACTCCCCGCGCGCCAACCTCAACTCTTATATAAGACATAAGACATTTGACGTTAAAGATCATTGAGATTAGAATCCCGCTGCAAAGCAGTGTCTGGAACAGCCCCGGAGTGCCGGCAAGGCCTTCCCCTCAAACGCAATATCAGCAGGTCTCCCCATGCTTGAAAACTTTCGTGCTCACGTGGCCGCCCGCGCCGCGCTCGGTATTCCTCCCCTGCCGCTGACGGCTCAGCAGACCGCCGAACTGGTGGAACTGCTGACGAACCCGCCCGCCGGCGAAGAGCAGACGCTGCTCGACCTGATCACCCATCGCGTGCCTGCCGGCGTCGACGAAGCCGCCCGCGTGAAGGCCGGCTTCCTGGCCGCCGTGGCCAAGGGCGAGACCGCCTGCCCGCTGATCTCGCGCGAACGCGCGACCGAACTGCTCGGCACGATGCTGGGCGGCTACAACATCCAGCCGCTGATCGAGCTGCTGTCCGATGAAGCCGTCGCCGCCGTGGCCGCTGACGCACTGAAGAAAACCCTGCTGATGTTCGACCAGTTCCACGACGTCAAGGAACTCGCCGACAAGGGCAACGCGCACGCGAAGGCCGTGCTGCAGAGCTGGGCCGACGCCGAATGGTTCACGAGCCGTCCGGAAGTGCCGCAAAGCCTGACCATCACCGTGTTCAAGGTGACGGGCGAAACCAACACCGACGACCTGTCGCCGGCCCCGGACGCCACCACCCGCCCGGACATCCCGATGCACGCGCTGGCGATGCTGAAGAACGCACGCCCGGGCATCACGCCGGAAGAAGACGGCAAGCGCGGCCCGGTCAAGTTCATCGAATCGCTGAAGGAAAAGGGTCACCTGGTCGCCTACGTGGGCGACGTGGTCGGCACCGGCTCCTCGCGCAAGTCGGCCACCAACTCGGTGCTGTGGTTCACCGGCGAAGACATCCCGTTCGTCCCGAACAAGCGCTTCGGCGGCGTGTGCCTCGGCGGCAAGATCGCCCCGATCTTCTACAACACGATGGAAGACGCCGGCGCGCTGCCGATCGAGCTCGACGTGTCGCAGATGGAAATGGGCGACGTGGTCGAACTGCGTCCGTACGAAGGCAAGGCGCTGAAGGACGGCAAGGTCATCGCCGAATTCCAGGTCAAGTCCGACGTGCTGTTCGACGAAGTGCGCGCCGGCGGCCGCATTCCGCTGATCATCGGCCGCGGCCTGACCGCGAAGGCACGTGAAGCGCTCGGCCTCGCGCCGTCGACGCTGTTCCGCCTGCCGCACCAGCCGGCCGACAGCGGCAAGGGCTTCTCGCTCGCGCAGAAGATGGTCGGCCGCGCCTGCGGCCTGCCGGAAGGCCAGGGCGTGCGCCCGGGCACGTACTGCGAACCGAAGATGACCTCGGTCGGCTCGCAGGACACCACGGGCCCGATGACCCGCGACGAACTGAAGGATCTCGCGTGCCTCGGCTTCTCGGCCGACCTCGTGATGCAGTCGTTCTGCCACACCGCCGCTTATCCGAAGCCGGTCGACGTGAAGACGCACCAGACGCTGCCGAACTTCATCAGCACGCGCGGCGGTATCGCGCTGCGCCCGGGCGACGGCGTGATCCACTCGTGGCTGAACCGCATGCTGCTGCCCGACACCGTCGGCACCGGCGGCGATTCGCACACGCGCTTCCCGATCGGCATCAGCTTCCCGGCAGGTTCGGGCCTGGTCGCGTTCGCGGCCGCCACCGGCACGATGCCGCTGGACATGCCGGAATCGGTACTGGTCCGCTTCAAGGGCAAGATGCAGCCGGGCGTCACGCTGCGTGACCTCGTCAACGCGATTCCGCTGTACGCGATCAAGCAAGGCATGCTGACGGTCGCCAAGCAAGGCAAGAAGAACATCTTCTCGGGCCGTATCCTCGAAATCGAAGGCCTGCCCGACCTGAAGGTCGAGCAAGCGTTCGAGCTGTCGGATGCGTCGGCCGAGCGTTCGGCAGCCGGTTGCTCGGTGCATCTGAACAAGGAACCGATCATCGAGTACCTGAACAGCAACATCACGCTGCTGAAGTGGATGATCGCGCAGGGCTACCAGGATCCGCGCAGCCTGCAGCGCCGTATCCAGGCGATGGAGCAGTGGCTGGCCGACCCGCAACTGCTGTCGCCGGATGCCGACGCGGAGTACGCGGCCGTCATCGAGATCGACCTCGCCGACATCCACGAGCCGATCGTCGCATGCCCGAACGACCCGGACGACGTGAAGACGCTGTCGGACGTCGCAGGCGCGAAGATCGACGAAGTGTTCATCGGCTCGTGCATGACCAACATCGGTCACTTCCGTGCCGCGTCGAAGCTGCTCGAAGGCAAGCGCGACATCCCGGTCAAGCTGTGGGTCGCGCCGCCGACCAAGATGGACCAGAAGCAGCTGACCGAAGAAGGCCACTACGGCGTGTTCGGCACGGCCGGTGCGCGTACCGAAATGCCGGGCTGCTCGCTGTGCATGGGTAACCAGGCTCAGGTGCGCGAAGGCGCGACGGTCATGTCGACGTCGACCCGCAACTTCCCGAACCGTCTCGGCAAGAACACGAACGTGTATCTCGGCTCGGCGGAACTGGCGGCGATCTGCTCGCGCCTGGGCAAGATCCCGACCAAGGAAGAGTACATGGCCGACATGGGCGTGCTCAACGCGAACGGCGACCAGATCTACAAGTACATGAACTTCGACCAGATCGAAGACTTCAAGGAAGTGGCCGACACCGTGCAGATGTAAGCACGCGGAGCGCGCTGCGACGGGTGGTTGACGTCGCAGCTCGCCGCGCAATGGCGTCGCAGGCTGAATGCCCGCGGCGCCATTTTTTTATGCGGTTTCGAAACAAGCCTCTCCGGAGATAGCGGGAAAGCCGCGATGACCGGCGTTTCTGCCGCTGCGTCGCGACGCTCACGCGTCCTCGCCACCCGGTTCGCGGCGGATCACCAGTTCGTTGAAGCCGGTGTGCGGATCGGGTTCGCGCGCAAAGCGATGCCCGGGCAGCACGGCCAGCAGGATCTCGGCGGTCGTGCGCACCACGCAGCCGCTGGCCACATGGCCACCCGACACGCGGCCGACCCCATCGGAAACGGCCATGTGCAAGTGGGCACCGTCCGGTGATACCGAGCCGGCCAGCGTCAGGATTTCGAGGTCATCGCGCAACTCGGTCGGCACGTCGGCCCCGGCAAAGCGCAGCTGCGCGACGCTCAGGCTGCCGATGCCCTGGATCACGAATGCCGCGTGCGCGTCGTGCTGACGCAATGCATGCTCGATCGACGCGCGCAGGTCGTCGCCGGGGGAAAGACGCAGAGGGTGGGCTTGCATGGTCGAGCACCTGCCGATGGAGGATGGTGTCGACCAAGGGTACGTTCGCGCCGTGAATCCGGCAAGTCACCCGCGCCGATCGCTCGCCAGCAACCCGTACAGCGCGCTGTCCGACACTTCGTCGCCGACGATCCAGCGTTCGCGCAGCAGCCCTTCCCGCACGAAGCCCAGTCGTTCGAGCAGCCCCGCAGACGCGACGTTGCGCGGATCGATATCGGCTTCGAGCCGGTTCAGCCGCAGCGTGCCGAACGCGTGATCGATCACGGCCGATGCCGCCTCGCGCATGTATCCGCCGCGCCAGTACTTTCGCCGCAAGCTGAAGCCGATCTCGGCGCGCCGGCATTGCTCGTTCGCATGGAACAGCGCGCATTCGCCGAGCGCCTCACCGGTTTCCCGCGATTCGAGCACACAGGTCAGGCTCTCCCCGCTCGCGGACGTCTGCACGTTGCGCGCGACGCGCGCTTCGGCCTGCTCGATCTGCGTCATCGGCGAGAATGAAAAATAGCGCATCGCCTCCGCATCCGACCAGATCTCGAAGAAGGCATGCGCGTCGGCTTCGCGCAGCGGCCGCAGGACGAGGCCGGAAGTATGCAGCGTGACGGGTTCGAACAGGGGCATGGCGACGGTCGGTCAAAAAACGGGATCGTGAATTAGAACATGCACGGCGCAAGTCGGCCATTTCGTGCATCCGCACGCCCCGCCCCTCCGCAGCAATCGGACCGCCGCCCAACAAAAAGGCCCGGGCATCGCCCGGACCTACTCACCTCATCCGTTACCGCCGCCAGCGCTTACGCTTCGAGCGCCTCCAGCACCTTGCCCTTCGTCTCGATCCCGACGAAGTGCACGGTCACCGCCGCGATCAACGGAACGACGCCGATCAGGTAGAACGCCGGCGCGAGGTTGCCGCCGATGATCGCGTGCGGCACCACCATCGGCGCGACGAACGACGCGATCTTCAGCCATGCGCTGCCGAGCCCGCAGCCCGACGCGCGGATGCTCGTCGGATACTGCTCCGGCGTATAGACGTACGCGGTAATGAACCCCGACGCCATCAACCCGAGCGACAGCGAGCAGAAGATCGACACGACATACACCGACGACGCGTGATAGAAGCCCGCGAACGCCAGCGACAGCGCGCACAGCACGAACGACCACACGATCACCGGCTTGCGGCCGAGCTTGTCGACGAGCAGCGCCGACGCCAGCGACCCGAGCACGCCCATCACCGAGCCGATCACCGCGAGGTTCAGCGCGAGCTGCAACGGCGCGTGATAGAAGTTCTTGTAAATCGTCGGCAGCCACGTCGACAGCCCGTACTGGATGAACCCGCAGGTCGCCCACAACGTCGCCACCGCGAGCGTGCGCTTGCGATACGCGGCGCTGAACAGGTCGCTCATCTTGCGCTTCGGATGCTGGCGCACCATCTCGTCGAACGCCGCCGCCTGCGTGACCGGCGGCAGTTCGCCGCGCACCGACGCTTCGAACACGCCGACCGCCCGTCCGGCTTCCGGGAGCCGCCCGCGCGACGCGAGCCAGCGCGGCGATTCCGGCACGAGGCGCGTGAGCACCAGCGACAGGATCAGCGGCAACCCGCCGACGAAGTACATGATTTCCCAGCCGAAGCGCGGCACCAGCCACGCACCGAGCGCCATCGACACGAGCAGGCCGATCGGGAACACGATCTCGTACAGCAGCACGAAGCGGCCGCGGCCATGGGCGCGCGTGATCTCGTTGATGTACGTCGCGGCAACCGGCAACTCGCCGCCGAGACCCAGGCCCTGCAAAATCCGCAGCAGCACGAAGATCTCGAAGGTCGGCGCGAAGCCGCACGCGATGCTCGTGATGCCGATCACGGCCGAGCTCCACGCGATCGCCTTCACGCGGCCGTGCTTCTCCGCCAGCGCGGGAAACAGGAACGCGCCGATCAGCTGGCCGATCGCGCCGGACGCGATCAGCATGCCGATCTGTGTCGGCGACAGCCCCCATTTGTGAATCAGCAGCGGCAGCGTCGCCGCGATCGTGATCACGTCGAAGCCGTCGAAGAACGTCGCGGTGCCGATCAGCACGCGCGCGCGGATCTGCATCGCGTTGGCGGGAAGCCGCTCGAGCCGCGCGATGATCGCGCCGGGCGTGGAGGCGGCAGCTTCCATCGTGGCGCGACCGGCCACGACGTTGTCGAAAGTGCTCATGCGGGGAGTCTCCTGTGTCTCGTCGCCCGGTCAGGCCAGTGTCCTGCTCGTGTCTGCCAGGGCTTCCGTATCCACTGCCCGGCCCTGGTTCATCCACTTGCGCGCGAGCTTCAGCTCACGTGCGTTGTTGACGGCGATGACACCTCTCACATGTCCTTCGCCCACGAAAAACAGCGTCGCGCGGCGCGCGGCAAGATCGCCGCGCACGACGAGCTGCGCATCGGCCGGCAGATCACCGAGGATCTGCAGGTTCACGTCGTACTGATCGGACCAGAACCACGGAATCTCCGCGTACGGGGCGCGCACGCCGAGCACGGCCTTCGCCGCCGCGATCGCCTGGTTCTGCGCGTTGGCCCACGATTCGAGCCGCACGCGCCGCTTCAGCCAGCCGTTGAGATGGTTCGCGACGTCGCCGCACGCGAAGATCGCCGGGTCGCTGGTCGCGCCGAATTCGTCGACGACGATGCCGTCGTCGATCGCCAGCCCCGCGTCGCCCGCGAGCGACGCGTTCAGCGCGAGGCCGATGCCGGCCACCGCGAAATCGGCGTCGATCGTCGTGCCGTCGGCGAGCGTCGCGCGCACCTTCGACGCGTCGTCCGGCTGCGCGTCGAGCGACGCAAGTGCCGCGCCGAGGCGGACGTCGACACCGTTCGCGCGGTGCAGGTCGAGCAGGAAATCCGACACGATCTGCGGCACCGAGCGGCCGCACAGCCTCGGCGCGCCTTCGACGACCACCGCGTCGACGCCGAGCTTGCGCGCGGTCGCCGCGACTTCGAGGCCGATCCAGCCGCCGCCGATCACGAGCACGCGCCGGCTCGCACGCAGCTTCTCGCCGAGCGCGGCCGCTTCGTCGAGCGTACGCAGGTAATGCAGGTTCGGGGTCCTCACGAGTGCGTCCGGCAAGCGGCGCGACGTGCCGCCGGTCGCGATCACGAGGCGGTCGTACTCGATCTCGCGGCCGCTTTCGGTTGTCACGACGCGGCGTGCGCGGTCGATCGATGCGGCGCGCTCCGGCTGCCACGCCTCGACGTTCAGCGCGTCGAATTCGTCCGGACGCACGACGCGCACGGTTTCGATGTCGGCGTCGCCGGCCAGCACGGCCTTCGACAGCGGCGGGCGCTCGTACGGCAGATGCGGTTCATCGGCGATCATCACGAGGCGGCCCGCAAAGCCTTCCGCGCGCAGCGTCTTCAACACCCAGCCGGCGGCCTGGCCGCCGCCGATCACGACGACCGTGCCGGGCGCGGCATGCTCCTGTGCGTTCCCTTCGCTCATGATTTGCGCTCCGTCATGAACTTCCCTTCCGGCGCCTTCGCGTTCTTCTGCCGGCGCGTGTTGCCGTCGAGGCCGCCGTCGACCGCCCATTCGGCGAACACGGTCGGGCCCGGCTCGAACTCGCGCGGCTGCCATTCGGGCGTCAGCACGTCTTCATCCGCGTAGTACTCGATCAGCGCGCCGGCCGGGTTCTGGAAGTACCAGAAGTACGCGGACGACACCGGGTGGCGGCCCGGGCCGAGTTGCGTTTCCCAGCCGCAGCGGTCGATGTGCATGCCGCCGCCGAACACCTCGTGGATGTCGCGCACGGTGAAGGCGACGTGGTTCAGGCCACGTTTGCCGTTCGGCAGCGCGAGCAGGAACAGGTCGTGGTGGCCGCCGTGCGGCGCGCAGCGCATGAACGCGCCGCGCCCCGGATAACGGTCGGACGTCTCGAAGCCCAGCAGGTCGTGATAGAACTTTTCCTGCGCGTCGAGGCAGTTCGTGAAGAACACCACGTGCCCGACCTCGACCGGCTCCGCGCGCGCATAGATCGGGCTCGGCTGGTCGACGCGCAGCGTCTGGCCCCACACGTTCGACGGCGAGCCCTTGATGTCGAGTGCGCGCTTGCGCGTAACTTCGATGCGGATCGCCATCCCGTTCGGGTCGATGCAGCCGACCGCATCGTCCTGCGCGTAATAACCGGGCTGGCCGGCGAGCTTCGTGCGCAGCGCGTCGAGTTCCTGCCGCGTCGCGACGCCCCACGTGACTTCCCGCAGCGTCGGGCCCGCTTCGAACGCGGGCGGCAGCGACGGATCGTCGGCCTTGACGGCCAGCACGGTGCAGCCGTTCAGCGTCTCGAAGCGTGCGCGCGTGTCGTCGTGCGAGACTTCCTTCATCCCCCAGTCGGCGAAAAAGCGCCGGCAGGTCGCGAGGTCGTCGACGCCGTACGTGATCTGCTCGATTCCCAAAATGCTCATTGCGTCATTCCCCTTCGCTCAGTTCGCCCACGGCAGCGGCGCGTCGTTCAAGCCCCAGTAGAGGCTCTTCTGCTGCATGTACTCGCGGATGCCGAGACGCCCCTTCTCGCGCCCCATCCCGCTCTCCTTCCAGCCCGAGAATGGCGTGGAGATCGAAAACAGCTTGTACGTGTTGATCCAGACGGTGCCCGTCTCCAGCGCACGTGCGATGCGCCATGCGCGCTTGTAGTCGCGCGTCCAGATGCCGGCCGCCAGGCCGAACACGCTGTCGTTCGCCTGCGCGATCAGCGACGCTTCGTCGTCGAACGGCATCGCGACGAGCACCGGGCCGAAGATTTCTTCCTGGCAGATGCGCGCGCTGTTCGGCAGCCCTTCGAGAATCGTCGGCTGATAGAAGAAGCCGTCCTCGCGCCCGTCGCCCGCAGGCCGCTCGCCGCCGCACAGCAGGCGGCCGCCTTCCTCGAGACCGAGCGCCACGTAGCGCTCCACCGATTCGCGATGCTTCGCGGTGATCAACGGCCCCATCTGCGTGTCGGGGCGCGTCGGATCGCCCACGCGCAGCTTGCGTGCGCCGGCCACCAAACGCTTCATGAATTCGTCGTACACCGAACGTTGCACGAACAACCGCGAGCCCGCGATGCACGCTTCGCCCGACGAGCTGAAGATGCCGTACAGCACGCCGTTGACCGCGTGGTCGAGATCGGCGTCGTCGCACACGATGGTCGGCGACTTGCCGCCGAGTTCGAGCGACACGGGCATCAGCTTCTCGGCCGCGATGCGCGCGATGCCGCGGCCCACTTCGGTGCCGCCGGTGAACGACACCTTCTTCACCAGCGGATGACGCACGAGCACGTCGCCGATCACCGAACCCTTGCCCGGCAGCACGCTCAGCACGCCCTTCGGCACGCCCGCTTCCTCGCAGATGCGCGCCAGCGCGAGCGACACGAGCGGCGTGACTTCGGCCGGCTTCAGCACCACCGCATTGCCGCCCGCCAGCGCCGGCGCGAGCTTCTGCGCATCGGACGCGATCGGCGAATTCCACGGCGTGATCGCCGCGATCACGCCGATCGGCTCGTACACGCTCATCGTCAGGTAATCGCCGCGCGACGGCGTCAGTTCCTCGTCGAGCGTTTCAAGGCACGCCGCGAAATAGCGGAACGTGTTCGCGGCGCTCGCCACCAGCACGCGCGTCTCGCCGATCGGCTTGCCGTTGTCGCGGCGCTGCAGGTTCGCGAGCGCCTCATGGCGCTGCATGATCAGATCGGCGATGCGGTACAGCACCTGCGCGCGCTGGTGCGGCTTCAGCCCGGCCCAGTCGGCGCGGCGCCATGCGGCATCGGCGGCCACGACGGCTTCGGCCGCGTCGTCCGCATTCGCGGTCGACACTTCCATGTTCAGCGACTGGTCGGCCGGATAGATGCTCGCGTAAGGCGCGCCACGGCCGCGCCGCCATTCGCCGCCGATCAGGATGTTGCCGTCGGGTACGAGGCTCGTATCGAAAGGAGTCATGTCACAAGTCCCACAAATCTGTCTCTGCACGTCCACCCTCGCGGTGGCGCGGGCAGGCATTCAAGGGCCCGGTCAGATCACGCAGCGGGCCGCGCGGTTGCGCAGCGCGCGGATCGCGCTGTACGCCGTCAGCGCGGACGTCTTCGGGTTGTCGGGCAGCGGCTTGCCGCTCATTTCCAGCGACATCTCGCCGAATGCGCCGCGCGCGGTGATGCGGTGCACGTTGCGCTCGACCGCCGGATCGGCGATCAGGCGCACGTGCGTCGCGTCGAGGCCGAGGCCCGCGAGCGCGACGGTGGCCGCGACGTTCGCGTTCTTCGGATACAGGCGCGCTGCGTCGCGCGCGCTGCCTTCGAAAATCACCTTCTCCGCGGTCATCGCACGCAGGTCGCACAGCTCCTCGGCGGGCGTGCCGAGCCAGCCGAGCGGCGGCTTGCGGCCCACGTACAGCACTTCGTCGAGGCCGCCCTGCTTCGCGGACGCCAGCGCGTCGATCCCGCCGATCGCGCCGGACAGCAGCGTGACCGTCGCGTCGCCCTCGTCGGCCGCCTGTGCGAGCACGTCGAGCAGCGCGAGATCGGACAGCGCGCCGATCGACGCGACCGCGCAATCGGTGCCGGCCTTCAGCAGCGGCACGACGTGATCGACGAGCGCGCTGTGGCCCGCGCATTCGAGCGCGAACTCGGGGCGGCGGGCCAGTGCGTCGACCGACGACACGACCTCCACCGCGCCGCCCAGCACGCCCTGCACCGCCGCGCGCTGGTGTTCCGGCACGATCACGTGCGCGACGCGCAGCGACGCATCGTGCTCGACCGCGTGGTACACGGCCGCGCCGATCGCACCGAAGCCGATCATCGCGACGTCGACGGGGGCGTGAGCCCGCTTGTGCCCGTTAAGCATATTGGCGCTCCGACGGCTCTTCCTTCTTGACCGGCGGGCCTGCGAAGTTCGACGCGAACGCGCCGACCGACAGCATGTCGACCTCGACCATCACGGGGCCTGCCTTCGCCATCCCTTCGCGCACGATCGCTTCCGCGTCGTCGAGCGACGTGATCCGGTAGTGCGTGAGGCCGAAGCTCGCACAGAACTGCGCGAAATCGGGCTGGTGCAGCTGCACGAAGCAGCGGCGACCACCGTAGTGCGCGTCCTGGATGTTGCGGATCACGCCGTAGCACTGGTCGTTCATCAGCACGATCATCACGTTCGCGTTTTCCTGCACGGCCGTGACGAGCTCGCCGACGTTGACCATCAGGCCGCCGTCGCCGACGAGGCAGACCGTCTTCGCCGCCGCATCCGCCAGCGCCGCGCCGATGCCCATCTGGATGCCCTGGCCGATGCCGCCGCCGAGCGCATGCACGCCCGAGCGCGGCTCGAAGATCTTCAGCAGGCGGTTGCCCCACGTGCTGTTCGAGATCGTCACGTCGCGCACCCAGTTGTAGTCGCGACCGACCGCGCCCTGCAGCGTATCGACGAGCTGCTTGTACGGCCCGAGGCCCTTCGACACGTCGGCCACCGCCTGCTCGCGGGCGGCCGCGAGATCGGCCGCGAACTGCGGATCGACCGACAGGCGGCCTTCGAGCTGGTCGGCCAGCTCGGCCAGCACGCGCTTCGAATCGCCGTGCACGAACAACTCGTTGCGATAGCCGCGGTTGTCGGCGAGCGCGTCGGCGTCGACACGGAACAGCGGCTGCGGCAGCGCGAGCTTGTACTTCAGCGTCTCGTTGCCGCGCAGGCGCGAGCCGACGACGACGAGCGCATCGCAGGTCTTGTAGAACGCTTCGACGGACGCGTGCACGTTGAACGCGCCGAGCGTCGCCGGGTGATCTTCGGGCAGCACGCCGCGGCCCTGCACGCTCGTGACGACGCCGAAGCCGAGCTTCACGAGGCGTTCGACTTCCGCGCGTGCCTGGCGCGCGCCGCCGCCGAGCCACAGCAGCGGGCGGCGCTTGGCCGCGAGGGCATCGGCCAGCTTCGCGACGCGGGCGGTGTCGTGCTCGCGCACCGCGACGTGTGCCGGCGCGAGGTCTTCCGGCCATTCGATTTCAGCGGCCTGGATGTCGATCGGAATCTCGACCGACACGGGGCCCGTCGGCGCGGTCTGCGCGATGCGCACGGCTTCGCGGATCGTCGGCAGCACGGTTTCGACGGTGCGCACGCGGAACGCGGCCTTCGAGATCGAATGCAGCATCGAAAGCTGGTCCGGCGCTTCGTGGATGTACGCGAGATCCTGGTCGAGGTACGGCGTCTCGATCTGCCCCGTGACGTGCAGCAGCGCGGTGCCGGCCGTCAGCGCCTCGACCATCGCGCCGGCCGCGTTGCCCGCCGCCGTGCCCGTGCTCGTGAACGCGACGCCGAGGCCGCCCGACACGCGGGCCAGGCCGTCGGCCATGTTCAAGGCGCCGGCTTCGCCACGTGCACCGACATACCGGATGTTGCCGCGCGAGTTGATCGCGTCGAGGATCGGCATGTTGTGGATCGAGATGACACCGAATGCGGTCTTCACGCCGCACTGCTCGAGAAAGGCGGCAATCAGCTCGCCAACCGTGGTTTTTTTAGACATGGCGTGCAAAGCCTCCAGAAACGTCGATATGGCTGCCCGTCGTGTAGGACGACAGATGCGTTGCGAGATAAAAGAGTGCCCAGGCGGCCTCGTCAGGCTTGCCGAAGCGGTTCAGCGGAATGTTCTTCGTGCGGGCGATCGCGCCCGTCCAGTCCTCCCAGCTCTCGCCGGACTGCGCCTGCGTTTCGTACCGGCGGCGCCACTGGCCCGACTCGACGATGCCGATCAGGATCGAGTTCACGCGGATGCGCTGCGGCGCGAGTTCGGTCGCGAGCGACTTCACGAGGCTCAGCACGCCCGCGCGCGCCGACGACGTCGCGACCATGTGCGGCTCCGGCTGCAGCGCGAGCAGCGAGTTCACGCAGGTGATCGTCGGCGCCTGCGCGTCGCGCAGCAGCGGCAGGAATGCGCGCGTCGGGCGGATGATGCTGAAATACTTCAGCTCGAGTTCTTCGCGCCATGCGTCGTCGGTCGTGTCGGCGAAGGTCGACACGCGGCCCTGGCCGGCGTTGTTGACCAGCATGTCGGCACGGCCGAAGCGCGCCGATACGGCTTGCGCAAAAGCAGCCACGTCGGCTTCGTCGAGCACGTTGCAGCGCGCGGCGAGCAGTTGCGCGCCCGGATACTTTTCGACGAGCATCGCTTCGGCGCGTGCGAGGCGCTCGCTGTCGCGGCCGCAAATCGCGACCGACGCGCCCGCCTGCAGGAACCGTTCGGCGGTCGCCAGGCCGATGCCGGACGAACCGCCCGTCACCACCGCCACCTGCCCGGTCAGATCGATCTGAATCATCGGAGTCCTAATGCCTTGAGAAACGTGTGCTCGTCATCCGAGCGGTAATTGAGCCGCCGCGACAGTTCCGCCGCCGCGCGCTGCACCTTGTCGATCAGGCCGTCCGCGATCAGCGCCGCGTCGATTTCCGGCCTCGGCACCGTCACGGTGATGCACGCGACGATCTTCTGCGTCTCGTTGCGCACCGGCGCGGTGACCACAGAGATGCCGCGCTCGAACGACGAATTGCTGACGCCGTAGCCGCGCAGCGCATCCTCGCGGATCACTTCGTACAGCGCGTCGACCGTTTCCGGCGTCGCGTTCGTCATCCGGTTCAGCGCGCCTTCCGGATACAGCGCATGCAGCTCCTTCAGCGACAGGTCGCCCATCAGCACGTGGCCGTGCGTCGTCGCATGCGCGGGCAAGCGCGTGCCGACGTTCACGCGGATCGAGCTGAACACCGGCGCCTGGCTCTGCGCCTTCGCGACGAACACCACGTCACGGCCATCGCGGATCACGATGTGCGTCGTGAAGCCGGTCGCATCGCGCAGGCTTTCGATCACGGGCAGGCCGAGATCGGTCAGCTCCAGCGAGCTCAGGTATTCGAAGCCAAGCCGCAGCACGGCGATGCCGAGCTTGTAGTTGCGATCCTTGTCCGCGCGCTCGAGAAAGCCGAGCGATTCGAGCGTCTGCAGCAGACGGAATACCGTCGTGCGCGGAATGCCGAGCCGCTTCGACAATTCGGGCGCGCCGAGCACGGGCTCGCGCGGCGAGAATTCGGCGAGAATCCGCAGCCCGCGTTCAAGGCCGGGGACCACGTAGCTGGCTTCGGCCTTGCCGCTTTCGAGTTCGGGTTGTTGCAGCGGTTCGTTCATGCCAGTCCCCGCTGTTGGTCGCACTGACGGCAGAACGTGTCGATCAGTGCGGAATAGACAGCCGGTGCTTCCACGTAGCCGGCATGGCCTGCTTGCGGAATCACCTGCAGCCCGACGTGCGCGGCCGCGGCGATCCGCTCGCACGCGGCGGGCGGCGTGATCGCGTCGTTCGCGCCGACGGCCACGGCCGTGCGGCCGCGAAAGCCGGCGAGATCGGTGGCGAGATCGGCGTTCGCGAGCAGATGCGTGGCCTGCGCGTAGCCGGCCGGCACGATGCGCGCCATGTTCCAGCGCACCCACGCACGCGCATCCTCGTTCGCGAAACCGGACAGCATGTTGCTGCTGCGCTGCTCGGCAAGCCCGGCCGGGCCGAGTTCGGCAAGCATCGCGAGCCGCGCGTCGCGGCGCGATTCGCGTGTTTCGGCCGGTGCGCTGCCGTAGCCGCCCGCGGGCGACACCAGCAGCAGGCCGGCGATCCGCGCGGGCATCACGCGGGCGAGACCGCCTGCGATGATCGCGCCGAGCGAATGACCGACCAGCACGCAGCGTTCGATGCCGAGTGCCTCGAGCCACGCGTTCAGCGATGCCGCGTAATCGGCGGCGGTCGGCGACGCGCCGTGCACCGGCGTCGACACGCCGTAACCGGGCGCATCCCACGCGAGCACGCGCCGCGATGCGCCGAGCGTGTCGAGCTGGCGGACCCACGATGCGGCGCCCGAGCCGATGCCGTGCAGCAGCACGACGGGCAGCGCACGGCCTGCATGCTGCGCGCCGGCCTCGCGATAACCGATCGTGCCCGCCGCGCCGGCCGCGCAACGCTGTTCCGGAAACTGCCCGAGCAGCGCGGCGAACGCCGCGGTGCGGTCGCGTTCACGTTTGTCGATGACACTCATTGCCTCACCCGCTCCGTCTCAGCGCTTGATCTTCGCGAGCGGCGAATCGGGCGGATAGGTCGGCGTGACCGGCTTCGGCGAACCGAGCATCACGCACATCAGCGCATCTTCCTCGCCGATGTTGATTTCCGTGCGATACACGCCCGGCGGCACCGAGATCAGGTCGCGCTCGCCGAGGATCGCTTCCCACGTCTCGCCGTCACGCTCGCAGATCACCTTCATCTTGCCGCGCAGCACGAAGAAGATTTCCTCGACGTCCATGTGGATGTGGCTCGGGCCGATGTTGCCGGCCGGGATGACCATCGTCGAGAACGTGAAGCCGCCGGCCGGCACCGTGTTGACGTCCTTCGCGACGCCCGTGCCGCCCGTGCCGACGTAGCGCATCTGCGCACGGCGGTACTTCGGGTCGTAGTCGGCCTGGAACTTCAGTGCGTCCCAGTCGTAGCGACGGGTTGCGTAGCGCGCCACGCGCCCTTCCATCCAGTCGTTGAAGCTTGCGCCTTCCGGCTGGTCCCACGACTTGCGTTCGAGATCGGCGTCCGCCATCGTCCTCTCCTTCATCAGAGTGAAAACTTCAATTCAATCAATTCATCACGAAGCCGCCGTTCACCGGCAGCAGTTGACCCGTCACGAAGCGCGCGCCGTCCGACAGCAGGAACAGCACGGGGCCCGTCACGTCGTCGGGCACCTGCGCACGCGTCAGCGCGCGGCCCTGCAGGTAGAACGCGTGGCGCTCGGCCGGCACGTAGGCGGTCGCCTCGACTTCGGTCAGCCCCGGCGCGATCGCATTGACCGTCACGCCGTGCGCGCCGAACTCGCGTGCCTGCGCATGCGTCATCGCGATCACCGCGCCCTTGCTCGCGACGTACGCGAGCAGCTTCGGCGCGCCCCACAGCGCGGTGTCCGACGCGAGGTTCACGATCGCGCCGCGGCCCGACTGCGCGAGATACGGCAGCGCCGCATTGCTGACGAGCCACACGCCGCGAACGTTTACGTTCATCACGGCGTCCCAGGTCGACACGTCGAGCTCGGTCGACAGCTTGCCGCCCGAGTTCGTGATCGCCGCGTTGTTGATCAGCGCGTCGATGCCGCCGAGCGCCGCCGCGCCCTGCGCGACGAACGCGGTGACGCTCGCCGGATCGGCGAGATCGAGCGCGAAGCAATGCACGACATGGCCGGCTTCGGCGAGTTGCGCGGCCAGCGCGCGGCCTTCGTCGGCCAGCACGTCGCCGAACGCGACCTGCGCGCCCGCTTCGACGAGCGCCTTCACGAACGCCGCGCCGAGCCCGCGCGCGCCACCCGTCACGAGCACGCGGCGCCCCGTGAGCGACACGACCGGAGCGCGCTCAGCCATTTGCCGGCTCCGAGGCGACCTGCGCCTGCGCCGCGCGATGTGCGTCGAGCGCCGCAAGATGCTCCTGCGCACGGGTACGCAGCATCCGGCGCACGCGCGTCATGCCGACGTCGTGCTGGTACAGGTATTCGTGATCGCGCGCATTCGGCGCGAGGCTTTCGAGGACGTAGCGGTCCTGCTCGAGCACGTCCCAGTGCAGGCCCTCGAGGCGGTTGCGATACATGAAGCGCCACACGTCGCGCTGCCAGCCGCTGACCTTGCGGGTGCGCCAGAAATAGACCTGGCAGTTGTCGCCGTCGACCGGCGTCGCGAAGCCGATGATCCCGAAGTTGCCGCCCGGGCCGAACTTCTGCTTGTACGGGATCGCGAGGCGCATCCACAGGCAGCCCGTTTCGCCAAGCTCGACCCAGTCGAAGTTCACGTCGCGCTGGCCGATCTTCTCGAACATCAGGCCCGTTTCCGTCTTGCGCACGCGCATGTCGGCCTGCTTGTCGCCTTCGGCCATCGAGTGCGAGGTGGCATGCAGGTACGCGCCGTGCATCGGGTCCATCACGTTGTCGATCGCGTACTGGTAATTGCAC
This sequence comes from Burkholderia sp. HI2500, assembly GCF_002223055.1. NCBI lineage: Bacteria > Pseudomonadati > Pseudomonadota > Betaproteobacteria > Burkholderiales > Burkholderiaceae > Burkholderia > Burkholderia sp. HI2500. Next base: position 691,932 of record NZ_NKFL01000006.1, on the reverse strand, counting down.
TTCCAGTTCGACACGCACAGGAAGTGGCCGTACGCGTCGTCGACCAGTTCCTCGGGCAGGTTCAACGGCGCCGGCTCGCCGTGCGCTTCGTCGCCGAACCACAGGAAGATCGCGCCGGCCTTCTCCTCGACCGGATACGACTTCACGCACTTCGTGCCTTCGAGCGGACAGTTCGATACGGCCGGCACGCGGTTGACCGTGCCGCCGCCGTCGACTTCGATGCCGTGATACCAGCACGCGATGTTGCCGCCGAGGTTCCAGCCGAGCGACAGGCGTGCGCCGCGGTGCGGGCAGCGATCCTCGAGCGCGTGGACCTTGCCGTCGTGATCGCGCCACAGCACGATCTGCTCGGACAGGCGCGTGAGGCCGACCGGTGCATTCGACACCTGCCAGCTCGGCGCGACGGGATACCAGTAGTTCTTGATGCCGCGGTCGAGATAGGCACGGACCGGGTCGTGTTGTGCTGCGTGTTGTTCGGGGGACGTCATCAGTGTGCTCCGGATGCGGTTGTCGTCGGGTCGGCGGTCGGCGCTTACGCGGTCATTCCGCGAGCGAGGCCATTTCGGCGCGGAAGCGCTCAGGTGTCCAGACCGTGCCGTCCGGCGCGCGGAAGCCGATGCGGTTCAGGCCCGCGACGACCTCGTCCAGCTCGATCGCGCCGGCTTCGAACACGCGTTCGAGCGCATCGCCGAGGTCGTTTTCGTACTGGGTCGGTGCGGCCTTGCGGTTCTGCCAGACCTGGTTCTCGACCTGGCCGGGGATCTCGATCTGCCCCTTGCCCGCGACGTTGTTCGGCTGCGGCGCCACCCACGGCTTCAGGAAGGGATTGAAATTCACGGTCGCTTCTTTCATGTCACTCCACCTTTATCTGGATTTCCTCGCCGGCGAGCCGCACCGCGTACTGCTTCAGTGCGCGTCCGCCCGGACCCTTCAGGCATTCGCCCGTCTTGATGTCGAACACGGCCTCGTGCAGCGGGCATTCGACCGTGCCTTCGTCGACGAACCCCTGCGTCAGCAGCGCGTACGCATGCGGGCACACGTTCTCGAGCGCATACACGTCGTCGCCGACGCGGTAGATCCCGATTTCGACGCCGTCGGTCCGCTTGAACTCGATCGGCGTGTCTTCCGACAGCGCGCCGGCGTGCCCGGCGCAAACCCATTGTTCAGACATCTCACACCCTTCCTTCTGATCGACTCTCGGTTTGTTCCGATTTGTTCCATATCCGGAACAGCAGTTTATGGATGGTGATTATAGGAGCGACTTTCCACGAGTAAAACAAAAAGCTGCACGCCCTAGGGAAAACACTGACCGCCGGGTCGGCAATCACGTTCGTCTATCTCATCAAATGAAATTTTTTGTTATACGACGGGGAGTTACCGGGTTTACGCGGGCTTCGCTGCCCGACGCCGAGCAGCGGTCCGAAACCCATCCGTCCCGAAAAAATTATTTTTGATACGGTGCGAGACACCCCTATACTCCATTCCATCAGAGGCACACTGTTCCTTATATGGAACATACGAATGCCCACCCGATGGCGAACACGCGCGACGGCCGGCCGTTCCCGCGCATGCCGCCACGGCACGTATTCATCAGGTTGGAGATTCAGGAGATCAAATGGTCAAGCATGCGGTAGCAGCAGCAGTGATCGGAGTGGGCGCCGTGTCGGGCGCGTGGGCGCAGAGCAGCGTGACGCTGTACGGCAGCATGGATGCGGGCGTCGCGTACGTGAACAACGTCGGCGGCCATGCGAAATGGGCGATGATCCAGGGCAATACGCAGCCCGACCGATGGGGCCTGAAGGGCAAGGAAGACCTCGGCGACGGCCTGTCGGCGATCTTCCAGCTCGAAAACGGCTTCTATACGAACAACGGCCAGTTCGCGACCGCGAACACGATCTGGAACCGCGCGGCCTTCGTCGGCCTCGGCTCGGAGCGCTACGGCACGCTGACGCTCGGCCGCCAGACGCCGCTGTCGTTCGACTATCTCGATCCGCTCAGCACGGCCTACCTCGCGATGAGCTGGTACGCGTTCCACCCCGGCAACATCGACGGGCTCGCCGCGACCGGCAACGTGCCGTACAACAACTCGGTCAAGTACCGCTCACCGACTTTCGCGGGCTTCTCGGCCGCGGCGACGATGGCGCTCGGCAACACGACGAACTTCTCGACCGGCAAGTCGGTCGGCGTCGCGCTGAACTATGCGAACGGGCCGTTCAAGGCGTCGGCCGTATACTCGAACGAGCACGACCGCGCGATCCTGATCAGCACGACCGGCATCACGTCGTTCCAGGGGCAGAACACCGCGAACGGCTACACCGCGAGCAAGGTCGAGAACATCGGCGCGGGCGCGTCCTACCAGTTCGGCGACTTCCTCGTGCACGGCCTGTACACGCGCACGAAGATGCAGTCGAACGGCTTTTCGGACACGTTCCAGAGCTACGACGCGGGGGTGAACTACCGCAGCAGCGCGTTCAACACGATCGCGGGCGGCGCGGCGACTACGACGCTGGCCGGCCGCCGCTGGACGCAGGTCGAGCTCGGCGACATCTATGCGCTGTCGAAGCGCACGCAGCTTTACGCGAACGTGTTGTACGAGCACGGTTCGGGCGGTGCAAAGGCCGCGTTCTTCACGGCGGGTGTATCGAGCACGGCGAACCAGGTGATCGTGCTCACCGGGATCCACCACTCGTTCTGAACGATGTCGGGCGTGCGTCGCCTGAAACGACAAAAGCGGCCCGCAGGCCGCTTTTGTCATTCGCGTATTGCATTTGCACGACCGCCGGCCGCGCATCGGAACACTCAGAACATCGCGACCTTGTGGCGCGCGTGCGCGAAGGTCGGATCGCTTTCGAGCGGACGATAGTTCAGCCGCTGTGACAGGTCGACCGCCGCGCCGCACACGGCTTCGACGAGCCGTTCCTTCTCGCGGGCCTCGCCGATCTCCGAGCGCGGCACGGTCGCGGTGATCGCCGCGACGATCGAGCCCGAATGGTCGCGTACGGGCGCGGTCACGGCCGAAATGCCGCTCTCGAACGCCGCCTCGCTCACCGCGTAGCCGAGCCGCGCGTAATGGCGCACGCGTTCGTAAAGTTCGTCGACGGTGCCCGGCGTGCGCTCGGTGAACTGCTCGAGCCGCTTTTCCGGATAAAGCTGGCGAAGTGCGTCGCGCGTCAGGTCGCCCATCAGCACGTGGCCGTGCACGGTCGCATGCGCGGGCAGGCGCGTGCCGACGTGCACCTTCACCGAACCGAACATCGACGTGTTGCTCTGCGCCTTCGCGACGAACACGACGTCGCGCTGGTCGCGGATCAGCAGATGCGTCGACAGGCTGGTCGCGTCGCGCAGCCGTTCGAGCACAGGCGCGCCGAGATCGGTCAGTTCGAGCGAATTCAGGTATTCGAAGCCGAGCCGCAGCACGCCGACGCCGAGCCGGAAATAGCGGTCGCCGTTCACGCGCTCGAGGAAACCGAGCGCTTCGAGCGTCTGCAGCAGGCGGAACGTGGTCGTGCGCGGAATGCCGATGCGCTTCGACAACTCGGGCGCGCCGAGCACCGGCTCGCGCGCGGAGAATTCGGCGAGGATCCGCAGCCCGCGTTCGAGCCCCGGCACCAGATAGGACGACGCGCCGCCGGACGCTTCGTCGTCGCCGGGCGTCGCGGTTTCAGGTGCGTCGCTCATGGTTGTCTTGACCATGTGGACATGGACGGTAGGAAATCAGTCACGTAACAGGTCACGGATCGTCGTGGATATTCAGTCATGCTACCTCAGCGCGCACGGGGTTCACACCGCGTGCATCGCCGCACCGCAGCATGCGGATCGTGACGCCGTGGAGAGTCAATCACGGTCGAGAGGATAGCAGCGATGGACAGCGCGACGCCATGACGGAATGGCCGGCAGCGCGGGAAGGCAGCCGCGTGCGCGGCGGCCGGCCAACGCATGGCGGCCGGCGCGGCAGGCAAGGCCGGGCGGCCTACAGGCGCGACAGGTGAACCCGGATGTTCGCGCGATCGTACGTGAAGCCGCCGGCCGCATCCGGCTCGAGCACGCGCGCCAAGTCGACCGCATACATCCATCCGCTGCCCAGGCGGCCCCCGTTGATCGCCCGGATCCGGCTGCCGCCGACGGCAATCGCCGCATGAAAGACCGTGCCGCCGCGCGAGAAGCCGACCGCGGTTCCCGCCGGAATGCTCGCGCGCCCGTCCCATTCACCGCCGGTCTCGAAGTTGAAACGGGTTCGCCAGTGCTGGCCGATCGTGTCGAGCAGCGCGCCGGGTGCGATCATCGCATCGCTGCGCAGCAGGTACCGGACATAAGCCGCGGCGTCGTAGCAGACGCCGCCGGAAACATACTCGTTGATGTCGGCCATGCCGAACATCAGCGCCTGGGCGTGCTTCTGCCGTTCGGCGAAACCGGACTGGGCGACATGCCCGCCTAGCTGGGAGAGTTGCATGGGTGGCTCCTGGTGAAGAAGCAGGACGTCATCGTCCCGCCAACGCAATAACGTCATATGTTATTACGATATCGCGCCACTTCCGGGCACGGCCCCGTGCGTCACGGCATGCGCGCCGCCGACGCCGGCACGCGGCGGCCGCATCAGGATTCGGCGCGAGCCGCAGGCGCACGCGCAACGGCTGCAGCATATCGGGCGGCGGCGGCTCGCCGACGATCGCACCCGAGATCCGACAGCGCGTGCACGTCCGGCGCCAATCGCGCACATCACGGCGCCCAGCGCCACGGCGACGATCGCCAGCGCGATCAGCACCTCGATCAGCGTGAATCCCCGTTCCGGCGCCCGCGCCGTGCGCGAGCCGCCGCGCGCATGGCGGTTGTAGTCGGTTCTGTCATCGCAGGCCTGCGTTCTTGTCGATGGGTCGGCGTCCGGCGTCCGGCACTCCAATCGCAGCGCGAAGGCGCATCGCCGGCGCGACGGACCCTGTGCAGGGACGTTAAGCGCGGCGTATGGCACACACGTGTCGAATGGTACGGACCATTTGGCGCGGCGAGCTCGGGCGGACAGGCGCGCAAGCGCGCCGCACGCGCTGTCGCGCAGAGCGCGACAGGCGACGGAAAACTGAAAACGATCGGGAAAAGCCACCCGGCGGCGGGCGGCAAGCGATGAAGACGATCCTCGGGCGGCGGGATCGACGCGACGGCGTCAGGCCGTCACGGCGGCGTCATACGCGGCGCGGGCAAGCTGGCCGGCGGCGTAGGCCTCGGCTTCGCCGCGAAAGCCGTCCCGGCTGAACGCAACGACTTTCACGCCAACGCCGGTCGCCCGCTTCACCGTCAGCGCCCATTGCCATCCGCCGTCTTGTTCGAAGACGTGCAGCGAGGGTTCGAAGGAAGGGTCGAATACGGTCACGCGGTTTGCTCCTGCCCCCTTGCGCACCGCATCGGCAGCGCTCGGGGCATGTCGAAAGGATCGCGCCGGGATGCGACGCGCTTTTGCCATTCGACAGTCTAGTCAAGGATTGTTGCGACGCACCATCAGAGGTTTCACTCATCTATCGGAACCGGGCGGTCGATCAAATTTCCTGAAACCCCATATGGCACGGGCCTCAGCGGCGTTTCAGCGCGCATGGTTCAGCAGTCGTGCGGCAACGTGCCGCACACGCGACCGCTTGCCTGTATCGATCGCCCATGAATCGCAAAAACGGGGCGCGCATTGCCCGGCGATCCAGTCACGTCGGTGATGGGCGGGGTTACCTGCCCGTACCCGTCGGCATCACGCGCCGAAACGTCAGGTTCACGCGCTCGCCCTGCACGCCCGGCGCCTTCGGCACGCGATGCTGCCATTCGGCCTGTGTGCGGCCTCGCATCACGAGCAGGCTGCCATGCCCGAGGCGATACGCATGAGTGACACCGGTCTTGCGATGGCGAAGGTCGAACACGCGCATCGCCCCGAGGCTCACCGATGCGATCACCGGCGCATCGCCCAGCTCGGGCTCGTTGTCCGCATGCCAGCCGAGGCTGTCCTGCCCGTTGCGGTAGCGATTGAGCAGCACGCTGTTGAAGCGCGCGCCGCACGTCGCCTCGACCGCGCGCTTCAGGTCGAGCACGGCCGGCGTCCACGGCGCCGGCACGTTGCGGATCCCCGAATACACGTAGACGGCGTCCGGCTCGCCCTGCCATGCGGTCAGCCGCGGCAACGGAATGCGCCCGCGCGGCGTGCGGATCGTGTCCTGCTGCCACGCGACCTCGTTGATCAACACGGCCAGCGCGCGATCGGCATCGGACGGCGCCAGCCAGTCCGGGTACCAGTCCACGTCGGGTGCGGGCGTGTCAGCGAAGAAATCGGGTGTCGACATGTCGGAAGAAACGGTCGAAGAACGGAGCGAACGGTGCATGCCTGCATACTAGCCAACGGCGTCGCACACTGCCATGCGCTGTCATTCGCGGATACAAGGTGGCCGCGCGCGCACTCGGCGTCGACGCAGGCCCGATCTCCGGCTTCGACGGCGCGAAAGTCGATGCCGCGTGCTTCGCGGGCACCGCGATCAAACGCAACTTCCTAGTGAATCTCGGCTATGGCGATCCGGCCGGCTTGTTCCCGCGCAGCCCGCGCTTCGATTTCGACGACATTGCCCGCATCGAGTGAAAGCCGCTAGCCAGGGCTGGTGCCGCTGGTGACGGGCCGGCGCCGGCCTTTTCCAAACGAGGAAACGTGCCCTACCCGCCGCGCGTCAGCCGGATCAGCGTGATCTCGGACGGCACGCCGAAACGATTCGGCGGCCCCCAGTATCCGGTGCCGCGGCTCGTATAGAGCCACAGATCGCCGAAGCGGCTCAGCCCGCCGATCACCGGCTGCTGCAGCCGCACGAACGGTGGCCATGGCAGAAACTGGCCGCCGTGCGTATGCCCCGACAACTGCACGGTAAAGCCGGCCCGGTTCGCCGCTTCCGCGCTGCGCGGCTGGTGCGCGAGCAGGATCTTCGTGCCGACGTCGCGCGGCGCCCCCGCCAGCGCCTGCACGGGGTCGCTGCGATGAGCGGGATCGAACCCGCCCGCCGTGAAATCGGTGACGCCCGCGAGCACTGCGTGCGCACCGTCATGTTCAATCAGCACGTGCTCGTTGAGCAGCACCGTGATCCCGATGCGGCGGAACTCGTCGATCCACGCATGCGCGCCCGCGTAATACTCGTGGTTGCCCGTCACCAGGAAGCTGCCGTGCCGCGACTGCATGCGGCCGAGCGGCGCCGTGTGGTCGCGCAGGCGCTTGACCGAGCCGTCGACCACGTCGCCCGTCACGACGACGAGGTCGGCATCGAGCGCGTTGACCGCGCGCACGATCCGTTCGACGTAGGGCCGCTTGATCGTCGGCCCGACGTGAATATCGGACAGCTGCACGATCGTCAGCCCGTCGAGCCCGGCCGGCAGCCCCGCGACCGGGATCGATACGCGCTTGACCGCCGCCGTGCGGCGCGCACCGACGAACCCGATCACGGTGACGAACACCGCACCGGCCAGCACGCCGATCGCCGTGTCGGTCGCCGCGCCGGGCCACGCACCGTCGTGCCCGAGATGACGCCATCCGGACACGCCGAGCAACACGAATTCGCGAAGGAACGTCAGCAGGAGCAGCGACGAGAAGAAGCCCATCACGAGCGAGCCGGCCCAGCCGGCCAGCGTCGCGGCCCAACCTTCGTCGAAGCGGCGCGAGAACATGCCGACCGGGATCAGCACGACGAAGCTCGCCAGCACGAGCGCCGCGATCGTGCGCGCGACCGGCGACGTGAATGCATCGGGAATGATCCGAATCCCGACGTAGAGATGGAACAGCATGCCGATTGCAATGAACCGGACAAAGAAACTTCGCATGGAACACTCACCTTCGTTGCGATACCGATACCGCTTCCGCGTTGCGTGTTGCACGAGGCCGTGAGGCTCCGTGCCGCGCGTCGCGCCATACGTACGATGGTACACAGATCGCGGCTGTGACGACCGGTCGCCGGCCGGGCTTCGACGCCGCCCGGCGCACCGCTCGACCGCGACTTCATCGGCCCGCCCGACGCGAGCGACGTTGACGCTTTCCCGAAGCCCGTCGTTACCGACATGCAGCGCACGCTGCGCTTGACCATCCCGGTCAGCCACTTCGAGAACGGCGGCCGGATGATCGATGCGAACTTCCGCGTCTTGCCCGAAGGCACTGCGCGTCGTCGCTCTCGCGGGCGAGCAAACGAGCAGACCGCTCAGGCCGAACGCCTGCCGCAGATCTGCGTCACCGATCGCGACACGCCGCCGCGCTTTACCCGCAATCCGGTCGACCCACTCGTCAACATCGCCCCCCGATCCGCCGAATCGACCACATTCCCCAGCGTTCGAACGGCAATCGGCCGTTTCCGCCCCGATTCCGCGCTGTCGACAGGACAAATCGGCCGCCCTTCGTTCGTCTGACGATCCTTTACAGTCCGTTAGCAACCCTACGCGAGCGTGCGCTGGCAGAATCGCGACGGTCCGACCATCATTGCAGAAACGCGGTGCCGAACGGGCGGACACGCCCCCCCGACCGGTAATACCCCCCACGGTGCACGGGGGCGGGTGGCTGGCGGTCCGCATCGCGCTGATTTATTATCGGCTCCGTATCCCGGAATCGTCGTCGCGGCGGCGATTCGCATTGCGCCGCGCCCGGCATCCACCCCCAACGTCGAGCTCGTCACACCATGAGAAAAACAACGCCGCGCGCGCCCTTGCGCGTCGCCGCCGTCCTGGCGCCAGCCCTGCCGCTCGCGGGCTGCGCATCGCGCGGCGCACCGTCGTACGTCCTGTTCGGCGCGTATTTCCCGCTTTGGCTCGTCAGCGCGATCGTCGGCGTCATCGGCGCGATCGTCGCGCACCGCGTATTCGTCGCGACCGGCTGGGCCGCGACGGTGCCCTACCAGCTGGCCGTCTGCACCGCGATCGGGCTCGTGGTCGCGGTGATCGTGTGGCTCACCGGCACGGGGCCGTTCGCATGAAGGCCGCCGGCATCGCTCGCCCCTCCGTCAAAGGCCGCGTGATCGCCCTGGCGATCGTCGCGCTCGGCATCGCGGCACTCGTGTACGCGTACTACCGCACGACGGCCTACCCGTCCACCGACGACGCATCGATCGACGCGGACGTCGTGCACGTCGCGTCGCCGGTCGGCGGCCGCATCGTGCAACTCGCGGTACATGAAAACCAGCGCGTCGCGAAAGGCGACCTGCTGTACGTCATCGATCCCGTGCCGTACCGGCTGACGGTTGCGCAGGCGCAGGCCGACCTCGAACTCGCGCGCGCATCGCTCGACACGCGCCGCCGCTCGCTGATCGGCGAACGCTCGAACGCGGCCGTGGCCGCCGAGCAGGTCAAGCGCGCGACCCAGAACAACGACCTTGCCACGCGCGACGTGAACCGGCTCGCGCCGCTCGCCGCACAGGGCTACGTCAGCGCGCAGCAGTTCGACCAGGCGAAGGTCCGCCAGCGCGACGCGGCCGTGTCGCTCGCGCAGGCGCAGGAACAGCAGCGCGCGTCGTCACAGACGATCGGCGACGACGCCGACGCGATCGCGACGCTGCATGCGCGCGAGGCCGCGCTGGCCCGCGCGCAGCATGCGCTCGAAGACACCGTCGTGCGCGCGCCGCACGATGGTCTCGTCACGGGCCTGAGCGTGCTCGCCGGCGAAACCCTTGCGCCGAACCAGTCGATCTTCACGCTGATCGACGCGAGCGAATGGTTCGCCGTCGGCAACTTCCGCGAGACGTCGCTGAGCCGCATCGAGGTCGGCGACTGCGCAACCGTCTATTCGATGATCGACCGCAGCCGCCCGCTGACCGGCAAGGTCGTCGGCGTCGGCGCAGGCATTGCCGACAGCGCCCGCATCAACCTGCCGCGCACGCTGCCGATCGTGCAGAACTCGGTGAACTGGGTGCACGTCGCGCAGCGCTTCCCCGTGCGCGTGAAGCTCGACGAACCCGACGGCAAGCTCGTGCGCGTCGGCGCCAGCGCGATCGTCGAGGTCCGGCATGGCACTGCCTGCCGCTGAGGTTCGCTCGCCGGGCCCGCGCGAAGTCCTGCGACTGCTCGCGCCGTTTCCGGGGCGCACGTCGATTGCCGTGCGGGTTGCGCTGATCTGCGCGCTGACCGCGCTCGTGACGGCCGCCTACGGCACGCCCGAAGCCGCGCTGTCCGCGTACGTCGTGTTCTTCATGATCCGAGCCGACCGCGTGACGAGCGTCGTGCTCGCGGCCGCGCTGCTGGTGATCGTCACGATCGTGATCGGGCTCGTGCTCGGCATCGCGATCTTCAGCATCGACTATTCGATCCTGCGGGTCGCGTGCATGGCCGTGCTGTCGGTCGGCCTCCTCTATCTGACGTCGGCCAGCAAGCTGCGCCCGGTTGGCGCGATCCTCGCGATGATCGTCGGCTTCGGGCTCGACCAGCTCGGCCTTGCGCCGTTCGGTGAAGCTGCAACGCGCGCGCTGCTGTACATCTGGCTGACGATCGCGATCCCGGTGGGAGTCGCGATCGTCGTCAACCTGCTGATCGCGCCGTCGCCGCGCAAGCTCGCGCATGCGCAACTCGCGAAGCGCTTGCGGCTCGCCGCGCAGCGGCTGCGCGGTGACGATGCCGCGCGCGACGCATTCAATGCCAGCCTGCACGAAGGCGACAAGCAGCTGCTCACGTGGCTCAAGCTGTCGAAACTCGAAGGCTCGTCGTCCGCCGCCGACTTCGCGGCGTTGCGGCAGGCCGTGACATCGAGCACCGCGCTGCTCGTCGGCGTCGCGCTGGCCGATCGCGAACCGGATGCACGGCTGCCCGACGCATACGCCACCCCGATCGCCGCGACGCTCGACGAGATGGCCGACATCCTCGACCAGGGCGGCTACCCGGTCGACGTGACGCTCGCGCTACCGCCGACCGGCACGCTGCCGCCGCTCGCACGTGTTGCTGCGACGGATCTCCATGCGGCGATCACGCATTTCGCGGAACCGGCCGCAACGACCGATGTCGCTTCGACGGCTTCGACGGCTTCGACGGCTTCGACGGCTTCGACGGCTTCGACGGCTTCGACGGCTTCGACGGCTTCGACGGCTTCGACGGCTTCGACGGCTTCGACGGCTTCGGCGACTGCGCCCGACGCCCCCGCAGCCGCCCCGCGCGGCGGCTTCTTCCTGCCCGACGCGCGCACCAATCCCGACCACATCCGCTACGCGCTGAAGACGACCGCCGCGGCGATCTTCTGCTACCTGCTGTATTCACAGCTCGACTGGTCGGGTATCCATACCTGCGTCGTCACCTGCTACATCGTGTCGCTCGGCTCGACGGCCGAAACGGTCGAGAAGCTCACGCTGCGGATCTTCGGCTGCATCGTCGGCGCGCTGCTCGGCACGGCGGCACTCGTCTTCGTCGTGCCGTCGCTATCGTCGGTCGGCCACCTGATGGCGCTGGTGTTCGCCGGCGGGTGGCTCGCCGCGTGGGTCGCGTTCGGCTCGCCGCGCATCGCGTATGCCGGCTTCCAGATCGCGTTCGCGTTTTTCCTGTGCGTGATCCAGGGCGCCGGCCCCGGCTTCGACCTGACGATCGCGCGCGATCGCACGATCGGCATCCTGCTCGGCAACGTCGTCGTGTATCTCGTGTTCACGCGCATCTGGCCTGTCAGCATCGGCAAGCAGATCGACGCCGGGCTCACCGCGCTGATCGAACAGTGGCGGCGCCTCGTGCAGGTCGCGCAGCCGGCCGAGCGGCGCGCGCTCGCGGCCGAGGCGTTCGCCCGCCACGGCGCGATCACGCAGGAGCTCGGGCTGGTCCACTACGAACCGTCGTGGGTACGGCCGGCCGCGTCGTGGCTCGCCACGCGACGCCGCGCGCTCGCGGAGCTCGGTGCGCTCGAAGGGCCGCTGTTCCTGCTCGCCGAACGCAAGCCCGGCGACGCGGCGATCGGCGCGCAGCTCGCCCGCGTGACCGAACCGCGCGACGACGCCGCCGCGCCCGATCAAGAACCCTCCACGCCGCCGGCCATGCCTCCGCGCGCAGCCCCCACCGACCCCGCACGCGACGCGCTGCTGAACCTGATCGACGCGCGGCTCGCGCACATCGCCGATGCCGCCCGTCAAGCCACACCGAAGGAGTCTGCCCCCCATGCGCCTACCTGAACCGCCGGCCGCCTCGATCGCCGCCGCCGCCCTCGCGACCGCCGTCGCGCTGGCCGGCTGCGCGACGTCGTCGATCGATCTGGCGCCGGAGGCGTCCGACCGCCCGTGGCAGCCGCAAACGTCCGCCGCAGGCGACATCGTGCCGGGCCCGCCGCGCACGTCCGCGCCAGGTTCGCACGACTACACGCTGCCCGCGTCGCCGGCGCTCGCGTCGGTCTCGCCGCCGGCCGCGCTCGATGCCGCGCACGCGTACACGCTGCCCGAGCTGATCGATCTCGCCGAATCGGCGAACCCGTTGACCCGTATCGCATGGAACGACGCGCGCAACGCCGCGCTCGCGGTCGGCCTGGCCAAGACCGCCTACCTGCCGAAGCTGTCCGCGACGGCCATGGGCGGGTACCAGGCAAACCACGGGTCGACGTCGTCGTTCCTCGGCGACTCGTCGAGCAACTCCACCGTGCACGGCACCATCTCGGCGCTGTCGCTGCAATGGCTGCTGTTCGATTTCGGCGGCCGCGCGGCACGCGTCGAAGCGGCCGAACAGGCGTCGATCGCGTCGAACGTCGCGTTCACGGCCGTTCACCAGCAGGTGATCCACGACGTGACCGTCGCGTACTACCGCTACGAAGCCGCACGCTCGCGCGCGCTCAGCGCCCAGCAGGGCCTCGCGAACGCGGACGCGATCCTCGCGGCCTCCCGCGCGCGGCTCAAGCACGGCGTCGGCACGGTCGTCGAACTCGCACAGGCGACGCAGAACCGCGCACAGGCCAACCTCGCGCTCGTGCAGGCCAACGGCACGGAGAGCGACGGCTACCTCGCCCTCGTCTCCGCGCTCGGCATCTCGCCGCTGTCGAAGCCAACCGTCGCCGCGCTGCCGAAGCGGCCGCTGCCGCCCTCGCTCGGCTCGTCGGTCGACGCGATCGTGTCGGATGCGATCGCGCGCCGCCCCGACCTGCAGGGCGCGTTCGCGCTCGAAAAGGCCAATCGCGCGAAGATCAAGGCCGCGGAAGCCGCGTTCATGCCGAAGATCTTCCTGTCCGCGTCGACGTCGTACGCGAGCGGCGGCACGTCCATCTCCGCGCTGCCCGCGATCGGCGACCAGGCGCCGACCGTCAACCTGAACGGCAGCCGCTACGGCGGCGGCGTGTTCCTCGGCGTGACGATTCCGCTGTACGACGGCGGGCTGCGCTCGGCGGTGCTGATGCAGGCGCGCAACGACGCGGAAAGCGCCTCCGCGCGCCTCACGCGGACCAAGGAGGAAGCGGTCCGCCAGGTGGTCGCCGCGCAGAATGCGGTACAGACGAGCCTGGCGTCGCACAACGCCGCGAAGGCGCTCGTCGACGCCGCGCAGACGAGTTACGACGCGGCGCTGACCGCGTACCGGAACGGCGTCGGTTCGGTCACCGATGCGACGATTGCGCAAAGCCAGTTGCTCGCCGCCCGCAACGCGGAGGTCGACAGCTATGCCGGTGCACTGTCGGCCGCCGCCGCGCTCGCGCTTGCGACGGGAACGATCGGCTCGGCGCAGTAGCGCGGCCGCCGCGAGGCGGTTGACGCCTGCGCTCGCCGCCCACTAGAATGCCGCCCATTCTTCCTTCAGGAACCATCGTGGACAGTTGCAGCACTCCGTTGCGTGCGCCGCTTGCCGCCTGAACGCCTGTCCGACGCAGTTCTCCTGCCCGGCTCGCGTTCCGCGAGCCGCACGCCTCCCGTTTCACACTGAATGACGCATTCGCGCGGTACAGTACCGCGCGATGACGGCTATCTTCGTGCCGCCTTCGGCCTTGCGCCGCAGCGACGCGAAACGGCACGCGCTTCTTGCACGGCAGGACAACCATGACTTTCGATTTCGCACTTCGTCTTTTCACCGCGTTCGCCTGCGGCGTCGCCATCGGCCTCGAGCGCCAGATGCGCCAGCGCACGGCCGGCCTGCGCACGATCACGCTCGTCGCGAGCGGCGCGTGCCTGTTCGTCACGCTCGGCGTGCTGACCGGCAACGGCGTCGCGGGCGTCACGCAGATCGCCGCCTACGTCGTGTCGGGCGTCGGCTTCCTCGGCGGCGGCGTGATCATGCGCGACAAGGGCTCGATCCAGGGCATCAACACCGCCGCGACGCTGTGGTGCTCGGCGGCCGTCGGCGTGCTGTCCGGCTCCGGTCATTACGTGCCGGCGCTCGCCGGCACCGGCGTCGTGCTGGTCACCAATACGCTGTTGCGCAGCGTCAGCCAGGCGATCAACGCGACGCCGGTATCGAACGCCGATCTCGTGCGCGAATACCAGATCACCGTGATCTGCCTGGCCTCCGATGAAGTGCACATCCGCACGCTGCTGTCGAACTCGATGTATGCGAAGCCGCTGTCGTTCCAGAGCCTCACGAGCGAGGACGTGCCCGACCAGCCGGACCGGCTGAAGGTGACTGCGACACTGAAGCTGCATCCGAAGGATCAGCAGAAGCTCGAGCAGATCGCGAGCCGGATGAGCATGGAGAAGAGCATTTCCAGCGTGAGCTGGACCGCGAAGGAAGCGGAGCCGATGATGGAGTGAGCGGCCCGGCGGCAGCTGCATATTGCGCTGCCGCCTTCACGCCCTGTCAGGGCGTCTCGATCAGCCCGGCCGAGATGGCCTTGACGACCGCCTGGACCTTGTTCGTCGCGCCCAGCTTCTCGAGGATGTTGTTGACGTGGAAGTTGACCGTCCGCTCCGAGATGCTGAGGATCTGGCCGATTTCGCACGCGGTCTTGCCCTCGGCCGTCCAGCACAGCACCTCGCGCTCGCGCGCGGTCAGCGTGACGGCCGCCGCAGGCGCCAGCTTCGGCACCATGAAGCGGCTCATCAGCGAATGCGACAGGTTCGCGAGCCAGTTGGTCTGCAACGTCAGCATGTTGATCTCGGCCGGCGTCAGCCGGTCGGCATGGCGGGCGATGCTCAGCAGGCCGAACGCACCGCGGGGAGCCCAGCTCGACTGCGCGACACCCACCGACAACCCGAAATCACGTGCGTCCTGCCACAGCGGACATGGTTCGATCCGGTCGACATCCGGCCAGACGATCATGTTGGTGCTGAGCGCGCCGTCGCGAACCGTCGAGTCGATCTCGATGTAGTTCTGCGCCTGGTAGTGCGCCATCCAGCCGTTCGGATAGGTATCGAAGATCGCGACCGCGGGCTTCGAAACGGGCAGCGGGACGCGAATGCCGTAACAGCAGTATTCGAACCCCAGCCGCTTGGAATAGGCGGCGATCCGCTGGAAGAGCTGCTGCTCGTCTTCCGCGGCGCTGAATTGTTGATAGGCATCCTGCCAGCGCAGTTCCATTCATTCTCCGACAACGTCACGCTGTCATACTTGTCAGGTTCCAGACCCGTTCGAGGCTGATACATTCCGCGCATGACTTCACCTTTGCTGCACTCGGTCCCCGGCCCGTCCCCGGACGGCTACGTACGCCTGTCAGAAAGCGCACTGGCCGTGCTTGCGCTCGACCATGTCGCAAGCGGCCTCGACGCATCGCTGCTCGAGGAATTGCGCGACAGCACCATCGACGCACGCCTCGCCGGCTACACCGAATGGCATCGCCCGGCCAGTGCCGGCGTCGCTTACGTGACGATCGGCTGGGACTGGTACCTCGAACGCGCGACGGGCGCGTTCGTGATCGCAGGCGGCGACGTCCGCAGCAACGTGATGGTCACCGACGCCACGGGCGCCGACATCGGCATGGTCCGCACGGCCGCCGCGCTCGCCGCACGGCTCGCATGCATCGACTGGCCCGCCGCGGTCGCGTCGGCCCTGCTCGGGCACAACGACGCCTATCATGCCGGTCCGACGCTCCAGTGACAACTGGCTGCGCCTCTATTCCTCTGACAATTTCCGCCATGCTGGCGCTCTTTATAAGCAAAAGCGCCACGGTTTTCAATCCCGTTGATCAAGAAACCGTTACCACGTCCTAAACAGCGTCTTTCCGACGCGATCCTGTAAGAGTTACCAGTTACAGCCCCCTCGTGCTGCGCGATGTAATGCATGCATACAAAAGCACAGATCCGAGGACACCATGCGGACCTTCGTTCACGAGGAAGGGCGGTTGCCACACGAACTTGCGGCGGATCTAGGGCGCTACCGGCGCCGTGTGTTCGTCGAGCAGCTCGGCTGGGCACTCCCGTCGGCGAACGAAAGCTTCGAGCGCGACCAGTTCGATCGCGACGATACCGTGTACGTGTTCGCGCGGAACGCCGGCGGCGACATGTGCGGATGTGCGCGCCTGCTGCCGACGACGCGCCCGTATCTGCTGAAGTCGCTGTTCGCCGACCTGATCGCCGAAGACATGCCGCTGCCGCAATCGGCCGCCGTCTGGGAGTTGTCCCGGTTTGCGGCAACCGACGACGAAGGCGGGCCGGGCAATGCCGAATGGGCCGTGCGCCCGATGCTCGCAGCCGTCGTCGAATGCGCGGCGCAGCTTGGCGCGCGGCAGTTGATCGGCGTGACGTTCGCGAGCATGGAACGGCTGTTCCGCCGGATCGGCATACACGCGCACCGCGCAGGCCCGCCGAAGCAGGTTGACGGACGTCTGGTGGTCGCGTGTTGGATCGACATCGATCCGCAAACGTTTGCCGCACTAGGAATCGAGCCGGGGCAATCCGCCCGGCAAGCCATCGCCGCCTGAACCGGAACGCGCGTTTCTGTCCGGGCGGTATCGTAACGAAGGAGAATCAACGTGGACCAGTCTCAGGTCTTTCGCGCGATGATGCCCGGGTTGACGAGCGCCAACGGCGCCCGCATCGCGGTCGCCTACCCGTCGTTTCCCCGGCCGCTGCCGCTCGTGCGGCTCGACCGCCGCGGGCTCGTGTTCCGTGCTGCCGGCGCCGCGCCGCTCGTCTGCGGGTTGCCGCGCGCGGCGACGCTGCTGGTCGCGGACGAGCCGCTCTGCTCGCTGCGCCTCGTGATCCGCGACATCGCGCCGGCCGGCGAAGGCCGGCATGACCTGACGATGCAGCCATCCGGCGCCGCCGGCGACGAATTGCTGTGGCACGCGTTGCGTGATCGCGAGCCCTACCGCCAGATTCAGCAGCCGCTTGCGCCCGTCGACGCGTCCATCGCCACTGACGGCGACCCGCACGCGTCGGCCGGCGAAGCCGCGCCGCGCCCGTCGCGCAGCGCGGCCTTCCGGCTGCCGTGCCACAGCGACGCGCTGTTCTTTGCCGACTGGCTCGAATATCACTTCGACGAACTCCGTGCGCTGTCGCAACAGCATGGGCCGCAACTGCAGCTCAACCAGCTCGAGCGGCAGGTGGCCGACGACGAGGTCGGCGTGCGCTTCGTCTACGACATCGATGGCCATGCGACGCGGCATGCGCTGACCGACTGCGCGCGCGAGGCCTGCGCATGGATCGAGACGGAGATGCGCGACAAGTACGCGTTACCGGTCGCGCAGGAGCGTTTCAGCGCGTTTGCGGCGCACGCCCGGGCAGGCGGCATGTAAGTGCGATGCAACAAGAAGTTGTATCGATACAACTAGGGCTTGCCATGCCTCGGGTTTTCCCTTAAATTTACGTCTGTCTCCTCCATGTCTCCAAACATGGATTCAGCCCGCTCAATGTAGCGGGCTTTTTCTTGCCTGCGCGAATTACGGGGACAGATCTCCTTCCGCCCCACCTAACCTGCCGGGCGCACACCAGACGGCCACGGCCAGTAGTGGTGCACCGCAAATATCAGCGCCACCACCCCGATCACGACCAGCAGCAGGTAGAACCAGCCCTTTTTGGTCGTTGGCAGATCCACCAGCGCACTCACGTCGCCCGTCAGGGCCGCCAGCGCGACCATGCCGAGTCCGACCAGCACCATCGTTCCCTTGGCCACCCATCCAAAGGCAACCTCCAACGCGCCCGCCCATCGCGACTGGCGATAAAGGCCGGTAACCGGCCGACGGAGATCGGGCTTACTCATTTACGCGCACTCGCCCGGGATCGGCACGTCGGCTCATCGATCGACAGACTGACCCGAAAACAGGACGTCGAAGGTTGTCCTGACAAGCACCGGCTGCAAAGGGGTGCGCGCATTTGATCGGAAGCGTCATGTTTTTTCTTTCACGAGACGAGGTTCGGCGGTTCGATTCGTTTGGCCGCAAGGAGCCCATATCGTTCGATACGATGGGCCTGCGCCGAAGCGCGCTCCGTTCGTCACACGCAATCCGGATGGGCCGGCTTATCATTGACCGGCCCGCCACTCGCCCCCGAGGCCATCTTGCACGCCCATCTGCGCATTGCCCGCCCGGTCAGCAACCTCGCCCGCACCGAGCGCATGTATCGCGACGCCCTCGAGTTGTCCGTTCTCGCGCGCTTTGAAGATCACGACGGGTTTTCCGGCGTGATGCTCGGGCGCGACGGCCTCGACTATCACTTCGAATTCACGCATTGCCCCGACCATCCGATCGCGCCGTCACCGACGCCCGAAGACCTGATCGTGTTCTACCTGCCCGATCGGCCGGAATGGGAGGCGGCATGCGCGCGCGCGACGGAACATGGCTTCATGCCGGTGACGTCGTTCAATCCGTACTGGGAAATATCCGGCCAGACCTTCGAGGATGCCGACGGCTACCGGATCGTGCTGCAGAACGGCACATGGCGCTGACAGGCGAACACGCGTGAACCGTTACGCGCCGGCCAGGCCGGCGGCGCGAGCGGCATACACGACGTGCCGACGCAGCGCGTGCCCGTCCGGCAACGCAGGATGGTCGAAATCACGCGCGGGCCGATGCTGCATGCCGAGCCGCTGCATCACGTGCCGTGATCGCAGGTTGGTGTTGGCCGTCCACGCGAAGATCTCGCCGAGCCCGATCCGGTCGAACCCGTCGGCCAATGCGGCGGCTGCCGCTTCGACAACGTAGCCATGCCCCCAGGCGTGACGCGCCTGCCGCCACATGATCTCGACGCACGGCGCCATCGGATGCGTTGCACGCGCTTCGTGCGACAGGCCGCACACCCCGATCAGCATCGCGTCGGCACGGCGCTCGATGGCCCACGGGCCGAAACCGTATGCCTCGAAATGCGCGTCGAAGCGCGCGATGACGTCGCTCGCCTCGTCAACGGACATCGGGCCGCGCGCGAGCCACGCGGTCACGTCCGGATCCTGATGCATCGCCGACAGCGCGCCCGCATCCGTCGGCCGCCAGCGACGCAGCGTCAAGCGCTCGGTTTCGATCTTCGACGGTGTTGACATGGGAGATGGATCGTTCAGGCGGCATAACGCGAGCGCCGTCACAAACCTGAAAGCGGAACGGATGGAGGGAAATGAAAATCGTCGCCTTTGCCGGCGACGATCCAGGGAACAGATGACGAGAAACGGGCGCCGGTGCGCCCGCGGCGGTTACTCGTTTTCTTCGAAGTAGTGCCCAAACTTCGTCTGCTTCGTACGGATATAACGCTCGTTTTCCTCGCGCACGGGCACCGCAAGCGCCACGCGTTCGCAAACCGGAATACCGTGCTTCGCGAGCGTATCGAACTTCGCCGGGTTGTTGCTCATCAACCGCACCGACGTCACGCCGAGGATCCGGAGAATCGCGGCGGCCGAGTCGTATTCGCGGGCGTCGTCAGGCAGGCCGAGGTCGAGGTTCGCCTCGACGGTGTCGCGCCCCTGCTCCTGCAGCGCGTAAGCGCGGATCTTGTTGCTCAGGCCGATCCCGCGCCCTTCGTGGCCGCGCAGATACAGCAGCACGCCGCGGTCTTCCGCCGCGATGTAACGCAATGCGAGATCGAGCTGCTCGCCGCAGTCGCAGCGGTACGAGCCGAATACATCGCCGGTCAGGCACTCGGAATGAAGGCGCGTCAGCACGGACTGCTCGCCGGCGACGTCGCCCATCACGAGCGCGAGATGTTCGGCATCGCTGCCCGATACGCGGAAAGCGTACGACGTGAACGTACCGTAACGCGTGGGCAGCGACGCGGTAGCGACGAGCGTCACGCACTCGTCGGCCTGGCCATTGCCCGGCGTGGGCGATTGGGGACGCGAAGACATCATGAATTCAATCGAAACGTTCAGGAATGTAGGAGTTGTGTGGATAGTGCGTGACCGGAGTTTACCGCTAATCTGGAATCGTCACGCGACTGCCGCCACCTGCGCGGCTATACTGGGCTCATCGGGTGACAAGCATCACACCCTGCCTGCCCAGCATCGACCTGCACACGGAGAAAGCGAATGAGTACGACTGTCGCGCAACTTCTCAAGGCCAAGCCGGATTCGGGCCGCACCATCTACACCGTCACGAAGAGCGACCTCGTCTACGACGCCATCAAGCTGATGGCCGAAAAAGGCATCGGCGCGCTACTGGTCGTGGACGGCGA
Organism: Burkholderia sp. HI2500; assembly: GCF_002223055.1. Classification (NCBI taxonomy): domain Bacteria; kingdom Pseudomonadati; phylum Pseudomonadota; class Betaproteobacteria; order Burkholderiales; family Burkholderiaceae; genus Burkholderia; species Burkholderia sp. HI2500. Next base: position 671,500 of record NZ_NKFL01000006.1, on the reverse strand, counting down.
CGACATCGCGGGCATCGTCACCGAGCGCGACTACGCGCGCAAGGTGGTCCTGCAGGACCGCTCGTCGAAAGCCACCCGCGTCGAGGAAATCATGACGGCGAAGGTACGCTACGTCGAACCGTCGCAATCCACCGACGAGTGCATGGCGCTGATGACCGAGCACCGGATGCGCCACCTGCCCGTCCTCGACGGCGGCAAGCTGGTCGGCCTCATCTCGATCGGCGACCTCGTCAAGAGCGTGATTGCCGATCAGCAGTTCACGATCAGCCAGCTCGAACACTATATCCACGGCACGCCCGCGGTCACGTCCGCCTGACCCGCCCAGCAAAAAAGGCCCAAACGCGCGAGCGTCTGGGCGGAAAGCCGCCGGAATGCGGCGACGGAGGTTCTGCTCCTGCGGGCGAATGACGCGCACAACGGGTGCGCGTCTCGTCGATTAAGCGGTGCGCTCGGGCAGACCCGGGGACGTTCAGTTGCCGAAATAGACCGAGTTCACGGGATTCGGTGCTTCGCGCGTCATGCGACGGCCGGCTTGGCCCGCACTGGTCGCCACGGCACCGTAGCCGCTCGTATCGGCTTGCGCGAGCATCGGCTGGTTCGGTTGAATGCGTTGTTCCGCGGCCTGGATGTTGTCCGGATACTGCGAATCGCTCGCCAGCGGCTTGTAGCCGTTCTGTTCGAGTTGCACGAGCTCGGCCTTGACCTGGTCGCGCGTCAGCCCCTGCTCGGACTGTGCAAACGATGCGATCGGGGTGGCAAGGACGGATGCGGCGATAGCTGCGTAGATGACCGACTTCATGATTTACCTCCGGTATATGTTCTCTTTTGGCGTCGCCTCGGCAGGGACTGTCTGAAGCGATTGAATGCAGTGTAGTTCTCGCCAACCCAAGGGGAAACCCTTAGTTTGAACATACAGCGTTGCGATTTTGACAAAAATCGCGGGCACATCACGGACGATATCGCAGCAACTTGCTTCACTCGCACAACAATCGCTGACAAAATCCCGACAGCCGAATCACATATCCCGAAGGTTGTGTTGTAGAATCGTAAGGTTATATTCGTCAGTCGATCTTCCATCCACTATGTACGCGCTCACGCCCCTTTCGGTTTCGCCGTCCGGCCCGGCCGGCGTGCGCGCGCGCGCCGGTTATCCGGCGCATCCCCTCGCTCGACGCACGGCCCAGGCGCCGCTCGCCCCTGCCCGGCGCCTGATCTGACGGCTCGGTCTCCTCCCGGAGCCAGGTCAGACAGGCTCCGGGCGATCCCCATAGGCACGCCACGCCTGCCCTTGCCGATCATTTGGAGAACTGCCATGAAACAACGCCTTTACCAGTTGACCGAACTCGACGTTGCTCGCCTCGAGAAGCACGCCGAACACAACCCGCGCTTTCAGACGATGCTCGATACGCTTCTTGAGCGCGCCGACATCGTCCAGCCCGACGCCATCAAGGCGAACGTCGTCACGATGAACTCGCAGATCACGCTGCTCGACGAGGCGACCCAGGAACAGGCCACCTGGACGATTGTTTATCCGGACGCCGCCAATCTCGAGCTCGGCCGCCTGAACGTCTTCTCACCCGTCGGCATGGCATTGCTGGGCACCCAGCGCGGCCAGATGGTCAAGGTGACGCAGCCGAGCGGCGCCGAAAAGCAGATGAAGGTCGCCGCGATCGTGTTCCAGCCGGAAGCTAACGGCGAATACACGCGCTGAGCACCCTGCCGTCGGCACTGCGCCGTAGTGGCGCGCAACGAAAAAAGCGAGGCACAGGCCTCGCTTTTTTGCATCCGGACGACGCGAATCGTCGACATCACATTCCGCAGACGAAAAAAAAGGCGCCCGAAGGCGCCTTTTTCGATGCTGCGTAGCGGGTTACCCCGCCGTCACGCTTAGAAGCGGTGACGCAGACCAACCGTTGCTGCGGTTTGGTTGATCGACGAGCTCGGCAGGTTGTCGCTGAAGTTGCTGCCGTTGTAGATCGACGCGCCGATGCCGTTCTTCGCTGCACGCTGGTACACAGCTTGTGCGTACACGTCCGTGCGCTTCGACAGAGCGTAGTCAGCTTGCAGGCCGAACTGGTTCCAGTGCGTGCTGCCGTTGTTGATCTTCGCGTTCGTGTACGTGTAAGCAGCGCCCAGGCCGAGAGCCGGCGTCAGGTTGTACTTTGCGTTGACTTCGTAGTTGTCGGTGCGCAGCGTGCCCAGACCGACTGCGTTGTTGTCGAGGCGAGCTTGCGTCCATGCAGCGCCGACTTGTGCCGGGCCGAATGCGTAGCCAGCAGCAGCACCGTACGTGCGGACGCGGCCTTGGCTAGCGATGCCACCGATTGCCGACGACGTTGCGCCGTTTGCGTTCGTACCGTCACCCAGGTTCGCTTGCGAGTATGCACCCGCCAGCTTCAGGCCTTGGAACTGGTATGCAACGCCTGCGCTGTACGCACGGTTGTTACCGAAGTTCGTGTTGTTCGAGAACGAGTACGTGCCGCCGAATTGCAGGCCAGCGTAGTTAGCGCTCGTGAACTTGATCGTGTTGTTCTGAGCGACATCACCGTTCGTGCTCAGACGGTCGAGGTTCAGCGGGTGCGCGAAGTACGTGCCGCCCCACGAGCCCGTTGCCGTCAGCGGCGCCAGGTAGTCTTGCGTTGCGTCATACTGCTTACCCAGCGTGACCGTGCCGTACTGGCTCGACAGGCCGACGAAAGCTTGGCGGTTGAACATGCCGTTGCTGTTCGCGAACTTGCCGTTACCGATGTTGAAGCCGCTTTCCAACGTGAAGATTGCCTTCAGGCCGCCACCCAGGTCTTCCGAGCCACGCAGGCCGAAACGGCTCTGGTCAATGCCCGAACCCATCGCCCAACGCGACTTGCCAGCTTGGCCGAGTGCCGGCTGGACGTTGCTCGTGTAGGTGATGCCTGCGTCCAGCACGCCGTACAGCGTGACGCTGCTTTGTGCGTGAGCGACGGTAGCAAACGATGCTGCAGCTGCTGCAACGATCAGAGTCTTGTTCATTCGTGGAGCTCCCTTCTAAAAAGAGGCAGGTCTCGCGACCTTGTTCATAAACGGTCTGCAACCGCCCGGGAGCGCCATCGATCCTGCTGGCCGCGCCCGGATAGTTGCCCGTTTGGGAACCGTGAGTTTAGGGGTGTACCCTAGGGGAGCGATCCGCAAATAAAGAAATAAGCTTTTCCAGAACTAGAAATAATGAAAGTAGGGACGAGTTATAAGTATTTGTTTTGACGTTTGTTTTTGACTTCTTGACGGGGGCTTTTTGGAGCCTTTCATCGCACCATTCTTACATGTCATCGTCTTGACGGTTGCATAGAAACAACAAACGGATTCGGCGCGACACCCCGAAATCGGCAAATTTTACCCAACTTGATCTCGAATTTCTGGCCTCGGACACCTAAAACGCATCCGTCGGCCAGTAAACAGGGCTCGACAGTCGTTCAGCGGGTCACACCCCCGGCAGCCATCCATATAGAAAGGCCAGCACCCACCTGCCGTGACACACGGTAACAGCGTTAACCGCTCGCGTAACCCGGCCGGCCGACTGGCAGGCTAATGTAAGGCAGCCTCGAATACAGAACAGGACACGCCATGAATCGACGCTCGTTGTTACGCGCCATCGGATTGACCGCCGCCTTCGTCGGCACCGGCGGCTGGCTCCGCGCCGCCTCGGCCCAGCCCGCGCCGCCCGTGTACCGGCCGTCCGGCCCGAATCGCGTGCCCGGCGGCCCGCCCTATCCGGACCGCCCGGGCTTCGCACCGCCGGCCGCCCGGCACGACCGCCGCCCGCCGCCGCCACGGCCGCATGGCTATATATGGACCGACGGCTACTGGCGCTGGCAGCGTGGCCGCTATATATGGGTGCCGGGGCGCTGGGTCGCACGGCGCCCCGGGCGTCGGTGGGTGCCCGGCTACTGGCGACGCCAGGGACAGGTGTGGATCTACGTCGACGGTACGTGGCGATAGGCAGCCACCGGGCGCCTGACCAGTAGCAGGCTCGGGGCGGGCGGCGCGGGCGAACCCGTGCCGCTCCGCCCCGACATCAACATCATGATGCCCGGCAGGCGCCCCAACGAATCCTGCCCCCGGCCCGATGCCGGCGCGCTAACCGGGGGAATGCTTCCGGTCACGCAACCTCGCCCATCGACGTGCTCGCCGGTCTACGGCGCACCATCCCGCCTCGACCGGACCCTGCCGCACCCTTCGTACGCGATGCGGGGAAAGGCCACCGTCTCGATCGCCCCGGACCTGCCCTTGTAAGCGGAGCACCGCCAGCGCATTGCCGCATTCGGGCCGAATGGAACACACCGCTGCATCAGCGCCCTCGCTCAACTCGACGAAATCATTCGGATAACGAACTCATGCAATGGCGATGCACCGGCAACCACGCTACGCCTCGTCGCATCGCACCCGAACGCAGCACAACGCCCAGCGACAAGGCGGCGCAAGCGCCCCGCTCAGCGCCCGCCGCCTTCCATTTCCCGCGCACGACGTCGCGCAGCGCAGATCGCGCGATGATGTTCGTCGGCCCACCGGATCATCGCCTGCATCGGCGTCAGGAACGAACGCCCGAGGTCGGTCAGCGCATATTCGACACGCGGCGGCACTTCTGCGTACAGCGTGCGACTGACGAAGCCGTCCTGCTCGAGCCGCTTGAGCGTGCGCGACAGCATCTGGTTCGACACATCGCCGATCGTCCGGCCGAGTTCGTTGAAACGCATCGTCCCGCCGGACAACGCTTCGAGCACGAGCAGGCTCCACTGGTCGCCGATGCGGTCGAGCACATCGCGAATCGGGCATGGCTGATCGAGTTCGACGGATTCGTCGGCGGGCGAAAACGGCATGACTGGATTCTCTTTCACGGGCAACGCATGGTCAGCGCGGTGTGACCTGTTCACACCGCGCTGACTTCTTGTGAGGGGTTCGCGGCAACTGTACCATTCGATCGGCCCGACAGCCGCGCGGATTCGCCAGTTCAACGAAGCATGACGACGGCGCGCGGCCGTTACCGGCCCGTGTCGTCACGATACGGGCCGGGCGGAAAACCCCTCGCAGCGGCAAGGCGCGTGTATCCGCAACCCTGCACCGCCGCCCGCCGATCGCCGCGGCAGGCTCGACCCGCCGTCGCCCATCGCGCACCCACCCACGCTTCGTCAGACAAGGAACCCGCTACATGTCATCGCTCCGCTCCCCCGTTCGCGCCGTTGCCGCGCTCGTCCTGCTGGCCGCATCGACGGCCGCGCTGGCCGCCGGCCCGGCCACGCGCGACCTGGCCGCCGAGGAAACCAACCGCCAGCTCGTGCTGACGTTCTACGACCGCTTCTTCAACAAGCACGAAGCCGTCGAAGCCGCCGCCGTCGTCGCGGACGACTACAAGCAGCACAACCCGAACGTGCCGGACGGCAAGAAGCCGTTCGTGTCGTACTTCGTCGGCGCGTTCCAGAAGAACCCGGCATCGCGCGCGCGCATCGTGCGCAGCGCAACCGACGGCGACCTCGTCTACCTGCACGTGCATGCGACCGAGCGTCCGGGCGACCGCGGCGAAGCGGTCGTCGACATCTTCCGCGTGAAAGACGGCAAGATCGTCGAACACTGGGACGTGATCCAGTCGGTACCGGAAAAGTCCGCGAACGCGAACACGATGTTCTGACGCGCGGGGCCGGCACGTGGTGCGCCACGATGCGCACCACCCGTCCAAGGGAGATCGGCCGCCCGCCGGGCAAGCGAGAATGCCCCGCGGCGGCGAACTCCCCTACAATCGAGCTTCGCCGCCGCGCCGGCCCCCGTTCCGCATGACCGCACCGCCGGCCGCCGCGCCGCCGGCGCGCCGTCGCAAGCGAAGCACGGCCGGCCCGGGCGGCCGTTCGCGAAGACGGTGTCAACGATGAGCCCCGCCCATATTTCCCTCAGCAATGCCGGCGACCTGGTCGCCAGCCTCGGCAGTCCGCAGTTTCCCGCCCGGCTCTGGGCGTGGCTGCGCGAAACCGTCGACCCGCAGTCCCACTACAGCGTCGCGACGCGCTACCGCCGCGATACGCCGTCGCAGTCGGTCGACAGTGTCGACGTGCTGTTCTTCGCGGGCGGCGACGATCCCGACGGCACACGCCACGCGCTCGATCTCTATACCCAGGGCGACTGGCGCACCGACACGCTGCTCCCGCATATCGAGCGCGCCACCGATTCGCAGCTCGTGTTCTCGTGCAACGAGGACATCGATACGGCAACCGAATACGGCCGCCATTTCGCGCTCGGCGAACTCGGCGAAGACTGCACGCTGCTCGGCAGCGAGCGCGACTATGTCTATGCGTTCTCGTTGTTCCGCCGGCGCGGCCAGCCGTCCTATACGCTGGCCGAACTGGCGCTGCTGCGGCAGCTCGGCGATTTCGTGCTGCCGCTCCTGATCCAGCATGCACGGCTCGCCCGCCTGACGCCGCGTTCGGATGACGGCGCGTTGCTGCAGCGGTTCGAACAGCGCCTGGCGGCCAGCGGCGCGGCGCTGTCGCAGCGCGAACGGCTCGTATGCCGCGCGGTGTTGCAAGGCCAGCCTGTCCCGCAGATCGCCGACACCCTCGCACTCAAGCCCAGCAGCGTGCGCACCTATCTCGGGCGCTCGCTCGCGAAGCTCGGCGTGGCGAACCGGGCCGGGCTGTTCGCGTGGTGCGTGACCGAGGAAGAACCACCGGGGGACCGCGGTCAATAGCTGACACCTCCGCATCGCTGCACGCCCACTCGCCCCCGCCTTCTTTGTCGCGTCTTGTCCTCAAAACGATGACAGACAGCCGGCCGCCCCGCTCCTAGTATCTGACTCACCCGACGACCGGAACGCGTCGGATATCACGGAGACACGGCATGCCGAATACCGGATGGACGCCGGCCCGCACGGCCGCGCGCGCGTCGCCCATCGATTCGCCGATCCAGACCTGGCGGCGCGATCGGCGTGACGCTCCGGCGGCGGCCGGCCTTCACCACGGCGCATCGCCGCGCCTGCCACGCAACACCGGCACCTAGCAGCCCCGCATCTCATTCCAACCCGACCGGGTTCACGCGACAGGACGAGCCACACGGCCCGCCCGCAGGACACGTGCGCCCGTCGAACCTTCCCTCATCCGGAGGAGACACATGCAACACGCCGATACCGTCTATCTGAACGGCCTGCTTTACACGGGCGATGCGCAGCGCCGCTTCGCTCAGGCGTTGGCCACCCAGGGCGGCAAGATCATCGCCGTCGGCCGCGACGACGACATCCGCCCGCTGGCCGGCCCCGCGACGCGCATCGTCGACCTGGCCGGCAGGCTGATGCTGCCGGGCCTCATCGACGGCCACGTGCACCCGCTCGAAGGCCACCAGATCCTCGGTGACTTCGACCTGTCCGGCATCAACGATCCCGACACGATCCTGCAGCGCATTCGCGCATGCGCCGATGCGACGCCGAACGAACCGTGGGTCTATCTCGGCGGCGCCAACCTGGCCGCATTCGGCGCGTATCCGACCCGCGAGCTGCTCGACCGGATCGTGCCCGACCGGCCACTGCTCGTGGTCGGCTTCGACGTGCACAGCGGCTGCCTCAACACGAAAGGGCTCGAAGCGGCCGGCATCCACGCTGACACGCCCGACCCGGCCGGCGGCGTGTACGAGCGCGATGCGTCCGGCGCGCCGAATGGCGTCGTGCACGAAGCGGCGTTCTACCGCGTGTGCCCGATCATTCCGCAACTGAGCCCGGCCGGCTACCCGAAGTCGCTCGCGAAAGCGCACGCGATGGCGCACGGTTACGGTCTCACCGGCTGGTTCGACGCGCGCGTCGAGGAGGCCGAACTCAAGGCTTACGCCGACGCGCAGCGCGCGGGCACGCTGAAGGTGTACATGAGCGCAGGCCTCTATGCGAACCCGCGCCGCGATCCGCGCGAGCAGATCGAGCGCTTCGCCAGATGGCGTCGCGAATACGAATGCGACAACCTGCGCCTGCATACGGTGAAGATCTTCGTCGACGGCGTGCCCGAATCGAAAACCGCCGCGCTGCTCGAGCCGTACGCCGGCACCGACGACTGCGGCCTCGCGCTGTGGAGCCAGGACGCGCTGAACGAGATCTGCCTGCTCGCGGATACGGCCGGCTTCGACCTGCACTTCCACACGCTCGCCGACCGCGCGGTGCGCATGACGCTCGACGCACTCGAATACGTCCAGATCCGCAACGGCATGCGCGACCGGCGCGCGCAGCTCGCGCACCTGCAGCTCGTCGATCCGGCCGACATGAGCCGCTTCAACCGGCTCGGCGCGATCGCCAGCGTGCAGACGCTGTGGACGGCCGCGCGCGAGGAACAGCAGCAGCTCTATCGCGACCTGCTCGGCGCGGAACGCACCGCGCGCAATTATCCGTTCCGCAGCCTGCGCAATGCGGGTGCGATGCTCGCGGCTGGCTCCGACTGGTCGGTCAGCACGATGGACCCGATGCAGATCATCCAGACGGGCGTCACGCACCTGCTGATCGACCAGTCCGACAGCCCGCCGTGGAATCCGCACGAACGCCTCGACCTGCTCACGATGCTCGAGGCCTATACGGTGAACACCGCGTATGCGCTGCGCTTCGACGACTGTACAGGTTCGCTCGAAGCGGGCAAGGACGCGAGCTTCGCGATCCTCGACCGCAATCCGTTCGCACACCCGGTCGAGACGTTCGCGCAAACCCGTGTGATCGAGACGTGCTTCCGCGGCGAAGTCGTATACGCCGCGCCGGGCTGGGCGGGCTGAAGCACGCATCCGGCGGCGTGCCGTCAGGCGACGGCCAGCGCCAGCACCTGCTCGGTCGTCAGCACGTCGCCGAACGTGTCCGACAGCGCGGCCAGCGTCGCGCGGTGGAGGTCGCGGTGCGATACCGTGCCGCCATCCGCGAGATCGAGGTCGCGCGTCGCGCATGCGTCGTCGACGACGAGCACCGCGTAGCCGAGCGGCACCGCGTCGCGTGCCGCGCCGGCGACGCATGCATGCGTCATCAGGCCCGTGACGATCAGCGTGTCGACACCGGCCGCCTTCAGGCGCGCATCGATGTCCGTCGTCGGGAACACGCTCACCGACGTCTTCTTCACGACCGTGTGATGCGGCGCCGGCTGCAGGTCCGCGTGAAAGCGGAAGCCGTCGCTGCCGTCGGCGAAGATCGGGCCGTCGGCCGCATCGACGTGCTGGACGTGAAACACCGGCATGCCCGCGCGGTCGGCGAACGCGATCACGCGCTGCGCGTTGCCCAGCGCGCGCGGCCCCTCCGGAATCGGCAGGCGGCCGCTGAAGTATTCATTCTGGAAATCGATCACCAGCAGCGCGGTGCGGGCGGCGGCGATCGATGTCGGCGCGCTCGCGCCCGCCAGGGTACGGATGGTCGGATGTTGCATGGGTCACTCTCTCGGTTGGCATGTCGAAGGAACGGCGCGCCGGGCCAGCCGGCGCCGCCGGACGCGGCCCGGATGTTCCCGGGACGCGAGGCGCCAGTGTCAGGCCGCACGGCCACGCGCGACAGCGGTGCGCGGGACAACGTCCGACAGAATCGGGCCAACGTGCAAACCGCCTACGACAGCGCGGCTGTTCGCGCACCCGGCTGCGTACGGCCATACACAACCATCATCGCGAAGCTGAGCAGGAAGCCCGCGCCACCGATCAGCAGCAGGCCGATCTCGCCGAACACCGGCAGCAGGTTCGTGAGCGCGCCCGTCACGACCCACGCGACGGCCATCACCGAGCCCGCGACGCCGAGCGCCCAGCCTTGCCGGTCCTCGCTGACCGCGTCGGAGAACGCCGTATACATCGTCGTGTACGCAACCATGTCGAAGCAGCCGACGACCATCGCGAGCGCCCACAGCACGAGCTCGTGCGGGAACAGCGCGGACAGGACCTGGCCGACGCCCGCGACGAGCAGGCCCGTCTTCGCGATGTCGACCACACGCCACACGCGCAGCATCCGCCGCACGACGAACAGCAGCCCGAACACGAAGCAGAGCCCGATCACGCCGCTGAACAGCCCGAGCCGCGCGCTCGTGTAGCCGAATCTCGCCTGCAGCAGCAGCATGATGGTCTGCAGGTAGAGCCCGTAGCCGACCTGCATCAGGAAGAACACCACCGACAGGAACGCGACGTTGCGCTGGCGCGCGGCCTCCCCGATGATCCGCAGCGGCAGCAGCGGATCGATGCGCGTGTCGCCGCGCGGTGCGGCAGAGTCGCGATACGACGCCCAGGTCCAGCACGCGCAGGCCACCGACAGCGCGGCGACCAGCACGAACGGCGTGCCGTAGTCGAACAGCGGCGAAATCGTGCGATCGGACGTCACGCCGCCGAGCACAGGGCCGACGATCACGCCCGCGCTGAACGCGAGCGACATGATGCTCATGTTGTACGCCTTGTTCTCCGGCGTGCTCAGGTCGGTGATCGCCGCCTGCGCGATGCCCTGGCAGCCGGCCAGCAGCCCGGTGAGCCCGCGGCCCGCCAGCAGCAGCGCGACGCTCGCGTGCCACGCGCCGGCCGCCATCATCCCGTAGCCGGCCGCGAGGCCGAGCACGCACAGCAGCAGGATCCTGCGGCGGCCGTAGCGATCGGACAGGTCGCCCATCAGCGACGAGCCGAAGAACATGCACAACGGGTAGATCCCGTAGCCGAGACCGAGGTAGAAATTGCGCGCATGCGCGCCGGCGTCGGCCGGCAGGATGCCCGCGTGCGGATCGCTGAAGATCGCGGACATCATCGGATAGACGAGCCCGAAGCCCATCGCGTCGATCGCGATGGCGAGCAGGCAGGGGCCGAGCAGCGTGTAGTCGAGTCGGGACATGGCGACCTTCCGGACAGAGTGGATGATCGCCCAAGCGTAACGATGGGGCGGCGGCCGCGGTAGGCCGCCGCCCGTGATGCTAAGCATCGGCAGGACCGCTACCCTGCCTGCCGCCTGCGCCGACGGCTCGCCGGCGCGGGCGGCAGGCCACGGCCGCTACTTGGCGCTCAACGGCTCGCCCTGAAACCGCCGGCGCGCGAGCACGCACGGCGCGCCGTCGTGCATGAACACGCTCGCAAGCAGCCCGAACGACGCCGCGAAGAGCACGTACCATGCGGGCGCGACAGACGACCCGCTCGCGTGCGTCAGCCACGTGACGATGAACGGCGCGAAGCCGCCGAACACCATCACCGCGACGTTGTACGCGAGCGCGATGCCCGTGGAGCGCGAACGCGTCGCGAACTGCTCGGCGAGCGTGGTCGGCGCGGGCCCGTAGCAGATGCCGATGATCGTGCAGATCACGAGCTGCATCACGAGCAGGCGCCCGATGCCCGGCGCGGCGGCCAGCCACGTGAACAGCGGATACGTGACCGTCAGCAGCGCCAGCGAACCGGCGATCAGCACGGGACGCCGGCCGATGCGGTCGGACACGAGCGCCGCGAACGGGATCGTCACCGTCAGCAGCGCAACCGCCGCCATCTGCACCTTGAAGACCTGGTCGAGCGGCAGCCCGAAGGTCTTGTGCACGAACGTCGGCATGTTGACGAGCATCACGTAGAACACGGCCGTGCCGGTGATCGTCTGCCCCATCGACACGAGCACGCCGCGCAGGTTGTCGCGCAGCACGCCCGACACGCTCGCCGGCGGCTCGACGGTCAACTTGCTCGCGGCGACGAACGCCTCGGTCTCCTCCATGTGCCGGCGGATCCACAGGCCGACCGGCCCGATCAGCAGCCCGAGCGCGAACGGCACGCGCCAGCCCCAGCTATGCAGCGCCGCGTCCGACAGCGATTGCGTGGCCCACGCGCCCATCGCGGCGCCCGAGAACACCGCGAGACACTGGCCGATCAGTTGCCACGATCCGTACAGCCCGCGCCGGTTCTCCGGCGCGCTTTCCACGAGAAACGCGGTCGCGCTCGCGTATTCGCCGCCCGTCGCGAAACCCTGCAGCAACCGCGCGACGACGATCAGGATGGGCGCCGCCGGGCCGATCACGGCGTACGACGGCGCGAACGTGATCAGTGCGATCGACAGCGTCATCAGGAAGATGATGAGCTGCATCGCGGCCTTGCGGCCCTTGCGGTCCGCATAGAGCCCGAGCAGGATGCCGCCCACCGGGCGCATGAAGAAGCCGACGCCGAAGGTCGCGAGCGACATCAGCAGCGACGCGTACTGGCTCTCGGCGGGAAAGAATAGCCGCGCGATGATCCCGGAGAAGAAACCGTAAACGATGAAGTCGTACCACTCGAGGGTATTGCCGACGACAGCGGCAACCACCTGCCGATGCCGCGAGTTCCGACGTGAGTCGCGCATGCTTTTCTCTCCTGCAGTCTCATGGCGCCGCGCCGCATGCGTGCCGTGTTGCGTGGCACGCATGGGCGAACCGGCTGTTCGTATCGCCGGCAGGAAAGGTGCTGGCGCGGGCACAGGCCCGCGCCATCGGAACCTCACGGCCTGCCCGTACGACCAGCGTGCAACGATCATAGGGACGCCGAAAACCCGCATCAATTAATACCCGCGGCAGATGATTAGCCGGAGATTAAATGTTGCCCCGCCGGGCGCCGCCCTGCGAAAACCCCGGAAATCCGCGCATTGTTGCAGCCCCGGTTCTGCGGCAGAATCGTCGGCCGCCCTTCCCGTCGCCCGCACCATGCGCAACCGCATCAACGAAGAGATCACGTTCCGCAAGCTCGAGGTGCTGCTCGCCTTCATGGAAGCGGGCAGCCTCGCGAAGGCCGCCGAGGCGCTGGGCGTCAGCACGGTCAGCGTGCACCGGGCGCTGCACACGCTCGAGGAAGGGATGCACTGCGCGCTGTTTCGCCACGAGGGGCGGAACCTCATTCCAACCGACGCCGCGCAGGTGCTCGCCGAAGTCGCGGGCGAAGTGCTCAAGACGATGACGGACGGAATCCGCTCGACGCGCGAGGCGGCCGGCTACGGCGCCGGCCAGTTGAAGATCGGTTCGCTCTACTCGCTAACGATCCGCACCGTGCCCGAAGTCGTGATCGCGTTGAAGGAGCGCCGCCCCGAGCTGCAGACCGAGCTCGTGCTCGGCTCGAACGCCGACCTGCTCGACAAGCTGCGGCAAGGCGCGATCGACGCGACGCTGATGGCGCTGCCCGAACCGGATGCCGAGATCGAATCGATCGCGCTGTTCGAGGACGAGATGTTCTTCGCCGCGCCGATCGACTCGCCGTACGCGCGGCACGATGCCATCGATCTGTGCTCGTGCGGCGACGCGCCGTTCGTGTCGCTCGGCGAAGGCTTCGCGACGCATCACGGCTTCACGGAAGCGTTTCGTTCGGCCGGCGTCACGCCGAACGTCGTGATGCGGGTGGGCGACATCTTCTCGCTGATCAACTTCGTGTCGGGCGGCGTCGGTTGCTCGCTGCTGCCCGGGCGCGTGCGCGACCTGTTCGCGCACAAGATCGCGCTCGTGCCGCTCGCCGGGCCGACGATCCGCCAGACGATCGGCCTGAGCTTCCTGCACCGGCGCGAACGCGACCCGAACCTGCTTGCGTTGGCAACCGTGTGCCGGCTGACGGTCAAGGGGCCGAACGCGCGGTAACGCGCGGATCGCCCGGCCGGAAGCGCGTCTTCTCCGTTCCGCTTCGCATTCCGGCATCGTCGCGCCCCCGGCGCACCCACTCGCCCGCCACGCCACGACGAAGCGTGCGAGGTCATCCGTTTGGACGGCACGCCGCGCGCGCTTTGTTGCGATCATGACCGTCAATCATCGCGCGGCACGCCCACGTGTGTCCGCCAAGGAGACGCCATGAACGATCCCATGCTCGGCCCCATCGACCAGATCGGCTACGTGGTCGCGGATCTCGACCGCAGTATCGCGCGCTGGCGTAAACGCCATGACGTCGGGCCGTGGACCGTATTCCGCAACGTGCGCCTTGACGGCTTCCATCTCGGCGAACCCGTCACGGTCGCGATGGACGTCGGGCTCGCGTATCGCGGCGATCTGCAGATCGAACTGATTCACGTGACGAACGAGGCGCGCTCGCCGTACCGCGATACGCACGGGCAGCCGCTCGTCGGGCTGCATCACGTCGCGTGGGTCGTCGACGATCTCGATGCCGCGCTCGCACGGCTCACATCCCGCGGCCTGCGTGTCGTGTTCGACGCACGCAACCCGGCCACGCGCGTCGCCTATCTCGACGACACCGACGATCCCGGCGTGCGCGTCGAAGTGATCGAAGGCGCCGGCATGCGCGACATGATCGCGCGCGGCATCACCGAGGCCCGCGCATGGGACGGCGCCGATCCGGTTCGCATCGTCGACGCGGCGGCCGCCTCCGCGTAAGCGGTCCCGCGCGTCCCTCTCACTCACAGGAGCAAGCAACTTGAAACGACTCGAAGGCAAGGTGGCGCTGGTCACGGGCGGTGCCCGCGGCCAGGGCGAAGCGGAAGCGCGCAGGTTCGTCGCCGAAGGCGCACGCGTGGTGATCGCCGACGTGCTGGACGAAGCCGGCCGGCGCGTCGCGGCCGAACTCGGCGACGCCGCACGTTTCCAGCATCTCGACGTGACGAACGAAGCCGACTGGCAGGCTGCCGTCGATGCGACGCTCGCGCAGTTCGGCCGGCTCGACATCCTCGTGAACAACGCGGCGATCCTGAAGCTCGTGCCGATCGAAGCGTGCTCGCTCGACGACTATCGCAAGGTGATCGACGTGAACCAGGTCGGCTGCTGGCTCGGCATGAAATCGGCGCTGGGCGCGCTGAAGGCGGCGGGTGGCGGCTCGATCGTCAATGTATCGTCGACGGCCGGGATGGAAGGCGTCGCGGGCGGCAGCGCATACGTATCGAGCAAGTTCGCGGTGCGCGGAATGACGAAGGCCGCCGCGCTCGAATTCGGCCGCTACGGCATTCGCGTGAACTCGGTGCACCCCGGTGGCATCGATACGGTGATGGCGCGCCCGCCCGAGTTCGCGGACTTCGATCCGTCGTCGATCTACAGCGGCCTGCCGATCGCGCGCATCGGCAAGCCCGATGAGGTGGCCAATCTCGTGCTGTTCCTCGCGTCCGACGAATCCGCGTATTGCACCGGGTCGGAATTCATCATCGACGGCGGGATGCTCGCGGGCAGTTCGTTCCACTGAACCGCATCCAGGTCGACGCGCGCCCACGAACCTGGTGGGCGTTTTCGTTTGCACTTTCGAGGCACTGCGTGGAGCGTAAAGCCGCCCCTCTGGCAACCACCCGCCCAAAAACGACGATGCCGCCGGCAGCTCTCCCGCGCGGCGGCATCGTCATTTGCGGCGCAACACACCACGCGCCGCGCTTACCCCTTCGGCTGGATCACCGGCGCGCCATTACCGCGCGCCGACTGCCCACCGCCACGCACGAAGCGTCGCCCGTGCGGACCGTACACGCCATCCGGTTCCGGATACAGCATCAGCAGCACGAAATACAGCACGCCGCCCACCACCAGCGACACCGGCACGCTCAGATCGAGCCCGCCCGCGAGGTTGCCGAGCGGCCCGACGAACTGCCCCGGCAGGTTCACGAACGACAACCCGACGAACGCGGCCGGCAGCCACGCGCCCATCGCGCGCACGTTCCACCCATGCGTGAACCAGTAATGGCCGCCGCGCAGCCCGCGGTTGAACACCTGCAGGTCGTCCGCGAGATAGTAGCCGCGCCGCGTCACGTAGCCGATCACCATGATCGCCATCCATGGGCAACTGAACGTATCGATCAGCGTCGAGAACGTCGCGACGCTTTCGACGAGGTTGAACCAGAAGCGGCCGACGAAGATGAACGCGATCGCGATCGTGCCGATCAGCAGCGTCGCACGCACGCGGTTCAGCAGGCGCGGGAACATGCTCGACACGTCGAGGCCGGTGCCGTACAGCGCGGTCGTGCCGGTCGACATCCCGCCGATGATCGCGATCAGGCACATCGGCAGCAGGAACCAGCGCGGCGAGATCGCGAGCAGCCCACCGACGTAGTCGTTCGACGCGATGAACGCGGGTGCCTTCGTCGCGATGATCGTCGCGGTCGCGAGGCCGAAGAAGAACGGCACGAAGGTCGCGATCTGCGCGGCGAACACGGCCCCCATCACGCGATGCTTCGGCGTGCGCTGCGGGATGTAGCGCGCCCAGTCGCCGAGCGTCGACGCGAACGATACCGGGTTGCTCAGCGCCACCAGCACCGCGCCGACGAACGCGGCCCAGAAGCCCGCGCTGCCCTGCTGCACCGTGCCGGCATAGCTCACGTCGAACAGGCCGGCGAACGCGAACAGGCCCGCGACGAACAGCACGCTCGCGGCCCACACGGCGATCTTGTTGACCCACAGCATGAAGCGGAAGCCGTAGATGCAGACGATCAGCACGAGCACCGCGAACACCATGTACGCCGCGCCGAGCGTGAAGCCGTTGACCGGCACGCCGACCATGTTGTGCGCGCCGCCGACGAGCGCGTCGCCCGAGCTCCACACCGCGAGCGAGAAGAACGCAATCGACGTGAGCAGCGCGAGGAACGAGCCGACGATCCGGCCGTGGATGCCGAAATGCGCGCCGGACGACACCGGGTCGCTCGTCCCGTTGCGCGGGCCGAACAGGCTCATCGGCGCGAGGATGCAGGTGCCGGCGAGTACGCCGAGCACGATCGCGCAGACACCCGCCTTGAACGACAGCCCGACCAGCACGGGAAAACTGCCGAGCACCGACGTGGAAAAGGTATTGCAGCCGCCGAACAGCAACCTGAACAGATCGATCGGCCGCGCATAGCGCGATGCATCGGGAATGCGCTCGAAACCGAACGACTCGACCTGCGTAATCCTGCCTTCACTCATTTGTCTCCTGCTCCTCTGGTGCGTCTGTAGCGCCCGCAACTGCGGCGATACGACACATCGTCATCGATTCGCGGCCACTCTAAACCGGATCGCGCGGCGCAAATATCACGCATTCGAGACGTTTACGACGAAGGAGAACAATGTTTCCCGGCAGGCCGGCAACCGGCGCCCGCGCCATCCGTCCGGCGCGGGCGATGCGAGGTCAGTGCGCGCCCTCCTCCGCCGGCGCGCGGCATGCGATCAGGCCCCGCTGAACGGCTTGCCGCGCCTCGATGCCGGCGAGCCACCGCTCGACGTGCGGGTAGTCGGCCAGATCGAGATCGAGTTCGGGCGCCGTGCGCAGCCACGGAAACGCGGCGATGTCGGCGATCGAGTAGCGCGGCGACGCGAGATACGCCGATTCCGCCAAGCGGCCGTTCACGACCCCATAGAGACGCCGCGCCTCGTTCCGGTAGCGCTCGAGCGCTTGCGCATTGACCGTCTTCGATGCATGCAGGAACCACCAGAGCTGGCCGAGCATCGGCCCGATTCCGCCGATCTGGAAGTGCAGCCATTGCTGGACGGCCGTGCGCTCGGCCAGCGTGTCGGGATGCAGAACGCCCGTCTTCGCGGCGAGATAGCTGAGGATCGCGCCGGATTCGAACACGGTCAGCCCGGCGTCGTGGTCGACGATGGCCGGGATCTTGCCGTTCGGGTTGATCGCGAGAAACGCCGGGCTACGCTGCTCGCCGGCGGACAGGTTCACGTGCACGCGGTCGTAGGCGAGCCCGGCCTCTTCCAGGTAAATGGCGACCTTGTGCCCGTTCGGCGTGTTGGCCGTATAAAACGTGAGGGGATGCGTCGAGATCATGGTGGTCCTTGTCTTCCGGTTGTCGTTGCAACTACAATCGTTGCAATTGCAATCCTATGCCGGAACCGATAGCCCCGGCGGCATGCCAGTACTCGGAGGAGGGACATGCAGACTGCGCGATCCGGTCCGCCCGTGCGGACACCCGACACCCGCCGCTGCGTGATCAGCCTGCCTCGACAGGCTGATCACGCAGCGGCTCGCGCCGCGTGGCCGTGCGGTGTCGCCGCTCGGCGCGATGCGCGCGGCCGCCGATTGCCTCGAACGCGATGCGGCGACAGCGGAACGCGTCTGGGTCGTCCGAGCCGATGCGCGGGAGCCGTCCGCAGATGCGGGAGCGCATCGCCGCATCAGTGCATGGCCGCTACGGTTTCTCGATGCGCGCAAGCGGTTCGAGAAGCCGCTGCTGTACCTGCTGCATGCGCGCGCGACCGACCGGCTGCGGCTGGCGTCGATCGAAACCATCGATCGCGGGATCTTCGTCAACGATGCCGAAACGGTCGCGTCGTCCTGGCCGAAAGGCGTGACGCCCGATGTCCCGCACTGGCTGGCCGCGAACCCCGCGTGCACGCCGTACGACCCGGCGTCGGGCCATGAGGCGATCGCGATCCTGCGCCACGCGCTGCGCACGCTCTATGTCGCCGGCCAGCCGGGATTCTGTTACCTCGCGAGCCACGACGACCTCGTACCCGATGCGAAACCGCTGTCGGCCACCGCGGCCCGCGATGCGTTCAGCGGCATGGTGCGGGCCGGCCGGCGCACGGCGGCCGGCGCGGCTGCGCAGATCCGGCTGTGCGGCGCGGGCAGCACGCTCGCGCAGGTGCTGGAGGCGGCCGACCTGCTGCACGACGAATGGCGCATCGATTCGACGATCTGGAGCTGCCCGAGCTACACGCAACTCGCCCGCGACGGTCATGCAGCCGAACGGTGGAACCTGCTGCATCCGCACGACGAACCGCGGATCGCACATGTGCGCCGATGCATCGGCGACAGCCGCACGCCGGTGCTTGCGGTGACAGGCTACGCGGGGCACGTCGCCGCGCAGATCGGGGCGTTCGTCCCGGCCCGCTTCGCGGCGCTCGGCGCGGATCTGGCCGGCCCGGGCCCCGGCGCGCGCGCGCCGAATGCACGCTGGATCGCCGCGGTCGCGCTTCGGCTGCTGGCCGACGACGGCCGCGTGCCGGCCGACTGGGCCGCGCAAGCGATGCGCCGCTATGCGAGCGGCTGACGTGCGTGCCGGCTGACGCTACTTCGCGTCGGCTCCCGCGTCGCGCGCCGCGGCGGTCGCACGGTCGAGCGCGGCGGCCATCGCCGCCTGCTCCTTGCCGCCGAACTGATCGAGAAAGAGTTCCGAGACCGTCGACTGGTACACCTTCCACATCTTCTTGCGCAGCGTCCGCCCCTTGTCGGTGATGCTCGCATACGCGGCGCGGCCATCGTCCGCCGAACGGACGCGCGTGACGAGCCCCTCCTGTTCGAGCCGGTCGACGAGCCGCGTGAGGTTGTAGCGCTCGATCGCGAGCACGTCGGCCAGCTCGTGCATGCGACGCGTGCCGTCGGGCCCGCTTTCGAGCCCCCACAACGCGTCGTACCACGCATAGGCCGGCAGGCCGGCCGCCGCAAGGCGGCGCTCGATCTCGCGAATCATCGTCCGGTGTGCGCGGACGAACGAGAACCACAGATCGGGTTCGGGTGCGCTCATGTCAGGTCGTTCCTCTCGTTGAATTGCAGTTGCAATTAAATTTTACCTCGATAACAATTGCCCTCGTACGATTGCAATTGCAACCATCTGCCCGCCGATCGGCGGGCGTTCCGTCCCGCGTCGCGGCGCCACGACCGTCGCGCCGCGCAGCCTTATGCTTCTGGAGACATTGCATGACCGCACCTCTCGCGCTACCCGACATCGACCCGCAGGAAACCCGCGAATGGCTCGATGCGCTCGAATCCGTGATCGCGCTCGAAGGCCGCCCGCGCGCGCACTACCTGCTCGACCGGCTTTCCGATCTCGACGCGGCACGCCACGGCGACCTGCACGGCCGCGTGACGACCGCGTACGTGAACACGGTGCCGCGTGAACGGCAGCCGGCCTACCCGGGCGATCTCGCGCTCGAACGGCGCCTGAACGCGATGATCCGCTGGAACGCGATGGTAATGGTGTTGCGCGCTGGCCGGCTTTCGAACGTCGGCGGGCACATCGCGACCTACCAGTCGGCCGCGGTGCTGTACGACGTCGGCTTCGATCACTTCTTCCGCGGCCGCACCGATACCTTCGACGGCGACATGGTCTACATCCAGGGCCATTCGGCGCCCGGCATCTATGGCCGCGCGTACCTGGAAGGCCGCATCACGGACGCGCAACTCGACAACTTCCGCCGCGAGACCGGCCGCGAAGCGGGACGCGACGGGCTGTCGTCGTATCCGCATCCGCGGCTGATGCCGGATTTCTGGCAGTTCCCCACCGTGTCGATGGGGCTCGGGCCGCTCACCGCCGCGTATCAGGCGCGCTTCATGCGCTACCTCGAATATCGCGGGCTGAAAGCGCATCAGGGCCGCAAGGTCTGGGCCTTCCTCGGCGACGGTGAAATGGATCAGCCGGAATCGCTCGCCGCGATCTCGCTCGCCGGGCGCGAACGGCTCGACAACCTGATCTTCGTCGTCAACTGCAACCTGCAGCGCCTTGACGGCCCCGTGCGCGGCAACGGCAAGGTCATCCAGGAACTCGAAGGCACGTTCCGCGCGGCGGGCTGGAACGTCATCAAGGTGATCTGGGGCGCCGGGTGGGATCGCCTGCTCGAACGCGACACGACGGGCCTGCTGCGCCAGCGCATGATGGAATGCGTCGACGGCGACTACCAGACCTTCAAGTCGCAGAGCGGCGCGTACGTGCGCGAGCATTTCTTCGGCAAGTATCCGGAACTGCTTGAGCTCGTCGCGGACCTGTCCGACGACGACATCTGGAAACTGGCGCGCGGCGGCCACGATCCGGAAAAGGTGCATGCGGCCTATGCGCAGGCGATGCGCGCGGACGGACGGCCGACCGTCGTGCTCGCGAAGACGGTCAAGGGCTTCGGGATGGGCGAAGCCGGCGAAGGCCAGAACGTGAACCACCAGTTGAAGAAGATGAGCGCGGATGCCGTACGCGCGTTTCGCGACCGCTTCGCGTTGCCGGTGAGCGATGCGCAGCTCGACGAACTGCCCTATCTGAAGCCGGAGCCGGGCAGCGCCGAGGCACGCTACTTCGCCGAACGCCGTGCCGCACTCGGCGGCCACGTGCCGGCCCGCTTCAGCAGTGTGGCGCCGCTGCCGGTGCCGCCGCTCGCCGCGTTCGACGGTCAGCTCAAGGACAGCGGCGAGCGCGGGCTGTCGACCACGATGGCCTTCGTGCGCATCCTCGGCACGCTGCTGAAGGATCCGGCACTCGGCAAGCTCGTCGTGCCGATCGTGCCGGACGAGTCGCGCACGTTCGGGATGGAGGGCCTGTTCCGCCAGATCGGCATCCACTCGCATCTCGGCCAGCTCTATACGCCGCAGGACGCCGGCCAGCTCAGCTACTACAAGGAAGCGAAGGACGGGCAGATCCTGCAGGAAGGCATCAACGAATCGGGCGCGATCGCGTCGTGGATCGCGGCCGGCACCGCATACAGCAACCACGGCCTGCCGACGATTCCGTTCTACATCTTCTATTCGATGTTCGGGCTGCAACGCGTCGGCGACCTCGCGTGGGCAGCCGGCGACGCACGTACGCGCGGCTTCCTGCTCGGCGCGACGTCGGGCCGCACGACGCTGATGGGCGAAGGGTTGCAGCACGATGACGGGCACAGCCACGTGCTGTCGTCGGTGATTCCGAACTGCGTGTCGTATGACCCGACCTATGCGTACGAACTCGCGGTGATCGTGCGCGACGGCCTGCGGCGGATGTTCGCGGAACAGGAGGATGTGTACTACTACATCACGCTGCTCAACGAGAACTATCCGCATCCGGCACTGCCGGACGGCGCGGAAGCCGGCATTCTCAAGGGGCTTTACCTGCTGCGCGAAGGCACGTCGCACACGGTCGAAGCGCCGCATGTGCAGTTGATGGGCAGCGGTGCGATCCTGCGCGAAGTGATCGCCGCGAGCGACCTGCTCGCGCAGGACTTCGGCGTGTCGAGCGACGTGTGGAGCGCGACGAGCCTGAACGAGTTGCGCCGCGACGGGCTTGCCGCGGAACGCTGGAACCTGCTGCATCCCGAGCAGGCGCCGCGCGTGCCGTACGTGCAGCAATGCCTCGACGGCCGCACGGGGCCGGTGGTGGTGGCGACCGACTACATGAAGATCGTCGGCGACCAGATCCGCGGGTTCGTCGACGGCCGGCGCTTCGTGTCGCTCGGCACCGACGGCTTCGGCCGCTCGGATACGCGCGACGCGCTGCGCACGTTCTTCGAGGTCGACCGGCACTTCATCGTGATCGCAGCGTTGAAGGCGCTCGCCGACGACGGCGCGATTCCGCGTGCACGCGTCGGCGAAGCCATCCGGCGCTACGGCATCGACATCGACAAGGTCGATCCGGCCAGCGTGTAATCAAGCGGCGGCGCGGCAGGCGGGATTGCCCGGCCTGCCGCGCCACCGCCCTGTCCACGCTACTGCGCTGACTGCTCCGCCTGCGCGAGCGGGCCTTGCTGCGGGCCCTGCCCCGTTCCCTGCGGCCAGCCGCCCGCCAGCGCCTTGTACAACGCCACCGTCGACGCCGCGCTGCGCATCTGCCCGTCGGCCGCCGCATCCTGCGCCTGCAGCAGCGTGCGTTGCGCGTCGAGCACTTCGTAGTAGTCGATCGCGCCCGCCGAAAACCGCGCCTGCGCCAACTGTGCGGCGCGCGCGCTGTCGGTCGCGGCCCGTACGAGATGATTCGTCTCGTCACGCGTGCGGGCGGTGCGCAGCAGCGCGTTCTCCGTTTCCTCCAGCGCCCCGAGCACGGTCTGCCGGTACTGCGCGAGCTGCCCGGCCGCTTCCGCGTCGCTCGCGGCGATCCGCGCACGCACGCGGCCGACGTCGAGGAACGACCAGTCGATGCCGAGCGCGATCAGGTTCGTGTCGCTGCCCGCGCGGAAGAACCCGTAGCTGCTCGTCGCACTGCCGAGCAGCCCCGACAGCGTGAAGCGCGGAAACAGGTCGGCCGTCGCGACGCCGACGCGTGCGGTCGCCGCGTGCAGCCGTGCCTCGGCGGCCGCGACGTCGGGCCGCCGCCGCAGCAGGTCGCCCGGCGTGCCGGGATCGATGTCGGCGGCCAGCGCCGGCAGCGGCACGGGCGTGCCCGCCGACGCGGCTGCCTTCGGGAGATCGAAGCGGCCGATCAGCGCGTCCGGCGTCTGTCCGGTCAGCACCGCGAGCCGGTGCTCGTCGACGCCGATCGCCGCTTCGTACACGGCGATCCGCGACGTCGTCGATTCGTATTGCGCGCGCGCCCGCGCCGCATCGAGTTCAGAGCCTCTCCCCGCGCCGACGCGCGCATTGATCAGCGCGAGCGTCTGCTTCTGGTTGTCGGCGTTCTCGCGGGCAATCCGCAGCCGCTCCTGCGAGCCGCGCAGATCGACGTATGTGCTCGCCACCTCGCCGGCGATCGCGACGCGCACCGCACGCACGTCCGCCGCGCTGGCGGCCGTTTCCGCACGCTGCGACTCGATCGAACGACGCACGCGGCCGAACAGGTCGAGCTCCCACGCCGCATTGATCCCGACGCTGGACGTCGGCGTATCGCGCTGGCTACGCGGCGCGCCGAATGCCTGGTCCTTGCTCATCAGCTGATGGCCGATCTGCCCGCTCGCGGTGATCGTCGGGTAACGATCGAACGTCGCCTGTGACAGCAGCGCATTCGATGCGTCGTAGCGCGACACGGCGACCTGCAGGTCCTGGTTAGCCGCGAGCGCCGTGTCGATCAGCTGCGTCAGCACCGGATCGCCGAAGCCCCGCCAGAACGCGGCATCGGCATCGGCCGATGCGTCGGGCGGCATCTCCGGCGTCGTACCGGACGGCGCCGCCGGATGCGCATCGCGCGCGAATCGCGCGGCCGTGGCCGTGTCGGGCCGCTTGAAATCGGGGCCGACCGCGCACGCGGCGAGCGTCACCGACATCGCGAGCGCGGAAAGACGGAAAGCGGCGCTCATCGGTTTTCTCCTTCGAGGGTGCCGTGGTGTTCGCTCCACACGGCCGGCGTGCCGCCCGCGAGCTTGCGGATCGCCACATAGAACACGGGCGTCAGGAACAGCCCGAACAGCGTGACGCCCAGCATCCCCGCAAACACGGTGATGCCGGTGGCCGCGCGCACTTCGCTGCCCGCGCCGCCGCCGATCAGCAGCGGCACCGAGCCCGCGATGAACGCGACCGACGTCATCACGATCGGGCGCAGCCGCAGCTTGCACGCTTCGAGCGCGGCGTCGATCACGCCCTTGCCCTGGATTTCGAGCTCGCGCGCGAACTCGACGATCAGGATCGCGTTCTTGCACGCCAGCCCCATCAGCACGACGAGACCGACCTGCACGAACACGTTGTTGTCGCCCCCCGACAGCCACACGCCGAACAGCGCGGCGCAGATGCACACGGGCACGATCAGGATCACCGCGAGCGGCAGCGTCCAGCTCTCGTACAGCGACGCGAGCACGAGGAACACGAGCATCACCGCGAGCGGGAACACGACGATCGCCGCGTTGCTCTGCGTGACCTGCTGGTAGCTGAGGTCGGTCCATTCGAGCGTGATGCCCGGCGGCAGCACGTCCTTCGCGATCTGTTGGAGCTTCTCGATCGCCTGCGACGACGACATCACCTTCGGATCGGCATCGCCGATCAGGTTCGCGGCCGGATAGCCGTTGTAGCGAACGACCGGGTCGGGCCCATACGCGGGCGCCACCGTCACCATCGAGCCGATCGGCACCATCTCGCCCTTCGCGTTGCGCGTGCGCAGGTTCGCGATGTCGGCGGCCGTCTGCCGGTGCCCGGCATCCGCCTGCGCCATCACGCGGTACACGCGGCCGAACAGGTTGAAGTCGTTCACGTACATCGAGCCGAGATAGACCTGCAGCGTGCTGAACAGGTCGGTCAACGCGACGCCCTGCGCCTTCGCCTTCAACCGGTCGACCTTCACCTCGAGCTGCGGGATGTTCGCCTGGTACGAACTGACCGGATAGCTCATCCCCGGCGTCTTCGCGACCGCGCCCTGGAACGCGGTGAGCGCATTCTGCAAGGCCCCGTAGCCGAGCCCGCCGCGATCCTCCAGGTACAGCGAATAGCCCGAGCCGTTGCCGAGGCCCTGGATCGGCGGCGGCATCAGCGCGTAGGTAATACCACCGCCGATGGCCGCGAAGCGCGCGTTCAGGTCCGCGTTGATCTGCGCGGCGCTGCGGTGGCGCTGGTCGAACGGCTTCAGGATCACGTACGAGTTCGTGATGTTCGGCGTGTTCACGCCCTGCAGCGCATTCAGCCCGGCAAACGCCGGCATCATCTCGACACCGTCGGTGCCGAGCGCGATCTTCGTCATCTGCTCGGTCACCTCGCTGGTGCGCGCGAGCGACGCGCCTTCCGGCAGCTTCGCGCCCGCGAACAGGTACAGCTTGTCCTGCACCGGGATGAAGCCGCCCGGCACCGCGTTGAGCAGCAGCGCGGTGGCCGCGAGCAGCGCCGCATAGACCGCGAACACCACGCCGCGCCGCTTCAGCGTGCGGCCGACGAAGCCGTGATAGCGATCGGAGCTGCGGTCGAAGAAGCGGTTGAACGGCTGGAACAGCCAGCCGAACGCACGGTCGAGCCCACGCGTGAGCGCATCCTTCGGCGCATCGTGCGGACGCAGCAGCTTCGCGGCGAGCGCGGGCGACAGCGTCAGCGAGTTGATCGCGGAGATCACCGTCGAAATCGCGATCGTCACCGCGAACTGCCGGTAGAACTGGCCCGTGACGCCGGACATGAACGCCATCGGCACGAACACCGCGCACAGCACGAGCGCGATCGCGACGATCGGCCCCGACACCTCGCGCATCGCCTGGTGCGCGGCGTCGCGCGGGCTCAGGCCCTGCGCGATGTTGCGCTCGACGTTCTCGACGACCACGATCGCATCGTCGACGACGATCCCGATCGCGAGCACGAGCCCGAACAGCGTCAACGTGTTGATCGAATAACCGAGCAGATAGAGCCACGCGAACGTGCCGACCACCGACACGGGCACCGCGACGAGCGGGATGATCGACGCGCGCCACGTCTGCAGGAACAGGATCACGACGAGCACGACCAGCACCACGGCCTCGATCAGCGTGTGCTGCACCGCGCGGATCGATTCGCGCACGAACACCGTCGGATCCCACACGGGCCGGTACGCGACGCCGGGCGGGAAGCGCTTAGACAGTTCGTCGAACTTCGCATACACGGCCTTCGCGACCTCGAGCGCGTTCGCACCCGGCGACAGGAAGATGCCGACCACCGCCGATGGCTTGTCGTTGAAATACGAGCGCAGCGTGTAGTCGCCCGCGCCGAGTTCGACGCGCGCGACGTCGGACAGCTTCACGACCTGCCCGTCGTCGCCGGTGCGCAGCACGATGTCGCCGAACTCCTGCACCGTGCGCAGCCGGCCGCGCACGTTGATCGACAGCAGGAAGTCGTTCTTCTTCGGCGACGGCTCCGCGCCGAGCTGGCCGGCCGACACCTGCACGTTCTGCTCGCGCACGGCGGCAATCACGTCGCTCGCGGTCAGCCCGCGCGACGCGAGCCGGTTCGGGTCGAGCCACAGCCGCATCGCGTAGTCGCCGGAACCGGACAGGCCGACGTCGCCGACACCCGTGAGCCGCGACAGCTCGTCCTTCACGTGCAGCGTCAGGTAGTTGCGCAGGTACAGCGAATCGCGGCTGTTGTCCGGCGAATAGAGGCTCACGTACATCAGCGGCGTGGGCGACTGCTTCTGCGTGGTCACGCCGTACTGGCGCACCTCGTCGGGCAGGCGCGACAGCGCTTGGCTCACGCGGTTCTGCACGCGCACGGCGGCCGTGTCGGGATCGACGCCCTGCAGGAACGTGACGACCACCTGCAGGCTGCCGTCGGAACCGGCGACCGACTTCATGTACATGATGCCTTCGACGCCGTTGATCGCCTCTTCCAGCGGTTCGGCAACCGATTCGGCGATTTCCTTCGGGTTCGCGCCCGGGTACGTCGCGCGCACGACGACGCTCGGCGGCACGACTTCCGGGTATTCGCCGGCGGGCAGCATCGGGATCGAGATCAGGCCGATCGCGAAGATGACGATCGACAGCACGACCGCGAAGATCGGCCGGTCGATGAAGAATCGGGAGAAATCCATTGGCTGTCTCCCGTTACTGCGCGGCCGGCGCGCCGGCATCGGCGACGGCCTGCGTGCCGTTGACCGGCCCGTTGCCCGCGCCATTGCCTGCACCGGCATCGGCGCGTGCGGGCAGCGTCTTCGGCTTCACCTGCGCGCCCGGATAGTAGATCCGCTGCATGCCGTCGACAACCACGCGGTCGCCCGCCTGGATCCCCTTCTCGATGATCCGCTCGCCCTCCACCCCGCGGCCGATCGTCACGTCGCGGCGCAGCGCCTTGTCGCCGGGCCCGATCACATACACGTACTTGCGATCCTGGTCGGTGAGCACGGCCTTGTCGTCGACGAGCAGCGCATCCTGGTCGCGGCCGCTGACGAGCTGCACGCGCGCATACAGGCCCGGCGTAAACGTATGGTCCTCATTCGGCAGCCGCACGCGCGCGCGGATCGTGCCCGTTTGCGGGTCGAGCCGGTTGTCGAGGAAGTCGACGGTGCCCGCATGCGGGAAGCCCGTCTCGTTCGCGAGGCCCACGCGCACCGGATCGGCGCCGATCGCGCGATGTTTCGGATCGGCGCGCCGCGCGTTGTAGCGCAGGTAGCTCTGTTCGTCGCAGTCGAAATACACGTAGACGGGGTTCTGCGACACGACGGTCGTCAGCAGCGTGTCGTCCGCGCGCGCCAGGTTGCC